>NZ_BAAABU010000011.1:0-218073 GCF_039521145.1 Saccharothrix mutabilis subsp. mutabilis
CGTTCCTCGCAAAACTTTTTGGCCCAACCCCGGGAAAATGTGGTAGCCCTTCGGGCGGGCCATACGGAGATGACACAAGCAAGAAGCCCGGGTTGGGTTGTGTCCCCTCCGGTGGACTGCCCGGTCGGCATGGGTTGGTTAGGCGTGGGGTGGGTTGTCGTCTACTGCTTTGATTAGTTGGGTCATGACCTTAAGGGTTGTTTTCAGGTCGTTCAGGTCTACCTGGGCGGAGACCCTGTTGGTGAAGTTGTGTTGGGCCGCGCGGAGGCTTTCGATGGCTTTGTGGCCGGCTTCCGTCGGGCGGAAGAGTTTGGCTCGGCGGTGGGCTGGGTTGGGGAGGTATTCCGCCAAGCCCTTCTCCACCAGGAGGTCGGCTGTGCGTTGCACGCTTTGGCGGGTCAGGCTCATTTCTCTTGCGATGCCGGACACCGGGAGGGGGTCTTTGAGGACCGCGCCCAGGACTTGCCACCAGGCTGCCGTGAGGCCGACCGGCTTGGTCATCACCTCGGCCGCATCCAGGAAAGCGCCGTAGAGGCGGAAGGTGCGCATGATGACGTCGGTCAGCACGTCCCCCGCCTCCGTGCGCGGCTCCACCGTCATTCGGCCGCTGCCATGAGCTTGCCGAACCACTGCGGGTCGCCCGTGCTGAACAGGCCGTACCAGGCCTCCAGGACGGCGGGCTCGTAGACGTCCAGCTCGGCCAGGATTTCGCGGGCGAACTCCAGGGCGCTGTGTGCGCCGGCGGTGATCAGGCCGCCCTCTCGAACCGCGCGTTCCTGGCGGTAGTGCTCGGTGCCGGAGTAGGTCTCCACCTGGAGTAGTTCTTCGAGCATGTTGCCGGTGTGCGGGCGGTTGTTCAGCAGGCCCTCCGCGGCCAGGCCGACCGTTGCGCCGCAGATCGCCGCGACCGGCACGCCTGCGGTCAGCCAGCGGCGGGCGGCCTGGGCGAACTCGGCGTTGCCGCCGTCTCCCCACGAGTCGGCGCCGGGCAGGAGGAGCAGTGCGCTGTCGGACGGGTCGATGTCGGCCAGCGCCAGGTCGGGGGTGATGGTCAGGCCGCCCATGCTGGTGATCGGGTCGCGGGTCAGGCCGACCGTGCGGACCCGGTAGCGGCCCGGGACCTTCTGGAACGACGGGTCGTTGAGGCGGGCCGTGGCGTAGCCGAACTCCCAGTCGGCGAGAGCGGGGTAGAGCGCGAGGTGGACCGTCTTCGTCATCATGACAGTATCCTGTCATCTTGACAGCGTCCTGTCAATCGGACGTCCTGGTTAGAGTGCGCCCCATGGCAGACGAGCTGGTCCACTACGAGGTGCGGCGTGGCATCGCGACGATCACGCTGGACTCCCCCCACAACCGCAACGCCCTCTCCGCGCAGCTCCGCGCCGAGCTCACCGGGCACCTGAAGGCGGCGGTCGAGGACGACGCCGTCCGGGTCGTCGTCCTGACCCACACCGGGCCGGTGTTCTGCTCGGGCATGGACCTCAAGGAGGCCGGCGGGGCGAGCGCGTCCCAGCAGGGGGTCAACGAGTTCCCCGCGATCCTCGAACAGCTCTGGACCAGCCCCAAGCCGGTCGTCGCCCGCCTGGCCGGGCCGGCGCGGGCCGGGGGTGTCGGGATCGTGGCGGCGTGCGACATCGCGGTGGCGGTCGAGTCGGCGACGTTCGCGTTCAGCGAGGTCCGGATCGGCGTGGTGCCCGCGGTCATCTCGGTGACGGTCCTGCCCCGCCTGCTGCCGCGCGCGGCGCACGAGCTGTTCCTGACCGGTGAGACGTTCGACGCCGGGCGGGCCGTGGCGATCGGGCTGGTGAACTCGGCCGTGCCGGCTGAAGGGCTGGACGCCGAGGTCGCCCGGTACACGGACATGCTGGCGCTGGGCGCGCCGAACGCGCTGGCGGCGACCAAGCGGATGCTCCAACAGGAACGGTCGAGCAACCTGGGCGCGGTGTTCGCGGACATGCTGGAGCTGTCGGCGAAGCACTTCGGCGGTCCCGAGGGTCAGGAAGGCATCGCCGCGTTCGTGCAGAAGCGCAAGCCGAGCTGGGTGCCGACCGGGAACTAGCCCCGGTACTCGACCCGGAACGGGCGGGGGCCGTCGGCGGTGGCGGCTTGGGCGTCGGCCAGCACGGCCGCGACCGAGGCGTCACCGCCGGTCCAGACCAGGACGTGCTCGCCCTCGGGCAGCCACGACAGGTCGGTCAGGCAGTCGTAGAGGGCGTCCAGGTTCTGCCCGTAGTAGTCCGGGAACTCCATCGCCTCGCCGATGGCCGCCAGCGCCGCGCTCTTGGTCCGCGCACCGGGGCGCGCCACGTGCCGGTGGGTCATCGCGTCACGTCCACGACGACGAACGACTCGTAGTGGTCACCGGTGTAGTAGACCTCCCGCTCGCGGCCGGTCACCAGTCGGCGCGCGCCGCGGTCGTCGCTGCCCGGCGTGGGCACCGTGTACTCGCGGTAGTAGTCGCCGGACTTCGCGGGCAGCCGCTTCTCGCGGTTCTGGAACGTCACGCCGTCGTTGCGCGGGTGCGGGAACGGGCCGCCGCGTTCGATCAGCTCCCACGTCGCCTTCGCCTCGCCGGGCAGGCTGGTCAGCGCCTTGACCGGCAGCCCGGAGGCGGCCCCGGGCACCCGGTCCGGCTTTCCCGCCGACGCCGTGCCGGACCCGGCCGCGCCCTTCGTGGTGGCGGAGGTCGTGGGGGGCGGGGGCTCGGTGGAGCCGCCGAGGTCCTTCGCGAGGTAGCCGATCACGACCAGCGCGATCAGGCCCACCAACGCGACGGTGAGGCGCCGTGCGGGAGTCACGGTGGCCAGCCTACGAAGGCGTGCCCGCCTCCACCTTCTCGGGCTCGGCCGCCGGGGGCACCTTGGGCACCGGGTTGAACCGGCCCGCGGCCTGGTCCACGACCCGGTCGATCAGCCGCGCGACCCCCAGGGACGCGGGCAGCAGCACGGCCATGACCAGCGCGAACTGGAACGGGAACGGGAGTTGGGCGAGCCACAGCTCGACCCCGTCCCACCACTGCGCGAAGGCTTCCAGCACGCCACCGAGCCTACTGCCGTGACGTGGTTCACCGCACAGGACTCCCTACCTATGGGTAAGTTGCCGTCATGTTCGCCGTCTACGCAGCCGAGCCGAGCCCGCAGGACCCCCTCGCCGCACTGCGCGTGGGTGACCGCCCCGATCCCGAGGTCCCGGCCGGCTGGGTCCGCGTCGGTGTGAAGGCCGCGAGCCTGAACATGCACGACCTGTGGACGCTGCGGGGCGTGGGCATCAAGGCGGACAAGTTCCCCATGATCCTGGGCTGCGACGGCGCGGGCGTCCTGGACGACGGCACCGAGGTCGTCCTGCACTCGGTCATCGGCGACCCGGCGTGGACCGGTGACGAGACCCTCGACCCGGGCCGCACCCTCCTGACGGAGAAGTACCAGGGCACCTTCGCGGACCACGTGGTCGTCCCGGCCCGGAACGCGCTGCCCAAGCCGGCGGACCTGACCTTCGAAGAGGCCGCGTGCATGGGCACGGCGTGGCTGACGGCCTACCGGATGCTGTTCGTGAAGTCCGGTCTGCGCCCCGGGCAGACGATGCTGGTGCAGGGCGCGTCCGGCGGCGTCTCCACGGCGTTGATCCAGCTGGGCCGCGCGGCCGGGTACCGCGTGTGGGTGACCGGGCGCAGCGAGGAGAAGCGCGCCCTGGCCGAGCAGTTGGGCGCGCACGCCGCGTTCGAGTCCGGCGCGCGGCTGCCCGAGCGGGTGGACGCGGTCTTCGAGACGGTCGGCAAGGCCACCTGGTCGCACTCCATGAAGTCGCTCAAGCCGGGCGGCATCGTGGTCATCTCCGGCGCGACCAGCGGTGACGCCGGTGCGGCCGAGCTCCAGCGCCTGTTCTTCCTCCAGCTGCGCGTGGTCGGGTCCACGATGGGCACCCGCGAGGAGTTGGGCGACCTGATGGCGTTCTGCGCCCTGAACGGCCTGCGCCCCCAGATCGGCGCCACCCTGCCGATGGACCAGGCCGAGCAGGGCTTCAAGGCGATGCTCGACGGCGAGACGGCCGGGAAGATCGTCTTCACCCGCTGACGGTCACCGAGCCGACGAGGGCCTTGACCGCCGGGTGCCACTCCTTGCCCGGCGGTCCGCTGATCACGAGCCGGCGCACCACGCGGCGGCGCAGCGGCACGAGCACCAGGCCCGGCGGCAGCATGGCCGCGATCAGGCCCGGCACGATGGTGATGCCCACGCCCGCGCGCACCATCGCGAGCAGCGTCCCCAGCTCCCGCACCCGGTGCACCGGCTTGAACGGCAGCCCCTGGTGCGCCTGCCGCACGTGCCGTTCGCAGCCCCCGCACGACAGCAGGAACGGGTCGTCGGCCAGGTCGGCCACGTCCACGTCGGCCTCCCGCGCCAACGGGTGGTCGTCGCGCAGCAGCACGTGGAACGCGTCCTCCCCCACCTCCACGCCGGGACCGGGCGGCGGGTCCACCACGATCGCCGCCTCGACCGTGCCGTTGGCCAGCCAGTCGGCGACCTCGTCGTCCTCGCCCTCGAAGACGCGGATGCGCACGTGCGGCAACTCCGCCCGCCACCGCGCCAGGAGGTCCGGCAGCAACCCCTGGCAGACCGTGGGCGGGGCGGCCAGCTTGATGGTGCCCCGGGCCAGGCCGCCGCGCCGGGCCGCCAGGTCGGTGATCGCGGCGGCGGCCCCCACCGCGCCGCGGGCGTGCGCCAGGAGTTCCGCGCCGAAGGCCGTGGGCGCCGGCCGTCCTTGGCGGTGCAGCACCGGGTGACCCAGCGTGCGCTCCAGGGCGGCCACCGCGTGCGAGACGGCGGACTGGGTGATGCCCAGCGCGTCCGCCGCCGCGCCGAAGCCGCCCTCGTCCACCACCGCGAGGAACGCGCGGAGCTGCGCGAAGTTCAGTGCCATGAGCGTCCCTCATGTCGGGATGCGGAGTGCTTGTTGGACTCATCGCCTGCCACGCGGTGATTGTGCTCCGGTGCAGTCGAGTTGGGTGGGCAAGTTCGCACTCCTGTCCGCCATTTGGGGTGCGAGCTTCGCGTTGATCAAGGTCGCCGTCGAGGCCGGCGTGCCGCCGGTGTGGGTGGCGTTCGGGCGGTGCTTCTTCGGGGCGCTCGCGTTGGGACTCGTGTGCCTGGTGACGCGGACGCCGTTGCCGCGCGACCGGCGCACCTGGGGGCACGCGCTGGTGGTGGCCACGCTGCTCAACGCGGTGCCGTTCACGTTGCTGGCCTTCGGCGAGACGCTGGTGACGTCGGTGCTGGCGGGCGTGTTCAACGCGACCATGCCGTTGACGACGCTGGTGTTCGTGCTGCTGGTGGTGCCGGCGGAGAAGGTCACCGCGGCCCGGGTCGCCGGGCTCGCCGTCGGGTTCTCCGGGGTGCTGGTGGTGCTGGGCGTGTGGGACGGCGTCGGGGGTGACGTGCTGGTCGGCGGGCTGGCGTGCCTGGGGGCGACGACGTTCTACGGCGCGGGGTACGCCTACACGCGACGGTTCTTCTCCGGCGGGTCGCAGTCGGCCAGCGCGTTGTCCGCGGTGCAGGTCACCTGCGCGGCCGGCGAGTTGGCGATCGCCGCGCCGCTGATCGCCGGCGTGCCGGACCGGCCCGGCTGGTTCGCGGTCGGGGCGCTGGTCGTGCTGGGCGCGGCGGGGACGGGGTGGGCGTACGTGTTGAACCTCGACGTGATCCGCGCGGCGGGGCCGACGGTGGCCGCCACGGTCACCTACGTGGCGCCGGTGTGGTCGACGGTGGCGGGCGCACTACTGCTTTCCGAACCCGTCGGGTGGAACACTGTGGTGGGCGGTGCGGTCGTCATAGCCGGAGTTCTTCTGGCGCGCAAGCCGCACAATGGTGGGATCGCACAAAAGAGTGGAAGTCAAGTGGTGCGATCGAACAAACCCTGGTGACAGTTGACGCGCGTACGGTTCGCCGCACAACACCACCGAGGGAGCAAAGGCATGACCTCCGTGCAGGGCGGCTTCGGCCGGGGCTCCGGCGTGTTCCGCCGCAAGCCCATCGAGCAGATCTCCGAGGAGAAGACCGGGCTCACCCGGACCCTGGGCCTCTGGCAGCTCACCGCGATCGGCATCGGCGGCATCATCGGAGCGGGCATCTTCTCGCTCGCGGGCGCCGTGGCCAACAAGACCGCGGGTCCGGCGGTGCTCATCTCGTTCCTCGTCGCGGGCATCGCCAGCGCGGCGGCGGCGTTCTCCTACGCCGAGTTCGCGGGCCTGATCCCCAAGGCGGGCTCCGCCTACACCTACGGCTACGCCGTGCTCGGCGAGATCGTCGGCTGGTTCATCGGCTGGGACCTGCTGCTGGAGTACACGGCGATCGTGGCGGTGGTCGCGATCGGCATCTCGGGCTACTTCAACGAGCTGCTCAACCTGCTCGGCCTCGACCTGCCGGTGTGGATGCTCGGCGCACCCGGCACGGAGACCGGTGGCGTCGCCGCGGGCAGCTACAAGGTCAACCTGTTCGCGGTCGTGCTGTGCCTGCTCATCGCCTGGATCCTCAACCTGGGCATGAAGAACGCCGCCCGCTTCGAGACCGCCCTGGTCTACCTCAAGGTCGGCATCGTCCTGCTGGTGATCATCGTCGGCGCGTTCCACATCAACACCGGCAACTACAACCCGTTCTTCCCGTTCGGCATCTCCGGCGCGATCACCGGCGCGGCCACGGTCTTCTTCGCGGTCTTCGGCTACGACGCGATGTCCACCGCGGCCGAGGAGTCCAAGGACTCGCAGCGGCACATGCCGAAGGCGATCATCTACTCGCTGGCGATCTCGATGGTGCTCTACGTGCTGGCCTGCCTGGTGCTCACCGGCATGGTGAACTACAAGGACGTGGACACCGAGAGCGCGTTCGCCACGGCGTTCGCCGACATCGGCCTGCCCGCGCTGGGCATCGTCATCTCGGTGGGCGCGGTCCTGGGCATCACCACCGTGCTGTTCACGTTCCTCATGGGCGCGGCGCGCGTCGGCTACTCGATGTCCCGCGACGGCCTGCTGCCCAAGTGGTTCGCCAAGACCCACCCGGTCAAGCACGTCCCGACGCGCACCACGTGGGTGCTGGGCATCGCCTCCGCGGTCATCGCGGGCTTCCTGCCCATCGCGGAGGCCGCCGAGCTGACCAACATCGGCATCCTGCTGGCGTTCGTGGTGGTCTGCGTCGCGGTGATCGTGCTGCGGTACAAGCAGCCCGACCTGCCGCGCACGTTCAAGACGCCGGGCATGCCGGTCGTGCCGATCATCGGCATCGTGTTCTCGATCTGGCTGATCACCTTCCTCGCGCCGGAGACGTGGCTGCGCTTCGCCGCCTGGTTCGCGCTCGGCCTGATCGTCTACTTCGCCTACAGCAAGCGGAACTCCGTGCTGGAGGAGGGCCGCTCCCCGAAGTAGTCGGACCCGGTCTGATCAGGGACCGACGTGGTCGACCCACCGGTCGACCACGTCGGCCAGCACGGCCATCGGCAGCGGACCGCCGCCGATCACCAGGTCGTGGAAGGCCCTGATGTCGAAGCGGTCGCCCAGGCGCCGCTCCGCGTCCCCGCGCAGGCGTTGGATCTCCAGTCGTCCCACCATGTACGACAGCGCCTGCGCGGGGTTCTCGATGTAGCGGTCCACCTCGGAGTGGATGTCCACGTCCGGCATGACCGCGTTGTCCCGCAGGAAGTCCACCGCCCGCCGCCGGGTCCAGCCCAGCGCGTGCAGACCGGTGTCCACGACCAGCCGCGCGGCGCGCAGCGAGTCGCCCGACAGCATCCCCAGCCGCGCCACGTCGTCGCTGTAGAGGCCCATCTCGTCGGCCAGCCGCTCGGCGTAGAGCGCCCACCCCTCCAGGTAGGACTCGACGGAGGCGAACCGGCGCAGCGTCGGCAGGTCGGTGCGGCCCTGGGCCAGCGAGATCTGGAAGTGGTGGCCGGGCACGCCCTCGTGGAAGGCGGTGGCCTCGGCGCTGAACCGGTCGCGTTCGGTGGCCTGGAAGGTGTTCACGTAGTAGGTGCCCGGCCGGGAGCCGTCCAGCGCCGGGTCCATGTAGTAGGCCAGCGGGGCGTTCGGCGCGTCCGCCTCGGGCACCGCCCGCACCCGGCAGGACTCGGCCGGCACGGTGCCGAACCAGTCCGGCGCGACGCGTTCGGCGCGCTCGATGGTGGCCTTGGCCAGCGCGGTCATCTCCTCGGCGCTCTTCCACCGCATCGCCGGGTCGGCCAGCAGCCGCGCCCGGACCTCCCGCGCCGGCAGCGGCCCGAAGACCCGTGCGCCGATCTCCTCGTACTCGCGGTCGAGCGCCTCGACCAGGTCCAAGCCGATGCGGTGCAACTCCTCCGGCGTGTGCGCGGTCGTCGTGTAGAGGGGGACGAGCATCGCGTAGGTCTCCGCGCCGCCTTCCAACGCGCACAGCCCCGGTTCGTCCTGGGAACGGCCGCGCGGTGCGATCTCCGTGCGCAGGAAGTCCCGGTAGCGCTCGAACGCGGGCCGGACCTCGGCCGTCAGCAGGGCGGCGCACTCGTCGTGGAGGTCGGTGGCGCGCAACGGGTCCGCCAGCGGGTCGACGGGGTCGGCCAGGTGCCGGTCCAGGCGGGCGACGGCGGCGTCCACCAGGTGCGCGACCGGGCGCTTCGGGGAGTCGCGCTGCCGGCGGGCGAGGGCGTCGAGGTAGGCGGGGAAGGCGGACAGGCGGGTCAGGTAGTCGCGAGCGCCCTGCGCGTCGACGGGCCGGACCAGCGGCAGGGCGGTCAGCAGCAGCGCGACGGGCGCGTTGAGGCCCTCGGCGTGGGTGTGCTCGACCAGCCCGGCCCGCGCCCGGCCGGCGACCGCGTCCGCCTGCTGCGCCACCACCGCGCGGGTCACCGGGTCGTCACCCCCGGCCCGCGCGCGGCGCGCGACGTCCTCGGCGCGGCGGGCGATGCCGGCGGCGGCGTCGGCGCTCGGGTCGGGCAGGCGGTCGTCCCAGCCGGGCACCCCGCGCAGGGTCGCCTCGACCGGGTCGGCGTCGAAGGCGACGGTGAGCAGCTCGTCGGACAGCTCGCGCGCAGTCGTCATCCGGTCATTCTGACCGCAAACCCTTGCTACAGCGGAGGGATCCGCACGGCGGCGGAGTCCAGCGCGGCCCGTGCCTCCGCCCGGAGGCGGGCCACCAGCTCCGCCGCCGGGGCCGGTCGGGCCACCGCGTAGGTCTGTCCGGCCCACAGCGACATCAGCTCCGGGTCGCCGGTCGCGCGGACGGGTTTGGTCAGGTGGTGCACGTCCGGGTAGGCGGCCGGGGCGTGCGGCGAGTTCTCGGTGAGGAACCGGTTCACCAGGCCGCGCGCCGGACGGCCGCTGAACGCCCTGGTCAGCGCGGTGCGCCGGGTGCCGGCGGCGAGCGCCTCGCGGTGCGCGGCGGCCGTGCCCGCCTCCGGGCAGGACAGGAACGCCGTCCCCAGCTGCGCCGCGACCGCCCCGGCGGCGAGCACGGCGGCGACGTCCGCGCCGTGCACGAGGCCGCCCGCGGCGATCAGCGGCAGGTCCACCCGGGCCGCGACCAACCGGAGGGCGGCCAGTACGCCGAACAGCTCGCCGCCACCCGGGGACACGCCGTCGTCGGTGAACGTGCCGCGGTGCCCGCCGGCGTCGCACCCCTGCACGCACAACGCGTCCACGCCGACCTGCGCGGCCTGCCGGGCCTCCGCCGGCGTGGTGACCGTGGCGACGACCGTCGAGCCGGCCGCGTGCAGCCGGCGCACGTCGTGCGGGTCGGGCAGGCCGAAGGTGAACGACACCACCGGCACCCGCATCGCCATGGCCAGCTCCAGCTTGGCGGCGTACGAGTCGTCGTCCCACCGGGGTTCGCCGGGCTCGGCCGGCGCCTGCGCCCGCACCCGGTCCCGGTAGGCGCTTACGTCCACAGTGGACTTCGCTCCGGGCACGAACAGGTTGACGCCGAACGGCTTGTCCGTCAGCGCCATGGTGTCCTTGATCTGGGTGGCCACGGCTTCCAGCCCCAGGTACCCGGCCGCGAGGAACCCCAGTCCGCCCGCGCGGCCCACCTCCGCGACGAGGGCGGGGGTGGACGCGCCACCCGCCATGGGCGCGGCGATCACCGGCACTTCCAGTCGGTCCAGCATGACGACGACGATAACCCGCCATTTGGCGGAATACCCGCGACGCGGCACGTGATCCGCGCGGCGAACTCCGCGTGAACTCCCCCAGCCGGTGGTTCCGCGCCGCCCACCCGCGCCCCTGGAATGGACGCCGTGCCGCACACACACCCCCGCCGGGACGCCTTGAAGCTGGGCGCCATCGCCGGCGTCGCCTTCCTGACCGCCCCCGCCTTGCCCGCCCAGGGTCTGACTTCGGAAGCCACGCCCCGCTTCCGCCACGGCGTCGCGTCCGGCGACCCGCTGCCCGACCGGGTCGTCCTGTGGACCCGCGTCACCCCGACCGACGACGCCCTGCCCGGCTCGGGCGTCGGCCCCACCGTGACCGTGGACCACGAGGTCGCCGAGGACGCCGCGTTCACCCGGGTCGTGGTGCGCGGCAGCACCACCACCGGTCCCGACCGCGACCACACGGTGAAGCTCGACGTGGCCGGCCTCCAGCCGGGCCGCCACTACTTCTACCGGTTCACCCTGGACGGCCAGGCCTCCCCGGTCGGCCGCACCAAGACCGCGCCCGCCGCCACCGCCGCCGTCGCGGGCCTGCGGTTCGGCGTGGTGTCCTGCTCGAACTGGCAGTCCGGCCGGTTCGCCGCCTACCGGCACCTGGCCGAGCGCGGCGACCTCGACGCCGTGGTCCACCTCGGCGACTACCTCTACGAGCACGGGCCCGGCGAGTTCGGCGGCGGACGCGCGCACGAACCGGCCCACGAGGTGCTGACGCTGTCGGACTACCGGGTCCGGCACGCCCAGTACAAGACCGACCCGGAACTCCAGCAGCTGCACGCCGCCTACCCGTGGGTCATCACCATCGACGACCACGAGGTGGCCGACAACGCCTGGTCCGGCGGCGCGGGCAACCACACCGAGGGCGCGGAGGGCTCGTACGCGACCCGCCGGGCGGCGGCGATGCGGGCCTACCGCGAGTGGATGCCCGTGCGCACCGGTCTCGACGGCCGGATCTACCGGCGGTTGCGGTTCGGCACGCTCGCCGAGCTGACCATGCTGGACCTGCGCACCTACCGGTCCCAGCAGGTCGGCACCGACATCGGCCGCGCGGACGACCCGGACCGCAGCATCGCCGGCGCCGAGCAGCTCGCGTTCGTGCGGGACGGCCTGGTCGCCTCGGACGCGCGGTGGAAGCTGGTCGGCAACCCGGTGATGTTCTCGCCCGTGCTCGTCCCGGCCCTGCCGCAGGCGATCGGGCGTCCGCTGGGCGAGTTGCTGGGGGTGCCGGCCGACGGCGTGCCGATCAACGTCGACCAGTGGGACGGCTACCAGTACGACCGGCGGGTGCTGATCGAGGCGTTGGCCGACAACGGCGTGCAGAACACCGTGTTCCTGACCGGGGACATCCACACGTCGTGGGCGTTCGAGGTGCCTTACGACGCCGCGCTGTACCCGTTCACGCGGCGCACGGTGGCGACCGAGCTGGTGGTCCCGTCGGTCACGTCGGACAACATCGACGAGCTGGCCGGCACGCCGCCGCGCTCGGCGTCCCTGGCCGCCGAGGCGGCGCTGACCACGCTCAACCGGCACCTGAAGTGGGTGGAGCTGGACTCGCACGGCTACACCGTGCTGGACGTGACGCCGGAGATGGTCCGGATGGACTGGTACTTCCTGGCCGACCGCACCCGCGCCGACTCGCCGGCGACCCTGGCCCGGACGTTCACCGTGGCGGCGGGGACCCAGCGGCTGCGGTGAGGGCGTGGTGCTCCCCCGGTCGCCCCGGGGGAGCACCACCTCCCGTTACGGCAGGGTGTCCAGGTGCGGGGCCACCGTGTTGGCGAACTGCCAGCTGTTCGAGGCGTCCCAGTTGATCGACCACGTCATCGCGCCGCGGATGCCCGGCCACGTCTGCGCCGGCTTGAACGAGCCGCAGTTCGTGCCCTTCGCGAGGCAGTTGAGCGCCGCGTTGACGTTGGCCGGGGACTGGTAGCCGCCGCCCGCGCCGGAGGGCGAGGCGGGCAGGCCCAGGCCCACCTGGTCGGGGCGCAGGCCGTTCTGGAGCTGGATGCAGGCCAGCGCGACCAGGAAGTCCACCGTGCCCTGGGCGTAGACCTTCTGGTCGCAGCCGAGCATGGTGCCCGAGTTGTAGTACTGCATGTTGACCACCGTGAGGATGTCCTTCACGGCCAGCGCCAGCTTGAAGTACTCCTGGCCGGTCGACTGCATGTCGATGGTCTGCGGGGCCATGGCGATGACCTTGCCGCCGGCGGCGTGGATGCTGCGCAGCGCGGGCGCCATGTAGGTGGAGTTGATGCCGTTCTCCAGGTCGATGTCCACGCCGTTGAAGCCGTACTCGGCGATGAGGGACTTGACGCTGTTGGCGAACGCGGTGGAGGCGGCGTTGTCGCCGACCCAGATGGTGCCCTTCTCGCCGCCGACGGAGATGATCACCTTCTGGCCGCGGGCCTGGAGGGTCTTGATGTCGGCCTTGAACTGGGCGTCGGTGTAGCCGCCGAGCTTGCTCGCCAGGGTCGGGTCGAGGGTGAAGTCGACCGCGCCCCGGGTCGCCGGGACGGCGTCGGCGAACGCGACCGCGACGATGTCGTAGGTGGTCGGCACGTCGGCGAGCTTGAGCAGGCGGGAGCCGTTGTCGAAGTTGTGCCAGTAGCCGGTGAGGACGTGCTTGGGCAGCGTCGGGTCCGGCGGCGTGGTGGTCGTGGTCGTGGTGGTGGTCGTCGTCGATGTCGTGGTGGTCGTCGTCGTGGTGGTGGTCGTGGTGGTGCTGGTCGGTGGGGTGCCGGGGCCGTCGAGGGCGATGTCGTCGGCGTAGTAGGTGGGCTGGCCGTACCAGCCGTGCACGTAGATGGTGACGCTGGTGGTGTTGCCGGTGGTGAAGTCGATCGTGAGCTGGCTGAAGCCGCTCGACCCCGGCGTCCAGGTGCTCTTGTCGCCGCTGCCGGTGCCCGTCACGCCCAGGTAGACGTAGCTGCCCTGGACCCAGGCGGACAGCTTGTAGGCGGTGTTCGCCTGGACGTTGATGGTCTGCGAGCAGCGGGCGTTGTCCGAGCCCGCCGGCGTCGCCGACAGGGCGTGGGTGCCGCTGCGCTTGGGCGTGGTGACCGCGCTCGCGGTCCCGGCGCAGGTCCAGCCGCCCAGGTTGCCCGCGTCGAACCCGGGGTTGGCGACCAGGTTGGCGGCCGACGCGCTGCCGACCACCACCAGGGTCAGGCCCGCGAAGGCCAGCAGTCCGGTCAGCGCAGCGACCAGAGCGCGTCTCGTCCTCGAAGCCACGTCCACCTCCATGAAAGTCCCAGTCGGCGGCCTTGCCCAGCAGGTGACGTGGGCCACTGGCAAAATGGACTAGACCACTGGACCTTGTCAAGGGTGTGACCATGGTCGGCGTGACGTTCACAGTCGAGGACGCCGTCCGCATCGCCCGCTCCGCGCACGACGGGCAGGTCGACAAGTCCGGCAAGCCGTACATCGGCCACCCGTTGCGCGTGATGGGCGCCGTGTCCGGGGAGCACGCCCGGATGGCCGCCGTCCTGCACGACGTCGTGGAGGACACTCCCGTGACGGCGGCGGACCTGCTGGCCGCCGGGTGCCCCGCGCACGTCGTGGCCACGGTCGTCGCCCTGAGCCACCTGCCCGGCGAGTCGCAGGAGGACTACCTGGCGCGCGTGGCGGCCGACCCGGTGGCGGTGACGGTCAAGCGGGCCGACATCGCCGACAACCTCTCCCCGCACCGCATCTCCCAGCTCGACGTGACCACCCAGGATCGCCTGCGGGCCAAGTACGCCCGCGCCCTTCACCTGCTCGACACACTCGCGTAGGAGTTGTCTCCAAGGTCACGTGCGATCGGGTCGAAACCGCCTCTGACATGCGGCATCATGGTAGGTGAACCGATACAGAAGGATCGACCGGAAAGGCGACATGACCAAGGCACTGGAGTCCGTTCGCACGTACTTCGCCACCCGGCGGGAGCTTCGCAGGCGCGAGGCGGCACTGTCCCGCGAGCTGGCCGCCTACGACACCCCGAGCGCCCGGCAGGACCTGGAAGCGATGCTCGCCCGCCACCCGGAACACGAGACCCGGGAGATCGAGGCCATCCTCCGCCGCCACACGCTCGACCGCCTGGTCCGCAACTACAGCTGACCGGCAGCACTTGTGAGGGCCTTCGGGACAGGGGCGTCCTGAAGGCCCTTCGTCATTTCAGCGACCCGAGCAGCTCCGCCGCCACGATCCGCACCGTTAGCAGCTTGTCGGTGAAGTCCTCGTCTCGGCCCACCAGGACATCCGGCTGCAACTCGGTCGACCTCGAAGGCCGCACCGCGAATGGTGCGGGCAACACGTGCATGCCATCCGGACACACCGGGACGAGGACTGCGGTCAGGATCCCCACGATCTTCTGGTGGCGCAAGCCCGGTGCCGGGCTCACCAGAAGCGTCCCGTCGATGAGTTCGTAGCGCCGGCCATCATCAAACATTCCCTGCAGGTCATCGACCGTGTAGGGACGTGAATTCTCGTCTTCCGGCATGGCGGTCATGATCCCCCTTTCGATTTGGTACGCCAACCGCCTCAGGGGTGATCCGTTATTCCACCATTGATTTCCGCGGACCACCCGAAAGTGGCCCGCGGAGATCCACAGCTCTACTTCTTCTTGTCCTTGCCCGAATCCTCGGTCGACAACGCGGCGACGAAGGCTTCCTGGGGCACCTCCACGCGCCCCACCATCTTCATCCGCTTCTTGCCTTCCTTCTGCTTCTCCAGCAGCTTCCGCTTCCGCGTGATGTCACCGCCGTAGCACTTGGCGAGGACGTCCTTGCGGATCGCGCGGATCGTCTCGCGGGCGATGACCCGCGACCCGATGGCCGCCTGGATCGGGACCTCGAACTGCTGCCGCGGGATCAGTTCGCGCAGCTTCGTGGCCATCTTCGTGCCGTAGCCGTAGGCGTGGTCCTTGTGGACGATCGCCGAGAACGCGTCCACCGGCTCGCCCTGCAACAGGATGTCCACCTTGACCAGCTCGGCGTCCTGCTCGCCCGACTCCTCGTAGTCCAACGACGCGTAGCCGCGCGTGCGCGACTTCAAGGCGTCGAAGAAGTCGAAGATGATCTCGCCCAGCGGCATGGTGTAGCGCAGCTCGACGCGGTCCTCGGAGAGGTAGTCCATGCCGCCCAGCTGACCGCGCTTGGACTGGCACAGCTCCATGATCGCGCCGATGTAGTCGCTGGGCGCGATGATGGTGCACTTGGTGACCGGCTCGTAGACCTCGGCCCGCTTGCCGTCGGGCCAGTCCGACGGGTTGGTCACGACGTGCTCGGTCCCGTCCTCCATGACGACCCGGTACACCACGTTGGGCGCGGTGGAGATCAGGTCCAGGTTGAACTCGCGCTCCAGGCGGTCCCGGGTGATCTCCAGGTGCAGCAGGCCCAGGAAGCCGCAGCGGAAGCCGAAGCCCAGCGCGGCCGACGTCTCCGGCTCGAACGTCAGCGCCGCGTCGTTGAGCTGGAGCTTCTCCAGGGCCTCGCGCAGGATCGGGTAGTCCGAGCCGTCCACCGGGTACAGGCCGGAGTAGACCATGGGCTTGGGCTCGCGGTACCCGGCCAGCGGCTCGGTCGCGCCCTTCTTCTCCCAGGTCACGGTGTCGCCGACCTTGGACTGCCGCACGTCCTTCACGCCGGTGATGAGGTAGCCCACCTCGCCGACGCCCAGGCCGCGCGACGGCTTCGGCTCGGGCGAGATGATGCCGACTTCCAGCAGCTCGTGGGTGGCGCCGGTGGACATCATCCGGATCCGCTCGCGCGGGGTGATCTTGCCGTCGACCACGCGGATGTAGGTGACCACGCCCCGGTAGGTGTCGTACACCGAGTCGAAGATCATCGCGCGCGCCGGGGCGTCGGAGTCGCCGACCGGGGCCGGGACGCGGCGCACGACCTCGTCGAGCAGGTCGCCGACGCCCAGGCCGGTCTTCGCCGAGACCCGCAGCACCTCCTCGGGCTCGCACCCGACGATGTGCGCCAGCTCCTTGGCGTACTTGTCCGGGTCGGCCGCGGGCAGGTCGATCTTGTTCAGCACCGGGATGATGGTGAGGTCGTTCTCCATCGCCAGGTACAGGTTGGCCAGCGTCTGCGCCTCGATGCCCTGCGCGGCGTCGACCAGCAGGATCGTGCCCTCGCACGCCTCCAGCGCCCGGGACACCTCGTAGGTGAAGTCGACGTGGCCGGGGGTGTCGATCATGTGCAGGACGTGGTCCCGGCCGTCGAGCTGCCAGGGCAGCCGGACGTTCTGCGCCTTGATCGTGATGCCGCGTTCGCGCTCGATGTCCATGCGGTCGAGGTACTGCGCACGCATCGCACGCTCCTCGACCACGCCGGTGAGCTGCAACATGCGGTCGGCCAGGGTCGACTTGCCGTGGTCGATGTGCGCGATGATGCAGAAGTTCCGGATCAGCTCCGGGGGCGTGAACGTCTGATCGGCGAACGTGCTCACTCAGGTTCCTCGCACGGGACGGACAAAGGGGATCGACCCATCCTCTCATGCCACGCCGACCTGCTGTTCCACCCGGACGTGACCCAGGCCATAAGCTTCCCGGCCGTGTACACGAACGGTGAGGACCCGCGACCGGCCCGGGGCGCGGTGCGCGAGGTCTACTCGAAGGCCGTGGCGGCCACCCTGGAGTACTCCCCCGACCTGGACGGCCTGGCCGACCCGGGCGAGGTCGTGTGGGCGTGGGTGCCCTACGAGGAGGACGCGAGCCGCGGCAAGGACCGCCCGCTGCTGGTCGTCGGCCGCCACCGCCGCGCCCTGCTGGCCCTCATGCTGACCAGCAAGGACCCGCGCCCGAACGAGCTGGACGACGTCGTGGCGCTGGGCTCGGGCCGCTGGGACCGCGACGGCCGCGTCTCCTACCTGCGCCTGGACCGCGTGTTCGAGCTGGACGAGGACGACATCCGCCGCGAGGGCTCGGTGCTGGAGCCGGAGCGGTTCTCCCTGGTCGTGGACGCCCTGCGGGCGATGGGCTGGCGCTGACCCGGGGGAGGCCCCCTGGGAGCGACTTCAGGGCGATCCCCGATGCCGCGGGTCCGCGCCGCGCGGACCCTGGAGGCATGGCTACGAGGCTGATGAAGGCGTTCGACGCGGCGTTCGGCCACCCGCGCGGCAAGGTGGGCGAGCTGGGCGGTCGGGTCATGGCGAAGGTCAACGCGGGGGTCGAGGCCCACGTGGTCGAGCTCGCGAACCCGGCCGCGAACGAGACCGTGCTGGTCGTCGGTCCGGGGCCCGGCGTGGGTCTGCGGCTGGCGGCGGAACGGGCGTTCAAGGCGGTCGGCGTGGACCCGTCGCGGGTCATGCTGGACGAGGCGCGCGAGCGGTGCGCGGACCTGGTCGCGGCCGACCGGGTCGAGCTGCGCGAGGGCACGGCGGCGCGCACCGGGCAGGAGCCCTCGACGGTGGACGTCGTGGTGTCGGTGAACAACCTCCAACTGTGGGACAACCGGCCGGCCGCGTTCCACGAGCTGTTCCGGGTGCTCAAGCCGGGCGGCCGGCTGGTCGTGTCGGTGCACCGGATGGTGCTGGACGTGTCGGAGTTCGACCTGGTCCGCGAGGCGGAGGCGGCGGGCTTCACCGGCGTGCGCACGACGCTGCGCCGGCACGGCGGGGTCGTGCCGCCGGCGATCGAGCTACTCGCGGAGGTCCCGGCGTAGCGGGTGCTCGGCGGGGACCTCGACCAGCGCGATCCGCAGGCCGTCGGGGTCCTGGACCCACATCTCGTCCAGTCCCCACGGCTCGCGGCGCGGCTCGCGCACCACGTGCTCGGCGAGTTCCGCGGCGGCGGCGCGCAGGTCGCGCACCTGGAGCCACAGCTCGACCGCCCCGGTCGGTCCGTCGTCGGACCGGCCGGACACCTCCAGGAACCCGCCGCCGAGGAAGAACACCGTGCCGCCGGGGAACTCCCGGTACACGGCGAGCCCCAGCACGTCCCGGTAGAACGCCCGCGCCCGCTCGGGGTCGCGGGACCGCACCAACACCCGGCTGCCCAGCACCTCCATGAGGCCACCCGATCACGCCACGGCGATGGCCGCCACTCCGGCGACCACGACCACCGCACCGGACAGCCGCCGAACGGGGTTCGGCTCACCCAGCACGAGCCACGCCAGCACGCTGCCGACGACGATGCTCAACTCCCGTGCCGGTGCCACCAGGCTCACCGGGGCGATCCTCATGGCGAACAACACCAGCACATAGGCGGCCGGCGACAGCACGGCAACCAAGCACACTTCACGCCAGTACGTCCGCACGAGCCGTGCCACCTCATAGCGACGCTTCAGCGCATAAGGCGCGAGCAGTACGCTCTCGGTCACCGACGACCCGGCCGACAACGCCAAGGGCGCAATCGCCGCCGCCGTGACCGCGTGCGCGTCCCACAGCGTGTAGACGGCGATCATCGCGCCCGTGGCCAACCCGTACCCGACACCGGCCAGGCGACTGCCGTGCCCACCACCGCCCGAGCCGATCACCATCACCCCCACCACAACCGCCGCCGCCCCCACGAGTCCCAGCACGTGCGGGCGTTCTCCGAAGAAGGCCACGGCAGCCACGACCGTCAACAACGGCCCGGTCCCCCGCGCCAACGGGTACACCACGGACATGTCCCCGGTCGCGTAACCCCGTTGCAGCAGCAGGAAATAGGCCAGGTGCACGACCCCGCTGCCCACGAGCGGCACGACCCAGTCCCACGAGGGCGTGGCGGTCAGCAGCACGACCGGCACCAGCAGCACAGCCGACAACAGGGCGTTGACCCACACGAACAACGCACCGCCGTCGCGGACGCGCTTGGCCGCCAGGTTCCACCCGGCGTGGGCGAACGCGGCGGCGACGACGAGCAGGACTGCGACGGGCGACATCGTGGGAACCCTTCTGGCGCCGCGCACGCGGCAACCGGGTTCCTCCAGGCTTTTGTCCCGTCAGATGACCGGCACGTCCCTCAGCGCCGGCGGTGCCGCTCGGACCGGTCCCGTCGCCCTGGTTGTGGGGTGGTGCGGGCGGACGACGGCGGAACCCTAGGCACTGTCGGCACCCACCCTAGGCGATCCCCCCGGCTGGATGTCCAACTCCATCAGCACGTGGTCGTCGTCCCGCCCGACCTCGCGCCAGCCGCGCCGCTCGTAGAACCGCCGCGCCCGGTGGTTCTCGGCGAACACGTCCAGCCGCCCGGTCGCCACGCCCATCCCGCGGAACTGCGCCACGCACCACCCGTGCAGCGCGAACCCGACCCCGCGTCCCCAGTGCGGCGGGTCCACCTGGAGCTGCCACAGCTTGCCGTCCGGCGTGACCAGCGCGAACCCGATGACCTCGCCGTCCTCCTCGGCCACCTGCCAGACGCGTTCGGGGAACCGGTCCAGCCGGTACCCCTTGGCGCGCACGTCGGCCTCCCACGCGGCCAGCTCGGCCTCGGGCAGGTGCCCCTCGTAGTAGCTGCGCCGGCTGCGGAAGTGCACCTCGGCCACGGCCGCCATGTCGTCCTGGCTCGGTGTGCGGATGACGATCCCCATGCCCTGAAGGACGCGCGCGGCGCGCGGAGGTTCAGTACAGGACCCGGACGTCGTGCTTGGGCACGTCCGGCGCCAGGAACTCCAGCAGCGCCGCGCCCTCGCGCTCCAGTTCGTCCACATCGGACAGCCGGTGGAACGGCCGCAGCTCCAGGGTGGCGACCTCCTTGGTCCGCTCGACCCGCCAGTCCCCGGCGGTCACGCCGTCGACCAGGAAGAACTGCGGGACCGGGCCGTGCGGGTCGTAGTCGCGCGCCTTCACGTCGGGGGTGACGACCCGACGGCGGTCGGCGTGGGACAGCAGCAGGTTGTCGAAGTCGTACAGGAACCGGACGGGCGCGGGCGTGTCCCCGTCGGGGCGGGGCGCGTCGGGCAGGTCGAACAGCTCCTGGCCGTCCTCGTCGCGCAGGCGCTCCAGCGGGAGCCGTTCGACCACCTCGCGCAGCCGGGTCAGGCCGGACCACGTCTGCACGTCCTTCACCGTCGCCGGGCCGAACGCGGCGAGGTAGCGCAGCACCATGTCCTCCACCGACGGCCGGTCGGTGACGCCCTCCCCCAGCCACACCTCGACGCTGGTGTGCGCGATCGGACCGCTGCGTCCCCACAGCCCGCGCGGCGGCACCTGCACGAGCGGCACCCGGCAGCGGATCGCGTAGGCCAGCGCGGACGGCGCGCGGTCGGGCCACCGCTCGTGCAGCAGCGCGCCGAGTTCCTTGTTGGTGCGCGGTTTCTCGGCTAGCAGGGCGCGTCCGGCGGCGACCACGGCGTCCACGTCGAGGCCGCGCATGTCCGGGCCGTGGGTGTGGTTGCGGAACAGGTCGCGGTCGAGCACGGGCTGGACCAGCGGGCGCAGCGCGAGGGCGTCGGACGCGGTGACCAGGTGGATCGTGGAGCGCATCACGGCGATGCGGACCAGCGTGCGGTCCACCAGCGGGTCGGCGGCCTCCTCGGGGCGGAAGTCCGCGATCCGCGTCCACAGGCCGGTGTACCAGGTGTGCGGGGTCTGGGCCTGAAGGCCGACGAGGTGGGCGACCGCCTCGGTGACCGGCCGCGTGGTGCGCTCCAGCAGGAACTGGCGGGCCAACGTGGCGCGGTTGACGGCTCGACGGCTCAGGACCTCGGTCATATGACCACGTTAGTGGGCATTGCGGACAACTTCGGTCCTCTTGAGCGTACCGACTTGGCGCGGCCCCGAAAAAAGTGATATCACTTTGCTAAGCAGGCGATAGACCTTGAGGGGTGCGAGATGGATACGTCGACCGATGTGAGCGTCCGGATGCCGGCGCCGGCCGTGCGGGAGCGCGAGGCGTCCGAGGTCTCGGGGTGGACCATGCTGCTCGTGGCGGTCGCCCTGACCCTGGCGGGCGCGGCGGTCGTCGTGCTGGGCTTCCTGCCCGTCACGGACGGCCCCAACGCGCCGGTGATCGTGACCGGCGTGATCCTGACCGGCGCGGGCCTGGTGACCGGCAGCGGGCTGTTCACCGTCGCGCCCGGCGAGGCGCGGGTGCTTCAGTTCCTGGGCCGCTACACCGGCACGGTGCGGCGCGACGGCCTGCGCTGGGCCAACCCGTTCACCACGAAGGTGCGGGTGTCCACCCGGATCCGCAACCACGAGACCGCGACGCTGAAGGTCAACGACGCCGACGGCAACCCGATCGAGATCGCCGCGGTCGTCGTGTGGCAGGTCGACGACACGGCGCGGGCCAAGTTCGAGGTGGACGACTTCGTGCGGTTCGTCGGCATCCAGACCGAGACCGCCGTGCGGCACATCGCCACCAGCTACCCGTACGACAGCCACGAGGAGAGCGGACTGTCGTTGCGGGAGAACGCCGACGAGATCACCGAGACGCTGTCGGTCGAGATCGCGGCCCGCGTGCAGGCGGCGGGCGTGAAGGTGATCGAGTCGCGGCTGACGCACCTGGCCTACGCTCCGGAGATCGCGCAGGCGATGCTCCAGCGCCAGCAGGCGGGCGCGGTCGTCGCGGCGCGGCAGCGGATCGTGGAGGGCGCGGTCGGCATGGTGGAGCTGGCGCTGGCCCGGCTCGCCGAGCAGGACGTGGTGGAACTGGACGAGGAGCGCAAGGCGGCCATGGTGTCGAACCTGCTGGTGGTGCTGTGCGGTGACCGGTCGACGCAACCCGTCGTGAACGCCGGGTCGCTGTACCACTGACGTGGCGGAGCGCAAGAGCGTCCTGCTCCGCCTGGACCCGGCCGTGCACGACGCGCTGACCCGGTGGGCCAACGACGAACTGCGCAGCACCAACGCGCAGATCGAGTTCATCCTCCGCCGCGCGCTGGCGGAGGCGGGACGGGCCCCCTCCGGCGCGGCGGCGCCGCCGAAGCGGGGCAGGCCGCGCAAGCCCCGCGACGACGTGACCGACGAACGGGAACCCGGGTGATCGACCACCCGCCGCAGCCCGGCCGTGTGCCCAGGGGGAGGCACGGCCGGGCTTCCGGCTCGTGATCAACTCGCGGGCCCGGGTGCGCGGTGCAACCGTTGTCGGGGTGAGCGAGCTGAGCACCCCGTACGCGCCGGGCACGCCCGCGTGGGTGGACATGATGACCACCGACCGCGTGGCCACCATGGACTTCTACGGCGGCCTGTTCGGCTGGGACTTCGAGATCGGCGGCCCGGAGACCGGCTACTACACGATGGCGCTGGTGCGCGGGAAACCGGTGGCGGGCTTCGGCGAGATGCCGCGCGACGTGATGTTCCCGGTGGTGTGGACGACCTACCTCGCGACCGACGACCTGGACGAGTCGATCGACCTGATCGGCGCCAACGGCGGCAAGGTCCTGGTGCCGGAGTTCGACACCGGCGGACCGGGGCGCGGCGCGGTCGCCGTGGACCCCAGCGGCGCCGCGTTCGGGTTGTGGGAGGCGGGCACGCACATCGGCGCGTACGTGGTGAACGAGCCGGGGACCGTGATCTGGAACGAACTGGCCACGCGCGACGCGTTCGGCGCGGCCGAGTTCTACCAGGAGGTGTTCGGCCTGGGCCTGGACCCGCTGCCGGACTTCCCGTACACGCAGCTGAAGGCCGACGGCCGGGTCGTCGGCGGGATCTTCGGGATGGCGGCCGACATCCCGGCGGAGATCCCGCCGCACTGGATGACCTACTTCGCGGTGACCAACCTGGAGCGGGCGGTCGACCGGGCGCGCGAGCTGGGCGGCATCCCGGTGGGCGACGTGGCGGAGTCCCGGTTCGGCCGGTACACCACCGTCGGCGACCCGATGGGCGCGACGTTCAAGGTCATCCAACCGCCGCCTTCCACCCCAGACTGACCACCAGCGCCACCACCACGGTCAGGAACACGCGCCGGACGAACGCCGACCCGCGCCGCACGGCGAGCCGCGCCCCGAACACCGCGCCGGCGACGTTGCACACGGCCAGCACCAGCCCGAGTCCCCACAGGACCTTCCCCGCGGGGATGAAGTAGAGCAACGCGCCCAGGTTGGTCGCGACGTTGACGATCTTCGCCGTGGCCGAGGCCCGCAAGAACGCGAACCCCACCACGCCCACCAGCAGGAACACCAGGAACGCGCCGGTGCCCGGCCCCGCGAGCCCGTCGTAGAACCCGATCACCGCACCGCCGAGCGCCATGACCCCGATCTGCGCGACCCGCTTGAACCGGGGCGTCTCGGCGACACCCAGCTCGGGCTTGCGCCACGTGTAGAGCCCGACCCCGACCAGGGCGACCAGCACCACACCGTTCAGCACCCCCGGCGCCAACGCCCCGGCGAACGCCGCACCCCCGACCGCGCCGCTGAACGCCGCGAGCGCCATCGGCAGGGCCGACCACCAGTCGATGGTCGTCCGCCGCGCGTAGGTGGTGACGGCCGACGCAGTGCCCACGACCGCCGCGACCTTGTTCGTGGCCAACGCGTACAACGGCTGCCCGCCGGGCGCGATGAGCAACAACGCGGGCAACTGGATCAACCCGCCGCCGCCCACCACGGCGTCCACGGCCCCCGCAAGCGCAGCCGCCAGGCAGAGGAACAGCAACCCGGCGAGGCTGATCTCCCCGAACCCCGGCCAGTCGAGTGCGCTCATCACCCGATCAGCTTAACGAGACGCGCGTACTGTTTTGCTGGCCCCGTGGCCACCCCCACACCCGACCGCCCTGGTCGGGAGCCCGCGACAGGACCCTGTTAACCTGGTCAGCCGTACCGCGCGGCATTCCGCTGTGGAGGAAGACCGCCCCCGCGAGGGGGTGGAGCCGATGAGAAGCGCGGTGCGACTCCGAACTCGAAGGAAAAGGTGGCTTTCGCGTGGCGAACATCAAGTCCCAGATGAAGCGGATCAAGACGAACGAGAAGGCGCGCCTGCGCAACAAGGCCGTCAAGTCGTCCCTCAAGACCGCGATCCGCAAGTTCCGTGAGGCCGCCGAGGCAGGCGACAAGGACAAGGCCATCGCCTTGGCCCGCGAGGCCTCCCGCAAGCTCGACAAGGCCGTCACCAAGGGCGTGATCCACGCCAACCAGGCCGCGAACAAGAAGTCGGCCCTGGCGAAGCGCGCCAACCAGATCTGACGGCACCCGGCCACCCGGCCGCGAGCCTCCCGAAGCGCCGCTCCCACACGTTGGGGGCGGCGCTTCGCTGTACCGGCCCCAACACCGCCCGCCGCCCGCCGCCGGCCGGTGCCGCCGCTCGCGCCGCCCGCCGACCGCCGACCGCCAGCCCGCGATCAGCCCGCCACCTGCCAACGGCCCGCATCACCGCCAGCCGCCGGCCGCCGCCGCTCGCTCGCCAGCTCGCCAGCCCGCCAGCCCGCCAGCCCGCCAGCCCCAGCGTCCCTTCTGTCCGCAGCTCCGCTCCCCTCGCGGGTCAGCGGCGGCCGTGGGCGGCGACGATCTTCAGCACGGCTCGTTCCAGGGCGTAGCCCGAGTCGGCCGCCACACCCTTCACGTCGGCGTTCAGGTCGGCCACCGCCGACATCGCGGCGGCCAGCCCGTCACCGTCCCAGCCGCGCGCCTGCCCCTGCGCCTTCTTCACCTTCCACGGCGGCATGCCCAGCTCACCCGCCAGCTTGAACGGGTCGCCCCGGCCCACCGCCGACACCCGCGCGATGGTGCGCACCGCGTCCGCCAGCGCGTCGGCGACCAGCACGTGCGGCACACCGAGGTGGATCGCCCACCGCAGCGCCTCCAGCGCCCCGGCCCGGTCGCCCATGACCGCCTTCTCCGCCACCGCGAACCCGGTCACCTCGGCCCGACCCCGGTGGTAGCGGTGGACGGCGTCCGCGTCCACCTTGCCGCCGGTGTCCGCGACGAGCTGCGACGCCGCCGCCGCCAGCTCGCGCAGGTCCGAACCGACCGCCTCGATGAGCGCGCCGACGGCCTCCGGGTCGGCCTTGCCGCCCGCCGAGCGGATCTCGTTGCGGACGAACGCCTCGCGGTCGGCGGCCTTGGTGATCTTGGGGCACTCGATCACCTCGGCCCCGGCCTTGCGCAAAGCCGTAGGTAGTTCCTTCGCCACTTTGCTGCGTCCGCCGCCGGTGTGGACGACCACCAGCGTCACCCCGTCCGCGGGTGACTTCGCGTAGGCCAGGACCGCGTCCGCGATCTCCTTGCCGGCGTCCTGCGCGCTCTCCAAGGCGATCACGCGGCCCTCCGCGAACAGCGACGGGCTCACCAGTTCCGCCAGCTCAGGAGGGGTGAGGTCGGTCACCTTCACGCGGGTCAGGTCGGCCTGCGGATCGACTCGGCGGGCGGCGGCCAGCGCGCTGCGGACAGCACGCTCGACCAGCAACTCCTCCTCGCCGACCACCAGTTGCACGGGGGCGGGAGTGACTGCGGCGGCGCTCACGGACCCGATCCTCCCACGCCGCCGCGGCCGTCCGGATGGTGGACGGATCTGGCTGAAGGTCGGGACGGTGTCGTAGGTTGAGGGCACAACTGAATACCGCTCATCCAGAGGGGCAGAGGGATCGGCCCGAAGAAGCCCCGGCAACCCGTCGTTGCGGTGCCTTGCGCGCTGCCGACCACGGTGCCAATTCCGACCCGCCAAGCGGGAAAGATGAGGAGAAACCTCGCGATGACTGCTGTCAGTGTGCCCTCGACCGCCACCTCCTTCGACCTCGGCCCGGCTCGCGCCCTGTCGTGTCGCGAGTGCGGCCACGAGACCCCGCTCGCCCCGGAATACGCCTGTCTGGAGTGTTTCGGGCCGCTGGAAGTCGCCTACGACTTCGGCCGCGTCCGCCGCGAGGACATCGAGGCGGGCCCCCGGTCGATCTGGCGCTACCGCGGCCTGCTGCCCGTCCCGTCGAACGTCGAGTCGCACCCCAACACCAACCCCGGCCACACCCGCCTCGTCGAGGCCGACAACCTCGCCAAGGCGCTGGGTGTCCGCAAGGTCTGGGTGAAGGACGACACCGGCAACCCCACCCACTCGTTCAAGGACCGCGTCGTCGGCGTCGCCCTGGCGGCGGCCCGCGAGCTGGGCTTCAAGGTCCTCGCCTGCCCCTCCACCGGCAACCTCGCGAACGCCGTCGCCGCCGCGGCGGCCCGGGCGGGCTGGCAGTCGGTCGTGCTGGTCCCCTCCTCCCTGGAGCGCGCCAAGATCCTCATGACCGCCGTCTACGACGGCAACCTGATCACCGTCGACGGCAACTACGACGACGTGAACCGCCTCGCGCAGGAACTCGCCGCCGAACACGAGGACTGGGCGTTCGTCAACGTGAACGTCCGGCCCTACTACGCCGAGGGCTCGAAGACCCTCGGCTACGAGGTCGCCGAGCAGCTCGGCTGGCGCCTGCCCGACCAGGTCGTCGTCCCGATCGCCTCCGGCTCCCAGCTCACCAAGGTCGACAAGGCCTTCCGCGAGCTCGGCGAACTGGACCTCGTCGAAGCCACCCCGTACAAGGTGTTCGGCGCGCAGGCCACCGGCTGCTCCCCCGTGTCCGCGGCGTTCAAGGCCGGCCACGACGTGGTCTCCCCCGTCCGCCCGGACACCATCGCCCGCTCCCTGGCGATCGGCGCCCCCGCCGACGGCCCGTACGTGCTCGACGCGGTCCGCCGCACCGGCGGCGCGATCGAGGACGTCACCGACGAAGAGGTCGTCGAGGGCATCCGCCTGCTGGCCCGCACCGAGGGCATCTTCGCGGAGACCGCCGGCGGCGTGACCGTGGCGACCGCGAAGAAGCTCATCGAGACCGGTCAGCTCGACCCCGACGCCGAGACCGTGCTGCTGATCACCGGCGACGGCCTCAAGACCCTGGACGCCCTCGGCGACCGCGTGGGACCGCGCGCGAACGTCCCGCCGTCGGCCGAAGCCGTCATCAACGCCCTGAAGGACTGACCGGGGCACCGCGGCGGGACCGCGTCGGGCTTGCGCGCCCACGCCTGGCCGAACGGCCTGGGCGCGCAAGCCACCGGCGGGCACCGCCGCCCCGGGCACGGCCCGACCGTCACAAGGTGAGGCGGGACGTGCGCAGCCACCCGCTGCGCGGGAACGAGGACAGCTCCGGCATCACGTGCGGCCCGACCTCGTCGAGGTCCGCCCGCCACGCCGTGAGCCACTGCGGCCACGGCGCCGCCGACTTGTGCCCGTTGTAGCGGTTGGCCCGCCAGTTCTCCGGCAGGATCGTCAGGTCGTCGTCGAACAGGGCGTCCGCGATCCGCTGGTAGGCGTCCTCGGGCGACTTCACCTCCGTGGTCGGGACCACCCTGGTGACCTTCGCCCTGGCGACGATGGCACGCCCGTCCTTGCCGGCCCCG
The DNA here is from genome assembly GCF_039521145.1 of Saccharothrix mutabilis subsp. mutabilis. Taxonomy (NCBI): domain Bacteria; kingdom Bacillati; phylum Actinomycetota; class Actinomycetes; order Pseudonocardiales; family Pseudonocardiaceae; genus Saccharothrix; species Saccharothrix mutabilis. The sequence continues at coordinate 27,366 of NZ_BAAABU010000011.1, forward strand.
ACGTCGTCGCAGATGTAGAAGGTGAAGTCGGGCCCCAGCTCGTCGCGCGGCCAGGGATGGGCCACGTACCCGGGCTGCCACAGCGCCCACCCCACCTCGCGCGGCGACCAGCCGGTGTGCAGGCGGATCCAACTGTCGTTGTCGTTGTTCATGGTTCTCCCCTTCAGGTGTTGTCGATCGGGTCGCCGCGGCGGGCGACCCGCGGCCCGTCCGGGCCGGGCAGGACGGCGGTGTCACCGTCCCGGTCGGTGCGCAGGACCAGGGCGCCCCGGCGGGTGAGCGCCTCGACCAGCACGCCGCTGGGGTGGCCGTAGCGGTTGCCCGCGCCGACGCTGACCAGCGCGACCTTCGGCCGCACCGCCGCGAGGAACGCCGGAGACGAGTACCGCGACCCGTGGTGCGGCACCTTGAGCACGTCGGCCCGCAGGTCGACCGGCGCGTCGAGCAGCGCGGCCTGGCCCGCGAGTTCGACGTCCCCGGTCAGCAGCACCCGGCCGGCCGGCGTCGAGGCGCGCAGGACCAGCGAGGCGTCGTTGACCGCCGTGTTCTCCTCCCCTCTCGGGACCGCCCGCGGCCCCAGCACGTCCAGGTCCAGCCCCGGCCAGCTCAGCCGCTGCCCGACGCCCAGCTCCACCACGCGGACGCCCGCGGCCCCCGCCTGTTCCCGCACCTCCCTCCACGCCCAGCCCGGATTGCGCGACGGACCCACCGCCACCGCGCCCACACCCCGCTCCGCCAGCACCGCCGCCAACCCGCCGATGTGGTCGGCATGCAGGTGGCTGAGCACCACCAAGGGCACTTGCCGCACGCCCAGCCGCCGCAGGCACCCCAGCACCGGCCCCGGGTCGGGCCCGGTGTCCACCAGCACCGCCCGCCCGGCCTCGGCCGTGGCCAGGACGACCGCGTCGCCCTGCCCCACGTCGCACGCGACCACCGCCCAGCCGGGCACCGGCCACCGCGGCGCGAGCACCCCCACGGGGGCCAGCACCGCGACCAGCCCGACCCCGACCGCCGCGAGCAGCACCCGCACCCGGCGCAGCCGCAGCAGCACGTAGCCGACGAGCACCGCCCCGGCCAGCGCGGCACCACCCGCCCAGCCCCGCGGCCACGCGACCGCCGACCCCGGCACCGCCGCCGCGTGCCGGCCGACCGCCACCAGCCAGCCCGCCGCCGGACCGGCCACCTCCACCACCAGCCGCGCCGGCCCGTCGTGCACCTGGGCGAGCCCGGCGGCCAGGACGCCGAGCACCGTCACCGGCGCGACGACCGGCGCGACCAGCAGGTTCGCCGGCACGGCCACCAGGCTCACCTCACCGGCGAACCCGGCGATCAGCGGAGCCGTGGCGGCGTGCGCCGCCGCGGGCACCGCCAGCGCCTCGGCCAGCCCGACCGGCACGCCCCGGTCGCGCAGCCACCCGGCCCACGGCGGCGCCAGCAGGACCAGCGCCGCCGTGGCGACGACCGACAGGCCGAAGCCCACGTCGACCGCCAAGCCGGGGTCGTGGAGCACGAGCACCACCACGGACGCGGCGAGGGCGGGCAACGCCGACCGCTCCCGCCCGAGCACCAGGGCGAGCAACGCCACCGCACCCATCACCGCCGCCCGCAGCACGCTCGGCTCCGGACCCGCGAGCACCACGAACCCGACCAGCGCGACCGCCGCCCCGGCCGCACACCCGCGTGGCCCGACGGGGAACAGCCGCAGCAGCAACAGCACCGCGCCGCACAAGATCGCCAGGTTCGCCCCGCTGACCGCGAGCAGGTGCGCCAACCCGGCCGTGCGGAACTCCTCCACCACCCTGGGCGACAACCGCGAGGTGTCGCCGACGACCAGGGCGGGCAGCAGCCCCGCCGGTTCCGGGTCGAGCGCGCGGCTCGCGGCCCGCAGGCCCGCTCGCAGCGCCTCCGCCCCGCGCTGCCACACCGGTGCGGGCGTGACCTCGCGCGGCGGACCCCGGACCCGCAGCAGGGCGACGGTCGGCTCACCGGGCCGCGCCGGCGCCAACGAGCCACGTGCCAGAACGCTCTGCCCGGGCAGGAGCGCCCCCCACGTCGCCGCCGGCGCCAGCACGACCACCCGGCCGCCGTCGTTGAGCGTCGCCTGGGCTCGGACCAGGTCGACCCCGCCCTGCCGCGAGCCGAACCCGCTGGTGCGCAGGCCGTGCGGCCGGTCGTCCAGCACGAGCCGGAGGGTGGTGGGCCCTCCGTGCTCCGCCGCCGACCGGAGCGGGTGGTGGGCCGACGCGTGCGCCTGGACACCGATCCAGCACGCCGCCACCGGCCCGGCCACCACGACCGCCACCGCCGCGGGCCGCACCCCGCGGAGGACCAGGCCACCGATCACGCCGGCCACGAGACCGATGACCACGGCCCACCACCAGGCCCACAGGAGACCTGTCAGGGCCGCCGCCCACACGACCAGCGCCGCGGGAACCAGGTGGGCGCGAGGGCTCACGGCCCGCCGCGCCGTTCAGGACCGTGATCGACGGTCTTGGGACGGTGGTCGGCGCGTCGATCGGACGGACGCCCGACGACGGTGTGGCTCAAGGACATGACTGCCTCCCTGGTGTTCGACGAGTGGGTGGGACCGCGGCGTGGGGTGGAACCGCGAGGACCCGGGGAACTGCGGCGCGGGAACGCGGACTTGGACCGGCGGCGTGGCTCGCGGGGTTGGACCGCGGGTGTTGGGGTGAGACCGCCGGGTGAGTGGGTCAGAGGCGGACGAGGTCACCGAGCTTGGCGAGCTTCGCGTCGCCGATGCCCTCGATCTCGCCGAGTTGGTCGATGGAGGTGAACGGGCCGCGTTTCAAGCGCCGCTCGACGATGCGCTGCGCTGTCACGGGCCCCACGCCGGGCAGTTGGTCGAGTTCCTCCTTCGTCGCGGTGTTGAGGTTGACGGGTTCGGTGGCGGGATCGGACCGCTGGGACGGGACGCCGACGGCGATCTGCTCCCCGTCGGCGACCTTGCGCGCGAGGTTGAGGCCCTGGAGGTCGGTGCCGGGGTGCGCACCGCCCGCCGCCTGCACGGCGTCGGCCACCCGCGCGCCGCTGGGGACGGTGACCAGACCGGGCCTGGGCACCGCGCCCACCACGTTGACCACGACCTCCTCGGGCAGGGTCGTGACCTCCGCGGCGGCCATGGGCAGCGGCGGCGGCGCCTCCGGCTCGGGCCGCTGCCACCACAGGCTCAACGCGACCGCCAGGAGCACGCCCAGCGCCATGCCGACGAAGACGACCCGCCGACGCGGCACCGAGCCCACCGGCAACCGGCGCAGGAGAGCGCGCAGCCCTCCCGGCGGGTCGACGCCCGCGGACGAGGTGAAGACGACCAGCGGCTCCTCGCGAGCCCGGTGCCTGCCCTGGCTCTTCGCGATCAGGGCCTGGAGTCGTGCGGCCGAGGTTTCGGATCGGTTCTCGAACATGCGGTCGACGCTAGGCCGGGTGGCGCAAGGCCCGCGACCGCCGGATCCGGATCTGTGGACAACTCCGGGCCTGTGGACAACTCGGCCTACTCGTAGCCGCCCGGCAGCACCACGACACCCAGCACACCCGGCCCGGTGTGCGCGCCGATCACCGCTCCGACCTCGGAGATCAGGCACCCGGTCGAGCCCGGCACCCGCTCGTCCAGCAAGGTCGCCAACTCGGCGGCGCGCTCGGGCGCGGCCAGGTGGTGCACCGCCAGCCCCACCGGTCCCGTGCCGGCCGCAGCCGCCGCCAGGTCGACCAGCCGCCCGATCGCCCGGCCCATCGTGCGCACCTTCTCCAACGGCACGATGCGCCCGTCGTCCACGTGCAGCAGGGGCTTGACGGCGAGCGCCGTGCCCACGAGCGCCGCCGCGGCCCCGATCCGGCCGCCCCGCCGCAGGTGGTCCAGGGTCTCGACGCAGAAGAACATCTTCATCCGCTTCGCCGCGCCGGCGGCAGCCGCCTCGACGCGCGCGGGGTCGGCACCGGCGGCGCAGGCGGCGAGCACCGCGAACCCCAGGCCCATGCCGGTCGCCCGCGAGTCCACCACGCGGATCCGCCCCGGATCGACCTCCTCGGCCGCCAGCCGCGCCGCCTCCCACGTCCCGGACAGCTCGCGGGACAGGTGCACCGACACGATCCCGTCCGCGCCGCCCGCCAGCACGTCCCGGTACACGTCGGCCAGCTCGCCCGGCGTCGGCCGGGACGTCGTCACCCGCCGGTGCTCCCCCAGGGCCGTGGCCAGCTCCTCCGGGCCGAAGTCCACCCCGTCCAGCACGCTGCGCCCGTCCACCGCCACGTGCAGCGGGACGACGCGGATGCCGTGCCGCTCCGCGAACCCTTCCGGCAGGTAAGCCGTGGAGTCGGTGACGATCGTGATGGACACGAGTGCCGAGACTACGGCTCCGCCGTGCCCGAGTGGCTGACCGCCACGGACCTGATGAGGTCGGCCATGGCCGCGCCGACCAGCGCGTGCCCTTCCCAACCCCAGTGCATGCCGTCCGGGTTGCCGCGCCGTGACCGGACGTGGTCGCCCACGAGCGAGGGCACGTCCAGCAGCGGCACGCCGGCACTCTCGGCCCACGACCGCACCGCGCGTTCCGCGGCGGGACGGCCGGTGTGCACGTTCGCGTAGGCCGGAGAACGGTGCACGGACGGTGTCATGCCGACCGCCCTGATACCCGGCTGCAACGCGTGCACCGACCGCACGCACGAGTCCAGGTAGCGGACGGTCAGGTGCGGCGGCAACGCGACCGGATACCCGCCGAGCAGCCGTGACAGGTGGGGTTGCAGCGTCCGGTAGGCGGACCGCGCGTGCCGGCGGAGCCCGTCGGGACGCAGATAGCGCAGCCCTTGCCGCAAGAAGGTCGGCAAAGGCGACGGCAACGTGTCCATGTGCCCCACGGCGAGCACAAGGACGTCCGTACGCGGCAACAACGACCACACGCGCGGATCACCGGTCAACGCCCACCAGGCGTCCCGAGCGGTCCACCCGAACCCGGCGACCAGCTCCGCATGCCCGCCCAACGCCGAAGCGGCCACGTTCGGCCACAACCGCGGGTGGTCCGCGGGCAGCGGCCCTCGCGGGCCGTGGAACGTCAGCGAGTCGCCGAGGACGAGCAGTCTCACCGGGTGGTTCCGGCGTTGTACGACGACAGGCGCCACGACCCGTCGCCGTGCGGGCGCCGGGTGAACACGGTCCAGTGGCAGTTGCCGATGCCGCCGAGCAGGCCCCACCGGTCCACCGGCAGATCCAGCAGCCGCCCGGTCAACGCGCTGATCAGGCCGCCGTGGGCGCACAGCATGACGGTGCCGGAGAACTCCTCGTCCACCGCCGCCACGACCTCCAGCGCCCGTTCGGCGACCTCGACGCGCGTCTCGCCGTCGGGCGGCGCGATGGTCCCGTCCGCCCGCCAGGCCTCCAGCACGCCCGGCCACTCGACCTCGATCTCCTCCGAGGTCAGGCCCTGCCACTTGCCGAGGTTCGTCTCCCGCAGCCGCTCGTCGACCCGCAGGCCGATGCCGGTGGCGGTGGTGAACACGGTGGCCGTGTCCCGCGCCCGCCGCAGGTCGGAGGCCACCACCAGCTCGGGCGCGAACCCGGCGAGCACCGGCACCGCGAACCGCGCCTGGTTCCACCCGGTCTCGGTCAGCGCCGAGTCCAGGTGGCCCTGCATGCGACCGGTCGCGTTGTAGTCGGTCTCACCGTGCCGCCACAGCACGAGCCGGTTGAGGGTCATGCCTCGGCGACCTCGTCGGTCACGGCGTTCGGCCCGGCGTCGAACTCGATGCGCGGGCAGTCCTTCCACAGCCGCTCAAGGCCGTAGAAGCTGCGCTCCTCCACGTGCTGGACGTGCACGACGACGTCCACGAAGTCCAGCAGGACCCAGCGGCCTTCGCGCGCGCCCTCGCGGCGGACCGGCTTGCGGCCCGCTTCGCGCAACTTCTCCTCGATGTTGTCCACGATCGCGCCGACCTGCCGCTCGTTGGGAGCGGACGCGATCACGAACGCGTCCGTGATCACGAGCTGGTCGGACACGTCGAGCACGATCACGTCGTGCGCCTTCTTGTCGGCCGCCGCGTTAGCGGCGACCAGCGCCAACCGTCGTGCCTCGTCGGTGGCTGCCACGTCTCTCCTCATCACCTCGGCGGGTGCCGATACACCCGCACGAGTCAATGAGGGTACCGGCGTCCGGCGTCAGTCAAGCACCGAGTAAAGCCGGCGCTTGTTCACGTACTGGACCACGCCGTCCGGAACGAGGTACCAGATGGGCAGTCCGGTGGCGTTGCGGGCGCGGACGTCGGTCGAGGAGATGGCCATCGCGGGCACCTCCACGAGCGACACCGCGCCGGGTGGCAGGTGGGTGTCGTCAAGCTCATACCCCGGCCGGGTGACCCCGATGAAGTGCGCGAGGTCGAACACGTCGTCCGCGCGCCGCCAGGACAGGATCTGCTCCAGCGCGTCCGCGCCGGTGATGAAGAACAGGTCCGCGTTCGGGTAGGCGCCCTTGAGATCGGTGAGGGTGTCGACCGTGTAGGTGGGGCCGCCGCGGTCGATGTCGACCCGGCTGACGGAGAACCGCGGGTTGGAGGCAGTCGCGATGACCGTCATCAGGTAGCGGTCCTCGGCGGGGCTGACCTCGCGGGCGCTCTTCTGCCACGGCTCGCCGGTGGGCACGAACACCACTTCATCCAGGTCGAACCGGGCCTGGACCTCGCTGGCGGCCACCAGGTGACCGTGGTGCACCGGGTCGAAGGTGCCACCCATGACGCCGATGCGGCGGTTGGACATGGGACGTGAGCGTAGTTCGCGCGGTGCGCGGGCGGCCGGTCAAGTCCCCGACGGCCGCCCGCGCACTTCGACTCCCCGTCCGCGGCCCTGGGGGAGGAGGCCGCCTCCGCGGATGCGCGGCCCACCCCGAAGCAGAGCCGCACGACGGTGAAACGGAACACCCCAGCGGCCATGACGCGATCGGTTGAAGATTTTTTAGTCGGTTCGAGTGACGCCGGTCACGGACCGTCAGGCCGTCGGGGCGACCACCGCGCCGTCCGAGCCGCGCACCAGGATCGCCTCCACGGGGCACGACTCGGCGGCTTCCACCACGACCTGGTCGGGGTCGATGGAGGGGTCGATCGGCTGGGACACGCCGTCGAGCCGGAAGTGGTCGGGCGCGATCGCCTCGCACATCCCGCTCGCGACGCACTTGCCCCCGTCGACTTGCAGCTGCCACTTCCCCATCGGGCTACCACCTCACCGCAACGGCTGATCGGACTCGACCAGTCTGCCCGTACCGAGGCCGGCGTCACCCGCCTTTCGGGGTGCAGTTACCCCTCGATGGGTGATCAGTGGATCACTCGCTCACGACGACGGCCGGACGTGCCCCTCGCCCCACGCGACCCACTTCGACGAGGTCAGCTCCGCCAGACCCATCGGACCGCGCGCGTGCAGCTTCTGGGTGGAGATGCCGATCTCCGCGCCCATGCCGAACTCGCCGCCGTCGGTGAACGCGGTGGAGGCGTTGACCATGACCGCCGCCGCGTCGACCCGGGCGGTGAAGCGGCGCGCCGCGGCGACGTCGCTGGTCACGATCGCTTCCGTGTGGCCGGAGCCGTGCTCGGCGATGTGCCGCACGGCCTCGTCCAGCGAGTCGACCACGCGGGCGGCGATGTCCAGGGACAGGTACTCGGTGTCCCAGTCGTCGTCGGTGGCCGCCACGACGCCCTCTTGGCGCGCGAAGGTCTCATCGCCGTGCACGGTGACTTCGTGATCGCGCAGCGCGGCCGTGATGCGCGGGACGAACTCGTCCGCGATGGCGGCGTGCACGAGCAGCGACTCGGCCGCGTTGCACACGCTGGTGCGGCGGGTCTTGGAGTTCAGGACGATCGTCTCGGCCATGTCCAGGTCGGCGGTCGCGTCCACGTAGACGTGGCAGTTGCCCACACCGGTCTCGATGGTCGGCACGGTCGCCTGCCGCACGACGGCGTCGATCAGCCCCGCCCCGCCGCGCGGGATGACCAGGTCCACCAGGCCGCGCGCGGTGATGAGGTGGGTGACCGACGCGCGGTCGTGGCACGGCAGCAGCTGCACGGCGTCGGCGGGCAGGCCGGCCGCCTCCAGGGCGTCGCGCAGGATCGCGACCAGCGCGGTGTTCGAGTGCTCGGCGGACGACGAGCCGCGCAGCAGGGCGGCGTTGCCGGACTTCAGCGCGAGACCGGCGGCGTCGACGGTGACGTTGGGGCGGGCCTCGTAGACCATGCCGACCACGCCCATCGGGACGCGGACCTGCCGCAGCTCCAGGCCGTTGGGCAGGATCGAGCCGCGCAGCACCTCGCCGACCGGGTCGGCGAGGCCGGCCACGGTCTCCAGGCCCTTGGCCACGCCGTCGATGCGCTTCTCGGTGAGCGCGAGGCGGTCCAGCAGGCCCTCCGACAGGCCGGCGGCACGGCCGGCCTCGATGTCCTTGGCGTTGGCTTCGAGGACCTCCGGCGCGCGGGCGCGCAGCGCGGCGGCCATCTCGTGCAGCGCGGCGTCCTTGCGCTCGCGGGTGGCCAGGACCAGGTCGTCGGCCGCGACACGGGCGCGCCGGGCGGCGGCGTGCACCTGTTCGCGCAGGTCATCAGTCACATGGACCAGACTACGGTCACTCGTTCGTGGCTGTCGCGGAGGTTCCCGCGACCTGGAACTCCCACCCCCGCACCCGTCGGATTGTCGGTGGCCTCTGGGATGGTGTTCGACGTGGACGAGATGGCGTTGCGCGAACTGGCCGAGGAACGGCTGCGGGCCCTGGCGGGGCCCGCCGCGGTGCTGCGCGAGGACCAGTGGACAGCCATCCGGGCGCTGGTCGCCGAGCGGCGGCGGGCGCTGGTCGTGCAGCGGACGGGGTGGGGCAAGTCGGCGGTGTACTTCATCGCCACGGCGTTGCTGCGGGCGCTGGGCGAAGGGCCCACGGTGATCGTGTCGCCGTTGCTGGCGTTGATGCGCAACCAGGTCGACGCGGCGGCGCGGGCGGGCGTGCACGCGGCCACCATCAACTCGGCCAACACCGACGAGTGGCACGACGTGCAGGACCGCGTGGCGGCCGGCGAGGTGGACGTCCTGCTGGTGTCACCGGAAAGGTTGAACAACCCGGATTTCCGTGACTCCGTCCTCCCCTCGCTGACATCATCGGCGGGGCTGCTGGTGGTCGACGAGGCCCATTGCATCTCCGACTGGGGCCACGACTTCCGGCCCGACTACCGGCGGCTGCGGACGTTGCTCACGGAGCTGCCGGCCGGGGTGCCGGTGCTGGCGACGACCGCGACGGCCAACGACCGGGTGGTGCGGGACGTGGCCGAGCAACTGGGGTTGGGCGCGGGTTCGGACACGCTGGTGCTGCGGGGCCCGCTGGACCGGGAGAGCCTGCGGCTGTCGGTGGTGCGGCTGCCGGGGGCGGAGGCCAGGCTGGGGTGGCTGGCCGACCGGCTCCACGAGCTGCCGGGCTCGGGGATCGTCTACGCGTTGACCGTGGCCTCCGCCGACGACGTGGCGGCCTTCCTCCGGGAACGCGGGTTCGAGGTGGCGGCCTACTCCGGGCGAACGGACCCGGCGGAACGGCAGCGCGCCGAGCAGGACCTGTTGGACAACCGCGTCAAGGCGCTGGTGGCCACCTCGGCGCTGGGCATGGGGTTCGACAAGCCGGACCTGGGGTTCGTGGTGCACCTGGGCGCGCCACCCTCCCCCATCGCGTACTACCAGCAGATCGGACGTGCGGGCCGCGGGGTGGAGCGGGCCGAGGTCCTGTTGCTGCCGGGTCCGGAGGACCGGGACATCTGGGCGTACTTCGCGTCCCTGGCGTTCCCGCCCGAACGGATCGTGCGGCAGGTGCTGGACGCGTTGGCCGACGCGGGGCGGGTGCTGTCGACGGCGGCGCTGGAGCCGTTGGTGGAGCTGTCCCGAACACGGCTGGAAGTGGTGTTGAAGGTGCTCGACGTGGACGGCGCGGTGCGGCGCGTCCGCGGCGGGTGGGAGTCGACCGGGCGGCCGTGGTCCTACGACGCGGAGCGGTACGCGCGGATCGAGGCGGCACGGCAGGTCGAGCAGCGCGCTGTGCTCGACTACCTGGCCACCGACGGCTGTCGCATGGAGTTCCTGTTGCGGCAGTTGGACGACCCGCACGCCGCGCCGTGCGGGCGGTGCGACAACTGCACCGGCCGGCGGTGGTCGGCGGAGGTCTCGCCGGCCGCGGCGACAGCGGCGCGGGAGAAGCTGCTGCGGCCCGGGGTGTCGGTCGAGCCGCGCAAGCAGTGGCCGACCGGGATGGCGGCGGTCGGGGTGGGGTTGTCCGGGCGGATCCCGGCGGGCGAGGCCGCCGAGACCGGCCGGGCGCTGGGTCGGCTGACCGACATCGGGTGGGGCAACCGGTTGCGGTCGCTGTTCAACGAGGAGGACCAGGAGGTACCGGATGACGTTTTCGCGGCGTGCGTGAAGGTGCTGTCGGCGTGGGGCTGGAGCGAGCGGCCCGTGGGTGTCGTGGCGGTGGGGTCGCGAACACACCCGCTGCTCGTGGACAGCTTCGCGCGGCGGATCTCCGAGGTGGGGCGGCTGCCGCTGCTCGGGCGCGTGTGGCTGGGTGAGGCCATGCGGCGGGCCAACAGCGCGCAGCGGCTGGCCGGTCTCGTCCGGGCGACCGAGACACCGGACCTGTCCACAGTGGATGGACCGGTGCTGTTGGTGGACGACCGGATCGACACCGGGTGGACGATGACGGTCGCGGCGCGGCTGCTGCGGCAGGCGAGTGCGGGGTCCGTGCTGCCGTTCGCGTTGGCGGTGACGGCCTGATGCTGACCACGGAACGGTTGGTGCTGCGCCGCTTCCGCCCGGAGGACGCCCCGGCGTTCGCCGCCTACCGGTCCGATCCCGGGGTGGCGCGCTACCAGTCGTGGGAACCGCCGTTCCCGCCGGCGCGGGCGGAGGAGTTCGTGCGCGAGGTGGCGGGACTGGACCCGGCCGAGCCGGGCTGGTTCCAGTACGCCGTCGAGGCGGACGGGGTGCTCGTCGGTGACGTCGGGGTCGGCCTGCACGAGAACCGGCGCCAGGCCGAGATCGGCTACACGATCGCGACCGCGCACCAGCGCAAGGGGTACGCGTCGGAGGCGGTGCGGCGCGTGCTGGACCACCTGTTCACCGAGCGCGGCCTGCACAAGGTGTCCGCCGAGTGCGACGCGCGCAACGAAGCGTCGGTGAACTTGTTGACGCGACTGGGTTTCCGCCGCGAGGGGCACCTGGTCGAGCACACCTGGATCAAGGGTGAGTGGACCGACGACCTGCTGTTCGGGCTGCTGGCCCGGGAATGGAGGGGTTGACGACCGGATCGGAGCCGTTCGCCGGCTCTTCCCCAACTGTGATCGGCCGTGGAAAGGTTCCAACATGGCTGACACGACCGATCCACGGGGAGGTCCGGCGTGACTGAGGCGACCACGGTCCGGGAGGGGCACCGGCTACCGGTCCGCAAGCTGGTGGCGGCGAGCATCGGCAACGCGACCGAGTGGTACGACTGGACCGTCTATGCGACGTTCTCGATCTACTTCGCGACCCAGATCTTCCCCAAGGAGAACGAGCAGCTCGCGCTGATCAACACGTTGGCGACCTACGCGCTGGCGTTCTTCTTCCGGCCGCTGGGCGGGTACCTGCTGGGGCGGTTCGCCGACCTGCGCGGGCGGCGGACGGCGATGATCCTCACCATCGTGCTGATGGCGGGCGGGTCGGCGGCGATCGGTCTGCTGCCCACCTACGAGCAGGTGGGGTGGCTGGCGCCGGTCCTGCTGCTGCTCGCGCGGATCGCGCAGGGGTTGTCGCTGGGTGGTGAGGTGTCGAACGCGTCGGCGTACCTCGCGGAGATCGCGCCCGCCGACCGGCGGGGCAGGTACTCGGCGTTCTTCTACATCTCCACCGGCAGCGCGCTGCTGGTGGCGTCGCTGCTCGGGCTGCTGCTGGCCCGGACGCTGTCCAAGGAGGACCTGGCGGCGTACGGGTGGCGGATCCCGTTCCTGATCGGCGGCGTGCTAGGGCTGGTCGGACTGTGGCTGAGGAGGAGTCTGGAGGAAACGGAACAGTTCGCGCACAACAAGGCGAAGGCCGAACGGCTGCGGCGGCCGTTGACCACGACGTTGCGGGAGCACCCGAAGGCCGTGGGGCGGCTGGTGGGGTTCACCATGCTGTCGACGCTCTGCTACTACACGTTCTTCAGCGCCCTGACGCCGTTCGCGGTCACCACGCGCAAGGCCGATGCCGGGGACGTGTTCCTGGCGCTGTCGATCGCCACGGTCCTGTTCATCGCCCTGCAGTACCCGATGGGCGCGCTGTCGGACCGGTACGGGCGCAAGCCGCAGCTGCTGGTGTGGTCGGCGGCGACGGCGGTGTTGGTGGTGCCGCTGTCGACGTTGATCGGACCGGGGCTCGGCGGGCTGCTGGTGGTGTTCTGCGTGGGGCTCGGGTTTTACACGGCGATGACGTCGATCGCTCCGGCGGTGATGAGCGAGTTGTTCCCGACGGAGCTGCGGGGGTTGGGCATCGGCGCCTGGTACAACCTGACGGTCGCGCTGTTCGGCGGCACCGCGCCGCTGGTCATCAAGGTCATGCCGGGGACGTCGTTCTTCTGGTACGTGGCGGCGGGTGCGGCCGTCGCGTTCCTGGTGATCCTCACGTTGCCGGAGACCAGGGGCGCCGAGCTGCGGTAGGCCGGGTCAGTGCCTGGGCAGGGGCACGAGGTCGTCGGCGTGGACGACTTCGCGGCGTTGTTCGGCGGGCAGGTCGTGGCTGGAGCGGCCGATCAGGGCGGGTAGCTCAGTGGCGTCGAAGCCGACCACGCCTCGGGCGACCACGTGGCCGGAGAGGTCGACCAGCTCGACCACGTCGCCGGCCTCGAACGCGCCCTCCACCGCCGTGATGCCCGCGGACAGGAGGGAGCGGCGGCGGTCGACCACGGCGGCCACCGCGCCGTCGTCCAGGGTGAGGCGGCCGGTGGCGTCGGCGGCGTGGCCCAGCCAGAAGCGCCGTGCGGTCAGGCGGGGGCCGGTCGCGGCGAAGGCCGTGCCCACGTCGGCCTGGCTCAGGGCGCGGACGGCGTCGGCGGCTCCGGCCAGGAGCACCGGGATGCCGGCGGACGCGGCCAGCCGTGCCGCGGCGAGCTTGGAGGCCATGCCGCCGGTGCCGAGGCCGGACGCGCCGACCGTGCCGGCACGCACGCCGTCGACGTCGGAGGCGCCGGCCACCTCGGTGATGCGCTGCGCGCCGGGGTGGCGCGGGTCGCCGTCGTAGAGGGCGTCCACGTCGGAGAGGAGGAACAGGGCGTCCGCGCCGACCAGGTGGGCCACGAGCGCAGCCAGGCGGTCGTTGTCGCCGAAGCGGATCTCCTCGGTGGCGACGGTGTCGTTCTCGTTCACCACCGGCACCGCGCCCAGGGCCAGCAGGCGGGAGAACGTGCGCTGGGCGTTGCGGTAGTGCGAGCGGCGGACGACGTCGTCGGCGGTGAGCAGGACCTGGCCGACGGTGAGCTGGTAGCGGCCGAAGGAGTTGGCGTAGGCGTGGGCCAGCGTGAGCTGGCCGACACTCGCCGCGGCCTGCTGCGTCGCCAGGTCGCGCGGGCGGCGGGTGATGCCCAGCGGCGCCAGGCCGGCCGCGATGGCGCCGGAGGACACCAGCACCACCTGGCTGCCGGCCGCGCACCGGGCGGCGACCGCGTCGACCAGGGCGTCCAGGCGGGACCGGTCCAGGCCGCCCTGCGCCGTGGTCAGCGACGACGACCCGACCTTGACCACGACCCGGCCCGCCGCCGCGACGGCCTGCCGGGCCTGGGACAACACCGACCCGATCACTCTTCCTCTTCGAGGTCCTCGTCGTAGACGCCGGGCAGGCGACGCGCCTTCTTGGCCGCGAGGCGCTCGGCGGCGCCGACCCGGTTGTGGGGTTCGAGGCGGGCGTCGGTGCCGCGGCCGGTCATGGCCACGGCGGCGATGCCGGCGGGGGTGGACGGTTCCCAGTCGAACACCAGGTCGCCGACGGTGACCTGGGCGCCGGGGAGCGCACCCATCTTGACCAGCACGTCCTCCACGCCCAGGCGGGCGAGGCGGTCGGCGAGGTAGCCGACGGCCTCGTCGTTGCTGAAGTCCGTCTGCCGGATCCAGCGCTCCGGGCGCTCGCCGCGCACGATGAACCCGCCCGGGGTCTGGGGGTCCTCGACGACGGTGAAGCCGGAGTCGTCCACGGCGGTCGGCCGCAGGACGACCCGGGTCGCCTCCTGCTTGGGCCGCGAGGCCCGGTACTCCTCGACGATCCGCCCGAGGGCGAACGTCAGCTCCCGCAGGCCCTCCCGGCTGGCCGTGGACACCTCGAACACCGGCAGGCCGCGGGCCTCGATGTCGGGCTTCACGATGTCCGCCAGGTCGCGGGCCTCGGGGATGTCGATCTTGTTCAGCACGACGACGCGGGGGCGTTCGGCGAGGTCGTCCGCCAGGGACGGCGTGTACTTCGCCAGCTCCTCCTCCAGCGCGTCGATGTCGGACAGCGGGTCGCGGTTGGCCTCGTAGGTCGCGCAGTCCACGACGTGCACGAGCACCGCGCAGCGCTCGATGTGCCGCAGGAAGTCCAGGCCGAGGCCCTTGCCCTCGGACGCGCCGGGGATGAGGCCGGGCACGTCGGCCATGGTGAACACCGTCTCGCCGGCGGTGATCACGCCGAGGTTCGGCACGAGGGTGGTGAACGGGTAGTCGGCGATCTTCGGCTTGGCCGCGGACAGCACCGAGATCAGCGACGACTTGCCCGCCGACGGGAAGCCCAGCAGGCCCACGTCCGCGACGGACTTCAGCTCCAGCACGAGGTCGTGCTTCTCGCCAGGTTCACCCAGAAGAGCGAATCCGGGGGCTTTGCGGGCCTTGGACGCGAGTGCCGCGTTGCCGAGGCCGCCCCGGCCGCCCTGGGCGGCGATGAGGCGGGTGCCCTCGCCCACGAGGTCGGCGACGACCTCGCCGTCCGGGGTGAGCACCACGGTGCCGTCGGGGACGCGCAGCTCCAGGTCCGCGCCGTTCGCGCCGTCCCGGTTGCCGCCCGCGCCGCCCTTGCCGTTGCCGGCGGCGGCGTGCGGGCGGAAGTGGAAGTCCAGCAGCGTGTGCACCTGCGAGTCGACGATCAGGACGACGTCGCCGCCCTTGCCGCCGTTGCCGCCGTCGGGGCCGCCGAGCGGCTTGAACTTCTCGCGGTGGACGGAGGCGACACCGTTCCCGCCGTCACCGGCGGCGACGTGGATCACCACCCGGTCGACAAAACGGGACACGGGGAATCACTTCCAAGCGCTAGTTGTGGAACGTCTGCTCAAAACACTACTGAGCGCCGTGGTCCGCGCATTCCCGCGGACACACGGCGCTCAGGGGGTGGTGACTCAGGCGGCAGCCTCGACCGGAACGATGTTCACGGTCTTGCGGCCACGCTTCACGCCGAACTCGACCGCACCGGGGGCGAGCGCGAACAGCGTGTCGTCCTTGCCGCGACCCACGTTCACACCGGGGTGGAACTTGGTGCCGCGCTGGCGGATCAGGATCTCGCCGGCCTTGACGACCTGACCGCCGAACCGCTTGACCCCGAGGTACTGGGGGTTCGAGTCACGGCCGTTGCGGGAGCTGGATGCACCCTTCTTGTGTGCCATGGCTAGTCAGATCCTCACTTACCGGTGATGCCGGTGACCTCGACGCGGGTCAGCTTCTGGCGGTGACCCTGGCGCTTGTGGTAGCCGGTCTTGTTCTTGAACTTGTGGATGCGGATCTTGGGACCCTTGGTCTGCTCGACGACCTTGCCGGTCACCGAGATCTTCCCCAGGGCGTCGGCGTCGGCGGTGACGTCGGAGCCGTCCACGACGAGAAGCGGCGCCGGGAAGGTGATTTCGGTGCCCGGCTCGCCTTCGAGCTTCTCGACCTCGACGACGTCGCCGACAGCCACCTTGTACTGCTTGCCGCCGGTCTTGACGATCGCGTACATCGGGACGGAAGTCTCCTGCTACTCGACGGACGGGGCCACGCGCGCCACAGTGCCACTCGGGTGTTCGTGGACTGGGCTTCGCACGACAGGGCCCACCGGACGGCGGGCCGTGCATCAGGTTACGTGGCGGTGGACTGCGGGGTCAAACCGGGGTGGGTGTTCCGCGATCCGCCTGGTCACCGCCGGTGCGGCACCCCGGTGGACGGGGCCCCGACCCTGAGCGCGGACGTGCCCCGCCCGCCCCGGGAACGGGGTGGACGGGGCACTGGTGTCCGCTGCTCGCTCAGCTCTCCTTGACGGCGCCCAGCGGCGGCCCGGCCGGGCGCGAGGCGGCGCGGCGGGTACGGCGGCGGGCGGTCGGGGCGGGCTCGACGTGGCCGTTGAGCGACTGGTCGGCCGCGTTGGCCTCGGCGGTGCCCACCTGGGTGGGCGGCTGCACGTCGGCGGGCACGGCCGCTTCGGCGCCGGACGGGGCCTCGGTGGTGCCGGACGCCGCTGCCGCGGTGTCGGGCGCCGCCGGGGCGGTGTCCGCGGGTGCTTCGGCGGGAGCCGCGGGCGCGGCCTGGGCGGTCGCCGGGGCCTCGGTGGGCTCGGTCGGCCGGGTGGGCTCTGCCTGCTCGGGCTGGGCCTGCGCGGGCTGGGCCTCCGTGGGCTCTGCCTGCGTGGGCTGGGCCTGGGTCGACTCTGCCTGCGTGGGCTCGGGCTCGTGCTTGGCCACCGCGCCTGCTTCTCGGCGGGCTCGGCGGCGTTGGCGGCGCTTCGGCTCGGGGGTCGTGTCCTCTTCCACGATCGCGGCCAGGGGCTCGGTGGACGTGGGCTGTTCCGCGACCGCCTCGGGCTCCTCGGTGGGCGGCACGACGACCTCCGCCACCGGTTCCGGGGTCACCGGGGCTGCCACCGGAGCGGCGGCGGGCGTGGAGTCCTGCGTGTCGCCGCCCTTGCCGCGGCGGGACTTGCGCCCACCGCCCTGGCCCTGCTGTTGCTGCTGCTGCGCGCCGCCGCCGCCGGACGGGCCGTGGGTGTGGACCGGCTCGGTCGACACGACCAGGCCCCGGCCGCGGCAGTGCTCGCAGGTGGACGAGAAGGCCTCCAACAGGCCCGTCCCCACGCGCTTGCGGGTCATCTGGACCAGGCCCAGCGACGTCACCTCGGCCACCTGGTGGCGGGTGCGGTCGCGGCCCAGGCACTCGGTCAGCCGCCGCAGCACCAGGTCGCGGTTGGACTCCAGCACCATGTCGATGAAGTCGATGACGATGATGCCGCCGACGTCGCGCAGCCGGAGCTGGCGGACGATCTCCTCCGCCGCCTCCAGGTTGTTGCGCGTCACCGTCTCTTCGAGGTTTCCACCCGATCCGGTGAACTTGCCGGTGTTCACGTCGATGACCGTCATCGCCTCGGTGCGGTCGATGACCAGGTAGCCGCCCGACGGCAGCCAGACCTTGCGGTCCAGTGCCTTGAGCAGCTGCTCGTCGATGCGGTACTCGACGAACGCGTCGTTGTTGCCGACGTGGCGGCGCAGGCGGTCCTGCAGGTCCGGCGCCACGTGGCGGACGTAGCCGTCGATGGTGTCCCAGGCGTCCGAGCCCTGGACGACCAGCGCCGCGAAGTCCTCGGTGAACAGGTCGCGGACGACCTTGACCAGCAGGTCCGGCTCTTCGTAGAGCAGCTGCGGGGCCTGGGCCTTGGGCGTGTTCGCCTTGTCCTTGATGACCTGCCACTGCGCCTGCAGGCGGGTGACGTCGCGCGCCAGCTCCTCCTCCGCGATGCCCTCGGAGGCGGTGCGGATGATGACGCCGGCGTCCTCGGGGACGACCCGCTTGAGGATGTCCTTCAGGCGCTTGCGCTCGACGTCGGGCAGCTTGCGGCTGATGCCGGTCGCGCCGCCGCCGGGCACGTACACCAGGAAGCGGCCGGGCAGGCTGATCTGCGTGGTCAGGCGGGCGCCCTTGTGGCCGACCGGGTCCTTGGTGACCTGCACCAGGACGCTGTCGCCGGTGGACAGGGCCTGCTCGATCTTGCGCGCCTTGCCCTCCAGGCCGGCCGCGTCCCAGTCGACCTCGCCCGCGTAGAGCACCGCGTTGCGGCCCCGGCCGATGTCGATGAACGCCGCCTCCATGGACGGCAGCACGTTCTGCACGCGGCCCAGGTAGACGTTGCCGACCAGCGAGCCGCTGCCCGAGGAGGTCACGAAGTGCTCCACGAGCACGCCGTCCTCCAGCACGCCGATCTGCGTGCGGTCGCCGCGCTCGCGCACCACCATCGTGCGCTCGACGGCCTCGCGGCGCGCCAGGAACTCGGCCTCGGACAGCACCGGGGCGCGGCGGCGGCCGGCTTCGCGGCCGTCGCGGCGGCGCTGGCGCTTGGCCTCCAGCCGGGTCGAGCCGCGCACGCTGCGCACCTCGTTCTGGGCGGCCTCGGAGTCGGCCTTGTCGTCGCGCGCGTCCCGCGTCTCGCGGACGTGCACGACCGTGTTCGGCGGGTCGTCCTCGCTCGGGGCGGCCTCGTCGTCCGCGCCGGTCTTGCGGCGGCGGCGACGACGCCGGCGGCGGCTGGTGCCGCCCTCGTCCTCGGCCTCGGCGGTCTCCTCGGCCTCGGCCTCGGCTTCGGCCTCCGCGGGCTCCTCGGCGACGGCCTCGTCCTCGGCCGACGCCTCGTCGCCCGCGCCCTTGCCGCGCCCGCGACCACGCCGGCCACGACGGCGGCGGCGGCGGCCTTCGCCCTCGTCACCGGCGTCCTCGCCGTGCGACGCCTCCTCGACGTCGTCCTCGTGCTCCTCCTCCACCTCCAGGGTGGACGCGGCGGGCGCGACCACGGGGGTGGGCGGCAGGAACACCGCGGACGGCGGTGCGAACAGCGGCGTGAGCGCGGTCACCTCGCGAGCCGGGACGGCGGGCGCCTCGGTTGTCTCGTCGATGTCGCCGGACTCGATGTCGTCCCAGGTCAGCAGGCTCTCGGCGACCTTGATCGCCAGGTCGCGGCTCACGCTGGACTGCGCGCCCTTGACCGGCTCGCCCAGGTCGGCGAGCGCCGCGACGACGTCCTTGCTGCTCGTGTTGAGCAGCTTCGCCAGCGCGTGCACCCGCAGCTTGTCCGGCAGTTCCGCGAGCACGGGGTGTGCGGATGTGGCGTTACCCCCGCCGGCGCCGGCGGGCTTGTTCGTGTTCGACATGCAGCTCCTCCGCCCCCGGGCGCGTCCGGTTCGACGCCGCCGCTCAGGGGCCTCTCTTGTCCACTCACCGCCGCGGCTGGCGGCGGGAATCCTTGCCTTCGCCGTGCGCTCGGGCACGGCAGGTCTGTCTTCTCCCGCGACGACGCCGTCAGCGCCGCTCCGGCGGCTTCCGGGTCAGACCTCCGCCGCCCGGTCAAGGGCGAGCGGGTCGACCAGGCCGCCTTCGTCGTCGAGCCGCCCCTGCGCCATCCGGGTCGCCTTCGCGGGCACCGGCGGAACCAGGTCGGCGACGACTCGGAGCGCGCTCAGCACGTCGTCGGGTCGAACGGTAGGGGTTGTCTGCCGAACGACCATGACGAGTATCCCACACGGTCGCGACAAATCCCGTGCATCGTGTCCCGCGTCGCTCGAATGCGCCGGGACCTGCTCCGTGACCTGCACCGTTGCGGCGGCCCCCGGCTCGGCGGCGACGACCTCCGCCGACACCACCGCCGGGCGGACGTCGATCACCTTCCGACCGTCCTTGGTGAGCCGCTCGACCTCGACCGACCCGGCCGCGAGGAACGCCTCGACCGCCGCCGCCAGCGCCTCGGGCGGCACGCCGGGCAGCTCGACCCGCCAGGCGCTGGCCTCGATCCGCTCGGGCAACGAGCCGCCGGCCGCCTGCACGACCTCCAGCACGTCCAGGCCGGGCGGCAGCACCGCGTCAAGGGCGTCGCGCAGCGCGGCCGGGTCCACGGCCTCGACCACCGAGACCTCGACGTACTCGGCCTCGCTGGCCACGCCGGTGGGCGCGGCGCCGACCCACGACACCTTCGGGTGCGGGCTGAAGCCCTGGGAGTAGGCCATGGGCACGCCGGCCCGCCGCAGCGCCCGCTCGAACGTGCGGGCGATGTCACGGTGTGAGGTGAACCTCAGCCGTCCGCGCTTGGCGTAGCGCAGCCGGAGCTTCTGCACCGGTGCGGCCGACGGGTTGGGCTGCTGCTGGCGACTCAGTGCTACTCCCCTTGGGTGCCGGGTGGCGTTCGTCGGGGTAAGCATCCCAACGGGCCACGCTCCTACTCCAGCGGGACGGTACCTTGGTGCCGCTCGGGGCCGTTGCGCTTGTCTGCTTCGGCGCACGTGGCTACCGTCCGGCACCAGAGGACCACCCCGACGGCCGCTCTTGGAGGTCACCCGTGCCTCTGCTCCGCCGCGTCCACGCGGTCGCGGTCAGCACGGCGCTGCTCGCGACCGGCTGCTTCGCGGTTTCCGCGCACGCCGCCGCACCGGACGGCGTCCCCGCGAGCACCGGGTGCATCCAGCCGGGTCCGACGCTGCGCTACCTGGTCGTGCTGGACCAGGGCACGAGCGCGCCGCTGGCCGACGCCACCGTGGCCGCCGCGTGCGGCACCAACCTGGGCTTCTACCCGCAGATCGGCGTGGCCGTCGCGGTGTCCGCGGACCCGGGGTTCGCGCGCAAGATCGGCCCGCACCGGGCGTACAGCGCGGAGGCCGACGGGCTGTCCCGCCGCACGGGCGCGCCGGCGCGCAAGCAGGACGAGACGCCCGCCCGGTCGGGCACCCCCGACACGCGCGACCGCACCGCCGAGCAGTGGGACATGGACCTGATCCGGGCCGCCGAGGCGCACGCGATCAGCAAGGGCAGCCGGGACGTGGTGGTCGGCGTCCTGGACTCGGGCGTGGACCCGACCCACCCGGACCTGGTGCGCGCGCTGGACCCGGCGCTGTCGGCCGGCTGCACGACCGGCGTGGCGGACCAGTCGCGCGCCGCGTGGTCGCCGACGACCTCCGCGCACGGCACGCACGTGGCGGGCACCATCGCCGCCGCCGACGACGGCCTGGGCACCACGGGTGTCGCGCCGGACGTGCGGATCGCGTCGGTGAAGGTCGTGGACGACGCCGGCTTCATCTACCCCGAGTACGCGGTGTGCGGGTTCATGTGGGCCGCCGAACGGGGCATGACCATCACCAACAACAGCTACTACATCGACCCGTGGGTCTTCACCTGCCAGAACAAGACCGGCCAGGCCGTGGTGTACGAGGCGGTGCGGCGGGCGGTGGAGTACGCGGGCCGGCGGGGTGTGCTGACCGTCGCGGCGGCGGGCAACGGCGGGGTGGACCTGACCCGGCCGGGCCTGGACACGCAGAGCCCGACCAACGCCGCGGCCGAGGACGTGAAGCCGCGCCCGGTGGACAACACGTGCCTGGTGCTCCCGGCGCAGCTGCGCAACGTGGTGGCGGTGTCGTCGGTGGGCGCGGCGAAGGTCAAGGCCGGGTACAGCTCGTACGGGCTGGGCGCGGTGGACGTGACCGCGCCGGGCGGTGACCGCAGGCAGCAGCCGGACGGCGCGCAGGCGTGCGTGCTGTCCACGGTGCCGGCGGGCTACGACTACTCGTGCGGGACGTCGATGGCCGCGCCGCACGTGTCCGGGGTCGCGGCGCTGCTGGCGTCCACGCACCCGGACGCGACCGCGGGCGAGCTGAGCCGGATGCTCAACGCTCAAGCCGAGACGCTGGCGTGCCCCGCCGACTACGACCTGAACGGCACGGGCGCGCAGGACGCGTTCTGCACCGGGTACTCCGAGTACAACGGCTTCTACGGCCACGGGCTGGTGAACGCGAAGGCCGCGGTGCAGAACGACGCGGCCGGCGGTCCCCCGGCGGCGCCGAACCGGCAGCGCTAGTCGCCCCGGTGCAGCGCGGCGGCGAGGTCCGCGCGGCCGGTGATGCCGAGCTTGCGGTACGCGCCGGACAGGTGCAGCTCGACCGTGCGGCGGGTGAGGAACAGGGCTTCGGCGATCTGCCGGTTGGTCAGGCCCCGCGCGGCCATGCCGGCGACCCGGGTCTCCTGGCGGGTGAGGCCGTGGGCGGTGCCGCGCGCGGTGGCCGGTTCGCAGGCCCGCAGCTCGTCGGCGGCCCGTCCGATGAGCGGCTTGGACTCGCACTTGGCGCTGACCTCGACGGCCTTGCGCAGGTGCGGGATGGCCCGTTCCGGCTGCCCCCGCCGGCGCAGGCGGGCGCCCAGCTCGAACAGGGCCTCGGCGTGCAGCAGGCGGGCGGCGGACTCGGTGAGGTACTCGACGGCCTTGCGCAGCGCCCGCACGGCCGGTTCGTCGTCGCTGGTGAGGCCCACGGCGATCAGCGCGGTGCCCATGGCCCGCGGCGTGCCCCAGCGCTTCGCGCGTTCGAGGTCTTCCAGGGCCAGGCGAGCGGCGTCTTCACGCATCCCCAGGGCCAGTCGGGCCCGCACGGCGAGCGCCCGCCACGGCAGGATCGCCGGGCTGTCTATTTTGGACGCGGTGAGTCTTCGCCCGCACTCCGAGAGGTCCGCCAGCGCGCCGGCCGCGTCCCCGGTGGCCAGCTTGAGCTTGCCCCGCGCGAAAAGCGTGACGTTGTGCTGGAACATCTCCGGCAGCTCGCCCGCGAAACCGTGGCGCGCCAACAGGTCCCGTGACTCCTCGAACCGCCCGAGGTCGACCAGCACCTCCGCGAGCCTTGCGGCACAGAGGATCGCCATCGGGCACACGTCCACCGCGTGCAGCTCGTCGAACAGGCGCAGCTGCCACTTGAGGAACGTCTTCGCGCGCACCAGGTCACCCTTGGCCAGGTAGTCCATGCCGTGCGCGAGCGAGACGGCGGTTCCCTTGCGCAGGTGGTAGTCGTGCGGCTCGGCCTCGCTGCCGATCATCCGGCGGAACCGGTCGGACAGGTCCGGCGCGTCGGCCATGAAGCACGTGCTGACGGTGAACACGAACGGCTGGGTGAACACGTCCACGCGGTCGCCGTCGAGCGCCTCCGCCGCGTGCTGCACGGCCTTGTCCGCCGAGTCGCCGCGCAACGCGTGCCCCAGCGACATCAGCGCGGAGTGGACCTGCCGCAGCCGCGGGGAGTTCGGCACCTCCGACTCCAGCTCCTCGGTGAACATGCTGGCGCGCAGGGCGAGCCCGACGTTGTTGCCCACGCCGGCCAGGTAGGACATGGTGCGCAGCTCCCACGACTCGTCGTGCTCCTGCGAGCTGAGCCGGGACACCAGTTGCAGGCCGATGGACAGCGCCAGGCGGGCCTCCGGCGCGCTGCACAGCCGCAGCAGCATCGACACGGCCTGGCCGGCGGCGGAGCGGGCGTCGTCGGCGTGCGCGAGGGCGTCGCGCAGCTTGGCCATGCCCTCGGCCTGGTCCACGACGTAGGTGACGTGCACCAGCTCCAGCTGCACGGCGAGGCGTTCGTCGCTGGTCAGGCGTTCCTCCAGGGCGCGTTCCAGGTAGTCCTGGGCGGCGTCGAGGCGGCCGTCGTGGGTGGCCTGGCGGGCGGCGCGGCGCAGCACGTCCACGGCCCACGGCAGCGGGATCGCGCGGGCCGCCCGCAGGTGCTCGGCGACGCGGGTGTCCGGCGCCCCGGCGTCGGCCAGCAGCTTCGCGGCGCGGGCGTGGTCGGCGGCGCGGGTGGCGACCGGGAGGTCCGCGAGCACCGAGTTGCGCAGGAACGGGTGCACGAACGCGATCGGGTAGTCGTCGCGGAAGACGTGCAGGCGCACCAGGGCGTCGATGATGCGCAGGGCACGCCGTGGTTCGACGCCGGCCATCGTGGCGACGCGGTCCACGGTGGCGTCCGCGCCGAGCACCGCCGTGGCGCGGACCAGTTCGGTCGCGCCTTCGTACGGTCGCAGGCGCACGCGCAGGATCTGGCCGATGTCGGGTGAGCCGAGGGTGCCGATGTCGGCGTCGGGCGTCAGCTCGCGCCGCAGCGCGCGCAACAGGTAGGGGTTGCCGCCGGTGACCTCGTGGCAGGCGCGGGCGGTGGCCGGGTCGCCGAGCAGCTCGCCGACCGCGGCGACGTCGAGGCCGGCCAGCTCGACGGTCGCGGTGTGGCCGCCGGTCAGCTCCGGCAGCGCGACCTCGCCCGCGGGCGACTGGCCGGTGGCGGCGGTGAGCACGACGGCCAGCGGCTCGTCGTGGACGCGGCGCAGCAGGTAGGCCAGGCAGCGCAGGGACCAGCTGTCGGACAGGTGCACGTCGTCCACCGCCAGCAGCAGCGGTCCGCGGCCGAGCGCGCGGCGCACGGCGCGGTGCAGGTCGTCGAGGGCCTCGACCGGGGCGGCGCGCAGCCCGTCGGCGAGCTGGCCCGCGACGCCGCCGCGCAGGTCGCTCTCCAGCCGCGTGGCGCGGGCCGTGGCGACCGCGAACCCCAGCGCGCGGGCCTGGCCGGTGACCGCGTCGAGCAGGGCGGACTTGCCGACGCCGATCTCCCCCGTGACGAACGCCGTCGTCGCGCGGCCGGCGGCGGTGGCGACCAGCAGCGCGCGGGTGGCGCGCAACTCGGCGTCGCGGCCCACGGTCGGCGTTGGCACGGTTCCTCCGCTCAAGCGTTCGGGGTGGACCACCGTAGGACACCCGGGGTACCGAAGGGTTCGCACCGGTGCGGGCGCATTTCCTTCGGTACCCACCGTAGAGACCGTCGGCCGGGGTTCGGCCAGACTTGTCGGCAGCGGCCGGGGGCACCCGCCGAAGTGCCGGACGGTCATTCACCCAATTACTTCCGGCCAGTTCCGGCGAACCGCTGCCCGGCGTTTCCGGTCCACTGCACGTGCATTTCACGGAGAGCACGGCGGACCTTTTTCAGTTCCACTCCCGCAATGCGCGGCGCAGGATCTTCATCCCGTTGTAGACGCGCGACTTCACAGTGCCCTCGGGAATGCCCAGGACCTGCGCCGCCTCGCGGATCGTGCGACCCCGGACGTAGGTCTCGTAGATCGCGGCGCGGTGTTGTTCGCCGAGCCGCCCGATCACGTCGGTGATCACCATGATGGACAGGCGCTGCTCGGTCTCGTCGGCGGCGTGCACGGCGTCGGTGCTGGTCAGCTCCACTTCCTGCGGTCGGGCGCGGCGGGTCCGCCAGCCGTCTATGACGATGCGGCGGGCCACGGTCAGCAGCCAGCCGCGCAGCATGCGCGGGTCGCGGACGAGGGTCTCGGCGTTCTGCCAGGCGCGGATCAGCGTCTCCTGGACGACGTCCTCGGTCCATTGCCGGTCGTGGTTGGTCAGGCCCAGGACGTGGGCGAACAAAGCGCCTTTGAACTGGCCGTAGAGCTGGGTGACGAGTTCCTCGCTGGGCCGCCGGCGGACCCGGTCGCCGTCCACCTGCACTCCACCCAAGGAATTCATGCGAACCGAACCTCCTCGAAGTTGGCGCGCGGCGGGGCGAACGAGACGTTCTGTGAACGTACTACACCCGATCGCGTTAATCCACAGTTTCCCGGACGCACCGCGGGTGTTTACGGGTCTTGTAGGGGACGCAACGCATTGATCGTCTCGACGGTTCTCCGGATGCCGTGTGACACAGATCACATAAGGCATTTGAACCGCTGCTCGAACCGCGGACATCGGGGTTCGTACTCCCTCTCTGGAGACCCGCGACTTGAGGGGGAGTCGAATCGTGTCCTCGACCGTGGCGCCGTGGTCCGGCCGGCTGGCGTACGTGGCCATGTGCCTGACCATCTGCTGGGGCGTCCTCATCGCGACCGGCTGGGTGCGGGCGATGCCCGGGGCGCGGGTGACGCACCGGGTGTTGGCGACGTTCAGCGTGGCGCTCGGGGTGACGCACGCCCTGGCGCTGGCCACCGCCGGCACCGTCTCGCCGTTCGCGGTCGTGCTGCCCTTCGGCCTGCCCCGCCACGCCTTGGGCGTCCTGGGCCTGGAGCTCATGGTCGCGGTGGCCGTGACGGCGGCGCTCCGGGGCGCGGGGTTCCACTGGAACCGGTTACCCGTGCACCGCCTGGCTTACGTGGCGGTGTGGCTGTGCGCGATGCACGCGTGGCTGGGCGCGGCGGCCAACGGCTCCGTGCCGGTCCTGTGGCTGGCCGGCATCACCGTCCTGGTCCCGACGATCACCCTGACAATGCTCCGCGTCCTGCCGCCGGAGGCGTTGCTGCGCCTGGGCATCCGCAGCGCGCCCGAGCCGGCCGTCGCGCAGCCGGCCGGGATCCGGGTCTCGGTCGACCACGGCCTGTGCCGGCACTTCGCGCTGTGCCAGGCGCACGCGCCGCGGGTGTTCCGGCTGTTGGAGGACGGGACGCTGCGCTACGCGCGCAACCCCGGCCCCGACCAGGCCGACCACGTCGTCGCCGCCGCTCGCGCCTGTCCGATGCGAGCGGTCCGGGTCGTCGACGGGAGCGGGCTACCTCGGGGTTAGCGCCGGGTTGCGCACCGGGGAACCCTTGCCCACCGGGGAGATCGGCAGCAGGGTGCGACCCGTCGGGCCCACCTCGATGTCGGTCCCCATCGCCGGGCAGACACCGCAGTCGAAGCACGGCGTCCAGCGGCAGTCGTCCTGCTCGCGCTCGTCCAGCGCGTCCTGCCAGTCCGACCAGAGCCATTCCTTGTCCAGGCCCGAGTCCAGGTGGTCCCAGGGCAGGACTTCCAGCTCCTCGCGCTCCCGGGTGGTGAACCAGTCCAGGGACACGCCCAGCCCGGTCAGCTCAGCCTCGGCGGCGGCCACCCAGCGCTCGTAGGAGAAGTGCTCGGACCACCCGTCGAACCGGCCGCCCTCGCGCCACACCCGCTCGATGACCTTGCCCACGCGGCGGTCACCGCGCGACAGCAGGCCTTCGATCAGCGACGGCTGCCCGTCGTGGTAGCGCATGCCGATGTTGCGGCCCAGCGAGCGGTCGGAGTTGACCGCCTCGCGCAGCTTGCGCAGCCGACTGTCCACAGTGGCCGGATCGCACTGCGCGGCCCACTGGAACGGCGTGTGCGGCTTGGGCACGAACCCGCCGATGGAGATGGTGCAGCGGATGTCCTTGCGGCCACTGACCTCGCGGCCCGCGCGGATCACGTTCTTGGCCATCTCGGCGATCTGCAGCACGTCGTCGTCGGTCTCGGTCGGCAGGCCGCACATGAAGTACAGCTTCACCTGCCGCCAGCCCGCGCCGAACGCCGCGCTGACCGTCCGGATGAGGTCCTGCTCGGACACCATCTTGTTGATCACGCGCCGGATGCGCTCGCTGCCGCCCTCAGGCGCGAAGGTCAGGCCCGAGCGGCGGCCGTTGCGGGACAGCTCGTTGGCCAGGTCGATGTTGAACGCGTCGACGCGGGTGGACGGCAGCGACAGCGAGGTGTTCGTGCCCTCGTACCGGTCGGCCAGGCCCTTGGTGACCTCGGCGATCTCGGAGTGGTCGGCGCTGGACAGCGACAGCAGGCCGACCTCCTCGAACCCGGTCGCCTCCAGGCCGCGCTGCACCATCGCGCCGATG
This sequence comes from Saccharothrix mutabilis subsp. mutabilis, assembly GCF_039521145.1. NCBI lineage: Bacteria > Bacillati > Actinomycetota > Actinomycetes > Pseudonocardiales > Pseudonocardiaceae > Saccharothrix > Saccharothrix mutabilis. The sequence continues at coordinate 54,756 of NZ_BAAABU010000011.1, forward strand.
CCCTCGATGGACCGCTCCCGCACCGGACGGGTGATCATGCCCGCCTGGCAGAACCGGCACCCGCGCGTGCAGCCGCGGAAGATCTCCACGCTCATCCGCTCGTGCACCGACTCCGCGAGCGGCACCAGCGGCTGCTTCGGGTACGGCCACGCGTCGAGGTCCATCGTGGTCCGCTTGAACACCCGGTACGGCACGCGCTCGCGGTTGGGCACCACCCGCTGGATGCGCCCGTCGGGCAGGTACTCCACGTCGTAGAACCGGGGCACGTACACGCCGCCGGTCTCGGCCAGGCGCAGCAGCAGCTCGTCCCGGCCGCCGGGCCGCCCCTCGGCCTTCCACGCGCGCACCAGGTCGGTGATCTCCAGGACGGCTTCCTCGCCGTCACCCAGCACCGCGGCGTCGACGAACGGCGCGATCGGCTCGGGGTTGAACGCCGCGTGCCCGCCGGCCACCACCACGGGGTCGTCGTCACCGCGCTCGTCGGCGTGCAGCGGGATGCCCGCCAGGTCCAGCGCGGTGAGCAGGTTCGTGTAGCCCAGCTCGGTGGCGAAGCTCACCCCGAGCAGGTCGAACGCCTTCACCGGCCGGTGCGCGTCCACGGTGAACTGCGGCACGCCGTGCTCGCGCATGAGCGCCTCCAGGTCCGGCCACACCGCGTAGGTGCGCTCGGCCAGGACGTCCGGCTGCTCGTTGAGCACTTCGTAGAGGATCATGACGCCCTGGTTGGGCAGCCCGACCTCGTAGGCGTCCGGGTACATCAGGGCCCACCGCACGGCGGCGGCGTCCCAGTCCTTGACGGTCGCGTTCAACTCCCCGCCGACGTACTGCACGGGCTTGGACACCCTCGGCAGCAGGGGCTCCAACGCGGGGAAGACGGACTCGACACTCACACGACCAGGGTAACGGCACCTCGGGAAGCGCTCAGAACAGCGGTCCCGTGACGGTCAGGCCCAGCTCCTCGCCCGCGCCCGCGTAGAGGCCGAAGAACATCAACGCCGCGCCGGCCAGCGACACGTCCTTGGTGAACTGGATGGTCTCGCCCTGCCGGGCCTGCGGGTCGCGCTCCTTCCAGAACGGGTGCATGAGCAACGCCGTGGGCAGCAGGAACAGCACCAGCAGCAGCGCCCCGAGGTCGGCCCACACCCCCAGCAGCACCATCAACGCGCCGACGAGCTGCACCGCGCCGCTGGCCTGGGTGGCCAGGCGCGGCGACGGGACGCCCTTGGACTCGGCGTACCCGGCCATGCCCTCGGTCTTGGTGAAGTGGCCGAACGCCGAGTTGAGGAACAGCAGCACGAACAGGATGCGGCCGACGAGCACGATCACGTCCATGACGACCTCCCGTGAAGGGATGACTGCGTCCAGTGTTGGACCCGGTCAGGAGGTCAGCAACTTGCCCAGCCGCCGGGACGCGACCAGCACCCCCAGCGCGCCCATGACGACCAGGTACAGCACGTGCGCCAGGGCGCCCCAGCCGACCGAGCCCGTGGTCAGGGCCCGGAGCAGCTCGATCGCGTGGTACAGCGGGGTCCACTGGACGACCGCCTGCAACCAGGCCGGGTACACCGACAGCGGGTAGAAGGTCGTGGAGAACAGGAACAGCGGCAGCACGAACAGCTGCACCAGGTCGAAGTCCTGCCACGAACGCATGAACGTGGTCCCGGCCATGCCCACCGCCGCGAACGCCAGCGCCACCAGCAGGCACGCGGGCAGCGCCAGCAGCGCCCACGCGGAGGTGATGAGCCCGAACCCGACCATCACGGCGAGGAACCCGGCCGAGTACAGGCCGCCGCGCAGCAACGCCCAGGTCGCCTCGCCGACGGCGATGTCGATCGGCCCCATCGGGGTGTTCAGCATCGCCTCGTACACGCGGGTGTACTTGACCTTGGAGAACAGGTTGAACGTCGTGTCGAACACCGCGCCGTTCATCGCGGAGGCGGCCAGCAGGGCGGGCGCGACGAACGCCGGGTAGGGCAGCCCGTCCACCGTGCTGACCAGCTGCCCGAAGCCGAAGCCGAGGGAGAGCAGGAAGAACAGCGGTTCGAAGAACCCGGAGACGAACGACGTCCACGCCCGGCGGTACACCAGGTGGGCGCGTTCGACGATGACGTGCGGCCGGCCCGCGTACAGGCCGGGCGGCACGATCCGCAGCAGCAGGCCCCGGCTGGCCGGGGCGGTCTGGTCGAGCGTTCGGGTCATGTGCTGCTCACACCGCCAGTCGTCGGTGGAAGAACCGGCGGCCGAGGAGCACGCCCGCGGCGACCAGTGCGGACAGGTAGGCGAGGTGGCCCAGCGCGGGCAGCACGCCCAGCGTGCCGAACGCGGCGCCGCGGGACAGCTCGATGCCGTGCCACACGGGCGTGAGCCAGGCCAGCGGGTGCAGCCAGCCGGGCAGCTGGCTCAGCGGGAAGAACGCGCCGGTGAACAGGGTCATCGGGATGACCAGGAACCGGTAGAGGCCGTTGAACGAGTCCGGCTTCTCCAGGGTGGCGGTGTAGGCGACGACCAGGGCGCTGAACGCCATGCCGGTCAGCACGCCGAACGGCAGCGCGAGCACCGCCCACGGTGACGTCACCGCCCCCAGCAGGCCCGCGACCAGCAGGAACGCGACGCAGCCGAAGGTGAGCTTGAGCGCCACCCACAGCAGCTGCCCGTACAGCACCTGCGCCGGGGTGACCGGGGTGGCGACCATGCCGACATAGGTCTTCTGCCACTTGAACTGCGAGAACACCGCCCACGACGACTCGAACATGGCGCTTTGCACGGCCGTGGTGACCACCAGCGCCGGGGCGAGGAACACGACGTACCGCTCGCCGCCGGTGGCCGGACCCGCCGTGACCTGCGACCCGAAGCCCATGCCCATCGCGAGCAGGAACAGCAGCGGGTTGACGAACGTGGTGACCGACGTGGAGCGCCAGTTCCGGCGGTACCACGTCCACTGGTACTCCAGGACGGCGAGCATCAGTCCACCAACGTCCGGCCGGTGAGGCGGAGGAACACGTCCTCCAGCGAGCTGCGGCGGACCAGGCTGGACGCCGGCCGCACGCCCCGGTGGTGCGCGGCGGACAGGGCGGCCTCTCCGTCGTCGGTGTAGAGCAGCAGGCGGTCGGGCAGCACCTCGACGCGGTCGGCCAGGCCCCGCACGGCGGTCGGGTCCTGCTCGCCCGGCGGGAAGCGCAGCTCCAGCACCTCGCGGGTCGAGTAGCGGCGGATCAACTCGACCGGCGAGCCCTCGGCGACGATCTTGCCGCCGTCCATGACGACCAGCCGGTCGCACAGCTGCTCGGCCTCGTCCATGTAGTGGGTGGTGATGATGAGGGTGACGCCGTTCTGCTTGAGCCGGAACAGCCGGTCCCACAGCAGGTGGCGGGCCTGCGGGTCCAGGCCGGTGGTGGGTTCGTCCAGGACGACCAGCTCCGGGTCGTTGACCAGGGAGCGGGCGATGGTCAGCCGGCGCTTCATGCCGCCGGACAGCGGTTCCACCTCGTCGTCGGCGCGCTCGGTCAGCTGGGCGAAGTCGAGCAGCTCCGCGGCCTTCTCCCGGACGCGGGCGCGGGACATGCCGAAGTAGCGGCCGTAGATCTCCAGGTTCTGGCGGACGGTCAACTCGGTGTCGAGGTTGTCCAACTGCGGGACGACGCCGAGCCGGGCCCGGATGCGCGGCCCGTCGCGGTTGGGGTCCATGCCGAGCACGGACAGCTCGCCGCCGGTGCGCGGGGACACGCAAGACACCATGCGCATGGTCGAGGACTTGCCGGCGCCGTTGGGGCCGAGGAACCCGAACGCCTCGCCCCGGTGGACCTCGACGTCGATGCCCCGGACGGCTTGGAAGTCCCCGAAGTGCTTGGTCAGGCCTTTGGCGGCGACGAGGGTGGTCACGTTCGTCACGTTAGCGGCGGGGTACGACAGTCCGGGAACGGTTTTAGGGTTGGCGGCATGGGGATCGAGCTGGTGTGGCCCACCGTCGCGGACGAGTCGCTGCGGGGTCGCGTGCACTCGGTGCTGCACGACGTGGTGGCGGCCGGCGGGGCGATCGGCTGGCAGGTCCCGCCGTCGCGCGCGGAGACCGACGCGTGGCTGGACGTGGTGCTGGCGCGGGTGTCCTCGGGCGACGGCGCGCTGGCGCTGGCGCGCGTGGACGGCGTCGTGCGCGGGACGGCGACGTGGCTGCGGTCGACTTCGGCGGTCTTCACGCACTCGGCGGAGGTGGGCCGGGTGACGACCCACCCGTCGGCGCGCGGGCTGGGCCTGGGTCGGCGGCTGGTGTCGGCGGTCGTGGACCACGCCCGCGCGGCGGGGTTGGAGCTGCTGACCCTTGGCGTGCGCGGCAACAACCACGGGGCGATCGAGCTGTACGAGAGCCTGGGCTTCCGCGAGTGGGGACGCCTGCCGTACGCGATCGCGGTCGGCGACGTGCGGTTCGACGAGGTCCGCATGGCCCTGCGCCTGGGGTTCCGCGAGGGCGTCGTCCTGCACGGCTCGGCCCCCGGCGGCAACGGCTCGTCCCCGTCCCGGCGGCGGTCCGCCTGAAGACGCCGACGGCCCGGTCCCCGCGCGAGGGGGACCGGGCCGTCGCGGTCACCTCAGAGGTTCGGGAACCAGAGCTTGATCTCGCGCTCGGCGGACTCCGGCGAGTCGGAGCCGTGGACCAGGTTGAACTGGACCTCCAGGCCGAAGTCGCCGCGGATCGTGCCCGGGGTCGCCTTCTCCACCGGGTCGGTGCCGCCGGCGAGCTGCCGGAACGCCGCGATCGCCCGGGTGCCCTCGACCACCATGGCCACCAGCGGGCCGCCGGTGATGAACTCCACCAGGTCGTTGAAGAACGGCTTGCCGTCGTGCTCGGCGTAGTGCTGCTCGGCGGTCGCGCGGTCCACGGTGCGCAGTTCGAGGGCGGCCAGGCCGAGGCCCTTGCGCTCGATGCGGGAGATGACCTCGCCGACCAGGCCCCGGCTCACGCCGTCGGGCTTGACCAGGACCAGGGTGCGCTCGCTCACGGCCGTCGGTACTCCTTCGTACGAGTTCTTACAGTGGGTGAAGGGTAGCCGGAGCTGTCATAGTGCCCGCCGTGAGCACCCGGAACGACGAGGACACCCACCTCGGCACCACCCTGACCGGCGCGGCCGTGTTGTTCGTCCTGCTTCGGCTGTTGGCGGTGTCCCACTACGACTGGCACACCACCTTCGCGTTGCTGCACACGCTCGACCTTGAGGACGCGCCTGGGTTGTTCCTGGGCACGTTCATGGCCGACCAGCGGATCAGCAGCGTGTTGTTGGTGCTGATGGTGCCGTTGACCGTCTTCTACGCGGCGGCCACGCGGTCCAAGAGCGCGCCCTTGTTGGTGACTGTGCTCGTCGCGTTCCTGGTGGCGCATGTGTTGACCTACCACCACTGGTGGGTGCCGGTCGCGGCGGTTGTGCTGGCGACCTTGCTCGGGGTGTTGGCTGTGCGGCGGCGGGGCGTTGAGCGGGGGCCTGAGAGGTTCGTGTTGCGGCGGATCGGGTGGATCGTCGGGGTTGTCGCCTTGGTGGTCGCGGCGGTGGTGGCTACGCCGTGGGTGCCTCGGGAGCGGATCGAGACCGGTGAGGGCGTGATCGAGGCGTATGTGGTGGAGACCAGCCCGGGGTTCCTGAAGGTGCTGCTCGCCGGCGATCGGGAGTTCCGGATCCTCCGGGACGACGAGGTGCGGTCACGGGTGGAGTTGGCCGACCACTGAGTCACCAGGACTCGATCAGCGGGGCGTCGTGCGGGTGCCGCTGCCACTGCTTCGCCAGGCGGGCCAAGCGGGTCGGGGAAGCCATGCCGTGGATGGTGGCCACCTTGTCGTCGCGCACGTCCAGGACGGCCACGCTGACCACCCGGTCCGCCAGGGCGAAGACCAGGGCCGGGCTCCCGTTGACCACGGCCGCGTGGATGGCGGGGTGGCCGCCGACCAGCTTGTGCTTCGCCGCGGTCGGCTTGAGGGCCGCACGGGTCATGGCGGCGATCTGTTCCGGGCGGCTCAGGTGGACCAGGCGCGGGCTCAGGCCCAGCAGGCCGTCGGACACCGCGGTCGCGTCGGTGGTCAGCAGGGCCACCAGGCGTTCGGTGTGACCGGAGGAGGCGGCGTCCAGGAACGCCTTCGCGATGCGGCGGGCGGCGGTCCGGTCGACCCGCTCGACGGCGCGGCCGGCGGCCAGGTGGCGGCGGGCCCGGTGGGCGTGCTGTTGGCTCGCCGACTCGCTGATGTCCAGGATCTCGGCGATCTCCGCATGCGGGTAGGAGAACGCCTCGCGCAGCACGTACACCGCCCGCTCCACCGGCGACAGGCGTTCCATCAGGGTCAGGACCGCCAGGGTCACCGACTCGCGCTGCTCGACCGTGTCCGCCGGGCCCAGCATCGGGTCGCCGTCCAGCAGCGGTTCGGGCATCCACGCGCCCACCGCGCGCTCGTGCCGCGCCCGCGCCGACCGCAGGCGGTCCAGGGCCAGGTTGGTGACCACCTTGGTCAGCCACGCCTCGGGCACCTCGATCCGCTCCCGGTCGGCGGCCTGCCACCGCAGGAACGCGTCCTGCACCACGTCCTCGGCGTCGGCGGCCGACCCGAGCAGGCGGTACGCGAGCGAGGCCAGCCGGTCCCGGCCGGCCTCGAAACGCGCCAAGGTCGCGGTGTCCATGAGCGCCACGTTAAGCGGGCACCACCCCGGCGGACCGGGCGGCCACCCGGTGGCGGCGGACCGGCATCCCGAAGGTCGGGTGGCTCACGCCGAGCGCGGCGCCGCGGAGCACGGCCGCCTTGACCCGCGCGGCCGTGCGACCGCACAGGGCGCCGGGCTTCGACCGCGCCTGGTCGTCGACCAGCTGGAAGATCGCGTCGTCGCGGCCGAGGCTGATGTGGTTGCCGACGTAGGTCATCTTGCTCAGGGCGATCCTGCGACCGGTCAGGCCGCCGACGATCGCGGCGACCGCCTGCGAGGCCGTGGGCCCGGCCGACGCGCAGGACATCGGCAGCGGCCGGCCGTTCTCGCCCATGGCGTGGACGCTGTCACCGGCCGCGTAGACGTGGGGGTGCGACACCGACCGCATCATGCGGTCCACCTTGATCCGGCCCTCTTCGGTGACCGCGAGACCGCTCTCGGCGGCCAGGGGGTGCACGGCGAAGCCCGCCGCCCAGACCGTGGCGTCGGCCGCGAAGGCGGTGCCGCCGGCGAACGCCCGCGTCTCCTCCACGCGGTCGACGGACGTGTGCTCGTGGACGGTGATGCCGAGCCGGTCGAAGGCCGCCAGCAGGTGCCGGCGCGCCTTGGGCCCCAGCCAGCCGCCCAGTTCGCCGCTGGTGGCGAGGGTGACGCCCAACCCGGGCCGAGCTTCGGCGATCTCGGTGGCGGCTTCGATCGCGGTCAGGTTGCCGCCGACGACCAGCACCGACCCGCTCCCGCCCAGCTCGTCCAGCCGCCGGCGCAGGCGCAGCGCCGCCGGTCGGGCGGCGACGTGGAAGGCGTGCTCGGCCACGCCCGGGACGCCGTGGTCGGCGGCGGTGCTGCCCAGCGCGTAGAGCAGGGTGTCGTGGTCGAGCCGGTCGACGCCGTCCTCGTCGGTCACGGTGACCACGCGGCGCTCGACGTCGATCCCGGTGACCCGGGCGATCCGCAGGCGGATGCCGGTGCCCGCGAACACCTCCGCCAGGTCGCGGCGGCGCAGGTCGCGGCCCGCGGCGAGCTGGTGCAGGCGCAGGCGTTCCACGAAGTCGGGTTCGGCGTTGACGACGGTGATCTCGACGTCGTCGGGGTGCAGGCGGCGGGCGAGCTGTCCGGCGGCGTACGCCCCGGCGTACCCGGCGCCGAGGACGGTGATGCGGTGCGGCATGTCCGTGCTCCTGTCTCGTTCGACCGCACCTTGAACGGGACAGCTCCGCGATCCCTGACAGGGCTGGACCGTGACGTGGGTCACGGTCCAGCCCGGCCGGTCATCGGGTCAGCACCACCACGGAGCGCGGCGGCACGGACAGGCCACCGTCGAACGTGGCCTTGTCACTGCTCAACGGGTGGTTGGCCCAGGTCCCCGGCACCGACACGGACTTGGCCGTCGGGAACGGGTTGACCACCACCAGCACGCCGTTCAACGCCGGGTCCACGTCCGGGCCGACCGTGTCGTCCAGCAACGCCACCACCAGGCCCGGTTCGGCCGCCGGGAACGACAGCTTCTGCTGCACCAACGCCGCGTCGTTCAGCGTGAACAGCGGCGAGGAGCGGCGGATGCGCAGCAGCTCCAGGGTGTTGTCCACGCCCTGCCGCATGTCGCCCGTCGAGGGCTTCAAAGCCCCGTTGGCCAACAGCGGCGCGGCGAACGGCCACTTGTCGCGGTTGTCCGCCGCCGGGGGCAGGCCCCGGCCGAACCCGTTGTCCCGCAACGACGGGTCGTACCGGTTGAACCAGTCGCCCGAGTCGTAGCTGTTGCGGTCCAACGACTTCGAGCGCAGGAACTCCGCGCCCGCGTGCAGGAACGGCTGTCCCTGGCCGAGCAGCACCGGGGCCAGCGCCACCTTCTGCATCCGCACCCGGTCCGCCATCGACGTCGTCACCGGCAGCTTGTAGGTCTGCGAGTCGAACAGCGTCTCGTTGTCGTGCGCGTCCACGTACGTGATGACGTCGGCGGGCGCGCCCGTGTACCCGGCCGGCGAGCCGTTGTAGGGCACGTCCCGCCCGCTGATCACGCCGCCGGACGTGGACTCGAACCGGTAGGACGCCATGTTCCCGGCCATGCCCAGCTTCACCAGGTCGCTGTAGCCGGCCAGCCGCGCCGCCACGTCACCGTTGACCGGAGCGCCGTTGAGGTCGCCCGCCAGGCCCGACGCGAGGCCCTGCACGCGCGGGTCGGCGTCGAACGGGCCGCCGCCGCGCACCGCGTCGCGCAACCGGTCGCTGAACGTGCCGATGCCCGTGCCCGCCAGGTTGGCCTGCGTGGCCTGCTCGAACCGGGCGTTCCCGGCGACCTCGCCGAAGTCCCAGCCCTCGCCGTAGACGCGGATCTTGCGCCCGTCCACGCCGTCCTTCTCGACGGTCAACGCGTCCAGCGCCGCCCGCACGGCCAGGATGTTCGCCTTGGGGTGGTGGCCCATCAGGTCGAACCGGAAGCCGTCCACCTTGTAGAGCCGCGCCCAGCGCACCACCGAGTCCACGACCAGCTTGCCCATCATGGCGTTCTCGGACGCGGTGTTCGCGCAGCACGTCGAGTTCGCCACGGTGCCGTCGGCGTTGAGCCGGTGGTAGTAGCCCGGCACGACCTTGTCCAGCACGGACGTGGGCGCGTCGCCGGAGGCCGCGGTGTGGTTGTAGACCACGTCCACGACGACCCGGTTGCCGTTGTCGTGCAACGACTTCACCATCTCGCGGTACTGCTTGGACCGCGCCCAGCCGGACTGGGCGTCGTCGGTGGCGTAGGACCCCTCGGGCACGTCGTAGTGGAACGGGTCGTAGCCCCAGTTGAAGCCGTCCTTCGCGGCCGTCGCCGCCACGCACTCCTGCTGCGCGGCCGAGTCGGCGGGCAGGGCGGCCAGGTCGCACGCCGGCTCCTGCCGGTCCGAGCGCTTCTCGGGAATGGTCGCGATGTCGAACGTCGGCAGCAGGTGCACGGTGTCCAGCCCGGCCTCGGCGAGCTGCCGCAGGTGCGTCATCCCGATCGAGTCGCGGTGGGTGAACGCCTTGTACGTGCCGCGCTCGGCCTCCGGCACCGACTGGTCGTTGATGGAGAAGTCCCGGACGTGCAGCTCGGTGATGCCGTGCTCGGTCGGGTCGTCCAGCCCGCGGGCCACGTCCTTCCGCCAGCCCTCGGGCATGGTGCGCGCGTCGGACAGGTCCGCGAACTGCGAGTGCGTCGAGCCGACCGCCAGCGCCACCGAGTACGGGTCGGTGACCACCACGGACTTGCCGGCCACGGTCACCTCGAACTGGTAGTACCGGTCCTTCCACCGCCCGCTGCCCGACCACGAGCCGGACGCGTCGTCGCGCCGCAGGTCCAGCACGCGGGTCGGCTCACCGCCCGGCTGGTCGAACAGCCGCAGCTTCACCGAGGACGCCGTGGGCGCCCACAGCCGCACGGACACCTTGTCGCCGTCGAACACCGGCCCGTAGGCCAGCTTCGCCGCCGCGCCCGCGTACCGGTCGTCCAGCACGCCCGCGATCTGCACGCCCGTCCGGTGCCGCAGACCACCGCCGGAGTCGACGTGCACCGCGGACAGCTTGTCCCGCAACGCCTCGTCCACCCGGGCGCCGTCGAGCACCTTGAACACCGGCTTGCCGCGCAGGTGCGGGAACCCCGCCGGGACCGCCTCGCCCGAGGGCGCGAGCCGCAGCACCTTGCCGCCGTACTCCAGCCGGTAGCCGTCGGACGCCACGACCGGCACGTCCCACACGACCAGGTCGCGGGACACCCAGATCGCCTTGGCCTTGGTCAGGTCGTCGTCCACGCCCGGACCGCCCGAGGGCGGCAGCACGTAGGACGCCTGCCCGTCCGGCCGCACCGAGCCCGACACGAACCACACCTCGTGACCGGTGCCGGACACGTCGAGGAACTGGTCCGGACCGGGGTCCTTGGTGTCGCCGCGGTGGATGATGTTGCTCAGCCCCGCCGCGCCCGGCGCGAGCGGCACCGACCAGTACACGCCGAACCCGTCCGAGCCGTCCGGCACGCGCGACTGGTTCCACCCCGGGCTCGGCTCCAGCGACCCCGTCCAGTGGTACAGCGTCCAGTCGGCGTAGTCGCCCGCCGGGCGGTGGTAGTGGATCACCGCCCGGTTCTCCAGCGCCGCCCGCGTCGCGTAGACCTTCGGGTCACCGGCCTTCGCCCACGCGTGACCGGTGTTGCGGCCGGACGCCTCGACGGTCCCGTTGCGCACCAACGAGAAGTCCACCGGACCGGTCGCCGGGATGCGCGCCACTCCCCCGCTGAACGGGACCTCCGTCGCGCCGGCCCGCGCCACGAGACCCGCGGTGTCGCCGCTGTAGTGCACGACCGCCTCACCGGTGGCCGCGACCTCGGTGGCGTGCACGGCCGGCTGCCCCTGGCGCAACCACACCTGCGGCGACACGCTCGGGTCCACGAACCGGTCCCCGTCGGTGTCCTTCTCGTCGCCGCGGTGGGCGATGACGCCGACGTTCTTCGCGCCCGGCTTGAGCTTCACCCACGCGAACCGGCCGTACGGGGTCTCGCCCGCGAACGGCAGCGGCTGCTGCCAGGTCGGCGCGTCCACGACGTCGCCCCACACGTGCAGGCCCCAGCCGTCGTAGTCGCCCGCCGGGCGGTTGTAGTGCACGACCAGCCAGTCCGACGCGACCGCGCCCGGCGGCTGCACCGGCGGCGCGGCGGCCAGGGTCAGGACAGCGCCGTCCGCGCCCAGCGCGCCGGCGTTGTCCTTGGCCACCACCCGGACCTCGACCTTCTTGCCCACGGCCGCGCCGGGCAGCGCCGCCAGGTCGGCGAACACCCGGTACGGGGCGGCGTCGTCGGTGCCCAGGACGGTCCAGTCCTGCCCCTCCACCCGCGCGGCGAACGTGGCCTGCGCGAACGCGGAGGTCACCCCGTCGGCGCGCAGCTCCACCCGGTCGTCCAGCACGGTGCCGGCGGTCGGGACCACCAGCGTCGGCGTCGGGGTGCGCGCGGCCAGCTTGCCGGAGCCCTTCAGCACCACCGCGGACAGGGCGGGCACGGTGAGGCGGACCTTGCCGTCCACGGCGGTGGTCGGAGCGCCGGACGACGGCCACAGCGGCGCGAGCGCGGCGCTGCCGACCGGCACGTCCACGGTCGTCTCGGTGGTGCCCGCGTTGGCCACCACGAGGTGCTCGACCTGCGCCGACCCGACCCGGCTGAACGCGATCACGTCACCGGAGGCGTACCGCAGGGTCTGGTTGCCCGTGCGCCACACCGGGTCGCTGTCCACGAACGCGGCCAGGTCCCGCAACTGCCGGTACAGCGGGTGGTCGGTGGCGAAGTTGTCCACCGCGCCGGTCCGGTCGCTGCCCACCAGGTCCTCGGTCGCGTACTCGGGCGTCTTGGAGGCGAACATGTCCTGGCGCGCCAGCTTGTCCCCGCCGGCGCCCGCGAAGCCCTGCTCGTCGCCGTAGTAGACGACCGGGTTGCCGCGCCACAGGTACATCAGCGCGTTGCCCAGCTCCAGCCGGTCCAGCAGCTCGGACTCGCCGATGCCCGACCGGTTCTGCCGGATCATCCAGCCGATGCGGCCCATGTCGTGGTTGCCCAGGAACGTCGGCAGCGAGGACGCGTTGGAGTCGGCGTCGGTGTACCGGTCGTCGTCGACCAGCACCTCACCCAGGCGCTGGGCGCCGCGCCCGGACAGGAACGACGCCGCCCCGCTCTGGAACGGGAAGTCCAGCACCGCCTGCATCCGGCCGGTCGTGGAGTAGCGGGAGGTGAACGCCGGGTTGGCGTCGAAGACCTCGCCGAACACGAAGAAGTCCTTCTTGCCGCGCGACTCCGCGTACCGCTGCACGTGCGGCGCGAGGGCCTGCCAGAACTCCATGTTGACGTGCTTGACGGTGTCCACGCGGTAGCCGTCGATGCCCAGCACGTCGATCCAGTTGGTGAAGATCCGCTTCATGCCGGCGACGACCTTGGGGTGCTCGGTCATCAGGTCGTCCAGGCCCGCGAAGTCGCCGTACTCGTTGGACTCGCCGCTGAACGTCGAGTTGCCGCGGTTGTGGTAGAGCGACGGGTCGTTGAGCCAGTCCGGGGTCTTCTTGCCGCGCACCACCGGTGTGTACGGGGCGGTGAGCTTCGGGAAGTCCTTCTGCCCGGCGATCTCGGCGATGTCGACCGGCCGGCCCTCGGGGTCCAGGTACGGCACCGCGCCGGTGGACACGTAGTCGTACTTGCCCTCGGCGTGGTCGATGAGGTCCGCGGTGTGGTTGGCGACGATGTCGAAGAACACCTTCATGCCGCGGCCGTGCGCGTCGCGGATCAGGCGGCGCATGTCGTTGGTGGTGCCGAAGTGCGGGTCGAGCTTGGTGAAGTCGGTGGTCCAGTAGCCGTGGTAGCCGGCGGAGGCGTCCGCGCCCTCGCCCTGCACCCAGCGGTTCTGGAACATCGGCGTCAGCCAGATCGCGGTGACGCCCAGGCCGTCGAGGTAGTCGAGCTTGTCCCGCAGGCCCTTGAGGTCGCCGCCGTGGTAGAAGCCCTTGTCGGCCGGGTCGAACCCGGTCTTGAGCCGGTCGGGGTCGCTCGTGCCGCCGCGGTCGTTGCGCGGGTCGCCGTTGGCGAACCGGTCGGGCATGACGAAGTAGAACCGCTCGCCCGACAGGTCGTCGCGGACCGCGTCGCGGGCCAACCTCCCGTCGCCGTCCCGGGCGCCGGGCGCGATGTCGTCCACGGAGCCGACGGCGAGGCGTTCGGCGGGTGCGGCGGTGGCCGTGACGGTGGGCGTGAGCAGCCCGCCTATCAGCAGGGCGACCAAGCCCAAGCGGCGGCGCATGGGCGACCTCCTTCTGTTCGGAGCCGCCTTCGGCGGCTCGCGGAGGTCGCCCGGGAGTCGGGTGTTCGCCCCTGAGGTCACGACGCATCGGGCAAGCCCGGTTGCCGTGACCTCAGGGGCGTACACCCGACGCGACCTCCTTGTCGCAAGAAATTGCAGCCCTCGCCCGGCGACAGGACCGGGCGAGGGCTCACAAAACCACGACAATCTTGGTCTTACAAGGGGCCAGGCACCGCAAACTCTTGCAAGAACTTACCGGCGCTCGGGCTCCAACGTCTTCGACCAGAGCGAAACGCCCTTGATGTCGCGCAGGAACACGGTCAGCTCGCCGTCGCGGCCCACCTCGACTTCGCCGAAGTGCTGGAAGCCGTCGAGCGGGGTCGTGTTGGCCGCCGGCGGCGCGTTGACGAACACCGCTTCGGGCCCGAACGTCGGGTCCAGCGTGTTCGGCCCGAACGCGCCCGCGTGGGCCGGCCCGGACACGAACTCCCAGAACGGGTCGAAGTCGCCGACGGCCGCGCGCTCGGGCGAGTAGTGGTGCGCGGCGGTGTAGTGGACGTCCGCCGTGAGCCACACGGTGTTGCGCACGCGGCGCTTCTTCAGCTCCCGCAGCACCCACGCCAGCTCGTGCTCACGGCCGCCGGGCGCACCCGGCAGCCCGTTGGCGACGCCCTCGACGTCCACGCCGTCCGGCACGGTCAGGCCGATCGGCAGGTCGGCGGCGATGACCTTCCAGGTGGCCCGGGACCGGTCCAGCTCCCGCACCAGCCACCGGGCCTGCTGCTCGCCCAGGACGTGCCCCGCGCCGGTCTTGGGCGAGGTGTTGGGGTCCTTGTACGAGCGCATGTCGAGGACGAAGACGTCCACGTGCCGGCCGAAGGAGAACTTCCGGTAGACCCGCCCGTCCACGGCCTGGCGCGGGTCGATCGGCTGCCACTCGTGGAACGCCCGGAACGCGCGGGCGGCCAGCACGTCCACGCGCTTCTCGGTGTACTGCGGGAGGGTCAGGATCTCGCCCGGGTACCAGTTGTTGACCACCTCGTGGTCGTCCCACTGCACGAACATGGGCACCCGGGCGGCGAACTCGCGGTACTTCGGGTCGAGCAGGTTGTAGGCGAACTGGCCGCGGTACTCGTCCAGGGTCTCCGCGACCTTGAGCTTCTCCGGGGTGACGACGTTGCGCCAGATCCGGCCGTCCGGCAGCGTCACGGACTCCTTGAGCGGGTTGTCCGCGTACACGGTGTCGCCGCTGTTGATGAAGAAGTCGGGCCGGCGGGCGGCCATCGCCGCGAAGATCGGCATGCCGCCGAGGTCGGGGTTGCTGCCCCAGCCCTGCCCGGCCACGTCGCCCGACCACACGAACCGGACGCCGTCGTCGCCCAGCGGAGCGGTCCGGAACGCGCCGACGACCGCCTCGCCGCGGGCCCGCCCGTCGAGGTCCTCGGCGATCACCCGGTAGTGCACCTCACGGCCGGGCGGCAGGCCGCGCAGCCGGACCTTGCCGGTGCCGCCGGTCTCCGGGGTCAGCAGCGGCCCGCGCACGGTCCGGACGTGCCGGAAGTCCGCGTCCCGGGACACCTCCACCACCATCCGCGAAGGCCGGTCGGCCCGCGTCCACACCAGCCCGCCGTCGAACGTCACGTCGCCGGACTGGACGCCGTGCGTCAACACCGGCCGGCCGCTCCGCGCCAGAGCCACCCCGGGCACGAACAGACCCGCCGCACCGATCGCCCCGGCGCGCAGCAGCGTCCGCCGGTTCACTCCACCTTCGCTCATGGCGGGTTTCTAACCGGCGGATGCGAATGCCGGGTGAACACGACCCGGACACCCCCGGAACACCGGATCCCGCCGGTCAGGGCGCTGCGGGCCGGGCACGGGACGCCGGCTCCGCGGTGACGGTCCAGAACAGCGAGGTCGCCCCGGCCCGCACGCCCCCCCGGGCGCGGTCACGGCTGTTGGCTGGGCAGCCGCCCCTCGGCCATCCGCTTGGCCACGTCGCGCCGCAACCACAGCAGGTACGCCCACACCAGCGTGAACAGGATGCCGATCACGCCCAACGCGGTCATCAGGAACAGCGAAGCGATCATCACCACGTGCAGCGCGGCGATGATCCACACCGCCCACGGCCGCTTCAACAACCCGCAGGTCACGATGAACGCGACGATCAGCCCCAGCACCAGGTACCCGGTGCCGGTGCCGACTCCGCCGCCGAGCTTGGCCACCACCGGCAGCGCCAGGGCGACGACGATCGCCTCCAGGATGAGCGTCCCGGCCATGATGCCCCGGAACGACTTCATCGGGTCCTTCTTGGGAGCCGGAGGAGTGGTCATGCCGGAGCCTTCCCGAACAGGGCGCGCGCCTCGCCGGCGGTGACCACCGACCCGGTCACGACCACGCCGCCGCCGGACACCACGCCGCCCTCGTCGTCCTCCTCGGCCAGCCGCACGGCCTCCTCGATCGCGTCGACCAGGTGCGGCTGCACGACCATGCGGTCCTCGCCGAAGATCGGGATCGCCACGCCGGCCAGCAGGTCCGGGTCCATCGCGCGCGGCGAGGAGTTGGCGGTCAGCACGACCTCGTTCACGACCGGTTCCAGCTCGCTCAGGATGCCCACGGCGTCCTTGTCGTCCATCACGCCCACGACCGCGACCAGCTTGCGGAACCCGAACTCCTCGTCCAGCGCGCGGGCCAGCGCCTTCGCGCCGTGCGGGTTGTGGGCGGCGTCCACGAGCACGGTCGGGGCCGAGCGGACCCGTTCCAGCCGGCCCGGCGAAGCCACGGAAGCGAACGCCTCGCGCACCGCCTCGATGTCGAGCTGCCGGTCCGCGCCGGCGCCGAAGAACGCCTCCACCGCCGCCAGGGCGAGAGCCGCGTTGGCCGCCTGGTGCGCGCCGTGCAGGGGCAGGAAGACCTCGTCGTAGACACCGCCCAGGCCCTGCAACCGCAGCATCTGCCCGCCCACCGCGATGTCGCGCTGGAGCACGCCGAACTCCGAGCCCTGCCGGGCCACGGTCGCGTCCACCTCGGCCACCCGCCGCAGGAACACCCGCTCGACGGCCGGGTCCTGCTCGGCCAGCAGCGCCACCGCGCCGGGCTTGATGATCCCGGCCTTCTCCTCGGCGATGCCCTCCAGCGAGTCGCCCAGGTAGTCGGTGTGGTCCAGCCCCACCGGGCACAGCACGGCGATCTTGCCGTCGGCGATGTTCGTGGCGTCCCACCGGCCGCCCATGCCGACCTCGATGATCGCCGCGTCCACGGGGGCGTCCGCGAAGGCCGCGAACGCCATGCCGGTGAGCACCTCGAACTTGCTCATCGGCACCTCGGACCGGCTGTCCACGATCCCGATGTAGGGCTCGACGTCCCGGTAGACCTCGACGTAGCGCTCGGGGCTGATCGGCGCGTTGTCCACGTTGATCCGCTCGGTCACCAGTTGCAGGTGCGGGCTGGTGTAGCGGCCGGTGCGCAGGCCGACGCGGGTGAGCAGCGCGTCGACCATGCGGGAGGTGGACGTCTTGCCGTTCGTGCCACCGATGTGGATCACCGGGTAGGACGTCTGCGGGTCGCCGAGGATCTCCGCCAGCGCCTTGATCCGGTCCACGCTCGGGTCGAGCTTGGTCTCGGGCCAGCGCTGGTTGAGCTCCGCCTCGACCTGGCGCAGCTCCTCCAACGGGTCGGCGGCGGTCACGACCGCGGCAGCGTTTCGAGGCGGGCGTGGATGCGCTCGATCTCGGCGTTGGCCGCGGCCAACCGACCCTTGATCTTCTCCACGACCTCGGCGGGCGCCTTGTCGGTGAACGCGGGGTTGTCGAGCTTGCCCTCGCACTGGGCCCGCTCCTTCTCCGCCACCGCGAGGTCCTTCGCGAGCCGCTTGCGCTCGGCGGCCACGTCGATCGCGCCGGACAGGTCCAGCTCGACCTTGACCGTGCCCTTGGGCAGGCCGACCTCCAGCGACACCGACACCTGGAACCGCTCGTCCGGCTCGGTCATGCGGGTCAGCGACCGCACCGCCGGCACCTGGTCGACCAGGTCCACGCAGCACGCGCCGCGCACCTTGCCCGCGACCTTCTGCGCGGGCTTGAGGCCCTGGTCGGAGCGGAACCGGCGGATCTCGGTGACCAGCTTCTTCAGGCCCTCGACCCGCTGCGCGGCGACCTCGTCCCGCTCGCCCCCGTGAGCCTTCGGCCACTCGGCGACGACGAGCGACTCGCCACCGGTGAGCGTGGTCCACAGGGTCTCGGTGATGAACGGCGTCAACGGGTGCAGCAGGCGCAGCAGCACGTCGAGCACGTGGCCCAGCACCAGTCGGGTGGACTCGGCGCGCTCGCCGCCCTCGGCGAGCTGGACCTTGGCCAGCTCCAGGTACCAGTCGCAGAACTCGTCCCACGTGAAGTGGTAGAGCGCCTCGGCCAGCTTGCCGAACTGGAACTGCTCGAACTGGCCGTCCACGTCGGACACCAGCTGGTCGAGCAGGTCGAGCACCCAGCGGTCGGCGTCGGTCAGCGCGTCGCGCGCGGGCAGCGGCGCGTCGACGTTGGCCCCGTTGCTCAGCGCGAAGCGGGTGGCGTTCCACAGCTTCGTGGTGAAGTTGCGCGACCCGGCCGCCCACTCCTCGGCGATCGCCAGGTCCGAGCCCGGGTTCGCGCCGCGCAGCAGCGTGAACCGGGTGGCGTCGGCGCCGTAGGCGTCCATCCAGTCCAGCGGGTCGATGCCGTTGCCGCGCGACTTCGACATCTTCTTGCCGTACTGGTCGCGGATCAGGCCGTGCAGGAACACGTGGTCGAACGGCTGCTTGCCGTCCATCGCGTACAGGCCGAACATCATCATCCGGACGACCCAGAAGAACAGGATGTCGTAGCCGGTGGACAGCACGCTGGTCGGGTAGAACTTCGCCAGGTCGCTGGTCTGCGTCGGCCAGCCCAGCGTGGAGAACGGCCACAGGCCCGAGGAGAACCACGTGTCCAGCACGTCCTCGTCCTGGACCCAGCCCTCGCCCGGCGGCTCGTCGTCCGGCCCGACGCACACGACCTCGTCGTCGGGGCCGTACCAGACGGGGATGCGGTGGCCCCACCACAGCTGGCGCGAGATGCACCAGTCGTTGAGGTTGTCCACCCAGTCGAAGTAGCGCTTGGCCAGCTCCGGCGGGTGGATCGTGGTGCGGCCGTCGCGCACCGCCGCCGCGGCCTCGCGGGCCAGCGGCTCGACCTTGACCCACCACTGCATGGACAGGCGCGGCTCCACGACCGTGTCGCAGCGCGAGCAGTGGCCCACGGCGTGCGTGTACGGGCGCTTCTCGGCGACGATCCGGCCCTGCTCGCGCAGCGCGGCGACCACGGCGGGCCGCGCCTCGAACCGGTCCAGGCCCTCGAACGGGCCGTGCGCGGTGATGTTGCCGCGGCCGTCCATGATCGTCAGCGCGGGCAGGTCGTGGCGCTGGCCGATCTCGAAGTCGTTCGGGTCGTGCGCCGGGGTGACCTTGACCGCGCCGGTGCCGAACTTCGGGTCCACGTGCTCGTCGGCCACGATCGGCACGTACCGGCCGGTCAGCGGCACCTCGACCTCGGTGCCGATCAGGTGGCGGTAGCGCTCGTCCTCCGGGTGCACGGCCACGGCCGTGTCGCCCAGCATGGTCTCGGCGCGGGTGGTGGCGACGACGATCGAGTTCGCGCCCTCGCCGTAGCGGATCGAGACCAGCTCGCCGTCGTCGTCGGAGTGGTCGACCTCGATGTCCGACAGCGCGGTCTGGCAGCGCGGGCACCAGTTGATGATGCGCTCGGCGCGGTAGATCAGGCCGTCGTCGAACAGCTTCTTGAAGATCGTCTGGACGGCCTGGGAAAGGCCCTCGTCCATGGTGAAGCGGACGCGGTCCCAGTCGACGCCGTCGCCGAGGCGGCGCATCTGGCCGAGGATCCGGCCGCCGACCTCCTCGCGCCACCGCCAGACCCGCTCCACGAACTTCTCGCGGCCCAGGTCGTGCCGGGACAGGCCCTCGCCGGCCAGGGCGCGCTCGACCGCGGTCTGGGTCGCGATGCCCGCGTGGTCGGTGCCGGGCAGCCACAGGACCTCGAAGCCCTGCATGCGGCGGCGGCGGGTGAGGGCGTCCATGACGCTGTGGTTGAGGGCGTGGCCCATGTGCAGGCTGCCGTTGACGTTGGGCGGCGGCAGCACGATGGTGAACGGCGGCTTGTCGCTGGTCGCGTCGGCCGTGAAGTAACCGCGCTCGACCCACCGCTCGTACAGGCCGGCCTCTACCTCGGCCGGGTTCCAGGCCGGCGGGAGTTCGGGGCGCTGCGGGGTGGTGGGCGTTTCAGTCACGAGCGAAGTCTACGGAGGCGCGGGTATCGACTTCGAACCAGATACCTGCTACCGCCCGGGGTCGCGCCGGCGGGCTTGTCCGCGCCGGGGGTCGGCGGCGCCGTCCGACGGCCCCGACCACGAGCCCGAGCACCACTCGACCCGACCCGGCCGATGCCGGCCGGCGACGGCCGCGGGGACCGAGGGGGTCACCCGTTCGGCCGATGCCGACGCCTGTGGCGCCGCTCACAATTGACGTTGATCAACCGGTCGCCGCCGGGGACGACGCCGGATTCACGGGCCGTTCTCAACCCCTTGGGGCCCGTGACAGCGGTCCCGCGTCGCCCGGCCGCGCCGGTCGGTCGCGGTAGGCGCTGGTGCGCTCGCGCGGGGCGCGCCAGCGCTCGCACCAGGCACGCGCGCCCCGGCCCTCGGTGGGCGCACAATGGCCCGCATGAGCAAGCCTCCCGAGCACGACGTCGACGAGTCCCGCATCGAGGTCACCGGGCCCAAGACCTGGGCCGCCGGGCTGCCCGGCGTCGCCGTGTCGCTCAAGCGCGGCGTCGAGCAGATGGGCCTCGGGCGGACGGTCACCACGCTGCGGCTGCTCAACCAGCGCGAGGGGTTCGACTGCCCGGGGTGCGCCTGGCCCGAGCCGCAGGGGCACCGCAAGCTCGCCGAGTTCTGCGAGAACGGGGCCAAGGCGGTGGCCGAGGAGGCCACGCGGCGGCGGGTCGGGCCGGAGTTCTTCGCCGCGCACCCGGTGGCGGAGCTGGCCGGGAAGACCGACTTCTGGCTGGGGCAGCAGGGGCGGCTGACCGAACCCGTCGTGTTGCGCGAAGGTGGCACGCACTACGAGCCGATCTCCTGGGCCGACGCGTTCGCGCTGGTCGCCTCCCGGCTCAACGGGCTGGCCGGTCCGGACGAGGCCGTCTTCTACACGTCCGGGCGCACCAGCAACGAGGCCGCGTTCCTCTACCAGCTGTTCGTGCGGTCCTTCGGCACGAACAACCTGCCGGACTGCTCGAACATGTGCCACGAGTCCTCCGGCGCGGCGCTGGCGGAGACCACGGGCATCGGCAAGGGCTCGGTGAGCATCGACGACTTCGCCCGCGCCGACCTGATCGTGGTGGTGGGTCAGAACCCGGGCACCAACCACCCGCGGATGCTCTCCGCGCTGGAGGACGCCAAGAAGGCGGGCGCGAAGGTCGTCGCGGTCAACCCGCTGCCCGAGGCCGGGCTGCTGCGGTTCAAGAACCCGCAGAACGTGCGCGGGGTGGTCGGCGCGGGGACGCAGCTGGCCGACGAGTTCCTCCAGATCCGGCTGGGCGGCGACCAGGCGCTGTTCCAGGCGGTGGGCAACCTGCTGCTGACCTGGGACGCGGTGGACCGCGAGTTCGTGGAGGGGTTCACCGACGGGTTCGCCGAGTACGCGGCGCACGTGCGGGAGCTGGACTGGGACGCCGTCGACCTGGCCACCGGGCTGCCGCGCGCGCAGGTCGAGCTGCTGGCGCGGATGCTGGCCGACTCGCAGCGCACGATCTTCTGCTGGGCCATGGGGTTGACCCAGCACAAGCACGCCGTGGCGACGATCAAGGAGATCGCCAACGTCGCCCTGCTGCGCGGGATGATCGGCAAGCCCGGCGCGGGGCTGTGCCCGGTGCGCGGCCACTCGAACGTCCAGGGCGACCGGACCATGGGCATCTGGGAGAAGATGCCGGAGAAGTTCCTGGCCGCGCTGGAGGCGGAGTTCGGCGTGCCGGTGCCGCGCAAGCACGGGTTCGACACGGTCGACGCCATCCGCGCCATGCGCGACGGCCGGGCCAAGGTGTTCTTCGCGGTGGGCGGCAACTTCGTCGCGGCCACGCCGGACACGGCGGTGACCGAGCGCGCGATGCGGTCGTGCGACCTGACGGTCCACGTGTCCACCAAGCTCAACCGGTCGCACGTCGTGCACGGGCGGGAGGCGTTGATCCTGCCGACGTTGGGGCGCACGGAGAGCGACCTCCAGCACACCGGCGAGCAGTTCGTGACGGTCGAGGACTCGATGTCGGTGGTGCACCGGTCGCGCGGGCGGCTGGAGCCGGCGTCGGAGTCCCTGCTGTCCGAGGTGTCGATCGTGTGCCGGTTGGCGCGGGCGGTGCTGGGCGCGGGGCACCCGGTGCCGTGGGAGGAGTTCGAGAAGGACTACGACCTGATCCGGGACCGGATCGCCCGCGTGGTGCCGGGGTGCGCGGACTACAACGCGCGGGTGCGGCAGCCGGACGGGTTCGTGCTGCCCCACGCGCCCCGCGACGCCCGCGAGTTCACCGGGACCCGGAGCGGGAAGGCGCACTTCACGGCCAGCGAGCTGACCGTGCTGCGGGTGCCGGCCGGGCGGTTGCTGTTGCAGACCATGCGCAGCCACGACCAGTACAACACCACCATCTACGGACTGGACGACCGCTACCGCGGGGTCAAGGACGGGCGGCGGGTCGTGTTCGTCAGCCCCGCCGACCTGGACGAGCTGGCGCTGGCGGACGGGGACTTCGTAGACCTGGTCAGCGAGTGGCCGGAGGACCCCACGGGCGTTTTCGAGCGGCGTGCCGAGCGGTTCCGGGTGGTGGCCTACCCGACGGCCAAGGGGTGCGCGGCGGCGTACTTCCCCGAAGCGAACCCGTTGGTGCCGCTGGACTCGACCGCGGAGAAGTCGGGGACGCCGACGTCCAAGTCGATCGTGGTGCGGTTGGAGAAGTTGTAGCGTTCGGCGGGTGAGCCGGGGGCACTGGTGGGCGCTGGGCGGGTTTCTGCTGGTCGTGGCGGTTTCGTGGTGGGAGCCGTTGTGGCCCGGTGAGCAGGCGTTGCACACGTCGTTGACCGTGGTGGCGCTGGTCGGGTTGCTGGTGGCGCAGCGGCGGTGGCCGTTGTCGCTCGCTGACTGGCTGCTGGTGCTGCTGTTCCTGTCCCTGCACACCATCGCGGCCCGCTGGCTGTACTCCGCGGTGCCGTACGACCAGTGGACCGACGCCCTGTTCGGCTTCCGGCTGTCCGAGGTGTTCTCGTGGCGGCGCAACCACTTCGACCGGCTCGTGCACTTCTTCTACGGCGTGTGCCTGGCGGGTGTGCTGGCCCGGCGGTCGGGGTGGCTGCGCACGGTCGAGGTGGTGGTATCCACCAGCGCGGTCTACGAGTTGTTCGAGTGGGGCATCGCGCTGGTCCTCGCACCCGACCTCGCGGAGGCTTACAACGGCCAACAGGGCGACATGTGGGACGCGCACAAGGACATGGCCCTGGCGACGGCCGGTGCGCTGGTCACGCTGGGCGTCGTCGCCACGAGAAGGCTACTGACGCGCTCAGGTGGCGGTCGTCGCGGGCCACGGCCCAGTCCAGCTTGAGGCTGCCGGAGAACAGGTGCAGGCGGCGATGGGTCAGGCGGTGAAGGTGGGCCGCGGCTTGGTCTTCGCGCATGCGCTGGTGTGCCACGGAAAGTAAGTCGTGCATGGTCGTTCCCCCTAGTCGCGTTGCGGTGACACCGTGGTGGAGAGCAGGAAGCGCACCGGCCGGGCACCCTCGGGCCGGGCGGACTTGTCGTCGTTGCGGTCGCTGTAGCGGCCGATGATCGCGAGCACCTCGGCGGTGATCTCCTGCAACTCCTGGGCCGTCAGGAACTCCAACCGGCCGTTGAGCGCCAGCGCCTCGCGCCACTCGGCGGGTTCCAGCGACTTGCGGCGGTTGGCGTCGCGGATCTCGGCGAACGCGTGCTCCAGGAACGCCTCACCCGCCGCCTCCCCGGCCAACGCGGTCTCCTCGTCCACGCCCTCGCCCGACCAGCGCTGCATGTGCTGGACGAGCTGCCACGGCTTCTGCTTGCCCTTCACACCGGGAACCTCGGCCACGAACCCGTACTTGGCCAGCGTGTTCAGGTGGTACGAGCAACTGGCGACGCTCTCCCCCGTCGCCTCGGCGCACTGCGTCGCCGTCTGCGGCCCGTCGGTACCCAAAAGCATGATCAGCTTCCACCGGAACGGGTGAGCGAGCGCCCGGAGTGCTTTCGGGTCCCTGATGAGGTCGTCGGCCACGGTGCCAGGGTAGGTGTAGCAAGGAGTGTTTATCAAGGGTTGTTGCTAAACACTTCTTGTTACGTAGGGATCAGCAGGACACCGGGTGCCGAGCGGGTCGAGTCAGCGCCTTGCAGGCGATGCACCTTTCGACCGGCTGCGCGTCGCTCCACCACCGGTCCGCCTTGACCGCATACCAAGCCACGAAACCGCACAAGGTCCGGTACACCTTCGGATCAGGGTCGTAGGGTGAGCCCGGACGGGAGTCCAGGGCCTTGGACAGCCGGCCGGCTCGTAGGCCACCGTCAAGCCGTGGATGTGGGGCACCGCCCCTCCTTCGGGCCGTGGGACGCCAGTGCGCGGCCCTCATGCATTCGCTGGCGTCACTGCCCCCGGCACAGGATTACGGCCGCCGGGAACGCGGCGGCCATCGAGGAAGCGATCGTGCACCCGCCTTCGTGGTCTCCGACGCGTGCCCGGCGGTAACGGGGGCGGCCGTTTGGGCGAAGGGTCGGGTGTGAAGAAGGCTTTGGTGGCCATCGGCCTGTTCGGTCTCGTCGGTTGCACCGCCGCGCCCGCCCCCACCCCCGCGGTGACGACCACGAGCGCGCCCACCACGACCCAGACGCAGGCCGCCGGCGACCTCGACTGCTCCAAGGCCCCGGAGGAAGTGGTCGGGGCCGCGCTCCAGCTCAACCTCGCGCACCCGAAGCAGACCGTGAACCAGAACGTCGTCGTCTGCCAGTACGAAGGCGGCGGCGTCAACACGACGGTCCGGTTCCAGACCGGGTCCGACGCCGCCGCCTTCGCGCAGGGCAAGAAGGGCTTCACCGACAGCGGGCAGCGGGTCGCCGACCTCGGCGGGTTCTTCGATGAGGCCTACACCAGCACGCTCGGCGCGGGCGAGGTCGTGCAGAACACGCTGGTCGCGCGCAAGGGTGACACCGAGATCCTGGTGACCTCCGCCGCGAACTTCGAGCAGGAGAAGAAGCTCGTCACCGAACTCTTCGGACGCCTCTAGCGCAGGAGGCGCGTCCTGGAGAGCCTCTAGCGCTGGAGGCGCGTTCTTGGAGAGCCTGCTAGCGCTCCAGGACCGCCATCGCGGCGTTGTGCCCGCCGATGCCGCTCACCCCACCGCCCCGCCGCGCACCCGCGCCGCAGACGAACAGGTTCGCCACCTCGGTCTCCACGCCCCAGCGCCCCACCTCGTCCTCGGTCTCCGCGAACGGCCACGCCAGGTCGCCGTGGAAGATGTTGCCGCGCGGCAGGCCCAGTTCGGCTTCCAGGTCGAGCGGGGAACGGGCCTCCAGGCACGGGTTGCCGTCGGCGTCGCGCGCCAGGCAGTCCTCGATCGGCTCCTCCAGGTGCTCGTTGAGCGCCTTGAGGTAGCGGGACACCAGGTGGTCGCGGGTGGTGTCGTCCGCGACCAGGTCCGCCGGGGTGTGCAGGCCGAACAGGGTCAGCGTGTGCCAGCCCTCCCCGACCAGTTCGGGGGCCAGGATGGACGGGTCGGTCAGGGTGTGGCAGTACATCTCCGCCGGCAGCACGTCCGGCAGCTTGCCCTCGGCGGTCTGCCGGTAGGCGGCCTCCAGCTGGCTGTACGACTCGTCCAGGTGCAGCGTGCCCGCGAACGCCTGCGCCGGGTCCACGCCGGAACGCAACCGCGGCAAGCGTTCCAACAGCATGTTCACCTTCAGCTGCGCACCCTCGGCGGACTCCGGCGCGGACTGGCCGCGCAGGGCGCTCAGGGTCGCCGTGGACACGTTGGAGAGCACGAACCGGGCGCCCACGGTGCGGCCGTCGAACTCGACCTCGGCGGTCTTGCCGTCGGCGTCCACCCTGGACACCTCCGCCCCGGTCACGATCTCCGCGCCCGCTTCCCGCGCGGCGCGTTCGAGTTCCGCCGTCAGCGCGCCCATGCCGCCCGCCGGCACCTTCCACTCCCCCGTGCCGTTGCCGATCACGTGGTACAGGAAGCAGCGGTTGGCGCGCAGGTCGTGCAGGGACGTGTGGGTGCCGATCAGGGCGTCCGTCGCCACCACGCCGCGCACGATGTCGTTGGCGAACAACTCCTCCAGCGTCTCCCCGAGCGGGCGCTCGAAGACCTGTTCCCACAACCGCATCCGGGCCACGGCGTCCACGCGGATGCGGGCGTGGTCGCGGGAGATCAACGGCTCCAGCAGCGTCGGCGAGAGCGCGCCGGCCAGTAGTTCCAGATCCGCGTACCAGCGCTGCCAGCGCTCGAACTCCTCGTCCGACCCGGTCAGGGCGCGGAACGACTCGGCGGTCGCCGGACCCGGCGTCCGCTCGACCAGCAGGTCACCCGCCGGGGTGTAGGAGGACACGGCGCGCGACCGCAGTTCGACGCGCAGCCCCAGGTCGGTGACGACGCGGTCGGGCAGCAGGCTCACCAGGTAGGAGTAGCGCGACAGGCGGGCCGGGACGCCGGCGAACACCTGTTCGCTGACCGCCGCGCCACCCACGTGGTCGAGCTTCTCCACCACCAGCACCGAACGGCCGGCCCGGGCCAGGTACGCCGCGGCGACCAGGCCGTTGTGCCCGCCGCCGACCACCACCACGTCGTAGGAGTCCACCCGACGACCCTAGCCGGTGAACAGCGCCGTCACCTCGCGGATCAGCTCGACCAACCCGTAGGCGAGGGGAACGCCCACCCACAGCCACGCGAACACGACCAGGGCGCGGTTCACCGGGCCACCTCCACCGGTTCGGGCTCGTGGTGCTTCGCGGCCACCGGGCGCACGAACTCGTTGGCGACGAAACCCACGGCGAGCAGTGCCCCAGCAGGTCCGATGTGGACAACCAGGTGATCGGGCCCGCCATGTTCACCAGTGACAGCAAGGCGACGAACCCGGCCGCCGCACCGGCGGTGACGTTGAAGCACAACACCACCCACAGGCACCAGAACTGGGGCGTGCGCAGGGCGTTGCGCGCGGACACGTTGACGACCCAACGCGTCACGCGTTGCCCGATCGCCAGGTGCACCGAGAGCGCGGCGGGCGGCACCAACCAGCGGTTCCAGTTCGGCGGGGCGACGGTTCTGGAGCGGTCGAGGAAGCCCACCCGGGAACCCATTGGCCGACACCTCCGTAACCTGGTTGGTGGCTCACGCCGAAACTCAGCGTCGGGAAGGAGTTCCACGATGGGGCGAGTCACCGTCCGTCGCCCAGTGGTCACGTATTCGCGACGAACGCACCGGACGCGGGTCGACTCGCTGGCCGCCGAGGAGCCGTTGGAGCTGCGCGTCGGGGGCACGGCGCTGACCGTGACCATGCGCACACCCGGCCACGACGTGGAGCTGGCGCACGGGTTCCTGCTCAGCGAGGGCGTGATCGGGGGCCTGGCGGACGTGTCGGTGGCCCGGTTCTGCGAGGGCACCGGTCCCGACGGGCTCAACACCTACAACGTGCTGGACGTGGCGTTGGCCGACCACGTGCCGCCGCCCCAGACCGGGGTGGAGCGGAACTTCTACACGACGTCGTCGTGCGGGGTGTGCGGCAAGGCGGCGTTGGACGCGGTGAAGCTCAAGACCCGCTTCTCCCCCGCCCAGGACGGCGTCCGGGTGGACGTGGACGTGCTGGCCGGCCTGCCCGACGCGCTGCGGGCGCGCCAGAAGGTGTTCTCCTCGACCGGCGGGTTGCACGCGGCCGGACTCTTCACCGAGTCGGGTGACGCCCTGGTGGTGCGGGAGGACGTCGGGCGGCACAACGCCGTGGACAAGGTGCTGGGGTGGGCGGTGCTCAACGACCGGGTGCCGCTGACCGGGACGGTGCTGGTGGTGTCCGGGCGGGCGTCGTTCGAGCTGGTCCAGAAGGCCGCGATGGCCGGGGTGCCGGTGCTGGCGGCGGTGTCCGCGCCGTCGTCCCTGGCGGTCGAGCTGGCCGACGAGCAGGGGGTCACGCTGGTGGGCTTCCTGCGCGGGGACTCCATGAACGTCTACGCGCACCACGAGAGAGTGACCGCTTGAGACCACTCGACGGAGTGCTCGTCGTCAGCCTCGAACAGGCCGTTGCCGTGCCGTACGCGACCAGGTTGCTGGCCGACCTGGGCGCGCGGGTGGTCAAGGTGGAACGGCCCGACGGCGGCGACTTCGCCCGCCACTACGACCACGCCTGCGGGGACGTGTCGTCGTACTTCGCCTGGACGAACGCGGGCAAGGAGTCGCTGACCCTCGACCTGAAGCACCCGGCCGGGCGCGAGGTGCTCGACCGGCTCGTGAGCAGCGCCGATGTGGTGCTGTGCAACCTGTCGCCGGGTGCGGCGCGTCGCATTGGTGTGGACGCCGACACGCTTCGCGCGCAGCACCTGACGCTCGTCGTCGGCGAGCTGTCGGGCTACGGCGACGCCGGCCCGTACGCCGAGCGCAAGGCCTACGACGCGCTGGTGCAGTCCGAGGCGGGGTTGGTCGAGTTGACCGGGGAGGGTGACGTGACCGCCCGCGCCGGCATCTCCGTGGCCGACATCGCCGCCGGCGTGCAGCTCCAGTCGGCCGTGCTCGCGGCCCTGCTGCACCGCGCCCGCACGGGTGAGGGGGCCACGCTGCGGTTGTCCCTGTTCGAGGCGATGGCCGAGTGGATGCACCAGCCGATGCTGTACGCGACGGGCACCGGACGAGCCGCCCCGCGCACCGGCGCGCACCACCCGAGCATCGCCCCCTACGGGCCGTTCGCCTGCCGGGACGGCGCGGTGCACCTGGCCGTGCAGAACGACCCGCAGTGGCGGCGGCTGTGCGCCGTGCTGGGCCGGCCTTCGTTGGCCGACGACCCGCGCTTCACCACGGTCAGCTCACGCGTCGAGCACCGGCCCGCGCTGCACGCCGAGCTGGACTTCTCCGGGTGGACCGCCGCCGACCTGCTCACAGCGCTGGACGAGGCCGACGTGCCCGCCGCCCGCACCCGCGGCGTGGCCGAACTCCCCGACCACCCGCAGTTGGTCGCCCGGGAGCGCGGGGTGCGGGTGGCCGTGCCGGGCGGCGAGGTCGGGATGCTGCGCCCCTCGGTGGACTCCTCGGCGTGGGTGGCTGCCCCCGGTCCCGTGCCCGCGCTCGGTGAGCACACCGACCACGTGCTGCGCACGCTCGGTTACTCGGACGACGACATCGCGGACCTCCGAAGACGGAAAGCGGTGTAGGCGAAACGCCCGGCCCGTCCGCCGCGATGGGTCTTGGGGGGATTCGCTGGAGGGGGACATGGTCAGCAGGCGCACGGTGCTCGGCGCGCTCGGCGTCACGGGACTCGCCGCGGCGGGTCTGGCGTTGAACGACGAGGCCCCGATGGGTGAGGCGCTGCGGCACGCGCTGGGCGTGGCCGGCCCCGTGCCGACACCGAAGAGGGCCGTCGTGAAGGTGGACCGCGTGCACTCCCGCTACCGGGGCCGTGAGGTGGACCTGCTCACGCTGGTCCCGCCGGGCGTGGACACGCGTGGGCTGCCCATGTCGGTGTTGCTGCACGGGCGGTACGGGAGCGCCGGGTACGCGGCGGTGGGCGGCCTGCCCGAGGCGCTGGTGGCGGCCGTCTCGCGAGGCTCGGTTCCCCCGTTCGGGTTCGTCGCGGTGGACGGCGGGGACCACTACTGGCACGAGAACGTGCCGGGCGACGACCCGTTGGGGATGCTGCTGGAGGAGATCCCGGCGTGGCTGTCCGAGCGCGGTTTCGGGCCGGTGTTCGCGGCCACGGGCGTGTCGATGGGCGGTTTCGGCGCGCTGGTCTACGCCAGGCGGAGGCACGAGCGTCGAGAGCCGCTCAAGGCGGTTGCGACCATGGCGCCGGCGCTGATGACGTCGTGGGACGAGATGAGCAAGCGCAACGCGTTCGACGACGAGGCCGAGTGGGCGTCGCTGGACCCGTTGCGGAACGTGGACAAGCACGGGCCCGTGCCCGTCGGCGTGTGGGTCGGCGACAAGGACTGGTTCATCGAGGGGACTCGCCGCTTCATCGCCGCCGCCAAGCCCGCTGTTGCCACCATTGTTCCTGGTGGGGGGCACGATGATTCCACTTATCGCAAGGTTGTTCTCGATGTCGTCCGTTTTCTCGGTCGACGCGCTTCTCTTTCTTGACGCGCTTCGCTTTGGGTCTTGGACGCGCTTCGCGCTGGTCGTGGACGCGCTGACGCGCTCTCAAGATCAAAAGCGGCGCTCGCCGCGCGGCAGGCCCCCGGGGGTGGAAGGGCGTCGGTTCGTTCCCCGCACGGCCTGCCGGAGGCAACCACCCTTGGGGGTTCTTGGCAACCGGTGAAGCGTGGTTGCCAAGAACCCCCAAGCGCGGTTGGGCTTCGCCCAGGCCGTACGGGGAACGAACCGAGGCCCTTCCTGTGGCTGAATAGCCCGAAGAAGAGCCGCGCTTCGCGCGGGAGTGCGGGCGAGGGCCGGGCGGACAGGAGGCGGGTGCGCAGGGGCGGGTGCGCAGGGTCGGGTAGCGCGGGGACGAGGCAGCGCGGCGCGAGGCCATGTGGCGCGCGAGCGCGGTTGGTGGGTCGTGACAGGGAGGGCCGGAAGCCGGGCGCACTGCCACAATGCGCGAAACCGACCCGGCCCTTTGCGCCGAAGGCGCCTATTTTGGGCTATCAGCCACAGGAAGGGCCTCGGTTCGTTCCCCGTACGGCCTGGGCGCAGCCCAACCGCGCTTCACCCTTCTTGGCAACCACGCTTCACCGGTTGCCAAGAAGGGTGAAGGGTGGTTGCCTCCGGCAGGCCGTGCGGGGAACGAACCGACGCCCTTCCACCCCCCGGGGGCCTGCCCGCCGGCGAGGCGCTTTTGATCTTGAGAGCGCGCAGCGCGTCAGGGCCGAGAGAGCGAAGCGCGCCCCGAGACCAGCACGGAAGCGCGTTAAGAGCGAGGAGTGAGAGGAGTGCGGTCGCTGCGGACCCATTTCAGAACGGCGGGCCAAGGGCCGTACTGAGCGGCGACGTTCAAGTGGCCGCCGCCGACGATGACGTCCAAGTCCAAGCGCAGCGTCTCCGCCAGCTCCTTGCCCTGGGCCAGCGTGCAGTACTCGTCGCCCTCGCCCAGCACCAGCCTGGTGGAACCGGCGGCCCGGCGCACCAGCGTCGGGTCCAGCGGTGGGTTCAGGAACTCCGTGATCGCGGGCTCGTCCCGGTAGTCCGGGAACACCGGGGCCACCAGCAGCGCTCGATCCACGCGCAAGGCCGGGTCGAAGTCCCCGGCCGCGTGGTGCAGCCACAGCAGGCACGCCAGCGAGTGCGCCAGGACCACCCGTTCACCCTCCCGGGGAGCGGCTGCCAGGTGCTCGCGCAGCTCCGCGAGCCACACCGCCAGGCGCGGCTCGTCCGGGAGGGTGAACTGGGGCACGTCCACCTGGCCACCGTGGTGGGCCAGTTCGCCCGCCAGCCAGTTCTGCCAGTGCGTCGGCCCGGAACCGCCCAGGCCGTGCAGGACGAGGGTGTACGGGAGGCTCACGCCGACTTCTCGCGACGCTCCCGGCGGGACGGCTGCCGGGCCACGATGGTCGGGTTCACGTTCTCCTTCACCGTCTGCTCGGTGATGACGACCTTGGCGACGTCCGAACGGCTCGGGATGTCGTACATCACCGGCAGCAGGACTTCCTCCATGATCGCCCGCAGGCCCCGGGCGCCGGTGCCGCGCAGGATCGCCTGGTCGGCCACGGCCTCCATCGCGGTCCGCGTGAACTCCAGTTCCACGCCGTCCATCTCGAACAGCTTCTGGTACTGCTTGACCAGGGCGTTCTTCGGCTCGGTGAGGATGCGGACCAGCGAGTCCTTGTCCAGGTTGGTGACGCTGGCCACCATCGGCAGACGCCCGATGAACTCGGGGATCAGGCCGAACTTGATCAGGTCCTCGGGCATCGACTCGGCGTAGTAGTCCGCCGCGTCGACCTCGGCCTTCGTGCGCACCTCGGCGCCGAAGCCCAGGCCGCGCTTGCCGATCCGGTCCTGGATGATCTTCTCCAGACCCGCGAACGCGCCCGCCACGATGAACAGCACGTTCGTGGTGTCGATCTGGATGAACTCCTGGTGGGGGTGCTTCCGGCCACCCTGCGGCGGCACGGAGGCCGTTGTGCCCTCCAGTATTTTCAGCAACGCCTGCTGCACGCCCTCGCCGGACACGTCCCGGGTGATCGACGGGTTTTCACTCTTTCGAGCGATCTTGTCGACCTCGTCGATGTAGATGATCCCGGTCTCGGCCCGCTTGACGTCGTAGTCCGCCGCCTGGATGAGCTTGAGCAGGATGTTCTCGACGTCCTCGCCGACGTAGCCCGCCTCGGTCAGCGCCGTGGCGTCCGCGATGGCGAACGGGACGTTGAGCATCTTGGCCAGCGTCTGGGCCAGGTAGGTCTTGCCGCACCCGGTGGGCCCGAGCATGAGGATGTTCGACTTGGCCAGTTCCACGCCGTCGTCGCGACCCTCACGTCCGCGGTCACCCGCCTGGATGCGCTTGTAGTGGTTGTAGACCGCCACCGAGAGCGTCCGCTTGGCCTCGTCCTGGCCAATGACGTACTGGTCGAGGAACTCGTGGATCTCGGCGGGCTTCGGCAGCTCGTCGAGCTTCACGTCGCCGGCTTCCGCCAGCTCTTCCTCGATGATCTCGTTGCAGAGGTCGATGCACTCATCGCAGATGTAGACACCGGGGCCGGCGATGAGTTTTTTCACCTGCTTCTGGCTCTTCCCGCAAAAAGAGCACTTCAGCAGGTCGCCGCCGTCACCGATACGCGCCATGACCGCTGACCTCTGTCCCCTCCGGCGCACGACCTGGTGAGGTGCGCCTGACTGCTGTTCGGCTTACACCCGCCGGCTGCGGGGTCAACCCGTTCCCCTCGACGGTACCTGGCCCACCCGCCTGTGCGGGAGGACCAGCGTGCCCCCGACACCCCGAACCACCCAGGATCCCTGGTCGGTTCGGCGTGTCGGGCGACACGCCGGGCTCACTTGGCGGAGAGCTTCCGGTACGGCAGGACGCTGTCCACGATGCCGTAGTCCTTGGCCTCTTCGGCGGTGAGGATCTTGTCGCGTTCGATGTCCGTACGCACCTGTTCGGGGGTGCGGCTGGTGTGCTTGGCCAGCGTGGTCTCCAGCAGGCGGCGGACGCGCTGGATCTCGTTGGACTGGATCTCCAGGTCCGACACCTGGCCGTAGACGCCCTCGGTGGCCGGCTGGTGGATCAGGATCCGCGAGTTGGGCAGCGCGTGCCGCTTGCCCGGGGTGCCCGCCGCGAGCAGCACGGCGGCGGCCGAGGCGGCCTGGCCCAGGCAGTAGGTCTGGATGTCCGGGCGGACGAACTGCATGGTGTCGTAGATGGCCATCAGCGAGGTGAACGAGCCACCCGGCGAGTTGATGTACATCAGGATGTCGCGGTCCGGGTCCTCTGACTCCAGCACCAGCAGCTGGGCCATCACGTCGTTGGCCGACGCGTCGTCCACCTGCACGCCGAGGAAGATGATGCGCTCCTCGAACAGCTTGTTGTAGGGGTTGGACTCCTTGATGCCGTAGCTGGTGCGCTCGACGAACGACGGGAGCACGTACCGGGACTGCGGCGCGTGGAACTGGCTCACTTGGTTACTCCTGGTCGGTGTGCTCGCCGGGTCAGTTGGTGTTCGCCTGGCTGGCGCGGGTGATCACCTTGTCCACGAAGCCGTACTCCAGGGCCTCCTGGGCGGTGAACCAGCGGTCGCGGTCGGAGTCCGCGATGATCCGCTCCACCGGCTGACCGGTGTGCTCGGCGATCAGCTCGGCCATCTCCCGCTTGGTGCGGGTGAGCATGTCCGCCTGGATGGCGATGTCGGCCGCCGTGCCGCCGACACCCGCCGAGGGCTGGTGCATGAGGATGCGGGCGTGCGGCAGCGCGTGGCGCTTGCCGGGGGTGCCGGCCGAGAGCAGGAACTGGCCCATGGAGGCCGCGAGGCCCATGGCGTAGGTCGCCACGTCGGGCTCGATGAGCTGCATGGTGTCGAAGATCGCCATGCCCGCGGTCACCGACCCGCCGGGCGAGTTGATGTAGAGCGTGATGTCCTTCTCGGGGTCCTCGGCCGCGAGGAGGAGCAGCTGTGCCGTGATCTGGTTGGCGATGCCCTCTTCGACCTGCGACCCCAGCACGATGATCCGCTCGCGGAGCAGGCGCTCGTAGACCGAGTCGTTGAGGTTCATCCCCGTGGCCGACCGCATCTCGGGCGTCGGGAAGAAGTGCTGCGTCACGTCTGCCTGCCTAACTTTTTGCCGAAAAGAGTCTCGTGACAACGACCTTAACGAAGGCGGGCGGCGTCGCCTTCCCGACACCGCCCGCGTTCGCTCAGGGCTTCACTCCAGGGTGATTTCCGACCGCCCGATCAGGCGTTCGGCTCAACGGCGGATTCCTCAGTGGACTCCGCCTTCGGCTCGGCGGCCTTGGGCTCGCCGAAGAGCTCGTCCAGGTCGAGGGCGTTGCCCGCGCTGTCGGTCACGGTGGCCTGGCGCACGACCGAGGCCAGCGCCTTGCCGCGGCGCACGTCGGCGAAGATCGCGCCGAGCTGGCCGGACTGCTGGGCCCGCTTGACGTACTCCTCCGGGCTGATGCCGAAGCGCTGCGACTGGTAGACGATCCGCTCGGTCAGCTCGGCGTCGGACACGCCCAGCTGCTCGGCGTCGGCGATGGCGTCGAGCACGAGCTGCGTCTTGACCGCCTGCTCGGCGGCGGTGCGCACCTCGGCGTCGAACTCCTCCTTGGTCTGCCCCTGCTCGGACAGCCACTCGGCGAAGCGCGCCTCGTCGTGGTCGAACGCGTGGACGGCGTCGTGCTCGCGGGCCTCGACCTCGCCCTGGACGACGGCCTCGGGCAGCGGCACCTCGACGGCGGCGAGCAGGGCCTCCAGGACCTTGTCGCGGGCCTGGACGCCCTGCTGCATCTTCTTCACCCGGCCGAGGCGGACCTTCAGGTCCTCCTTCAGCTCGTCCAGGGTGTCGAACTCGCTGGCGAGCTGGGCGAACTCGTCGTCCAGCTCGGGCAGCTGGCGCTCCTTGACGGAGTTGAGCACGACGGTGACCTCGGCCTCGCGGCCCGCGTGCTCGCCGGCCACCAGCGTGGTGGTGAAGGTCTTGGACTCGCCCTCGGACGCGCCGACCAGGGCGTCGTCGATGCCCTCGACGAGCTGGCCGGAGCCGATCTCGTAGGACAGGCCGGTGGTCTTGGCCTCCTCGACCTCCTCGCCGTCCACGGTCGCGGCCAGGTCGACGGACACGAAGTCGCCGTCCTGGGCCGGGCGCTGGACGCCGGCGAGGGTGCCGAAGCGGGCGCGCAGCTCGTCGAGCTGGGTCGCCACGTCCTCGTCGGTGACCTCCTGCTCGTCCACGGTCACCGCGAGCTCGCCGAACGCGGGCACGGTGATCTCGGGCCGGACGTCGACCTCGGCGGTGAACGCGAGCGACTCGCCGTCCTCGATCTTCGTCACCTCGAAGTCGGGGCGGCCCAGCGTGCGCAGCTCGCCGGAGCTGACGGCCTCCAGGTACTTCGCGGGGATGGCCTCCTGCACGACCTCGTCCAGGACGGGCGCGCGGCCGATGCGGCTCTCCAGCACGCGGGCGGGGGCCTTGCCGGGGCGGAAGCCGGGGATGCGGACCTGCTTGGCCAGCTTGCGGTAGGCGCGGTCGAAGTCCGACTTGAGCTCGTCGAACGGCACCTCGACGTTGATCCGGACCCGCGTCGGGCTCAGGTGCTCGACGGTGCTCTTCAACGTGGTCTCCTCGTAACGGGCAGGACGTGCGGAACACCCCGGGAACGCTCGCCCGAGCGCCGGAGTGGAACCCCGAGTCTAGGCGGTGCGCCGGCACCCGGGTCCCCGACCCCGGATGTCGCCGCCTGCCGCGCGCGCGTGCGCACGCGGGGTGGGCCATGACACCCGCGGCCGGCCGCCGCGGAACGGTGGTACGTCAGTGGGCGTGGCTTGACCGGCGGGGCAGCTTCACCAGCGGGGCGGCTGGGCCGCGGGCACCAGTGGCAGTGGGGCCATCGGCACCACCTCGCCCACCGGATGCCACCGGCTTCCGCCGAGTGCCGCCGGGTGTCTCCCGGCACGTTTACCGCCCGGCCCAGGACCCCGTTTCCCGTCACCCACCGTAGCCGCGACATCGCATTCGACTCACATTCGACAACGTCCTCGCGTACGGCCCAGCCCGTTCTGGCATCCGGCCCAATACCATTTGCGGGGCGGTTACCCGGTTTTTCCTTTTTCGGACATCCGGAATGCATTCGGATGACCGTGCGGCGGGTATGCACCCGAGGCGTCGCGTCGATCTTGCCAGGCGTGCGTTCTCCGCACTCGTGCGGAGAAGTCCGCCCACGTGGGACCGCATCGCGCGGGGTGGGCCGTGCGGCGCTCCGGCCGCACCCGTTCGCACGAACGGACCAACACCCGCCACTCGTATTGGGCCGTTCGAGTGGCGGTGATCGTTGTTGACTCTCCGGAACGTCCCATCACCCAGCGAAGTCGGGAGACCATGGTGTAACACGGATGCCGTAACGGCGACTAACAGTCGGCAACGAGCGCGGGGAGGTGGTTGACCACAAGGGGTGAATAGGGGCCGTTCGGAGTAGTCCTCGACGGAAAAGTTTCACTTGTCGAGATGACTCCACTCGCCGTAGTCCA
This sequence comes from Saccharothrix mutabilis subsp. mutabilis, assembly GCF_039521145.1. Classification (NCBI taxonomy): domain Bacteria; kingdom Bacillati; phylum Actinomycetota; class Actinomycetes; order Pseudonocardiales; family Pseudonocardiaceae; genus Saccharothrix; species Saccharothrix mutabilis. Next base: position 91,149 of record NZ_BAAABU010000011.1, read on the forward strand.
TTAGTGTGGGTTTCAGGTAGCGTGACGCCCGGACCCGCATCGCTGGACCACGAATATTTCACGTTGCCGGACGTTCTGGGGGGCCAGCAGCGGACGCCACCGGCAACCGGGACCGAGGAACGAGCGAGACAATGTCATCGAGCTTCTTAACCACCTACCAGACAAGGTGCCGATGACCCGATGAGAGCCATTCCGCCGCTGCCGAACGGTAACCCCGGACCTGGCCCGGGTGCCGGCTGTGCACTTCATCGCGTCGGCTTCCGACAGGTTCTGGTGACCACACGAGTCCATCGGGTACCGCCCCTCACGGCAGAGCGGCGATGTTGACCGGCTAGTAGCCGGATCGACTGCCGCCAGCACCGAACCCGCGGCCGGGTCGTCCCTCCTCCCGCCCGCGGATCACTTCACGCACCGTTGGGGAGCTCCATGGAGACGCGTCAGCTTTTGGCGTTCACAACTGTGGTTCAAACGGGCAGTTTCACCAAGGCAGCCGCCACGCTGAAATGCTCGCAACCCACCATCACCACGCGGATCAAGGCCCTCGAAGAGACCCTTGGGGTGCCGTTGTTCCGGAGACTCCCGCGAGGCATACAGATGACCTCCGCGGGTGTCGAGCTGCTGCCTTTCGCGCGCAACATCATCACCTTGACGGACAAGGCGCGAAAAGCGATCACGATGAACGGCGAGCCGCACGGCAAGCTGGTCATCGGCAGCGCACAGAGTCTGACCGACTACCGACTGCTACCTCTCATCGAGTACATGTGCTGGAGGTACCCGAGCGTCCAGATCTCCCTGCACTCGCGGAACACCGCCACGAACCTGGCGTCGGTCCGCGAGGGGAGGCTGGACTGCGCGTTCTTCATCGGCCCGGTCGAGGCCCGCGAGGGCCTGGAGACGACCGTGCTGTGCCCGGAACCGCTGGTCATGGTCGCGGGCCCGACCCACGCCCTGACCCGGCGGTCGGTGATCACCGAGGACGAGCTGCGTGGCAGCACGCTCATCCGGGCGGAGAACGGCGCGAGTTACTACGAGCAGTTCGAGCAGGCGCTGGGGTTGCAGGACGCGGAGTCCCGCTCGCCGGTGCTGGCTCTGGATTCGATCGACGCCGCGAAGCGCGCGGTGGCCTCGGGGCTGGGCATCTCGCTGGTGCCCGAGGTGACCGTGGCGGCCGAACTGGCGGACGGGCGGCTGTGCCGCCTGCCGTGGGTGCCCCCGTTCCGGGTGTACACGCAGTTCGCGTGGCGGCAGGACAACTCCACCAACCCGTCGGTGACCGCACTGGTGTCCGCGGCGGCGCAGGTGGTGAGTGAACAGGTGGCGACGCCCGCCTGACCGTCACGACCACTGGGGATCGGCCGTTCTTGAGCGCCCAGGCGCGGGTGTGCTCAAGAACGGCACTGGCGAGGGAAAAGCCCTGACCAACCACGGTGGGCCGGCCAGGGCGACCGTCGGGGCGACAGGATTTGAACCTGCGACCCCCCGCTCCCAAAGCGGGTGCGCTACCAAGCTGCGCCACGCCCCGGTCACCAACACCCTATCGCGACAGGCTAAGCTGACCCCGCGCCCACCCCCGTGGACGCGATGCGGGTGTAGCTCAATGGTAGAGCCCCAGCCTTCCAAGCTGGTCATGCGGGTTCGATTCCCGTCACCCGCTCTTCTGCCCCCTTGGACCGCGGAGTCTGGCGTGGGACGTGCCAAGCGGGTGCCGCTTCCCCCGGTGAGCCGGTTCGAGTTGATGCTCGTCGTGAAGGCGGCCATCGCGGCCTCCGGGCGTTCGGACCTCACCTTTGAGCTCGCTCCCGAGGATGATGATGCGGCCGTGGAGTCATCTTGGTTCCTGACCGTCCGCACCGCCACGGACGAAGTCGACTTCCTGGTCGCGCGGGACGGTTGGGACTTCCTGCGTGAGGACGAGCAGGGGTACTTCGAGGACCTGGTGGAGATGCCGCAGTTGTCCGACGTGCTCCGGGAGCTGTGATCGCTCAGGTGCGCGGGTCAGGTGTTCGCACCCGGAGCTCGGTGCAGGTCATGGCTTCACTCGGGTGGGTGGCTTGGCGGGCGGGACGTTGCTGTGGTCGTAGCGTGGAACGGCATGGTGGCTTGGGTTGCTCAGGAGACGGCTGACGACGCGCTCGGGGTCGGCGTGTTGTTGTTCCTTCTCGGGCTCGCGGTGGCGTTGTGCGTGTTGTGGGTGGCTGCTGTGGTTTCCGTGTTGCGGCATCAGCGGTTGACCGGGGGTGGCAAGTTCCTGTGGATCCTGGTGATCTTCGGGTTCCCGTTGTTGGGCAGCATCGGGTGGTTCGTCGCGGGGAAGGACGCCCGGCTGGTGAAGGATCCGGTTGCGCCGCCCATGATGTGAAGCATGCGACTTGATCAGGTTGTCATCGACTGCATTGAGCCTGCCCGGCTGGTTCGGTTCTGGGCCGGACTGCTGGGTGGTGAGCCCGTCCTGCGGGAACGGGGGTGGGCGCAGGTCGAGCCGCCCGGGTGGCCGCGGATCTCCTTCCAGCCCGTGCCGGAGGGCAAGGTCGGGAAGAACCGGCTGCACCTCGACATCGGGGTGGAGGACATCGCGGCGGCGACCGACAAGGCGAAGGGGCTGGGGGCGTCGGTGGTGGGTGGCGTGGTGACCGACGAGCAGGGCAGTTTTCAGGTGGTGTCGGACCCCGAGGGCAACGAGTTCTGCTTCGTCAGCGACTGACGCTCACGACGTGACGGCGCGCCACAGGGCCTCGCCGAAGCGGACGGCCAGCACCACCATGAGGAAGCCGATCCCGAACGTCACCAGGCACCTCACGATCAGTCGCAGCTTCGCGCGGGTCATCGGCACAGTGTGCGCCCTACGATGACGCTGTGACCGCGGATTGCCTGTTCTGCCGCATCGTCGCGGGCGAAGTGCCCGCACGCGTGGCGCATGAAACCGACAACGTGTTGGCGTTCCACGACATCAACCCCCAAGCACCCACTCACGTCCTGGTGATCCCCAAGGAGCACTTCCGCGCCGCGGGCGACATGGACCCCGCCACGGCGGGCGAGGTGCTGCAAGCGGCGCACCAGGTCGCCAAGGCCGAGGGGATCGACGAGGACGGGTACCGGCTGGTGTTCAACACCGGCCGCGACGCCGGGCAGACCGTCTTCCACGTGCACTGCCACGTGCTGGGCGGTCGTCCGCTCGCCTGGCCGCCGGGCTGAGTCAGGTCACGCCGGCCACGGCCGCCCGCAACGCGCGCACCACGGACCTGTCGCCCTCCACGGACAGCTCCGACTCCGGGACCCTGCCCCACAACCACAGGTCCACCGCCGACGCCGATCCCGACACCACCGCCGCGGGATCGGCCGTGGCGCAGAAGTCCACGACGTGCTCGTGCAGCGCGACCGTCCACTCCCGCCCCGGCACGCGCAACGTGATCGCCAGGCCGTCGCGGTGCGCGGCCGGGGGCAAGTGGCAGCCCAGCCACAGCCGCAGCACCTCCTCGATGCCGTCCACGGCCAGGGCGTGGTCCAGCGGCGCGGCGAGGCCGGCCGCCGCCTGGGCGTCCACGCGGTGCACGGCCGTCTCGTGCGCCATGCGCCGCAACCAGAACCCGAGCGTGCGGTCCCACGGGCACCACGTCGCCGCCGGTTCCACCGCCCGCGCCGGGTCGAGCACGGCGATCAGCGAGGCCGCCCCGATCCGGTACCAGTCCACGGGGTCCGCGCCGCCGGGGTCCCGCGGCCACTCGCGCGGCCGGCTGCCCCGCGTCACCCAGCGGGTCACCAGCCGGTGCACCGAACCGACGTGCTGGACCAGGTCGGCCACGGTCATCCCGGGGCACCCCGGCACGGGTCGGTCCGGCGGCACGAGGTCCGCGGCCACCGCGAGCGCGGTCGCCTCGGTCCGGAGAGCGCCGGCCAGCGCGTGCGGGTCCACCCGTGCAGCATGTCCGAGCCCGCCCGCCCGGCGCGACCCCTGATCGTCCGGAAAGCCGACCGGGGACCCGACCCGGAAACCCGTTCGCGCGGACGCCCGGGTCGGCGTATGAAGAACGGTCATGGCGCTCACCCTCCGCACGCTCCGGCACGACGAGCTGGCCACCTACCAGCACGTCTTCAACCAGGCGTTCCTGTCCGACGACCGCGAAGACCTCATGGAGCGGTGGCGGGACCTGTTCGAACCCGACCGGCACCACGGCGTGTTCGAGGACGGCGAGCTGCTCGCCGGCGCGGGCGTGCAGACCCGCGAGATCACCGTGCCGCACAACGGCCCGCGGCCGGTCGCCGCGGTGACCGGTGTGTGCGTGCGGCCCGGCCACCGGCGGCGCGGCCTGCTGACCCGGCTGATGACCGCCCAGCTGCACGGCCTGCACGAGGAGGGCCGGGAAGCCATCGCGGCGCTGTGGGCGTCGGAGGCGGGGATCTACGGCCGGTTCGGCTACGGCCAGGCCGCCGATTTCATCCGGATGTCGCTGCCCGCCGGCTCGGCGTTCCGGCCGGAGGTGGCCACCGGGGACGTGCGCATCCGCGAGGCGCCGGCCGCCGAGGCGATGCCGTTGATCAAGGCGCTGCACGAGCGGATCCGGCCGACCAGGACTGGTTGGCTCAGCCGCACCGACGCGATGTGGGCCGCCTACCTCGCCGACGAGGAGCACGACCGCGGCGGCCTCACCGCCTACCGGTACGTCCTGCACCCGCACGGTTACGCCGTCTACCGGGTCAAGGGCGACTGGCAGGAGCGGGGTCCGCGCAACGAGCTGCACGTCCGCGAGATCGCCGCCGAGACCGACGAGGCCTACGCCGCGCTCTACCGGTACCTGCTGGACCTGGACATGGTGGGCGAGCTGAAGTTCTTCACCGCCTCCGACGACCCGGTCCTGCACCTGCTGGCCGACCAGCGGCTGGCGCTGCGGTCGCGGACGGACTCGCTGTGGGTGCGGGTCGTGGACGTCGACCGCGCCCTGCCGCTGCGCCGGTACCTGTCGGACGTGGACGTCGTGCTGGACGTGCGCGACGCGTTCTGCCCGTGGAACGCGGGCCGGTGGCGGCTGACGGTGAAGGACGGCGACGCGTCGGTGCGCCGGGTGGACGACGAGCCGGACGTGGAGCTGGACGTGCAGGCGCTCGGCGCGGCGTTCCTGGGCGGCACGCGCCTGGCGACGCTGGCCCGCGCGCAACGGGTGCGTGAACTCACACCGGGCGCCCTGAACGCCTTGTCACACGCCTTCCTGGGCGACCGCGAGCCGCATTGCCCGGAGGTGTTCTGAGCCGGTGCGGGAACCGGGGGCGGCGGTGGGTTCGTTGACAGGGTCGTAACGCTCGCCGCTCCCCCGGGAGGCCCTGTGGACGCCACCGTCGTGGTGCTCGTGTTGATCGTCCTGGTCGTGGGCGGCGGGTGGTACCTCGCGAAGACCCGGGCCGCCGCGAAGCAGCGCGAGCTGGAGGACGCCCAGGCCGAGGCCCGCCGCTGGGTCGAGCGCCTGGGTGGCCAGGTGATGTCGCTGACCGGCACGGACGTGGCCTCGACGCAGGCCCTGGCCGACGCGTCGGAGCGCTTCACCGCCGCCGGTTCCCAGATGGAGCAGGCTAAGACGCTGGAGCAGTGCCGCCTGGTCACGCAGACCGCCATGGAGGGCCTGTACTACGTGCGGGCGGCCCGGACGGCGATGGGCATGGACCCCGGCCCGGAACTCCCGGACCTGACCGGCCAGGGCCGCGCGGGCAAGGTCTCGGAGGACCGCCAGGTCACCGTCCAGGGCCACAACTACGCGGCCTCGCCCCACCCGGGCGCGGGCACTCCGCACTACTACCCCGGCGGCATGGTCGCCGGCCGCCCGGTCCCGCAGGGCTGGTACTCGGAACCGTGGTGGAAGCCGGCGCTGGTGGCCGGCGTGTGGGGCGTGGGCACGTTCCTGCTGTTCGACGCCATGTTCACCGGCATGGCCGGTGTGGCGATGGCCGACGCGTACTCCGACGGCTACGCCGACGGCATGGCCGCCGACGGCGGTGACGCGGGCGGCGACGCGGGTGGTGACATGGGCGGCGACTTCGGCGGCGGCATGGACTTCGGCGGCTTCGACATCTGACACCGGGCGCGCCGCGCGTGCCGGAACAGCACGCGCAGCGCGGTCAGACGGATTGGGTCCGCAGGACGGAAACAGCGGCTCCGCGAGCGCCGAACCACTGCTCCAGTTCAAGGCCGTCCAGCTTCAAGCCCGGCACGACTTCCACGGGTCCCAGGACCGTGCCGCGCATCCCGGCCACCGTGGCGTCGACCAGCACCGCGTCGCGGAACGACGTCGACTCCACGACCGCGCCCGACAGGTCCGCCCGGCTGAAGTCGGCCCGCAGGAACGACGCGTCGGTCAGGTTCGCGCGGCTCAGGTCGGCTTCGGTGAACCGCCCGTCCACCGCGTCCGCCTTGGTCAGGTTCGCCCCCACCAGCTTCGCCCGCACGAAGCTCGCCCCCCGCACGACCGCCCGGACCAGGTCCGCGTCGGACAGGTCGGCCCGGATGAACCGGGTCTCCTCGCAGTGCGCCGCCCACAGCTCGATGCCGCGCAGGGTGGTGTCGGCGAGGTTGGCGCGGCTGAACCAGCACTCCACGAACGGGCCGCCGGACAGGTCCGCGCCGCGCAGGTCGAGGTCGAGCGCGTACAGCGGCTGGGACGGGTCGGCCAGCCACTCCCGGAACGCCTCCGCCGCGCCGGCGTCGGTGGGCCACCGCGGCGGCTGCCACGGGTCACGGGTACCAGATGATGCGGTCACCCCAGCCCTCCTTCGCGACGATGGACTTCATGTTCTCGATGTCGGCCGCGCTGGCGTTCCGCGTGTCCATGATGACGTTACGCCCCTTGTCGAACTGGCCCTGGACGGTCTCCCGGAACCACTGCTCGGTGTAGGCGTTCTGGTAGGGGCCGCTGTTGCGGACCCGCTCCGGGACCTCCGGCGGCCAGTCGGAGTGGGCGCCCTTCATGTCCCACGCCTGGCCCTTGGCGTCCACGAAGTCCCCGCGACCCGGGACCAGGTTGCCGTCGGCGTCCTTCGGCCGGTCGAACGGGCCCAGGCCGCGTTCTTCCAGGTCCAGCATGATCCTCGCCTCGTCCTGCGAGCCGGGGCGGATCTTGCCGCTGTGGTCCGGGTCGCGGGCGACGTCGGCGAAGCGCTCCGGGTTCTTCGCCTCCAGGTCCTTCAGGTGCTGGTTGAGCGCCGCCTTCTCGGCCGGGGTCAGCTCCGGGTGGGGCTGGGACAGGTCGGCGGGCCGGCGCGGCAGCGCCGGGTGCGGGTCGCCGCCGGGGGTGGGCGGCGGCGGGTTGTTGTCACCGGGCGGCTTGCCCGAGCCACCCGAACCACCGCCGGTGCCGTCCGTGGGCGGGTTGCCCGATGACGTCGGCGGCGGGTTGCCCGACGACGTCGGCGGGTTGCCGGAGGTCGGCGCGTCCACGCCGGAGGTGGTGGTGGTCCCGTCGCCGAGCTTCGGCGGCTGGGACACGGGCGCGCCGGACGTGGTCGTGCCGCCGCCGGGAGGCGTCCCGTCCGTGCCCTGCGGCTTGACGTCGGTGTTGCCCGGCTTCTTCACCGGGTCGGGGGTGGGTGGCGCGCCGCCGCCGTCCGGGGCCTTGCGCAGCGCCTTGAGCCCGCGCTTGATCAGGTCCCACAGCTCGTCCAGCCGGGACAGCAGCGGGCGCAGCTTCGCGATCGACCGCATCAGCAGCGTGATCTTGTCGGCGATCTTCGCGACCCACTTGGCGATGATCGACGTCGCCGCCGCCACGACGTGCGGCGTCGCGAAGCCCAGGGTCACGGCCTCCTCGGCCAGCCACTGCGGGATGCGGGCGAGCAGCGTGGCCACGCACTCGGCGATCAGGTCGCGGACCAGGCCGCGGACCGTGCCGACCAGCACGCCGCTGACCTCCACGACCGCGCTGACGATCCCGGCGCAGTTGGCCGCGGCGGTGATGTGGTGGGACTGGTTGGTCACCGAGGCGCGGTAGGCGTCGGCGGCGGGGCCGGTCCAGCTCGCCGTGCCCCGGCTGGCCTCGGAGGTCAGGTCGCCGCCCGCGTTGTTCACCGCCTGGGACACGTTCTGCCACGTCCGCGCGTAGGCCGCGATCTGGTCGCTGTCGCCGGCCAGCCAGTTCAGCGCCTGGCGCAGCGGTCCGACGTGCTCGATCAGCCAGGACACCGCGGAGGCGACGATCGAGCCCAGCGGGTCCAGCACGAACGACAGGGCCTCCAGGCCGGTGCCGGCCAGGCCCAGCCCGGCTTCGACCCACGACCCGTCGCGGACGCCGTTGTAGAGGTCCACGGCGGATTCGACGATGCCGATGCCGGTGTAGGACTGCGTCGAGTCCTGGCGCGGCGCGACCAGCGGGTTGTTCATCGGGCGCCGTCCCGGAACGGACGGGTGTTGGTCTGCTCGACGGCGTCGTAGTCGGCGGCGGTGCGCCGGACGCCCGCGATGGTCTCGGCGACCGACTCGGCGACCTCGGTCAGCGACGCCACGCCCGCGTTCGCGATGAACACCATCATCGGCGGCAGCATGGAACAGGTCTTGCCGTAGGCCTGCCCGGACAGGCTGACCTGCCGCGCGGCGTCCACCGCCTGGGTCAACTGGTCCTCCACGCCGCGCAACCGGTCGGCGTGGCCACGTAACTCGTCGGCGACGACCTCGTAGCCGCTCACGCACACCCCCTACTCGGTGACGGCGGGACCATCCCAGTCCTCGTCGTCCTGGACGGGCCGCCGCGCGGGCGGCGGAGGGGCCGACGGCCGCACCTGGTCCGCCCAGGGCGGGGTGTCGGGCGCGGGCGGCGGGAAACGCTGCCGGTAGGACGACACCAGGGCCTCGGCGGTTCCCGGGTCGTCCACGCCGACGGACGTGACGATCTCCGAGACCGCGCCCGCGATGCGCGCCTGGGCGCGGCGGATGGTGGTCATGATCGACGCGGCGAGCGTCGCGCCGGAGACCTCGCGCGCCTTGTCGGAGATCTCCAGGTGCTGCAACGCGCCCGACGCGCCGACGCTGAGCCGCACCAGGCCGTCGCGGGACACCTCGTGCACGGCGACCTCGGCCACCTGCTCGCTCACCCGCTGGTACTTCTCCGCCTTGGCCGCGACGCCGGCCGCCCACCGGGCGATCTCCTGCTCCGTGCGCACCTCGTCGCCGCCGAACACGGGTTCGGTCACCACGTGCCCCCTCTCCTGCACGGTGATCGTTCCGGGCGCGGGCTCCGTTAGCCCGCCGGGGACCAGCAGGCTAGGACGGCTGGCAAGCGGGGCACCAGAACAGGTTGCGTCCCACCAGCTCCGCCATCGCCACCGGCGTGCCGCAGAGCAGGCACGGCAGGCCGGCGCGCCGGTAGACGTAGACCTCGCCGCCGTGGCGGTCCCGGCGCGGCGCGCGGCCGGTGACCTCGGGCAGGTGCTCGGGGCGCACGGTGTCGATGCGGCCGACCTTCACGCCGGCGCGCATCAGCACCACGAGGTCGGACCACAGGTCGTCCCACAGCGCCCGGTCGATCTCGTGGCCCGGCGTGAGCGGGTGGACGCCGTGGCGGAACAGGACTTCCGCGCGGTAGACGTTCCCGACGCCCGCCAGCACGGACTGGTCCATCAGGAGCGCGCCGATCGGCTGACGCGACTTGGTGATCTTCGCGAACGCCCGCTCCGGGTCGGCGTCGCGGCGCAACGGGTCCGGGCCCAGGCGGGCGCGCAACGCCTTCACCTCGACGTCGGTCAGCACCTCGCAGCGGGTCGGGCCGCGCAGGTCCGTCCAGTGGGTCTCGCCGACCAGGCGCATCCGCACCTGGCCGACGGGGTCGAGCACGGGGTGCTCGGACTCGGTGAACGTCCCGTACAGGCCCAGGTGGACGTGCACGATGGCGTCCCGGCCGTAGACGTGGAACAGGTGCTTGCCGTGCGCCTCGGCCCTCCTCAGCACCCGTCCATCCACAGTGGACGCGTCGAACCGGCCCTGGGGGCTGGTGACCTCGACGGCGCGACCGGCGTAGCGGCGGTGGTGCAGGCGGGCGAGCCGGTGGAGCGTGTGGCCTTCAGGCACGGAACGGCACCACCGAGCAGAGGTGGGTGCGCACGACGGTCCGGCCGTCGCGGCGCAGGAGGCGTTCGGCCAGGTCGGTCGCCCGCGGGCGGTCGTGCTTGGCCAGCACGGCGCACAGGTCCGCGAGCTGCACCGCGAGGTCGAAGCCGCGGTCGCCGAACCGGGGGACGACCGGGGCGCGGAAGGTCCGCATCCGCCGGAGCGCGACCGGGACCCGGGAAGGCGGGGGAACCACGGCGCAGGTCGGCTCGCGGACCGGACCGGGGACGGCCCGGGCGTCGGCGGACCGGGCCAGGCCGCGCTCAACGGCCTCGGCGAGGTCGGGCGCCCACTCCGGGCCGTCCACGGCGCGGGCGAGCTGCCAGCCGAAGTAGACCGCGTCCGCCCGGCCGAGCATCGCCCGCAGCACGCGCCGCCGGTCCGGCTCGTCGGCCTCGGCGACGAACCGCGCGCCGTCGGCGACCGCGCCGGCCAGCGCCGGGAACGTGCGGTCGCGGCCCTCGTGGTCGGTCAGCATCCCGTGCCACGGCGACCGCGGGCCCTGCTCGACCGTCGCCGCCACCACCGGGTACACCGGCGCGTGGCCCCACGCCGTGAGCGCCAGCAGCGCCAGGTAGCGGTGGTAGCGCCCGGCGGAGTCGTCCACCAGGACCGACCGCAGCCCCGGCACCCGTTCCAGGTACCGGGGCTCGTCGGCCGCCGCGTCGATGACCGTCTCGGGCTCGCCCAGGGGACCGCCGTCGAGATCGGTGAACAGCAGGTCGCGGATCATCGGTGTCGTCGGATCAGGGCAGCGGCGGGGCCTCGTGGGTGCGCTCGTACTCGCTCATGATCGCGATGCGGCGCGCGTGGCGGGGCTGCTCGGAGAACGGGGTCGCGAGGAACGCCTCGACGATCTCCACCGCCTCGTCCGTGGTGTGCATCCGCGCGCCCAGGCCGATGAGCTGGGCGTTGTTGTGCTCGCGGGCGAGCTTGGCCGTCTCGACGCTGTAGGCCAGCGCGGCGCGGGCGCCGGGCACCTTGTTGGCCGCGATCTGCTCGCCGTTGCCGGAGCCGCCGATGACGACGCCCAGGCTGCCCTCGTCCGCCACGACGCGGCGGGCCGCCTCGATGCAGAACGGCGGGTAGTCGTCCTCGGCGTCGTACGCGGCCGGGCCGACGTCCACCACGTCGTGGCCGGCGGCGGCCAGGTGCTTCGCGAGGTGGGCCTTCAGCTCGAAGCCCGCATGGTCGGATCCCAGGTAAACACGCACGTCCCGGGAGTCTGCCATCCTTGGTCGAGTGTTCGGACAAGAGGGTTCCCAGCTCAGGTTGGAGTGGGGCGACGAGGGCGTCACGGCGCTCGGCGGGCTCTGCTCCGTGCTCGTGATCGTCGACGTGCTGTCGTTCAGCACCGCCGCGGACGTCGTGGTGAGCCGGGGCGCCCGGCTGCGCCCGGTGCGCTGGACCGACCGGGAGAGCGCCGCGCGACCCGCGGACCCGACCTGGTCGCTGCGGCCGTCGTCGCTGGTGGACATCCCCGCCGGGACGTCGCTGGAGCTGCCGTCGCCCAACGGCGCGACGCTGTGCGACCTGGCCGCGTCCACCGGGTCGGTGGTCCTGGCGGGCTGCCTGCGCAACGCGCGGGCGGTGGCCCTGGCCGCGCGGGAGTTGGCCCGCGGCGGCCCGATCGGGGTGGTGCCGGCCGGCGAACGCTGGGGCGTGGACATCAACAGCCCCGGGACCGCCCACCGGGGTCCGCTGCGCCCGGCGGTGGAGGACCTGCTCGGCGCGGGCGCGGTGATGGCCACGCTCCTCGGCTACGGGTCCGCGTCGGTCGAGGCGTGCGTGGCGGCGGAGATGTTCGCGCGGGCGCCGGTCGAGGACGTCGTCGCCGGGTGCGTGTCCGGGCGCGAACTCATCGCGGCAGGCCACGCGGGGGACGTCGAACTCGCCTCGCAGGTCAACGTGAGCACCGCGGTCCCCCGGCTGGTGGACGGCGTGCTGCGCGCCTGACGCGGGTCAGGTGCGGGCGGCCACCCACGCGGCCAGCTCGACCCGGTTGGCCACGCCGACCTTCGCGAACAGGGCGGTCAGGTGGTTCTCCACCGTCGAGACGGACAGGTGCAGCCGGGACGCGATCACGTGGTTCGGGTGGCCCGCCGCCACGAGCAGGGCGATCTCCCGCTGCCGGGTCGTGAGGTCCGCCAGGGCGACCCGGCGGACCCTCGGGCGCAGCGCGAGGACGTGGACGGCCTCGCGGTCCATCGCCGCGCCACGCCCGAACGCCTCCTCGAACCGGGTCTCGCCGACGCTCGCGACGACGGTCCGGCGGGCCGCCTCGCGCCGGCGCTTGAACGGGACCAGGCCGCCGATCGCCACGCCGGTCGCCTCCTGGAGCGCCACGGCCGCGCCCAGCAGTTCCGCCGTGGACTCCAACACACCCGACGCGGACGGGTCGCGTTCCGCCACGGCGGCCTGCGCCCAGGCGATGGCCTCGTAGGACCAGGTGCTGCCCCACTGCTCGCGCAGGGCGACCTGGGTCTCCAGGCTCTCCCGGAACCACTCGACCGCCCGCGCCGGGTCGCCGTGCCGCAGCGGGACCAGGCCGCACGCCCAGCGGGCCCAGCTCGCGGCCCAGGTCGCGCCGGCCGCCCGCGCGTCGGCCAGGCAGTCGGCGGTGGCGTCCGCGCCGGTCCGCTCGTCGCCGTGGAAGCCCGCGGCCAGGGCCTTGATCAGCTTGAACTGGCCCCGGTCGCCCGGCGAGTCGGCCAGCTCCACCGCGCGGCCCAGCAGGGTGATGCCGCGCGGGTCGTCCTCCACGAGCGTCGCCCACGCGCCTTCCAGGAAGACCACGGGCGCCACTTCCGCCGGCCCTACCAGCTCCCGGCAGTGCGCCAGGGCGGCGCGGGCGGCGTCCTGCGAGCCCTGGCACAGGGCGATCCAGCCCAGGGTCGCCGTCGCGCCCACACGTTCGGGTGACGGGCGGACCGGGGCGAGGTCGAGCAGGGTCGTCAGCCAGGTGCGGAACTCGCCCAGCAGGGCGTGGAAGAACTGCACGCGCAGGCGGCCCAGGTCGGTCAGCAGGCCCAGGCCGAGCTCGGCGCGTTCCGGGGTGGTGGCGCAGTGGTTGAGGGCGGCCCGGAAGTTGGGCATCTCGTCGTGGGCCGCGCCGAGCAGGGCGACCTCGTCCGGCGAGTACCAGCTGGCGGCGTAGCGGGCGGCCAGGGCGCGGAAGCAGGCGCTGTGGGCGTCGCGGACGCGGTCCTGCTCGCCCAGCGCGGCCAGGCGGCGGCGACCGTGCTCGCGGATGGGCTGCAACTGGTGGTAGCGACCGTCCGGACCGGCGTTGACCAGGGACTTCGCCACCAGGTCGGCGAGCAGGTCGAGCACCTCGTGCGCGCCGATGCCGTCGCCCGCGCAGACCTCCTCGGCGGCGGCCAGGGAGAACCCGCCCGCGAACACCGAGACGCGCGCCAACAGCCGTTGCTGCTCGGGCGAGCACAGGGCGTAGGACCAGTCGAGGGTCTGTTCCAGGGTGCGGTGGTGGCTGCGGACCCGGCGGGTGCGGGTGGCCAGCAGGCGACCGCCGTCGAGGCGGTCCAGGACGTCGCGGGGGGCCATGCCGCCGCCCAGCCGCACGGCGATCAGCTCCAGCACGAGCGGCAGGCCGCTGGACCACTCGACCAGTTCGGCCAGCGCGGCTTCGTCGGCGGGCGCGGACCGCGTGGCGCGGCCCGCGGCCTCGGCGCGGCGCAGCAGCAGGCGCATGGCGTCGGAGCCGGGACCGCCGACCAGCGACAGCGGCGGCACGACGACCGTCCGCTCCCCCGCGATGCCCAGGTGGTGGCGGCTGGTGGCCAGCACGCGCACGCCCGGCGCCTCCTCCAGCAGCAGCGCGCACAGGTCGCCCGCCGCCTCGGCCAGGTGCTCGCAGTTGTCCAGCACCAGCAGCAGCTCGCGGTCGCGGAGGTGGTCCAGGAGCACGTCCACGGGGTCGGCGCTGGACTGGTCGGTGATGCCGACCGCGTGCACGACCTCGCGGTGCAGCTCCTCCGCCCGGGTCACGTCGCCGAGCCGGGCCACCGCGACGGGGAAGGCGTGCCGGGCGCGGCACCGGCGGGCGACCTCCAGCGCGAGCACCGTCTTGCCGACCCCGCCCGGCCCGGCGAGCGTCACCACGCGGTCCGGCCCGAGCACGTGCCCGGCGGTGTCGGCGACCAGCGCGTCCCGGCCGACCAGCTCGGTCACGGGTGCGGGCAGTCCGGTCCGCGTCCGTCCTGTCGTCATCGTCCCCCCACCGCCTCCCAGGAGGCCGACGCCGAAGCTTAGGGGACCCCCGGTTCGCGGGACTGCGGAGTTCCCGGGTACCCGCCGCGGGGCGGGCGCGGAAGAGTGGGCTGCGTTCCTCTCCCGAGGACAACGCACGGTCGTGCCGTCCGGGGACTGCTCTCCCCAGCGCTGTTCCGGTACACGACCGAGGGGGGCTGTCATCGGGGTCTCGCGGGTCGTCCCAACCCGCCGGGACCCCGATCGACACGTCACCGCCCGCCCGGGACGACCGCGGCGTCCCACCGCCGGCTCCCGCCGGGCGCGGCGCTCCACCGCGGGCTCCCGTCGAGCGCGGCGGCCCGCCGCCGGCTACCGCTGGATGGACTTGACCTCGGTGAACTCGTCCAGCCCGAAGCGCCCGAACTCGCGGCCGTTGCCCGACTGGCGGTACCCGCCGAACGGAGCGCTGGTGTTGAACGCCGCGCCGTTGATGTCCACCTGACCCGTGCGCAAGCGCTTGGCAACGCGCAGCGCCCGCTCGGTGTCGGCGGAGAACACCGCGCCGCCCAGCCCGTAGACGGTGCTGTTGGCGATCCGCACGGCGTCGTCCTCGTCCGCGTACGGCATCACCGACAGGACCGGCCCGAAGATCTCCTCCTGGGCGATCGCCATGTCCGGCGTGACCCCGCCGAACACCGTCGGCGTCACGTGGAAGCCGCGCGCGGTGGGCGCGTCCGGCCCGCCCTGCGCGAGCGTGGCCCCCTCCTCGACACCCCGTCGGATGTAGCCGACCACGCGGTCGCGCTGCGCGGCGGACACCGCCGGGCCCAGGCGGGTGGTGGCCTGCGCCGGGTCGCCCGGCTCGTACTTGGCGACTGCGGCGGCGGCGATCGCCAGGGCCTCGTCGTGCCGGTCGGCGGGCACCAGCAGCCGGGTCCACGCGCTGCACGCCTGGCCGTTGTTCATGAACGCGTTGGCCACGCCGATCTTCACCGCGCGGGCCAGGTCGGCGTCGTCCAGCACGACGTTGGCCGACTTGCCGCCCAGCTCCAGCGCGACCCGCTTGACCGTATCGGCGGCCAGGGCCGCGACCCGGCGACCGGCCCGCGTCGAACCGGTGAACGACACCATGTCCACCAGCGGGTGCGCGGCCAGCGCCTCGCCGACCACCGGGCCGGTGCCGTGGACCAGCGAGAACGCCCCGTCCGGCACGCCCGCCGCGCGCAGCACCTCGGCCAGGAGGTCCGCGGTGAACGGCGCCAGCTCGCTCGGCTTGAGCACGACCACGCTGCCCGCGGCCAGCGCCGGGACCACCTTGGCGACCATCTGCTGGAGCGGGAAGTTCCACGGCGTGATCGCGCCGACCACGCCCACCGGCTCGCGCACGACCAGCGAGTTGCCGATCTCCTCGCCCGCGAAGTAGCCGTCGTCCAGCGCGTCGGCCACGCCCCGCGCGATGCCGACCGGGTTCGGGACCTGCACCTTCCGGGCGAACGTGATGGGCGTGCCCATCTCGGTGGTCATGGTCGTGGCCAGCTCTTCGGCCCGCGCCTCCAGCTCGTCGGCGATCCGCCGGACCAGCTTGGCGCGTTCCTCCACCGGGGTCGCCGACCACTCCTGGAAAGCGGCGGAAGCCCTGGTCACGGCGTTGTCCACGTCCCGCGGGGTGCCCGCGGGGACGGTGCCGACGACCTCTTCGGTGGCCGGGTTCACGACCTCGATCATGACGCTCCTGTGACACTCTGAGGCGATTTCCGCCCCAGAGTGTCACATCGATCGGGTCAGGAGAAGTCCAGGTCCCCGGTCCGGGTGCGCTTCAGCTCGAAGAACTTCGGGAAGCTCGCCAGCGCCACCGCGCCGTCGAACACCTTCAGCGCGTCCTCGCCGCGCGGGATGGCGGTGAGCACCGGGCCGAAGAACGCCACGCCGTCGATGTGGATGGTCGGGGTGCCGACGTCCTCGCCCACCGGGCCCATGCCGCGGTGGTGGCTGGCCTTGAGCTCCTCGTCGTAGTCGGTCGAGTGGGCGGCCCCGGCCAGCTCGGCGGGCAGGCCGACCTCGGCCAACGCCTGCTTGACGACCAGGTCGTAGTCCTTGTTGCCCTCGTTGTGGATGCGGGTGCCGAGGGCGGTGTAGAGGTCGCGCAGGACGTCGTCGCCGTGGTGCTTGGCCGCGGCGATGGCCACCCGCACCGGGCCCCAGGCCTTGTCCAGCATCTCGCGGTAGCGGGCGTCCACGTCGCGGCCGGAGTTCAGCACCGAAAGGCTCATCACCCGGAAGTTCAGGTCCAGGTCACGGTGCTTCTCGACCTCCAGGATCCACCGGGACGTGATCCACGCGAACGGGCAGACCGGGTCGAAGTAGAAGTCGACCTTGGTGGGTGCCGACATGGTGGGTGTCTCCTCTGTGTTGCTCGTGCGGCGGTCCGCCGCGGCGGCGTCCTCAGGGTCCAACCCGCCGGCCCGGCGGAGTCTTCCCTCGGACGCCAGTCCACTTCTCCCGGTCCCACGTGATTGGATGCGACTGTCGTGTTCACCGACACGACACTTCTCCCCGTTCCGACGACGTCGGCGCCCGGCCAACGAGGGCGTCGGCAGACGAGGTGACCAGTGGCGGCACCGAACCTGACCCGCGACCAGGCGCAGCAGAGGGCTGCGCTGCTGGAAGTCGACTCCTACCGGATCGAGCTGGACCTGACCGACGGCGGCGGCAAGCCCGGCTCGGAGGTGTTCCGCTCCACCACGACGATCGCCTTCCGCAGCCGGACCCCGGGCGCGTCGACGTGGGTCGACATCGTGGCCGCCACCGTGCACCGCGCCGTCCTCAACGGGGTCGAGCTCGACGTGTCGGACTACCGCGAGGAGGACGGCCTCGCGCTGCCCGACCTGCGCGACGTCAACGAGCTGACCATCGAGGCCGACTGCCGGTACATGAACACCGGCGAGGGCCTGCACCGGTTCGTCGACCCGGTCGACGGCGGCGTCTACCTGTACTCGCAGTTCGAGACGGCCGACGCCAAGCGCATGTTCGCCTGCTTCGACCAGCCGGACCTCAAGAGCGTCTACACCCTGACCGTGACCGCGCCGACGGACTGGAAGGTCATGTCCAACGCGCCGATCGAGTCCACTGTGGACGGCGCGGGCGGCGCGGACCGGCACGCCTTTGAGACCACCAAGCCGATGTCCACCTACCTGGTGGCGCTGGTCGCGGGCCCGTACGCCGAGTGGCGCGACGAGTACACCGACGGCGAGACCACCATCCCGCTGGGCATCTACTGCCGCGCCTCGCTGGCCGAGCACATGGACGCCGAGCGGCTGTTCACCGAGACCAAGCAGGGTTTCGGGTTCTACCACCAGGCGTTCGGGGTCAAGTACCCGTTCGGCAAGTACGACCAGTGCTTCGTGCCGGAGTTCAACGCGGGCGCGATGGAGAACGCGGGCTGCGTCACGTTCCTGGAGGACTACGTCTTCCGCAGCCGGGTCACCCGCTACCTGTACGAGCGGCGCGCCGAGACCGTGCTGCACGAGATGGCGCACATGTGGTTCGGCGACCTGGTCACCATGCGCTGGTGGGACGACCTGTGGCTGAACGAGTCGTTCGCCACCTGGGCGTCGGTGCTGGCGCAGGCCGAGGCGACCGAGTACCGGCAGGCGTGGACGACGTTCGCCAAGATCGAGAAGTCCTGGGCGTACCGGCAGGACCAGCTGCCCTCGACGCACCCGGTGGCCTCGGACATCCCGGACCTCCAGGCGGTCGAGGTCAACTTCGACGGCATCACCTACGCCAAGGGCGCTTCGGTGCTCAAGCAGCTCGTCGCGTACGTGGGGCTGGAGAACTTCCTCGCGGGCCTGCGGGTGTACTTCGCCAAGCACGCGTGGGGCAACGCGACCCTGGCCGACCTGCTGTCCGCGCTGGAGGAGGCGTCCGGGCGCGACCTGTCGTGGTGGAGCGCGCAGTGGCTGGAGACCACCGGCCTGAACCTGCTGCGCCCCAGGTTCGCCGTGGACGCGGACGGGAAGTTCACCGAGTTCGCGGTGTTGCAGGGCGGTGCCCGGCCGGGCGCGGGCGAGCTGCGCACGCACCGGTTGGCGATCGGCGTCTACGACTCCGACGAGTCCGGCAAGCTGGTCCGCACCCACCGGGTCGAGCTGGACGTGGACGGCGAGCGCACCGAGGTGCCCGAGCTGGTCGGCGTGCCGCGCGGCAAGCTCGTGCTGGTCAACGACGACGACCTGACCTACTGCACGATGCGGCTGGACAGCGACTCGCTGGCGTCGCTGATCGACCACATCTCCGACATCGCCGAGCCGCTGCCGCGGACGCTGTGCTGGTCGGCGGCGTGGGAGATGACCCGCGAGGCGGAGCTCAAGGCGCGCGACTTCGTGAACCTGGTGCTGGGCGGCCTGCACGCGGAGACCGAGGTCGGCGTCGTGCAGCGGCTGCTGCTCCAGGCGCAGACCGCGCTGTCGTCCTACGCGGACGTGTCGTGGCGGGGCGAGGGCTGGCGGCGGTTCACGGCGAAGATGCTGGAGCTGGCGCGAGCGGCCGAGCCGGGGTCGGACCACCAGTTGGCGTTCGTCAACGCGCTGGCGGGTTCGGTGCTGGAAGCCGCCGACCTTGAGGTCGTGCGCGGCTGGTACGACGGCACGGACGTGCTGCCGGGCTTGGACGTGGACACCGACCTGCGCTGGCGCCTGCTCCAGGCGCTGGTGGCCCACGGCGCCGCGGACCTGCCGGAGATCGCCGCCGAGGAGGAACGCGACCCGACCGCCACCGGCCGCCGCCGCGCCGAGTCGGCCCGCGCCCTGCGCCCGACGGTCGAGGCGAAGCAAGAGGCCTGGGACCGGGCGGTGAACGACGACGAGCTGCCCAACGCGGTCAGCGAGGCGATCGTGGCGGGCATCCAGCACCCGGGTCAGAAGGAGTTGCTGCAGCCGTTCGTGGCGCGGTACTTCGCCGACGTGGCCGACGTGTGGGAGCGGCGGTCGTCCGAGCGGGCGCAGTCGATGGTGATCGGGCTGTTCCCGTCGTGGTCCATCGCGCAGGACACGGTGGCGGCGGCGGACGCGTGGCTGGCGGAGGAACGGCCCCCGGCGTTGCGACGCTTGGTGTCGGAGGGCCGTGCGGGCATCGTGCGCGCCCTGGCGGCCCAGGAGTTCGACCGGTCCTGACCGTTGCTCGACGGGCCGCGCTCCCCCGGGGGGCGCGGCCCGTCGCTTTCCGGGGACGAGCCGGACCGGCCACCGCTGGTCGTCGACAGCCCGGTGGAGCGGTCCGCCCCGCTCGCGGCGCTGTGGGTGGACGACCAGCCGGAGAACTCCCGGTCGAGCAGTTGCGCGGCAACGGCGTCCGGGTGGACTTGGCGCTGTCCACCGGCGAGGGCGTGGCGCGGTTCGACAAGGGTCGGTACCGGGCCGTCAAGGCGGCGGGTGCCGACGTCGTCACGGATTCGCCGTTCGAGCTGTCGCAGTTCCTGCGCGCGCAGGGACTGCTCGATCTCTAGACGCGACGAAGGCCGCGCCCCTCGGGGACGCGGCCTTCGTGGTGGGCTGGGGTCAGGAGCGCGGAGCGCTGCCGGCTTGGTCGGTGAGCATGCGGAGGCCGCTGAGCAGGCCGCCGGCGATGTCGCCCTCCTTGAAGGACGCCACCATGCTCATCACCGCGAGCTTCGCGCCGCGGTCGGCCAGGCGGCGGTGGGACTCCTCGCCGGTCACGATCTCGACCGCCCGCTCGCCCGGGGACACGGCCACCAGGACCGCGTGCGACGGGCGCGGGGTGGCGGCGTGCAGCTCCTCCGCGCGGGCGCGGGTGTCGGAGCCCAGTTCGCCCAGGTAGACGCTGAAGTCCAGGCCGGTGGTCCGGCTGGCCAGGGTCAGGGCCTCGTCCAGGCTCGCCAGCTGCACCGGCGTGAACGGCAGGCTCGGGGCCTGCGGCTCGTACATCTTCGCCGCCGAGACCCGGCCGCTGTTGGTCACGACCGCGCCCAGCGGCAGGCTGCCGGGGTCGACCTTCGCCACGTGACTACCAGTTGCCACGAGCACCTCCCCTGGCGGTCGGGCCCGACGCCGGGGCCGACTCGACGTGGTGGTCTGCGTTGAGCCCCCCGGGGTTCGCGCTCCACCACACGGGCGCGTAGTTCCACTCCTGGCCCGGGCGGTACCGCGTGATGCGGGTGGCCTTCGGCCTCAGCGTCAGTAGCGTGATCACGCCGTAGATGGCCAGCGGGATCAGCGCGAAGACGAGCACGGTCTCCACGATGGTCACGGCGGTTACGGTAACCGATCCACCCGCTCACGTCCGGGCGAGGGGGCGTGCGAGCACCGCGGCCGTCAGCACGACCACCCCGCCCGCCACCAGGTACACCGTCCCCAGCGTCGTCGCGGCGGCCAGCGGACCGGCCAGACCGGCCCCGATCGGCGACAGCCCCCACGCCAGCACCCGGTAGGCACTGGTCACCCGACCCATCATCGGCACGGGCGTCAACCGCTGCCGCCGGGTCGCCGACAGCACGTTCCACCCCGCCGACGCCAGCCCGAAGCAGAACGCCGCCACGACCGCCACCGGCACCCACGGCACCCCGCCGAACACCGCGAACGCCACCCCGAGCAGCGCCAGCGCCCCCACCATGACCGGCGCGCCGCCGAGCCGGGCCGCCAGCACGGGGCTCAGCCGCGCCCCCGACAGCGCGCCCAGCGACATCACGACCACCAGCCACGGCACCCACTCCTCGGGCAGCCCCAGCACGGTGATCGAGTACAGCGACAGCATCGCGTTCACCGCCGCCGCGCACACCGCGGAGACGCCCACCGCGAGCACCAGCACCCGCAGGCCCGGTTGGCGGAACAGGTACGCGATCCCCTCGGTGAACTGCCCGCGCACCGTCCCGGTCCGCTCGGGCCGCGCCGCCTCGGGCCGCGCCACCTCGGGCACCCGCGCCACGAACACCGCCGCCACCACGAACGTCAGCGCGTCCAGGGCGAAGCACGCGGCCGGGTGCCACCAGAACAGCAGGCTGGCCGCCAGCGGGCCGACCAGGTCCATCCCGACCGTCTCGGCGGTCACGAACCGGCTGTTGGCGGCCTCCAGGTCGGCCGGCCCGGCCAGTTCCACGAGCAGCACCTGGGACGCGCTGTCCGCGAACGTCTCCGCACTGGTGAGGAGGAACCCCAGCGCGCACAGCAGCGCGACGCCGGCGCTATCTGTGAACACGGCCCACGCCAGCAGCCCCGTTACCAGCGCCCGGAAGGTGTGCGCGACGGCGACCACGAGCCGGGGCCGCCACCGGTCCACCAGGACGCCCGCCGGCAACGCCACCAGCAGCCACGGGAGCACCACCGCGACGGCCACCGCGGACGCCGCGAGGGGGCTGCGCGTGCTCACGGCGGTGTAGAGCGGGAGGGCGACCGTGCGGACACCGTCACCGACCAGGGACGTGATCCACGCGCCCGTCAGCAGGCGGAACGCCGGCGTGTGGACGCCCTGTGCACCGATCGACCGCTCCACGTCTGGGGACCCGTCTGTGATCTGGACGACTCTCAAGCAGAGGTCAGGTTACGCACGGTGTCCAGAGTGGCGGAACGTAGTAACCGAACGGTTCTACTGTCGCAGTGAGTACACCCGTCCGGCCTTCCCCCGGAAGGAGGCGAATGGCGGCCGGTTTGGCGTCTTGTCCTCCGCCCACTCGGCTTCTAGCTTTTCACCTGTACGGGTCTTGCGCATCCGTTTCCGGATACTAATTCCCGCCCGATGAGTCTCGGAGGACACGACATGTACACCACGAACCGCGCTGAGGTTGCCTCCTTCACCCTTTCGTCGTACGCCCGAACGGACGAGTCGGTTACGCCTGTTCAGCTGCCTGCCGGGGCGGCCAAGTCGGTGCGCATCACGGGACGGGACTCCGTTCGGATTACCTCCCGGGACAGCGTGCGCATCACGGCCCGGGACTCCGTGCGCATCACCGCGCGGGACAGCGTGCGCATCACGGCGTCGGTCCGGATCACGGCGCGGGACAGCGTGCGCATCACGGCCCGCGACTCGGTGCGCATCACGGCCCGCGACTCGGTGCGCATCACGGCCCGCGACTCGGTGCGCATCACGGCGCGGGACTCGGTGCGCATCACCGCTCGCGACTCCGTCCGCATCACGGCGCGGGACTCGGTCCGCATCACGGCCCGCGACTCCGTCCGCATCACGGCGCGCGACAGCGTTCGGATCACGGCCCGGGACAGCGTCCGCATCACGGCGCGCGACAGCGTGCGCATCACCGCTCGGGACAGCGTCCGCATCACCGCCACCCGGGACGACCTCGCGCTCGCCGCCTGACCGCGCCGCCGACCTACGCCGCCGGCTCGCCCAGGTAGGGCAGCCACAGCGGATCGGCCTCGGTCACGCCCGCCAGCAGCCGCCAGTGCGGCCCGCGCGGCGCGGCCGGCACGACCCGCAGCCGCCACCCCAGTTCGGACAGCAGCTTGTCGGCCTTGCGGTGGTTGCACTTGGCGCAGCAGGCCACGCAGTTGGTCCACGAGTGCGCCCCACCCCGACTCCGGGGCACCACGTGGTCGATCGTCTCGGCGCGTCCGCCGCAGTACGCGCAGCGGTACCGGTCCCGGTGCATCAGACCGGCGCGCGTCAGGGGCACCCGCCCCCGGTACGGCACGCGGACGTAGTTGCTCAACCTGATCACTGACGGCACGACGACCGCGGACGTGGAGGAATGGACGACGGCGCCCGCCGGGTCGCCGTGCACCACCTCCGCCTTGCCGCACACCACCAGCACCACCGCGCGCCGCAGCGGCAGCGCGGTCAGGGGCTCGAAGGTGGCGTTGAGCAGCAGGACCTTCCGTCTTCCCCAGGGGAAGGTCTTGGGCGCCGGACCGGCCCCTTCCCCGTCCGCGACGGCGTGCACCGCCACCTGTTTTTGGCCGGACGGGGCCAACGACGCGATCCCGGCGTTCACCAGGGCGCCGATCGGGGTGGGTTGTCGGTCTGGCACGCGACCACCTCCACCGGTTCAGCCATAGCAGACCACACTTCACCCCCAAAAATCACGTGTGATACCTGACGCGTCGCGGAGCCGAGGCCGAAAGTTCGGTGAACACCCTCCTATCGCACATGGTTTTCATCCCGCGCTAACCTCGGCGGGGTGACGCACCCTTCACCCGCGGCGCAGCCCGCGACGATCGCCTACCCCGCCGCGGAGCGCCTCGACCTGGTCGAACGGCTGCACGGGCACCCGGTGCCCGACCCCTACCGCTGGCTGGAGGACCCCGCCGACCCGCGCACGGCCGAGTGGTCGACGGCCCAGGACGCGCTCGCCCGCGCGTGGCTGGACGCCCAGCCCGGCCGCGACGCCCTCGGTGAACGCCTGGCCGAACTCATGCGCACCGGTTCGGTGGGCACGCCGGTGTGGCGCGCCGGACGGGCGTTCTACACCCGGCGCGGGCCGGAGCAGGACTTCCCCGTCCTCTACGTGCTGGAGGGCGGGGAGGAGCGCGTGCTGCTCGACGTCACCGCGCTCGACCCGTCCGGCCGCACCACGCTGGACCGCTGGACCCCGTCCCTGGAGGGCACGCGGCTGGCCTACCAGGTGTCCGTGGGCGGCGACGAGCACTCGCTGCTGCACGTCCTGGACGTGGCGACCGGCGAGCTGGTCGAGGGGCCGATCGACCGGTGCCGCTACTCCCCCGTGGGCTGGCTGCCCGGCGGCGAGGAGTTCTTCTACGTGCGCCGCCTGGACCCCGACCTGGTGCCCGAGGACGAGCGGCAGTTCCACCGGCGGGTCTGGCGGCACCGGGTGGGCACGGACCCGGCGCACGACGTGAACGTCCACGGCGACGGCCTCGACCACACCTACTACTACGGGCTGTCGCTGACCGACGACGGCCGGTGGCTGGTGGTCAACGGTGCACCCGGCACGGTCCGGCGCGACTCGGTGTGGATCGCGGACCTGCACGGCGACGGCGAGCTGCGCGAGGTCGTCTCCGCCGACGCCGGCGCGCAGTGCTCGGCATGGGTCGAGGGCGACCGGCTCTACCTGCGCACCAGCCTCGACGCGCCCCGGTTCCGGCTGTGCGTGGCCGACCCGGCGCGGCCGACCGAGTGGACCGAGCTGGTCCCCGAGCAGCCCGACTCCGTGCTCGACGGCGCGACCTGGCTGGACGGGACCCTGGTCCTGCTGCGCACCCGGCACGCGGTGTCGGAGCTGCACCTGCACGACCCGGCGACGGGCGAGTGGCTGGGCGAGGTGCCCCTGCCGGGCACCGGCTCCCTGCACGGCTGGTCCACTGTGGACGACCGGACCGACGCGGACCGGGACGTCCTGTGGTTCGGCTGGTCGGACTTCGTGACGCCGCTGTCGGTCTACCGGTTCTCGAAGTCGACCGGGCGGACGGTCCTGCACGCCGCCGCGCCGGGCGCGGTGGAGCTGCCCGAGCTGACCACCCAGCAGGTCGAGTACACGTCGCCGGACGGCACGACCGTGCGCATGTTCGTGGTGTCCGGCCAAGCCACCCCCGACCTGCCCCGGCCCGCGCTGCTGACCGGCTACGGCGGCTTCGCCGTCGGGCAGGGGCCGGGCTACCGCGCCACGGCGCTGGCGTGGGTCGAGGCCGGCGGTGTGTGGGCGCTGCCCTCGCTGCGCGGCGGCGACGAGGAGGGCGAGGAGTGGCACCGCGCCGGGATGCGCGAGCGCAAGCAGAACGTGTTCGACGACTTCCACGCGGCGGCGCTGAAGCTGATCTCCGACGGGTGGACCTCGCCGCAGCAGCTCGCGATCATGGGCGGTTCCAACGGCGGCCTGCTCGTCGGGGCGGCCCTGACCCAGCGGCCGGAGCTGTACGCGGCCGTGGTGTGCTCAGCGCCACTGCTGGACATGGTGCGGTACGAGAACTTCCTGCTCGGGCGGCTGTGGGCGGAGGAGTACGGCAGCGCGGCGGTCCCGGAGGAGCTGGCGTGGCTGCTGTCCTACTCCCCGTACCACCGGGTCCGGGCCGGCGTTGAGTACCCTTCGGTGCTGTTCACGGTGTTCGAGTCGGACAGCCGCGTGGACCCCAACCACGCCCGGAAGATGTGCGCCGCGCTCCAGCACGCGACGGCGAGTGATCCGACCAAGCACCCCGTGCTCCTGCGCCGGGAGACCGAGGTGGGGCACGCGGGGCGATCGGTGAGCCGGTCGCTCGCCCTCGCCGTGGACCAGTTGACCTTCCTGGCCGGTGCGACCGGGCTGGAGTTCGCGTGAGGTAGTCCGAGGAGGAATGAGCCGGTGGTTCTGTCGGTGGACGTCGAGTCGACGCTGGCAGTCAGTTGGTGGGTGGAGAACGGCCCGAAGATGGCCGAGGGAGCGCTGCGGATCGCGCTCACGGTGCTCATCGCGGT
The DNA here is from genome assembly GCF_039521145.1 of Saccharothrix mutabilis subsp. mutabilis. Taxonomy (NCBI): domain Bacteria; kingdom Bacillati; phylum Actinomycetota; class Actinomycetes; order Pseudonocardiales; family Pseudonocardiaceae; genus Saccharothrix; species Saccharothrix mutabilis. The sequence continues at coordinate 116,809 of NZ_BAAABU010000011.1, forward strand.
CGTCGTCCGCTTCGTGCTGCGGCGGCTGATCGATCGGCTGACCAGGGGCTCGTCGGAGGGCCGCAAGCCCAAGCTGCTCAAGCCCCTGCGCGAACGCGCCCCCCAGGCGTTGAACGGGCTGGTGTCCGAGCGGCGGGAGCAGCGCGCCAAGACCATCGGCTCGGTCCTGAAGTCGGTCACCACGATCGTGGTGTTCGGCATCGCGTTCATCCAGGTGCTCACCGAGCTGGGCATGAACGTGGCGCCGATCCTGACCTCCGCCGGCATCCTCGGCGTCGCCATCGGCTTCGGCGCGCAGAACCTGGTCAAGGACTTCCTGTCCGGCATGTTCATGATGCTGGAGGACCAGTACGGGGTCGGCGACGTCGTGGACCTGGGGCCGGCGACCGGCACCGTCGAGTCGGTGGGGCTGCGCATCACCACGATCCGCGACACCAACGGCACGGTCTGGTACGTCCGCAACGGCGAGATCCTGCGGGTCGGCAACTCCTCGCAGGGCTTCGCGGTCGCGGTGGTGGACCTGCCACTGGCCTACGGGGCGAACCTGGCCTCGGCGAGCGAGGTGCTGACCACGGCGGCGCTGGAGGCCGTGGCGGAGGAGTCGCTGGAGAAGGACACCATCGACAAGCCGCAGGTGCTGGGCGTGGAGAAGGTGACGCCCGAGGGCATCACCATGCGGGTGACGGTGAAGGTGCGGCCGGGGCGGCAGTGGGCGGTGCAGCGGGCGCTGCGGGCCAAGCTGATGCCGGCGCTGGAAGACGCGGGGATCCCGCTCAAGGCGTGAGTCCCCCCGGACTTGAGGCAGGATGGAAGCGTGACCAGTACCGAGAACTTCTACGAAGCGGTGGGCGGGTACGAGACGTTCCACAAGATCGTCGCGCGCTTCTACGAGCTGGTCGCCGACGACCCGGTGCTGCGCCCGCTCTACCCGGAGGAGGACCTCGGCCCCGCCGAGGAGCGCTTCCGCCTGTTCCTGATGCAGTACTGGGGCGGCCCGCACACCTACTCCGACCAGCGCGGCCACCCGCGGTTGCGGATGCGCCACGCGCCGTTCGTGATCGGTCCCGTCGAGCGGGACGCGTGGCTGCGGTGCATGCGGGTCGCGGTGGACGAGGCCGACCTGTCGCCGCAGCACCGCGACCAGCTGTGGGCGTACCTGGAGATGGCCGCGAACAGCCTCATGAACGCCTGGGTGTGACCGCCGACCCGCACCGCGATCACCCGAACGGGGACGGGTGATCGCGGTGCGGGTGGCAGGATGACACCTCGTGCGACGATCCTCCGACCTCCAACCAGAGATCGCCGACGAGTCCGCCTGGTGGCGTGACGCCGTCTTCTACCAGGTCTACGTGCGCTCGTTCGCCGACTCCGACGGCGACGGCGTGGGCGACCTGGAGGGCATCCGCTCCCGGCTGGGTTACCTGGAACTGCTCGGCGTGGACGCCCTGTGGCTCACGCCGTTCTACCCGTCCCCGATGGCCGACCACGGCTACGACGTGGCCGACCCCCGCGACGTGGACCCGCTGTTCGGCGACCTGGCCGCCTTCGACCGCCTGGTCGCCGAGGCGCACGAGCACAACATCCGGGTCACCGTCGACCTCGTCCCGAACCACACCAGCGACCGCCACGAGTGGTTCCAGGCGGCGCTGCGGGCCGGTCCGGGCAGCGCGGAGCGGGACCGGTACTTCTTCCGCGACGGCCAGGGCTACGACGGCTCGCAGCCGCCGAACAACTGGACCAGCGTCTTCGGCGGCCCGGCGTGGACCCGGGTCGCGGACGGCCAGTGGTACCTGCACCTGTTCGCGCCCGAGCAGCCCGACCTGAACTGGGAGAACGCGGACGTGCCCGCGGACCTGGTCCGGACGCTGCGCTTCTGGCTGGACCGCGGCGTGGACGGGTTCCGGATCGACGTCGCCCACGGCATGGCCAAGCCCTACGGCTTGCCGAACATGGAACCGCGGGCGGCCCACGGTTCCGGGGTGCTGCACGACAACGCGCTGGACCCCCGCTTCGACAACGACGCCGTCCACGACGTGCACCGCCTGATCCGCAAGGTGCTCGACGAGTACCCGGGCCGCATGGCGGTCGGCGAGATCTGGGTCAAGGACGACGAGCGCTTCGCCCGCTACATCCGACCGGACGAGCTGCACCTGGGCTTCAACTTCCGGCTGGTGGAGGCGGCGTTCGACGCGGACGCGGTCCGTTCGGCGATCGAACACTCCCTGGCGGCCGTGCAGCCCTACGACACGCCCCCGACGTGGACCCTGTCCAACCACGACGTGGTGCGGCACGTCACCCGCTACGGCGGCGGCGAGCTGGGCACGAAGCGGGCGCGGGCGATGGCTCTGGTCGAGCTGGCCCTGCCCGGCGTCGTCTACCTCTACAACGGCGAAGAACTGGGCCTGCCGAACGTGGAACTCCCGGACTGGGCCCTCCAGGACCCGACGTGGCTGCGCTCGGGCCACACCGAACGCGGCCGGGACGGCTGCCGCGTGCCACTGCCCTGGGAGGGCGCGACGCCGCCGTTCGGCTTCACCGCGGGCGTCGGCACCTGGCTGCCGCAACCGAACGAGTGGGGCGCGCTGACGGCGGAGTCGCAGCTGGAAGACCCGGAGTCGATGCTGTCGCTGTACCGGCACGCGCTGGAACTGCGCAAGTCGCACCCGAAGATCACCGGCGACGAGGTCGAGTGGTACGGCGCGCCCGCCGGCTGCTTCGCCTTCCGCCGCAAGGGCGGCGGCCTGATCTGCGCCCTCAACACCTCGGGCGGCCCGGTTCCGCTGCCTCCGGGCGAGGTCCTCCTGTCCAGCGGCCCGATGGACGGCCCCCAACTGCCCCCGGACACAGCAGTCTGGCTCGTCTAACACAATTGCACTCTTGGCGCGCAACGCCGCTCTTCAGCGGCGAAGCCGCCGAGCGGGCAGTCCACCGGAGGGGACACAACTCAAGCCGGGCTTCTTGCTTGTGTCATCTCCGTATGGCCCGCCCGAAGGGCTACCACATTTTCCCGGGGTTGGGCCAAAAAGTTTTGCGAGGGACGAGCAAAAGTTTTTCGACCAACCCCGGGAAAATGTGGTCGGCTTTGCCGGGTCATGCGGAGATGGCACAAGCAAGAAGCCCCCGCTTTGGCAGTTGTGTCCATCTTCGGTGGCTCGCCCGCCGGCGAGGCTCTTTTACGCTTTGAACTCACGCTGTCGCTCTCAAGCCCTCGCTTCGCGGGTCTTCACGCAACGCGCTCCGCGCTCTCAAGCTCGGACGCGCTTCGCGCTTGGGAGCGCTTCGCGCGTTGCGCGAAGCGCTCTAAAGCTGAAAAGCGGCCGGGAGGCCTCCAGTGGGGGGAAGGGCCTGCGTGTTCCCCACCGCATGACCTGGCGGAGCCGACCACACTTTTCGGGGGTCGGTCGAAAAACTTTTTGCTCGTGCCTCGCAAAAACTTTTTGGCCCGACCCCCGAAAAGTGTGGTAGCCCTTCGGGCAGGTCATACGGTGGGGAACACGAAGGCCCCTTGTGGCTGGGAGCCCAAACCAAAAGCACGCCGCTGCGCGGCGAAGCGCGCTGCGCGCGGAGAGGCGGTGCAGGGGTGTGGCGGTGCGGGGGTGTGGCGGTGTGGGGGTCAGACCAGGAGGGGGAGCATGGAGTGGCGGCGGCGGACTACCGCGCCGAAGCGGGCGTCGATGCGCAGCCACGAGTCCGTTGCCGTGACCCGCACGTCGTCGCCGCCCAGGAAACCCATCCCCGACAACGCGAACAGGCAACGCAACGGCACCTTCACGTCCAACCCCGACCCGCTGACCGTCAGCACCGTCTGGTCCAGCAACGACGCCGGTGGCGTCCCGTGCGGGCCGGTGTTCTCGCGGGCTACCGCCACGCCCTGTTCCGCCAGGTCCGAGACGACGTCGCCCGGCAGTCGGTCCACCTGTTGCCAGCCCTCGGCCGGTGGCAGGGCCGAGCGCCACAGCAGGTCCTTCGGCGCGCCCGGGTCGATGGTTTCGCTGCGCACGACCGCCAGGCCCGTCAGCAGGTCCGTGCCGGACACCGTGACGTCGCCGGGGTTGATCCGGCCCGCCACCGTGCGGGTGGCCAGGGTGTCGAACGGGGTCGCCACCCAGGCGTCCAGGAGGTCGCCGGACGGGCGGTTGCGCAGGCGGACGACGGTGGTCGCGTCCAAGCGGACCGCTCGGGCCACGAAGGCGCCCAGGTCGTCTCGCTCGGACGGGTCGGCCAGGACCAGTTCAGGCACCGTTGCCTCCGGCACGCCAACCCGCGAGGAAGTCGCGTTCGGCTTCTGATAGACGGCGCGGGCGTCCGGCCGTGAGGTTGTAGGGCACCATCAGTGTTTCGGCGGTCGCGACCACCGGGCTCCCCTCCCGCCGCCCGTTGCGTACGGTGTAGTCCAACGTGAAGGACGCGGACTTCAATTCCCGGACCGACATCTCCACCACGATCTCGTCACCGGTGAACACCAGCGGGGCCAGGTAGTCGACCACCAGGCGGGCCACCACCACGCCCTCGGCCATGTCCGGCACGCCGTGCCGCACCGCCTCGGTGAACAGGAGGTCTATCCGCGCCTCTTCCAGCAGGGTCACCGTGTTGGCGTGGTTGACGTGGCCGTACGCGTCCATGTCCGACCACCTCGGACGCACTCCCGTGACGAACACACCCAACTTGAACGCGCCTCCCACTGTCGGACGTATCCACGTGACCCTATCCGACCGCTAAGCCCAGGTTAGAGCGCCGTCCACGCCCAGGAACCGGCTGAGGTCCGCGATCTCCCGGTCCAGGTCCGGGCGCGGGCCGAAGGGGTTGACCTCGAAACCGGTTCCGGTGCGCCGCCACGTCGCCACCACGCGGCCGTCCACGACGACGTGCGGGGTCAGGATGCCGCCGCCGGTCTGGACCCGGCGCGCGTGCGCCGGGTCCAGGGCGAGGCCGCGGTCCTTGTAGCCCAACAGGTACGTGTCGAAGTGGCCGAGCATGCGGGTGGTGCCGGCGGGGGTGGCCGGTTCGTCCTCGATCTCGGGCAGGTCGCGGAGCAGGCCCTTGGGCAGGCCGCTCCACGCCGCGAAGTCGGCGACCGTGGCCGGGCCGTAGGCGCGTCGGTAGCGCCGCCACAACTGTTCCACCGTGCCGGGTTCCGGGATGTCCGCGAGGAGTGCGTACCGGTCGTCCAAGGTCCGGTACAGGACGCCGTTGGCCGCCGCGTAGGCCATCAGGTGGGCCGGGGCCTGGGACTTCGGGTCGAGGGCGATGCCGACCTCGGTCAGGCGGGTGACGACGTCCCGCCGGGGCAGGGGGTCGGTGAGGACCTCGCGCAGCGCCGGGAGGGCTCGGGCGCAGAGGTCGTCGGTGAGGCCGAGTTCCTCGCGCCGGCGTTTGCCGCGTTGGACGTTGACCGGGGAAAGCGGGCCCAGCACCCAGAGGTCGTCCGACCTGAGCAGGTGCAGGGTGCCGCGCATGGCCCAGGTGCGGACGACGTCGCCGGTCAGGTCGTGGACGCCCCTGGCCCGCGCGGCCAACCGCAGGGCGTTGACGTCCTGGGCTTGCAGGGCCAGGACGGAGTCCAGCAGTTCCCCGGTGGTGGTCGCCTGCTCGGACAGGCGTTGGGCGCGCATGCGTTGCGCCAGAACGGTCACCGCCTGGCCCCGGTGGAACCCCGGACCACCAGTTCCGGCTGGAAGACGAACTCCGCGTGCGGGGCCGGGGTGCCGCCGATCTCCTCCAGCAGCGCGTGCACGGCCGCCTGGCCCATCGCCTCCACCGGCTGGCGGATGGTGGTCAGCGGCGGGTCGGCGAAGACGATGAGCGGGGAGTCGTCGAAGCCGACCACGGAGATGTCGCCGGGCACGTGCAGGTCGCGGCGGCGGGCCGCGCGGATCGCGCCGAAGGCCATCAGGTCGCTGCCGCACACGACGGCCGTGCAGCCCCGGTCGTAGAGCTTGTCCGCCGCCGCCTGGCCACCCTCGACGGTGAACAGCGAGTGCTCGACCCACGCCAGGTCGCGGTCCAGCTGGGTGAAGGCCTCGACCATGCGCTGGGCCGGGACGAACCGCGACGGGCCGACCGCGAGGCCGATCCGCTCGTGGCCCAGGTCCTGGAGGTGGCTCACGGCCAGGCGGACCGCGGCCCGGTGGTCCACCGAGACGAACGGGGCCTTGATGCGGTCGGTGTAGCCGTTGACCATCACGAACGGCACCCCGCGGCCGGCCAGCTTGACGTAGCGGTCGGTGTCGGCGGTGGTGTCGGCGTGCAGGCCGGAGACGAAGACGATGCCGGTGACGCCCCGGTCGACCAGCATCTCGGTCAGCTGGTCCTCGGTGGAGCCGCCCGGGGTCTGCGTGCACAGGACCGGGGTGAACCCGTCGCGGCTGAGCACCTGCTCGATGACCTGGGCGAACGCCGGGAAGATCGGGTTGTTCAGCTCGGGGGTGATGAGCCCGATCAACCCGGCGCTGCGCTGCCGGAGGCGGGGTGGGCGCTCGTAGCCGAGCACGTCCATCGCGGCGACGACCGCCTGGCGGGTGGCGGGCGAGACGCCCGGCTTGCCGTTGACCACCCGGCTGACCGTCGCCTCGCTCACGCCTGCCTGGGTCGCGATGTCACTGAGCCGCGCTGTCACACCGGGTGACTCTACGGCCGGTGCCACCACACCGTCGTGTCAGACGGCACCACCAGCGTGGTGTCGGTGGTGCGGTGGTCGCCCGAGGCGAGCAGGACCTCGCCGTCGAAGGGCACCTCGACCTCCTCCGCGCCCAGGTTGACCACGCAGGTGAAGCCGCGGCGGCGGAAGGCGAGGACGCCGGCCGGGGTGTCCAGCCACTCGACGTCCGTGCCCTGGCCGAGCGCGGGGTGGTCGCGGCGGATGCGCAGGGCGTCCCGGTACAGGTGGAGGGTCGAGGACCGGTCCTCCTGCTGGGCGGCGACGCTCAGCGAGCCCCAGCTGTCGGGCTGCGGCAGCCACGAGCCGCCGTCGCCGAAGCCGTAGGACGGGCCGTCGGTGGTCCACGGGATCGGGACGCGGCAGCCGTCGCGGCCCCGGTCGGTGCGGCCCGAGCGCTCCCACACCGGGTCCTGCAGGACCTCCTCGGGCAGGTCCAGCACCTCGGGCAGGCCCAGTTCCTCGCCCTGGTAGACGTAGGCCGAGCCGGGCAGGGCCAGCATGAGCAGCGCGGCGGCGCGGGCGCGGGCCAGGCTGCCGTAGCGGGTGACGTGGCGCTGCACGTCGTGGTTGGACAGCACCCACGTGGTCGGGGCCTGCACCGGGGCCATCGCGGCCAGGGACTGGTCGATGACGGTCCGCAGCGCCTCGGCGTCCCACTCGGCGGTCAGGTAGTGGAAGTTGAACGCCTGGTGCAGCTCGTCCGCGCGCAGGTAGCGCGCGGTGCGCTCGGGGCTGGGGGTCCACGCCTCGGCCACGCCCACCCGGACGCCCGGGTAGGAGTCGAGGACCTTGCGCCAGTCGCGGTAGATCTCGTGCACGCCGTCCTGGTCGAAGAACGGCAGCGCCTCGGTGCCCAGGAGCTTGAGCTGCTCGGTGCGGCCCACGTCGGGCAGGCCGTCGGCCTTGACCAGGCCGTGCGCCACGTCGATGCGGAAGCCGTCCACGCCCAGGTCCAGCCAGAAGCGCAGGACGTCCAGGAACTCCTCGCGGACCTCCGGGCGCTCCCAGTTCAGGTCGGGCTGCTCGGGCGCGAACAGGTGCAGGTACCACTGGCCGTCGGGGACGCGGGTCCAGGCCGGGCCGCCGAAGATGGACTCCCAGTCGTTGGGCGGCTGGTCGCCGTCGCCGTCGCGGAAGTGGTAGCGGGCGCGTTCCGGGGAGCCGGGGGCGGCGGCGAGGGCCTGCTTGAACCACTCGTGCTCGCTGCTGGTGTGGTTCGGGACGAGGTCCACGATGACCCGGATGCCGAGGTCGTGGGCGTCGGCGATGAGGGCGCGGGCGTCCTCGATGTCGCCGAACACCGGGTCCACCGCGCGGTAGTCGGCGACGTCGTACCCGCCGTCGGCCTGCGGCGAGGAGTAGAACGGGGTGATCCACACCGCGTCCACGCCCAGGTCGGCGAGGTACGGGAGGCGGGAGCGGATGCCGGGCAGGTCACCGACGCCGTCGCCGTTCGAGTCGGCGAAGCTGCGCACGTAGACCTGGTAGATCACGGCCTCGCGCCACCAGTCCTGGCTCATGGGTTCCGTCCTTCCTCCGGGAGTGGCGGGACCGATGAAATACTTTGCAAGTGTTTTCAGCAAGTCCCGCAGGTGGTATGACCTAGAGCACATCCCTGCCGAAGGAGACAAAGTGGTTTCCTCAGCCAAACGCGCCTTCCTGCTGTGCGCGGCCCTGCTGTTCAGCCTGCTGGTGGTTCCGCAAAGTTTTGCAACACCACCTGGTCCGAAGGACGTCACCGCGACCCTGTTCCAGTGGCCGTTCCACCGCGTGGCGGCCGAGTGCACGTCCACCCTGGGTCCCGCCGGGTACGGGTTCGTCGAGGTCTCGCCCGCCACCGAGCACATCCAGGGCCACCAGTGGTGGACCTCCTACCAGCCGGTCAGCTACAAGATCGCGGGCCGGCTCGGTGACGAGGCCGCGTTCCGGAACATGGTCAACACCTGCCACGCCGCCGGCGTGAAGGTCATCGCGGACGCGGTGATCAACCACATGAGCGCCGGGTCCGGCGTCGGGACCGGCGGCTCGGCGTACTCGAAGTACAACTACCCCGGCTACTACAGCGACTGGGACTTCCACTCCTGCCGGTCCCACATCACCGACTACCGCAACCGCGACAACGTGCAGAACTGCGAACTGGTCGGGCTGTCCGACCTGAACACGGGCAGCGAGTACGTGCGCAACACCATCGCCGCGTACCTGAACCGGCTGATCGCGATGGGCGTGGACGGCTTCCGCGTGGACGCGGCGAAGCACATGGCCGCCGCCGACCTGGCCGCGATCAAGGGCAAGCTGACCAACCCGGGGATCTTCTGGGTGCACGAGGTGATCTACGGGACGGGCGAGGCCGTGCAGCCCGGCGAGTACACCGGGTCGGGCGACGTGGACGAGTTCCGCTACGCCTACGACCTCAAGCGGGTGTTCCAGAACGAGAACCTGGCCTACCTGAGCAACTTCGGGCAGGCGTGGGGCTACCTGCCGTCGGGCCAGGCGCGGTCGTTCGTGGACAACTGGGACACCGAGCGCAACGGCTCGACGCTGACGTACAAGGACGGCTCGACCTACACGCTGGCGAACGTGTTCATGCTGGCGTGGCCCTACGGCGCCCCGAACGTGTACTCGGGCTACGAGTTCACCGACCACGACGCCGGCCCGCCCGGTGGTTCGGAGTGCTACGTCGGCTGGAAGTGCCAGCACCGGTGGACGCAGATCGCGAACATGGTGGAGTTCCGCAACACCGTCGCCGGGACGTCGGTGGTGAACTGGTGGGACAACGGCGCGGACGCCATCGCGTTCGGGCGCGGGACGCGCGGGTACGTGGTGGTGAACCGCGAGACCTCGGCGTTGACGCGGACCTTCCAGACCTCGCTGCCCGCCGGCACCTACTGCGACGTGCAGAAGTCCGGGTGCTCGCCGGTGACCGTGGACTCGGCCGGCCGCTTCACGGCCACCGTGGGCGCGGGTGGGGCGTTGGCGCTGCACGTCGGCGCGACCTCGTCGACGTCGGGCACGTCGTTCGCGGTGAACGCCACGACGTCGTTGGGGCAGAACATCTTCGTGGTCGGCGACCACCCGTCGCTGGGCGCGTGGAACACGGCGAACGCGGTGGCGCTGTCGTCGGCGTCCTACCCGGTGTGGCGCGGCTCGGTGGCGGTGCCGGCCGGGACGACGTTCCAGTACAAGTACATCCGCAAGGACTCGTCCGGCGCGGTGACGTGGGAGAGCGGCACGAACCGCACGGCGACCGCGCCCGCGACGCTGAACGACACCTGGCGAACCTGATGGCCGCGTGGCCGGAAGCTGCCGCGGCACGCGCGGCTTCCGGCCACGGTGCTTTCGTGGGGGCATGGTGAGCTTCGCCGCGCTCCGCGACGCCGACCCGACCGCCTTGAAGGCCGCCGCCGACGACTGGGTGAGCCTGGCGCGGCACTGCGAGCAGTCGGCGGCCGACATCTACCGGCGGGGCAGCTCCGCGTTGGACGACAGCTGGAAGGACGCCGTCGGCGACCTCGCCGTCGACCGGCTCGCCGACCTGGCGAACTCCTACCAGGTCGCCGGCCTCACCATCCGGGGCGTCGCGATGACGTTGGAAGGGCTGGGCGAGGCGGCCGAGACGACGAAGCGCGCGCTGCTGGCGGCGGTGGACTACGCCCGGGTGAACGGGTTGACGGTGGACGAGGCCACCGGGCGGGCGTACTACGCGCAGGCCGGGCCGTACACCGACGACCAGGTCCGGGCGCACGCGCTGGCCAACACGCTGATCGGCGAGGCGTTGACGTCCGCCGCGCGGATCGACCAGGAGGCGAGCGCCGAACTGGCCGCGCTGGCCGGCGCCACCGAGAACACCAGCGTGGACGAGGCCAACCGCTACCAGAGCTCCGCCGCCCGCAACCAGCTCGACCTCTACCGGGAGGCGCTGCCGATCGGGCAGGGCGCGGAGGCGGTGCGGGCGTGGTGGGATGCGCTGTCCCCGCGGGACCGGGCCGAGTTCGAGCGGGCGGTGCCGGTGGAGCTGCACGACCTCGACGGCATCCCCGAAGAGGTCAAGGACCGGCTGCGCGGCGACAACGGCTACAACGCGGTCGAGGCCGTGCGGTGGGCGCGGGAGAACTGGGACGACCTGGAAACCGACCGGTTCGAGGACAACTGCGCCAACTTCGTCTCCCACACGCTGCACCAGGGCGGTGGGCTGCCGATGAAGACCGACGCGTTCGGCGGGACGCTCAACGGCGAGAACTGGGCGAGCGACGCCGGCACGGGCATCGACGGGATCGACCGGTACGCCTACCTGAACACCCCGAGCTGGGCGCAGGCCGAGACGCAGCGGCAGTTCTTCCTCGACAACGGCGGTCAGGAGGTGCCGCTGTCGGAGGCCCGGCCGGGTGACGTCGTGTACTGGGTGCAGGAGGGCGGCGGGCACACGCCCGTCGGGCAGGCGCACCACGCGGCCGTGGTCACCGGCGTCACCCCGGACGGGGACGTGCACTACACGCAGCACACCGACCCGGCGATCGACGAGAGCTTGAACGGCGGCACGGCGGCCTACGACCTGTCCGCCGGGCAGCAGCGGGTCGTCGTGGTCCGGCCGAGGCAGACGTGGTGAGGGAGGGACTTCGTGGCGCCACCGGACGTGCACCTGGCACCGGCCGACGTCGACGCGGTCGGCGGGGAACTGGGGGTGCTCAGCGACGAGGCCCGGCGGGTGACGACCGGGTTGTTCGACCGGACGGCCGCGGCGGCGACGGCCAACGCCGGGTGGGCGTCCGCGCCGGCGGCCACGGCCTGCGGTGACCGGTGGAAGCACCGGGTGAGCGCACTCGTCAACGGCACCGCCGCGCTGGCGTCGAGCGTCCAGCGGTCGGCTCGGGCGTACCACGCCGCCGACCAGGAGACCGCCGCGCGGCTGAAGGACGTCCTGGGGAACATGGCCGCCCGCTGACGGGCCGGGGTCCCGCGGAACCCCGGCCCGCCGGTTCGTGCCTAGCGGATCATGCTGCGCACCTGGCGGGCGGCCACCGAGAGGGTCGCCAGGTCCAGGCGGCTCGCCCGGTTGATCTCCTCCAGGGCCGCGCGGGCGCGGGCCAGGCGCGAGGTGTTGGCCTGCTCCCACGTCGCGATCTTCTCCGCCGGGGTGTCGCCCGGCTCGCTGGAGCGCAGCACGTCGATGGTGATCGACCGCAGGGACGAGTAGAAGTCGTCGCGCAGGGCCAGCCGCGCCAGGGCGTGCCAGCGGTTGCCGCGTTCCAGGCCGCTCACCGAGCTGAGCATCCGGTCCACGTCCAGGTGCTCGGACAGCGCGAAGTACAGCTCCGCGGTCTCCAGGTGCGAGCGCTCCGGGCCGACGCCGTGGCCCTCGCCCTCGCGTTCGGCCAGTTCCGCCACCTCGGTCACGTCCAGCAGGCCGTAGGTGAACAGCAGCACCGCGACCCGGCGGGCCAGGTCCTCCGGCACGCCGGCCGTCGTCAGGCGCTCGACGTGCGCGAGCACCGACTCCTTCTCCCGGCCCTGCAACAGGTCCAGCGTCCTGGGCGCCAGATCACCGACGACGCCGGCGAACCGGGCGATGGTCGAGCCGACCGCCAGCGGCTGCGGGCGGTTGGTCAGCAGCCACCGCGACGCGCGGTCGAGCAGGCGGCGGCTCTCCAGGACCATGTCGTCCTGCACGTCGGTGGCGATCCTGGTGTCCAGGGCGCGGATGTCGCGCCACAGCGACGGCAGGTCGTAGATCGCCGTGACGACCGTGTAGGCCCGGACGGCGTCGGTCGCCGACGCGCTGATCTCCTCGGCCAGCCGGAACGCGTAGGACACGCCGCCGCCGTCCACGACCTCGTTGACCAGGACGGTCGTGATGATCTCGCGGGCCAGCGGGTGGCTGCCGATCGCGTCGGCGAAGCGCTCGCGCAGCTCGGTCGGGAAGTAGTCAGGCAGCCTGCGGGCGATCACGTCGATCGTCGGCAGGTCGCTGGCCAGCACCTCCTCCTTGAGCGCGAGCTTGACGTGCGCGAGCAGCGTCGCCAGCTCCGGCGAGGTCAGGCCGTCGCCGGCCTTCTCCAGCGCCCGGAACTCCGCGGCCGACGGCAGCGCCTCCAGCGCCCGGTCCAGGTGCCCGCGCTGCTCCAGGTCGGCCACCAGGCGGGCGTGCACCGACAGCATCGGCGCGGCGTGCGCCCGGGACACGCCCAGGACCTGGTTCTGCGAGTAGTTGTCGGCCAGCACCAGCTCGCCGACCTCGTCGGTCATCTGGCCGAGCAGCTCGTTGCGCTGCCGCTGGTCGAGCTTGCCCTCGCGGACCAGCTCGTCGAGCAGGATCTTGATGTTGACCTCGTGGTCGGAGCAGTCCACGCCGGCCGAGTTGTCCAGGGCGTCGGTGTTGACCTTGCCGCCGGCGCGGGCGAACTCGATGCGCCCGCGCTGGGTCAGGCCCAGGTTGCCGCCCTCGCCGACGACCTTGACCCGCAGGTCGGCGCCGTTGACGCGGATGGCGTCGTTGGCCTTGTCGCCGACCTCGGCGTGCGACTCGGCCCCGGCCTTGACGTAGGTGCCGATGCCGCCGTTCCACAGCAGGTCCACCGGGGCGAGCAGGATCGCCTTCATCAGCTCCTGCGGCGACAGCTTCACCACGCCCTCGGGCAGGCCCAGCGCCTCGCGCGCCTGCTCGCTGACCGGGATGGACTTCGCGGTGCGCGGCCACACGCCGCCGCCGGGGCTGATCAGCGAGCGGTCGTAGTCGTCCCACGAGGAGCGCGGGAGGTTGAACAGCCGCTTGCGCTCGACGTAGCTGGTCGCCGCGCCGGGGTTGGGGTCGATGAAGATGTGCCGGTGGTCGAACGCGGCCACCAGGCGGATGTGCTCGGACAGCAGCATGCCGTTGCCGAACACGTCACCGGACATGTCACCGACGCCGACGACCGTGAAGTCCTGCGCCTGGGTGTTCACGCCCAGCTCGCGGAAGTGCCGCTTGACGCTCTCCCACGCGCCCTTGGCGGTGATGCCCATGGCCTTGTGGTCGTAGCCGACCGAGCCGCCCGAGGCGAACGCGTCGCCCAGCCAGAAGCCGTAGGACTGGGAGACCTCGTTGGCGATGTCGGAGAACGACGCCGTGCCCTTGTCCGCCGCGACCACCAGGTAGGTGTCGTCGCCGTCGTGGCGGACCACCTGCGGGGCCGGGATGACCGTGCCCGAGCTGAGGTTGTCGGTCAGGTCCAGCAGGCCGGAGATGAACATGCGGTAGCACGCGATGCCCTCGGCCAGGAAGGCCTCGCGGTCCAGGCCCGGGTCGCCGGTGGGGGCCGGCGGGCGCTTGACCACGAACCCGCCCTTCGCGCCGACCGGCACGATCACGGCGTTCTTCACCGCCTGCGCCTTGACCAGGCCCAGGATCTCGGTGCGGAAGTCCTCGCGCCGGTCGGACCAGCGCAACCCGCCGCGCGCGACCGGGCCGAACCGCAGGTGCACGCCCTCGATCCGCGGCGAGTACACGAAGATCTCGAACCGGGGCCGGGGCTGCGGCAGGTCCGGGATCGCGCGCGGGTCGAGCTTGACCGCCAGGTACGGACGCGGGTTGCCGTCGGCGTCGCGCACGAAGTAGTTGGTGCGCAACGTCGCCTGCACCAGCGTGAGCAGGCTGCGCAGGATGCGGTCCGCGTCCAGGCTGGTCACGTCGTCGATCATGGCCGTGATGTCGGCGACCAGGGCCTCGGTGCGCGACGCGCGGTGGGCGTCGTCCAGCGTCGGCGTGAACCGGGCCTCGAACAGCCGCACCAGGGCCGTGGCGACCTCGGTGTGGCCCAGGACGGCGTCCTCGATGTAGTCCTGGCTGTAGGCGACACCGGCCTGGCGCAGGTACTTGGCGTAGGCGCGCAGCATCGCGGCCTGCTGCCAGGTCAGACCGCCCTTCAGGACGAGGGTGTTGAAGCCGTCGACCTCCGCCTCACCGCGCCACGCGGCGGCGAACGCGTCCTGGAAGCGGGTGCGGACCGACTCCAGGTCGTCCTGGGACAGCCGGTCGAGGGTCACCTGGTCGATGCGCAGGCCGAAGTCGTAGATCCAGCACTCCGTGCCGTCCTCGCGGACCAGCTCGTACGGGCGCTCGTCGGCGACGACCACGCCCATGCGCTGGAGCATCGGCAGCACGTCCGACAGCGTGATCCGGGCGCCGGCGAGGAACAGCTTGAACCGCCGCTCCCCCGGCTCCGCGTCGCGCGGCACGTAGAACTGCATGTCCAGGTCGCCCCGGCCCAGCGCCTCGATGCGCCGGAAGTCCTCCAGGCCCTCGGCGGCGGTGAAGTCCTCCTTGTAGGCCTCGGGGAACGCGGCGGCGAACCGCAGGCCCTGCTCGGAGGCCGACTCCGCGCCCAGGCCGTCGCCCTGCGCCTCCAGCACCGCCTCGACCATGCGGTCGTCCCACGAGCGGACCGCCTCGGCCAGCAGGTTCTGGATGTAGCCGGTGTCCGGCTCGACCTGGCGGCTCGGGTCGGTGTGCACCATGAAGTGCACGCGCGCCAACGCGGACTCGCCGACGCGGGCGCTGTACTCCAGGTTGACGCCGCCGAGTTCGGCGATCAGCACCTCCTGCATGGCCAGGCGGGAGGTCGTGGTGTAGCGGTCGCGCGGCAGGTAGACCAGGCACGAGTAGAAGCGGCCGTACGGGTCGCGGCGCAGGAACAGCCGCAGGCGGCGGCGTTCGGCGAGCGCGATGACACCGGTGACGGTCTGGTAGAGCGTGTCCGTGTCGACCGAGAACAGCTCGGTGCGCGGGTAGTTCTGGATCACCTCCAGCATCCGCTGCCCCGAGTAGGAGTGCAGCGGGAAGCCGGCGCGGTGGATGACGTCGCGGACCCGGCGCTCGATGGCCGGGATGTCCAGGACGTCCTCGTGCAGGGCGGTCGTGGAGAACACGCCCAGGAACCGGTGCTCGCCGGTGACGTTGCCGTCCGCGTCGAACGTCTTCACGCCGACGTAGTACGGGTAGACGCTGCGGTGGACGCTGGACTGGGCGCTCGCCTGGGTCAGCACCAGCAGTTCGGGCGAGAGTGCCTGCGCGCCCGCGTCGGGGCCCGCGGTCAGGCTGCGCGCCGCGAGGCTGTCCTGTCTGAGGACGCCCAGCCCGCTGGCCAGGACCGCGCGCAGGGCGGGTTCGCCGCCGGTCGACGGGTCGTCGCGGACCAGCTCGTACCGGCGGTAACCCAGGAAGGTGAAGTGGTCGGCGGCCAGCCAGCGCAGCAGGCGGGCGCCGTCGTCCACCTCCTCGCGGCCCAGCGGGGGCGGGGTGGCCTGGAGCTGGTCGGCGAGGTGGAGGGCCGTGTCGGTCATCTTCCTGGTGTCCTCGACGACCTCGCGGACGTCGTTGAGGACGGTGTGCAGCTTGGTCTCCAGCTCCCGCGCCCGGTCCGGGTCGGTGAGCAGGTCCACCTCGATGTACATCCACGACTCGGCCATCGCGTCGCCCGGCGGGTCGGCCGGGTCGGCGGTGGGCAGGACCTCGTTGAGCACGCCGGTCACCGGGTCGCGGCGGACCACCACGATCGGGTGCACCACCCGCTGCACCTGCACGCCGCCGCGGGTCAGCTCGGAGGCCACCGAGTCGACCAGGTAGGGCATGTCGTCGGTGACGACCTGCACCACGGTCGCGGGGCACGTCCAGCCGTCGTGGGCGCGGGTGGGGTTGAGGATGCGCACCACCGGGCGACCCGGCACGCGGGTCTCGGCGAGCTGGTAGTTCGAGCGCACCGCGCCGACCAGGTCCACCGGGTCGTCGTCGTTGACTTCCTCGGCGGGCACGTGGCGGTAGTACAGCCGGATCAGGTCGGCGAGTTCGGGGGCGCCGGCGGCGGCCCGTTCGATCAATTCGTCACGCGCTTGTTCGGGACTGGCCTGGGTGCGGCCGGCACCGGCGTCGTGGCGAGTGGGGAGGTCCGATCGGGACGGGACTCCAGTCGAGGTCATGTTCAGGCGACTCCACGCTATCCGGCACCTCTGTGTGCCGGGTCCGCGCACCACTTAACCAGACTCGCTCCGCCCTGTCGGAGCAACCCTGGACACTGAATCGAGCCACTTGCGGTCAAGTGGAAAAGTCGGGCCACACGGACTATTTTCGGCGTCCCGCGGAAGTTACCCGCGGGAAACCTCAATAAAACCTCAATTGCCTTTTGTCAGCTTTCGGGCAACGTCCACCGGGGCGGTTCCGCGGTGACCCGCTCGATGGGCGCGGTCGTCTCGCTGTCGGTAACCGGAGGGGCCACCGGCGTGATCGGGACCGTGCTCTCGGCGCTGTCCTCGTGGCCGTGCTGGTGCTGGTGCTGGGCTTGGGCGGCTTCGTCCTCGCGGCGGCCGGCTTCGTAGGCGACGAGGGCTTCGGCGAGCAGTTCGGCGAGGCTGAGGTCGCTCTTGGGCCGGCGCGAGGCGCGCGTGGCGCTGGGCGACCCGTCGGTGAGGTCGATGGTCCGCCCGCCGACGACCACCGTGCGCACGAACGGCTCCCCGGGCTCGCCTTCCGCTGCCGGCTCCTCGACCGGTTCGGGCTCGGGCGTGGACACCGGTTCCGGTCGGGTCGCCGGCTCAGGCTCTTCCTCGACGATCGGCTCGGGCACCACCGGCACTTCGGTCACCGGCGTCTCGGCCACCGGCACTTCGGTCACCGGCGTCTCGGCCTCCGGCGTTTCCGCAGGCACACTCTCCACCGGCTCGGGCTGCGTCGACTCGGTCGGGGTGGGCTCGTCCGGCTCGACATCGCCGAACCCGAGGAAGCTGTCCGACGTCCCGGCCTCCGCCTCGGGCAGCGGCTCGGGCACGCGCGCCGTGGGGATGACCGGCCCCTTGATGAACGCGGCCCCGAGCCCGACCGGCGGCAGGTCCTCGTCCGGCTCGGAGGGCTTGACCATGGCGGGCGAGTCGAACATGTCCACGTCGCCCCCCTCCCGCAACCGCTGGGGTGCCTCGACCCGCCACTGGACCTCGTCCGCCGGCCCGGACTCCTCCACCTCGGGCGCACGCCGCCGGCCACCGGCGCGCTGGGAGTCCAACAGCCCGGCGGCCTTCAGGGTCTCCAGCACGCTCCCGCCATCGGAGCCCTGCGGAACGACGGCCTGCTCCTCCCCTTCAGCAGCCTCCCGAGCCGCCCGCCGCCGGCCACTGCGCACCGCACCGGCGGCGGCGATCAGACCGGCAGCGGAAACAGTCCGCTCACCGCTTCCTTCCGGCGCGACTTCGGGTTGCGCGGGAAGCTCGGGTTTCGGCGAGGGCGGATTCTCGGACACTTCGGGTTCGGCCGGCTGGGTCGGCGGCTCGGACGCGGAGAAAGCAGCGGACGTGATGGGCGTCGAGGCGAAAGGGGTCGCCGGGAAGGACGTTCCCGGGAAGGGCGGAGCGGGCGGCGGGAACTGCGCGGCGCTCTCGGCTTGGGTGGTCGCAGCAGGTGCGGCCGGACCGACCGGAGTGGCCGGACCGACCGGAGTGGCCGGACCAGCTGGAGTGGCCGGACCAGCTGGAGTCGTGGGAGCAGCGGCGGGCGCAGGGCTCGCCAGCGCAGGGCTCGCCGCCGCAGGGGTCGCCAGCGGAGGTTGCGCCGCAGGGGTCGCCAGCGGAGGTTGCGGCGCGGGGGTCGCCGGCGCAGGTGGCGGAGCGCTGGCCGGCGCGGCGGGCGCGGGCAGAACCGTTGTCGCGGGCGGCACAGACGTCGGCGGCACAGACGTCGGCGGAGGTTGCGGTGCGGCGAACTCCGGGGTGGGCGCGGGTTGAGCAGGCGGCGGGAGCGGTGGCGTCGCGGGCGCGGCCGGCTCCTGGGTGGGCGCGGACTGTGTGGGCAGCGGCGGCGTTGCGGGCGCGGCGGGCTCCTGGGTCGGCGCGGGCTGAGCGGGCAGCGGCGGTGGCGCGGGTGTGGGTTGGGTGGCGGGTTGTGGCTGTAGCGCCGGGGGTAGGGGTGGGAAGAGGGGTGGGGTGGGCGGCTCGTGGTGGGCGAAGGCCTGTTCCAGGTACGTGCCGCCGCGGGGGCGCGGGCGTGCTTCGGCCGTGCTGGTGTGTTCCGGGCGGCCCTGGGTGGTTTCCGGGGTCGCGCCCGCCTGGGCGGTGGTGGTGTCGGGAGCCTGGGCGTCCGGCTCTGGCGCTCGGCGGCGGCCCCCTGGCTTGCGTTCGGCTTCCGCCGGGTCGCCGAAGGGTTGGACCAGCCTCCAGCGGTCGGCGGCGTGGGCCCTGGCCGCCGAGAGGCCTTCCACCGTCATGTCCTCGGCGGCCCGCCGCGCCCGCTTCACGCGCAGGCCCTCGGTGCGGTGGACCTGGACCGGGCGCCACTGCCGCAGTTGCTGCTTGACCTCCGGGGGCAGCGCCGCTTCCCGGCGTTCGCCCGACGCGGCCTCCCGGCGGAGCACGGCCGCCAACTGGTCGTGCAGGCCGGCCGGCTGGCGGTGCACGCCGGAGAACTCGGCGGCCAGCCGCGCGCGGACCGCGTAGACGGACCTGGCCCGCCTGCGCTCCGCCGCGTGCGCCGAACGCAGGTTCGCCAGCGCCTCGGTCAGGTCACCGGACACCTCGTGCACGTGCGCCAACGCCAACAGGCTCTCGGCCAGCAGGGTGTCCAACTGGTGGCGTTCGGCGCTGTCGGCGGCCTCGCGCAACAGGTCGCGTGCCTGGTCGACGCGGCCCGCCGGCAGGTGCACGCGGGTCGCCAGCGCGAGCCGCAGCCACCCCGCGGGCGTGGCCGACGGCGAGCGCACCGGGCGTTCGAGGAACGGGGTGCCCGCCTCGGACGCCTCGGCGTGCTTGTCGGCGTCCATGAGCGCGCAGACCAGCTCCACGACCAGGCTGCCGCGCACCTGACCGCTGTCGGCCTCGGCGTCACCCAGCTGGTCGAGCAGCTCGATCCCCTCGCGGGCCGCCGCGATCGCCGCCTCCAGGTCACCCCAGCGGCGGTGTTGACCGGCCGCCGCCGCGCGGAGCAGTCCGCGCAGCAGCAACGCCGTGTCGTGGTCGAGCACCGGGTCGGCGGTGTAGAGCTGGTCGGCTTCCTCCAGCGCCTGGGTCAGCGCCGAACCCCGCCCGACCGACACCAGGCACTCGCTCGCCTGGACCAGCGCCGAGGCCCGCAGCGCGTCCGGGACGCCCTCGGCCTCCAGCACCGGCCGGACCGCGGCGAACCCGGTCAGCGGCGCGCCGACGGCGCGGGCGCTGTGGGCCAGTTCGACCCGCAGCCGCCACGCCGTCTCGTGCTCCGACTCGGCCTCGGCCGCCTTCAGGGCGTCCAACGCCCGGTCGGCGACCTTGACGCTCCGGCCCACCTGGTTGCTCGCGAAGACCACCAACGACTCCGCGCGCAACCGGTCGACCTCGTCGCGGCGGGCGGAGGCGAGCGCCACCGCGCGCTCGCCCAGCACCAGAGCCAGCTCCGGTGCCCGCCAACGCAGCCGCCAGGCGGGCACGACCAGCGTGCTCACCTCGACGTCCGCCTGCGCTTCGCCCCTCGCCGCCACGATCGTCCCTACCTCGGCTCAGTCTCGTGTGAGCTTGCGGTACGTGACGCGGTGCGGACGTGCCGCCTCCGCGCCCAGGCGTTCCACCTTGTTCTTCTCGTAGCCCTCGAAGTTGCCCTCGAACCAGTACCACTGCGCCGGGTTCTCGTCCGTGCCCTCCCACGCGAGGATGTGCGTGGCGACGCGGTCGAGGAACCAGCGGTCGTGGGAGATGACCACGGCGCAGCCGGGGAACTGCTCCAGGGCGTTCTCCAGCGAGCCGAGGGTCTCGACGTCGAGGTCGTTCGTCGGCTCGTCGAGCAGGATCAGGTTGCCGCCCTGCTTGAGGGTGAGCGCCAGGTTGAGCCGGTTGCGCTCACCGCCGGACAGCACGCCCGCGGGCTTCTGCTGGTCCGGGCCCTTGAAGCCGAACGCGCTGACGTAGGCCCGCGACGGCATCTCGACGTTGCCGACGTGGATGTAGTCCAGGCCGCCGGAGACGACCTCCCACACGTTCTTCTTGGGGTCGATGCCGGCGCGGTTCTGGTCGACGTAGGACAGCTTGACCGTCTCGCCGATCTTCACCGTGCCCGCGTCGGGCTCCTCCAGGCCGACGATGGTCTTGAACAGCGTCGTCTTGCCCACGCCGTTCGGACCGATGACGCCGACGATGCCGTTGCGCGGCAGGCTGAACGACAGGCCGTCGATCAGCACGCGGTCGCCGAAGCCCTTCTTGAGGTTGTCCACCTCGACCACGACGTTGCCCAGACGCGGGCCCGGCGGGATCTGGATCTCCTCGAAGTCGAGCTTGCGGGTCTTCTCCGCCTCCGCGGCCATCTCCTCGTAGCGGCCGAGGCGGGCCTTGGACTTGGCCTGGCGCGCCTTGGCGCCGGACCGGACCCACTCCAGCTCGTCCTTCAGGCGCTTCTGGAGCTTCTGGTCCTTCTTGCCCTGGACGGCGAGGCGCTCGGCCTTCTTCTCCAGGTAGGTGGAGTAGTTGCCCTCGTAGGGGTGGGCCTTGCCCCGGTCCAGCTCCAGGATCCACTCGGCGAGGTTGTCCAGGAAGTACCGGTCGTGGGTGACCGCCAGGACGGCACCGGCGTACTGGGCGAGGTGCTGTTCGAGCCACAGGACGCTCTCCGCGTCCAGGTGGTTGGTGGGCTCGTCGAGCAGCAGCAGGTCGGGCTTGCTGAGCAGCAGCTTGCACAGGGCGACGCGGCGGCGCTCGCCACCGGAGAGGTTCTTGACCTCGGCGTCGGGCGGGGGGCAGCGCAGGGCGTCCATCGCCTGCTCCAGCTGGGAGTCGAGGTCCCACGCGTTGGCGTGGTCCAACTCCTCCTGGAGGGCACCCATCTCCTCCATCAGCTCGTCGGAGTAGTCGACGGCCATCTTCTCGGCGATCTCGTTGAAGCGGTCGAGCTTCACCTTGATCTCGCCCAGGCCCTCCTGGACGTTGCCGAGCACGGTCTTCTCCTCGTTGAGCGGCGGCTCCTGCTGGAGGATGCCCACCGTGTAGCCCGGCGAGAGGTACGCCTCGCCGTTGCCCGGTGTGTCCAGGCCGGCCATGATCTTCAGCACGCTCGACTTGCCGGCGCCGTTCGGGCCGACCACGCCGATCTTCGCACCGGGGTAGAACATGATCGTTACGTCATCGAGGATGACCTTGTCCCCGTGCGCCTTGCGCACCTTCTTCATGGTGTAGATGAACTCGGCCATGCCCGCGATCGTAGAGCGGTGCCGATCGGGCAAGTACCTCGGACGCCGGCAACGAAGGGTGCGACAACGCAGAGTTAACGCGAACGTGGGTCACCCACACCTGTAACAGCGTGCGGTGACCACTCAGGTGCGGCGCTGTGACCAGCGGATCCGGCCTGATGCGCGAACTCGGTGCGGTGTCAAGCCCTCATGCCTGCACGGGACCCGCCGACGGACGCCGACCCCACGACCTCCCTCCTCGACAGCTCGGTGACGGCGACACTCGACGGGCATTGTGCAACCTCGGCCGGTGGCCGGACCCGTTTCGGCCATTCATGCCCCGAACGGCTCAGGCCGCGACTTCGGTTGCGCGAGCCCGCTGCCGAGCGTCACCGCGCACCGGCTGCCGACTGCTCCACTAGCGGTGGATTCGCGTGTGGTGTCCACGTGGTGGGACGGGTGGGGGTTAGAAGGGCACCTTGTCCGCCTCCTTGAGGGGGGAGCGGGTCTTGGAGCGGGTTCGGGGGACTTCGCCTTCCTTGCGCGGCGTGGCGACGGCGGGTGTGTCGGCAGGGCTGGGCTGGGTCGTGGGGGCGGGTGGGCTGTCGGCGGCGGGCGGGGCGGCAGCCGGGGCGTCGGCGGCCGGTGGGCTGGCGGCAGCGGGTGGGCTCGCCGCAGCGGGCGGGCTCGCCGCAGCGGGCGGGGTGGCAGCAGCGGGCGGGGTGGCGGCGCTGTCGGGTTCGGATGGCTTTGCGGGCCGCTTGCCGCGCGCCGGCGTGTCGGGCGGTGTGGGAGTGGTGTCGGCTGGGGCTTGGGGCTTGGTGATGGCGGCGGAGCATCTCGTCAGGTCTATGCCGACCGCGTAGGCCTCTACGTCGATGAACTGGCGGTAGCGCTCGCCCTCCGGCAGCTCCTTCACCGTCAGCTTGCCCGCGACCACCACCGGGTCGTGCCTGGCCAGCGACGCCTTGACGTTGTCGGCCAGGTCGCGCCAGCACGTCACCGACAGGAACATGTGGTTGCCGTCCACCCACAGCCTGCGCTCGACGTCCCAGAGGCGCTCGCGGGTCAGCATGCGGAAGTTGGCGCGGCTGTGGCCCGTCCCCACCTTCGTGCACGTCACCTCGCTCGCCACCGAACCGGTCAGCGTGACGCGCGTCTCGTTGTAGGCCATGACGTCCTCCTCGAATCGAAGCGATCTCCGTGAGACCAGGTTCCTGGGCGCTGAGCAGGGCGGGAAGCACGAGCCGGCGATCTGTGGACAACTCGGGACCTGTGGACAACCGCGAATGAGTGAGTCCTCACTCGTTGACATGAGTGAGGACTCACTCATACAGTCGGCACCATGCCCGAGGACACGACGCAGAAGCGCAGGCGCGCCCCCGCGATGAGCCCCGAGGACCGCCGGGAGGCGATCGTCGCAGCCACCGTGCCGCTGCTGTTCGACCAGGGCGCGAACGTCACCACCAGCCAGATCGCCAAGGCCGCGGGCATCGCGGAGGGCACCGTCTTCCGCGCGTTCAAGGACAAGCAGGAACTGCTCGCCACCTGCGTGCAGTCCGTCCTCGCCGTGGACGCCGAACTGGCCCTGCTCGACGACGCCCGCCAGGCCGCCACGCTCCCCGAACGGCTGTCCTGGGCCATCAGCGCCGTCTCGGGCTACCTCGACCGGATGTGGAAGCTGATGAGCGTCCTGCGCGACTCCGGCTACCACCCCGACCACCAGAAGCAGAAGGGCCCGCCGGTCGAGATGCAGCGCATCTCCGAGGGCGTGGCGCGGCTGTTCGAGCCGGACGCGGCGGACCTGCGCGTGGACGCCGAACTGGCCGCCCGCCTGCTGCTCGGCCTGGTGTTCACCAACCGCATGCAAGGCGACGGGTTCGGGGACTCCGCCGCCGACACCGACCAACTCGTGGAGCTTTTCCTGCACGGCGTACTGAGGGGAGACCGGTGAACGACCCGATGATCGAGGCGACGGACGTCGGCAAGGCGTTCGGCGCGCACAAGGCGCTGGACGGGGTGAGCGTCTCCGTCCCGAAGGGCACCGTCCTGGGCCTGCTGGGCCACAACGGCGCGGGCAAGACCACGCTGGTCAACGTCCTCACCACCATGCTCCCGCCGGACTCGGGCCACGCCCGCGTCGCCGGCTTCGACGTGGTCCGCCAGGCCCACCAGGTCCGCAGCCGGATCGGGCTCACCGGCCAGTTCGCCTCCGTGGACGAGGGCCTGTCCGGCCTGGACAACCTGGTCCTCATCGCCCGGCTGCTCGGCGCGTCCACCAGGGAGGCCAAGGCGCGGGCCGGTGAGCTGCTGGAGCTGTTCGACCTCACCGAGGCCGCCAAGCGCCCCTCCCGCACGTACTCGGGCGGCATGCGGCGCCGGCTCGACCTCGCCGCCGGTCTGGTCGGCCACCCCGAGGTGGTCTTCCTGGACGAGCCGACCACCGGCCTGGACCCGGCCAGCCGCCTGGGCCTGTGGGAGGTCGTGGAACGCCTGGTGGACGACGGGACCACGGTCCTGCTGACCACCCAGTACCTGGACGAGGCCGACCGCCTCGCCGACCGGATCACCGTGCTGGCGCAGGGCAGGGTCGTCGCGGCCGGCACCAGCGCCGAGCTGAAGGCCCAGGTCGGCCGCCGCACGGTCACCGTCACCCTGGCCGACGCCTCGGACGTGCCCAAGGCGCAGGAAGCCCTGGAACGGGCGGGGATGCAGCCGGTCGCGGCCGGCGCCACGCTCACCGCCCCCGTCACGTCGTCCCGCGAGCTGGCCGTGGTGGTCCGCGCGCTCGACGAGGTCGGTCTGGAAGCCACCGAGCTGGCCCTGGCCGAACCGACCCTGGACGACGTCTACCTGACCCTCGCGCACGCCGCTTAGGAGAGCCATGACCACCCTCACGGCCACGCGCTGGCGTGGCACGGACTTCGGCACCCAGGTTCTGGTGCTGACCCAGCGGTCGCTGCGCACCCTGGTCAGCGACCCGCGCATGATCGTCTTCAGCGTCCTGCAACCGCTGATCATGCTGACCCTGTTCAGCCAGATCTTCGCGAGCATCGCGAACACCCCGGGCTTCCCCGCCGGTGTCGCCTACATCGACTACCTGATGCCCGCGATCCTGGTGAACACCGCGATGCAGTCGGCCCTGCAGGCCGGTGTCGGCCTGGTGACCGACATGAAGAACGGCGTGCTGGCGCGCTTCCGGTCGCTGCCGATCCGGTTGGGCTCGGTCCTGGTCGCCCGCAGCCTGTCCGACCTGGTCCGCACGGCCGCGCAACTGGTGCTGATGCTGCTGTTCGCGGTGACGATCTTCGGCTTCTCCCCCGCCGGCGGGGTGGCGGGCGTGACCGTCGCGCTGGCGTTGTCGCTGGCGGTCGGCTGGGGGTTGGGCTGGGTGTTCCTCGCCATCGCGACCTGGGTGCGCAACGCCGAGCTGATGCAGACCGTCGGCTTCCTGGCGATGTTCCCGCTGATGTTCGCCTCCAGCGCTTACGTGCCGGTGTCCGGCCTGCCGGGCTGGTTGCAGGCGGTGGCGAACGTCAACCCGTTGACCCACGCCGTGGACGCGGCCCGCGCGCTGGCCCTGGCGCACCCGGTGAGCGGTCTGGTGGGCGCGCTGGTGACCAGTGCCGGGCTCGCGGTCGTCGGCTGGGTGTTCGCGGTGCGGGGCTTCCGCAAGCCGCTCTAGGCCGTGCGGGCGCTCCGCCCACCGCGCGGAGCGCCCCGGGGCTACCAGCCCCAACCCTGGGACGGGATGTCGTTGCCGGTCTCCGCACGAGTTCGTAGTCGGGAGCCAGCACCAGCCGGCACGCGGGGGCCCCGCCTGCCGTCGGCAGCGCTTCGACCGACTCGACCACCTCGCCGACGTCACGGCCGACGTGCCCCAACTGCTTGGACGTCCACTCCAGGGTCGTCGGCCCGTCCGGCAACGGCCGGGGGCGCAGGTCGGGCAGGTGGACGCACAGCGTCGCCCCGACCACCCCGCCCTGCGGCAGCGGCTCATCAGCGGGAACGGTCTTCGCCGGCGACGACTCCCCCGCGGCCCGCTGCGGGCACTCGGCGGGCACGGTGACCACCCGGCCGGGGTCGGACGAGCCGGTGCTCCCCGACACCGCGACCGCCCCGGTCGCCAGCACCGCGGTGATCGCGGACACGGCCGCGACCGCGC
The DNA here is from genome assembly GCF_039521145.1 of Saccharothrix mutabilis subsp. mutabilis. Classification (NCBI taxonomy): domain Bacteria; kingdom Bacillati; phylum Actinomycetota; class Actinomycetes; order Pseudonocardiales; family Pseudonocardiaceae; genus Saccharothrix; species Saccharothrix mutabilis. The sequence goes on from NZ_BAAABU010000011.1 coordinate 142,766, forward strand.
CACGCCGGCGGCGGGCCCGCAAGCGGCGGCGGACGCCCTCCAACCGGTCCGGGTCGTCGGGCAGGTCCGGCACGACGTCGGTCAACAACTGGCGCACGCTCATCGGTTGCCTCCTCCGGTGACGAGTTCGCGGAGGGTCTCGTCGGCGCGCAGGACCGCGAGCGCGCGGGCCGTGTTGGTCTTCACCGAACCGGTCGAGCACCCGAGCGCCTCCGCCGTGGCCTCGACCGAGCGGTCTTCGAAGAAGCGCAGCACCAGCACCGCGCGCAGCAGCGGACCGGTGCTCGTCCGGACGAACTCCGCGAAGTCGTCGTCCGCCGTCGGGTGCTCCCGCATGTGATCCCCTCCGACTCCCAGACGACCTGGTCGGCGAGGGCGGTTGACAGCGCGGCGCTACTCCCGTTCGGACAGCTTGCGCAGCATGGCGTTGTAGGCGGCGAGGTCGGCGTCCCCGTCGGAGTCGGCCTTGCGGTCGGCGCGGCGCGCGTCCCGGTCGTCCGAGCGCGCCCACTGCACGAGCAGGGCCACCATCACCACGATCAGCGGCACCTCGCCCGCCGCCCACGCGATGCCGCCGCCCAGCCGCTGGTCCTCCAGCTGCGAGGTCACCCACGGCAGCGCCAGCCCGCGGTAGAAGTTCTCGCCGATCACGGTCTGGGAGCTCATCAGCACGATGCCGAAGAACGCGTGGAACGGGATGGACGCGAACAGCAGCCCCAGCCGGCCCAGCGGCGGCAGGCGCTTGGGGGCCGGGTCGATGCCGATCACCGGCCAGTAGAAGACGTACCCGACCAGGATGAAGTGCAGGTTCATCAGCAGGTGGGCCCAGTGGAAGTCCAGCGCCCAGTCGAACAGGCCCGAGAAGTACAGCCCGTAGAACGACCCGACGAACAGCGCCAGCGCCACGAACGGGTTGGTCAGCACCCGCGCCACCGGCGAGTGCACCACCGCCAGCACCCACTCGCGCGGACCGGGCGGGTTGCCCTTGCCCGCCACCGGCAGCGCGCGCAGCGCCAGGGTCACCGGGCCGCCCAGGACGAGCAGGATCGGGGCGAGCATGGAGAGCAGCATGTGGCTCTCCATGTGGATGCTGAACATCGCGGGCGCGTACCGGCCGATACCCGACGACGTGGCCAGCAGCACGGTCAGGCAGCCCGCGACCCACGCGATCGTGCGCCCCACCGGCCACGCGTCACCGCGCTTGCGCAGCCGCCGCACGCCCAGCAGGTACACCACGGCCAACGCGATCGCGCCCGCGCCGAAGATCAGGTCGAACCGCCAGTCGAACAGCAGCCGGGTGAGCGTCGGCGCGCCGGCGAGGTCGTAGCCGATGCGGATCTCCACCGTGCTGGGGAACGCCCGGCCCTCCGGCGGCGGGGGCGTCCGGCTCAGCGCGCCGGCCAGGCCCAGGGTGAGGAACATCAGCAGGATCTCGACACCGGCCAGCTTGAGCAGCGAGCGACCGGCGCCGGTGGCCACGACTTCCTTGACGCTCCTGGTGCGGTGCAGGTAGCCGAAGACGCCCAGGACGACCAGCGCGGCGACCTTGGCCAGCACCAGCACGCCGTACTCGCTGGTGAACAGCACGCTCCACGGCAGCCGCACCTTGGCGTTGATGACGCCGGAAACGGCCATGACCAGCCAGCACACCAGCGCGAGCTTGGAGAACCGGGACGTCGCGAGCCCGAGGTGGTCGCCGCCGCGCCGGCCGTGCGCGAGCAGCGCGATGAGCCCGCCGACCCACAGCGCCGCCGCCACCAGGTGGTACAGCAGGCTGTTGGTGGCCACGTCGTGCGCGCCGCCGCCCGAGGAGTGCCCGGTCACGGCGACCGGCATCAGGGCGAACACGGACAGCAGGAACAACGCCACCGTCCAGCCCCACGACAGCACCAGGCGGCAGCCCAGCGCGAGCACCGCGACCACGACGGCGGTGATCATCCACGCCTTGGCCTGCTCCATGAACCCGGCCAGCTGGAACAGCACGGACGGCTCGATCACCGCGCCCACCGGCTGGCCCAGGGCGTCGGCGACGGTGAACGGCACGGACGCCACCGCGCCCACCGTCCACACCAGGGCCGTCCAGGCCGCCGTGCGCAGCGCCGCGTAGCCGTCGGCGGCGAGGTTGCCGTTCTCCTGGGGCGGGACGAGGAAGGCCGCGAGCAGCAGCGAGCCGATCGTCACGGCCGCCGCGGACTCGGTGAGCACCCGCACCACCAGCAGTCCGACCCGGTCCGCGCCGGTGAGCGTCGCGAGGCCCGCCGCGACCAGCGCGGCTATCGCCGTGCCGACCACCAGCAGGGGGATCAGACCGGTGCGCTGCGTTCGGGAGGGCGCGTCGATGGGCACGCCGTCGAGCGTAGGCGGAGCGGTGGCACGACCACCAACCGCCGGACGTGCGGCGATCACACCGGCTACGGTTGCCTGTCGTGACCAGCACTCGCACGTTGCTCCTGGTGGCCCTGTCCGCGTTCGTCCTCTCGGGGTGCAGCTACACCATCAACGGCGACGCGCTGCCCGAGGCCGGTTTCACACCGTCGGCCACGCCCTCGACGACCGCGTCCGGCACGGCCGGTGGTGCGCCGAAGATCGCCAAGCAGCGGTCCGTGGCCGGGGTGGACCCGTGCAAGCTGCTCACCGGCGACGACCTCAAGCCGGTCGGGTCGCTGGTCAAGGACCCGGCGCGCAAGGACGACCTGATCCAGGAGTCGTGCCAGTACGTGCTGCCCGACGGCAGCGTGGTGGCCGCGCTGTACCAGAAGTACGAGCACGTGCGGGACCGGCAGCCGAAGGGCCGGGAGGTGGTCGTGGAGGGTCACTCGTCCTGGGTGCTGTGCGAGCGGGACGGCAACGCGACCGTGTGCACGACCACCACTGCGGTGAACCCGAACCGAAGTGTCCTGGTCGCCATGTCGCTCAACGGCGGCAAGGAGGACCAGATGGTCGCCGTGTTGCAGCCGATGATCAAGGCTGCCGTGAACCGGCTTCCCGCGGGCTGAGCTCCCTGGTCCGGGCGGCGCGCGCGGCGAAGACCGTGGGCACGATCAGGGCGATGATCAGCGCCACGCAGCCGAGCGAGACGCTGAGGCTGCTCGCGTGCGCGATGCCGCCGACCAGCGGCGGTCCGGCCAGGAAGCCCGTGTAGGCGACGGTCGTCACCAGGCCGATCTCGCGTTCGCCGCCGGTGCCGTCGGCCCGCCTGCCCGCGTCGCCGGCGAGGTCCATCACCACCGGGAAGCAGAACGCGAGACCCAGGCCGACCAGCGCGAAGCCCGCGTACCCGGCGGCGGGGACGGGCACCGCGACGGCCAGCGCGAGACCCGTGGCGGCGACGATCGCCCCGCCCGCGAGCAGCCGGTACGGGCCGAGGCGGCGCTGCGCGGGTTCGCCGCCCAGCCGGGCGATGGCCATCGCGACGGAGAACCCGGCGTAGCCCGCCGCGGCGGCGGCCTCGCCGACCTGGCGTTCCTGCACGAAGAACAGGGCGGACCAGTCGGAGGCGGCGCCCTCGGCGATGGCGGAGAACAGCGTGATGCCGGCCAGCAGCCACAGCACCGGGCGGCGCAGGACGGGTCGGCGGTCCTCCCGCGCTTCGGGCGTCTCGCCCGTCGCGCCCGGGACGTGCCTGATCAGCACGGCCATCGCGACGACCCCGACGACCGCGGCGGTGATGAGGTGGCGTTGGAGACCCCAGCCGGCCCCGGCGGCGGCAGCCGCGCCGAGCGAGCCGACCAGTCCGCCGATGCTGAAGCCGGCGTGGAACTGCGGCATCAGCGGCCGGTCGAGCGCGCGGGTGACGGCGACCGCGGCGACGTTCATGCCGACGTCGAGGGTCGCGCCGCAGGAGCCCAGGACGAACAGGATCAGGCCGAGCTGCAGCGGGGTGTCGGCGAGGGTGAGCGACGGCACGGCGACGACCGTGACCGCGACGCCGGCGGTCACCAGCTTGCGCGCGCCGAGCGTGGCGCAGGCGCGGGCGGCGAAGGGCGCGGTCAGGGCGAGGCCGATGCTCGCGCCGAGGAGGGCGAGGCCCAGGGTGCCCTCCGTCGCGCCGACCTGGGCCGCGAGCGCGGGCATCCGGGCAGCCCAGGACAGGAAGAGGGCACCGTTGAACAGGAAGACGGCGAAGACGGCTGCACGGGACACGCGTCCGAGTGTGGCTGAAGCGCTTCAGAACGTCCAATCGATTACCCGGTTAACCTCATCACGTGGACCGTCCCCGGAAGCCGACCCTCGACACCGTCGCCAGTGCGGTGGGGGTCTCGCGCGCGACGGTCTCCAACGCCTACAACCGGCCCGACCAGCTGTCCGCGGCGCTGCGGGAACGCATCCTGGAGACGGCGGCGTCCATCGGGTACGCAGGGCCCGACCCGGTCGCCCGGAGCCTGGCCACCCGGCACAGCGCGGCCGTCGGGTTCATGCTCGGGCAGCAGCTGTCGGCGGCGTTCTCCGACCCGGCGGTGTCCATCGTGCTGGACGGCCTGGCCTCGACCGTGGACGGTCACGACCACTGCCTGGTGCTGATGCCCGGCAACGAGACGGGCGGGCCGCGCCCGTCGACCGTCGCACGGGCCGCCGCCGATGTGGTCGTCGCCTACTCGCTGCCGGACAACGCGCCCGCCCTGGACGCGGTCCGGGCCCGTGGCCTGCCGTTGGTGGTGATCGACCAGCCCGTCCTGCCGGACACGGCGCGCGTGGAGGTGGACGACGAGGGCGGCGCGCGGATGGCCGCGTCCCACCTGCGGTCGCTGGGGCACACGCGGTTCGGCGTGATCACGTTCGGGTTGAACCCGGACGGTTTCTCGGGCTTCGCGCCGCCGTCCCGGCAGTCGTCGGGGGTGTTCCGGGTGAGCCGGGACCGGCTGGCCGGGTTCCTGGCGGTGGCGGGGCCGTCGACGCCGGTGTTCGAGGTGCCCGGCAGCCGACGCGACCTGGGCCGAACGGCGGGCCGCGCGTTGCTGCGCTCGGAGCCGCGTCCGACGGCGTTGTTGTGCGCTTCGGACGAACTGGCGTTCGGCGCGTTGCAGGCGGCTCGCGAACTGGGCCTGCGGGTGCCGCGGGACGTGTCGGTGGTGGGCTTCGACGACGTGCCGTTCGCCGAACACTCAGACCCACCGTTGACTACTGTGCGTCAACTTCTGACGGACAAGGGCCGACGCGCCGGCGAGCTGGCACTGCGCCTGCTCGACGGAGGGAGACCAGGCGAGCCGTCCAGACTGCCGGTCTCGCTCGTGGAACGCGACTCGACAGCCCCACCGGAGTGATCCACCTCACTTTTAGGCCGTCTTGATCACTCTTCTGGTGCCTGGACGAAACGGTCCGCGCCTTCCGGACGATGTGTCCGGTGGGGCAGCTACCCTGCTACTGCGCGTGGTCGCTGCCCTCAAGCCTCCGTAGCTCAGTGGAGAGAGCGAGGGACTTCTAATCCCGAGGTCGCAGGTTCGAATCCTGCCGGGGGCGCTCGACTGGCAAGGCCCCTGACCTGCAAAAACAGGTCAGGGGATATTCCCGATCATGACGACTGACCGGCCGCGTGGAGCCACACGTGGAGCCAACTGCCCCTAGACTGGCTCCATGAGCGCTGCGAAGGCACGCCGCAAGGCGAAGCAGCGGGGCGAGATCCTGACCCTCCCGAGCGGCTCGCTGAAGGTCCGCGTGTACGCCGGGATCGACCCGCTGACCGGCAAGAAGCACTACCTCACCGAGACGGTGTCGCACCTCACCCCCGACTACGAGCGGGAGGCGGAGCGCATCCGCACGCGATTCCTCAACCAGGTTGACGAGCGCCGCGCACCGAAGGTCAAGGCGACCGTCAACATGCTGTTCGACCGGTACGAGGAGCAACTACCGGGCACGGTCGAGCGCACCACCGAAATCGGGTACCGGCGGAACATCCGCCTGCACATCCGGCCACTCCTCGGACACCTCGACATCGGCAAGGGCCTCACCGGCGAAGTGCTGGACTCCTTTGACGCGACCCTGCGGCAGTGCTCCGCGCACTGCGGCGGCAAGGGTGACTTCATCGAGCACCGCAAGTCCGGCGATCATGACTGCACGGACAAGTGCCGGCGACACGAGTGCAAGGGTCTCTCTAACTCGACCATCCTCAAGATCCACTCGTGCCTGAACAGTGCACTGGAAATGGCACTCCGTTGGGACTGGATCTCCGTCAACCCGATGGACCGGGCGAAGGCACCCACCGCCCCGAAGCCGAAGCCCAACCCGCCCACGCCCGAAGAAGCGGCAGCCATCGTCAACGATGCGTTCCGCGACATCTCGTGGGGCATGTTCTTGTGGCTGGCGATGGTCACAGGCGCTCGACGCGGCGAACTCTGCGCGGCCACGCTCGACAACCTCGACCTCATCCGGCAGACGCTGCTCCTGAAGACCTCGATCGCCCAGGAAGGCGGGGACACCTGGGAGAAAGACCTCAAGGACCACCAGCAACGACGGATCGCGCTCGATGACGTCACGGTGCAACTGCTGAAGGTGTACCTCAAGTACCGCGACGATCTAGCGGCTGAAATGGGCGAGCAGATCGACCGGAAGGGCCGCATCTTCTCGACCTCGACAGACCACACGACGTACGTGAAGCCGGACTCCATGTCGCAGCGGTACTCGCGTACCTGCGACCGTCTGGGCATCGAGTCCAAGCTTCACGCGCTGCGCCACTACAGCGTCACGGAACTGATCTCCGCCGGCGTGGACCCGCGCACTGTCGCGGGCCGGGTGGGCCACAGTGGTGGCGGTACGACCACCCTCCGCGTCTACGCGGCGTGGCAGTCCGAAGCCGACCAGCGGGCCGCGAAGACGCTGACGGGACGGATGCCTGCGGCACCCATCGCACTCGATGAGAACGACGGCATAACCCGGCTCACCGCGCCGGAGATCACCGGCCCTTATCGGCAGATCGCCGCTGACCTTCGGGGCGCAATTGCCTGCGGTGTGCTGCGACCGGGCGATTTCCTGCCGACCGTCACCGATATCCGCACCCGCTACGGGGTGTCGGCGGGCACGGCGAACAGGGCGGTGGCGGAACTCAAGGCAGCGGGCTTGGTGTCGGCAAGTCGCGGCAAGCGTGCCGTTGTCCTCGACCCCGGTGTGCCCCGGTCAGACGCCGCCGTAGTCCAACTCAACCCCGAAAAGCGCGCTCGCTAACCGAACACGGCGTCAAGCCGCCGACGCTGCCGCTTGGACCCCACTTGCGCAGCGAGGAGCCTCGCGCGTTCGGCGTGCGCGGATGCTTCCTCACGCTGGCCGGTCGCGGCGAGCACCCGCACGAGATCGACCCGCAACGCCGTCTCCGCCCGCGCGAACGTCGGGTCAAGACGGTCTAGGACATCAGCGATCACCGTCACCGCTTCCGGGTCACCGACACGCGCGAGCGCACTTCCCCGCCACCTGGCCAGGTGCGTTCGGTCAAACACCAGATAGCGAGCGTCCACGTCAGCCGATTCCCGAGGAAGCGCACGCGACGCCTCCTCGAACGCATCAGCGCTCCCCTTCCGATCCCCGTTAGCGGCCAGCGCCTCCCCGTGGCCGGCCGACAGCCATGCCGATAGCAACGCGGGCGACTTGTCAGCGGCGATCGCACGGGCATAGGTCGTCAATTCCACCGCCGACTCGGTATCGCCGATGTCCAGAAGCACTACGGCTTGGCCCGCGCAGGCGTACGCCTCAAGCGCCTCGGACTCCGCCACGCGGGCGGCGCTGCGTGCTTGCTCGTAGTGCTTCCATGATTCGTTGATCTGCCCTTGGTCCAGCGATTGCCAGCCCGCCAGCGTGGACGCGTCGGCCAACACCTCCGCGAGGCTGACGCGGGTTCTGTGGTCGAGCACGACGGCCAGTAGTTGCCACATCTGGTCGATCTGTGCCCGCAACTCCCCCAGCAACGCCGACGCTCCAAGGCGGCGGTCTATGACCCTGGTGAGATCAAGTTTCTGTTGGAGAAGTGACACCGTTTGCCGATCGACCGCCCTCCCGGAGGCGATCCGGGCGCGGAGTTCCAGCGCCTCAGCCGTCCACCCCTCAGCCGCTTGAGGCTCAGCCGCTATCGGCTTGAGGAGTTGGTCAACAGGCAGGCTGAGCATGGCCTCCAAGAGGCGTCGAGTGACCGGCCGGACAGAGGTCAACGGCTTGCCGTCGGCGCGCTTGCCAGTGGCTAGCCGCTGCACGTGACGAGGTCCCAGCGTGGCGTTCAGACCATGTTCCCGCGCGAACCGCTCCGCGTCCTCGCTGAACTCCTCTGCGGTCTGGCCGCGTTGACGCAACAACTCACCGAACAGTGTTCGTTCACGCTTGGGTTCCGGTGTCATCGGCCAGCCTCCGTGTCACCAATGTCAGCGCTGATGAGTATAGGTCGCCATTGGTCGCCAAAGGTCACAGGCTGGTCGTTTACTGAAAGTCGATCACACGAGACGCTGATCTCGGCGGATCAGGTGATTGATCAGAGGGTGGTAGCCGTGTGGAGCGCACTCGCAACCGACCTTGGCGGAGTTGTCCTCTTCCTCATCTGGCTGGTGCTGCCACCGCTCTACACCGTGGTGATCGGGCGGCACTACGCGCGGCAGTGCCGGGAGAGCGCCGAGATCGCCGTGTTGACGTGCGACGACTTGCGCAACGTCCACGACAGCCTCACCGACTTGGAGGGGTCCTTGACGGCGCTCCTCCACGACACGAAAGGGACACCATGACATCACTGGCTCTGGTGATCGACCCGAGCAACGATCCGGCGGAGGAAGTGGACTTCGCGGAGAGGCTTCGGCAGATAGCCGTGGAGGCTTCACCCCGGCTGTTCGCGGTGCTGTCCGAACACACGGACCGCGACGGCGTGTCGCTGGTCGCGTGGGGTATGGAATTTGCCGACCACGTCGAGGCGGTCTCGTCCGACGGCTCGCATCGCATGAGCCTCAGGTCCGTTGAACGGGTCCGCTTCATGTACGCGGACCCCGAAGCGATCACTCACTTCGTGTGGTTCGACGCCTTCGTTGCAGAGGTCACGGAGTGACCGACGGTCGGCGTGAGCGTCGTGGGGATGACCGCTCACGCTGACCGCTGACAACGTGTGGTGACGGTTGTGGACCGCGTCCTTATCTCCAAGGCCGGTTCACCGCCGTATATGTGGCCGTGTGACGGGTAACCCGTCACACGGCCCTTCTGTCACGGCGGGCGGTCTGCGCTGGTGGGAAGCGATGCTGGACCTGTCACACGCCCTGTGACACAAGACGCTGGGTGTGACGGGTCATCGGTCATCCTCGATCACCTCCCCGTCCACCGCGCCACCCTCACGCAGGCGTACCACAGCGGCCCGGAGGTCGGCCGTCAGGTAGCCCCGAACCTGCCGGACGCCGTCAGGCGTCACAACACGGTTCCGGGTCGGCTTGCAGCCGACTTCTCCCATCTGAAGCCCGAAGGCCTTCGGGTCCACCTCCAGTTCTGCCACGAGTTCGGCCGTGGGAACGAACTCACGCCCACCCGGTTGAAGATCCACGCCCAGCCACTCCACAACGGACGCGAGCGGTTCGGGCAACCCCACCCGGTCGGCCCGCTCCGCCACGGTGCCGATCGCACGCGCGACCGCCGCGTAGTCGAGCACGGGACTGGAGTGCTGTCCGGCCGCGTGACCGCTCAACGTCCGTTCGGCCTCCCTAAGCGCCCGACCCCGCTCGCATATCACCCGCCAGTCCTCGTTCGGCATGTAGTAGGTCCGCACGGTGATGGCGAGGAGTTCACCGCCTGCACTGATCTGCCCGTCGGGCCGGAGGATGCCCACTCCCTTGTGTGACGCGAGAAGCCGACTGCTGTCGTAGCCGCGTGTGTTCATCTGCTCGCCAAGGACGATGTTGCTGTCACGCCAGTCCATGACGCGCAGGGCGAACCTGGACCCCATTACAGCGCGGAGGCTGCTCGGGATGGTCTTGCTGTCCGGGCGCTGCGTCGCCAGCACGAGCACGATGCCCGCGGCCGGCCCCTTGCGGGCGAGCCACGTCAGCAACTCTCCTACGTACTCCCCTGCCGTGAGCCGCTTCCCCTGCACCTCCAACGGTGTTCGGTCTTCCAGCGGCACCTGCACTTCATCTACGAAGATCGCGGTTACCGGCATGTTCAGGTGCGGATCACGTGACATGGCCGGCGTGATCTTCGACTCCGGGCACACCGTGTCGTCGAGGTCCTGCATCCTGCGGTAGCGGCCCTGCACCTCCGCTACGAGTTCCACGAGCCAGTCAACGAGCACCAGGACGTGTTCAGGTTCGTCGCCCGACATGAACCGGTGTGCCACTTGCCCGGCGGCGTACCAGTCCTTACCGGACTTGAAGTCGGCGACGTAGAGCCGCACGAACGGGTCGAGGATCACGCCCGCCGCTGCCAACCGTGCAGCGAAAGTCTTGCCCTGCCTCGGGATCGCACCCACGAGCAACGACGTCCACACCAGCGGTAGGTCCACCCGCCGCTGCCGCGCGTCTCGCCCGAACGGCACTGGCCGCCACGCGTCCCACCGCTCGACGCCCAGCAACGGCGTCCGTTGCGGAGGTGTGCCGTAGGGGTCGTGGTCCGCGACCCACAGGGCGACCCGTCCGGCGTGGCCGCCATTGCCCCGCACCCGTTCGACGGTGAGCTGTACTTCGTCCACCGCGAGTGCGGACGCCAACGCCTCCCGATTCTTGATCACATCGGCCGCTTTGCGGGTCGCGGGAAGGTCCACCGTCACAGCCCACCCGTCACCCTGGCGCGTCGCTCGCTCGACCAGGCGCAGCGTCTCGTCCTTGCCGATGAGCTTCGCGTCCCGGAACGCGTCCACGAGCACCTGCGGGTCCATCGTCCACGTCAGCGTGCGCGGCCCCGACAGCACGGCCGTCCGTCCCGGCGAGCCGTCCTTCCTCCGTCCCAGGACGGCCAACCCAACGGCGAGAACGCTGCCGCCGATCCAGAGGACCCAGTGCCCGTACAGGAGGTCGAGCACCGCTCCCGCGGTGATGATCACTGCGACAACGGCACCGGTGACCTTCCACCGGAACAGCGCCAGCGCCCGGATATCGCCGAACTTGTCCGCCAGCTTCTCCGCTTGTTCCGCCGCCGCTCGGTAGTCGGCAACCCGCACCCACGAGCGCCACCACCGACCGGCGACGACCAGCCCGCGCACCACCGCACCCAAGAAGCGGAACGGCGACAGTGCGCAGGCCACCAAGAGGTCCTTGAGCGCCTGCACGGCCAACCGCCGCGACTTCAGCACGGCCGGCACACGCCGCGAATGCAGCCACCAGGATGCGGTCCGTCGTGACCAGCTCGCCCGCGAACGGCTCTCCGTGTACTCGCCTTCAGCGCCCACCAGTCGCGCTGGCGTCGCTGGGACCGGCAGCGAACCGTTCACGGCCTCCTCGCTCCAGTTCACGACTCACCTCCACGAGCGTCGATCTGCCGCGCGAGCGTGGCCGCCAGCCGTGATGAGAGACCTCTAGAGCATCCGGTGACCTCACGCACCCACGCCGGCGTCACCGTCGTCCCTGGGCGCCACGCGGCCCGCGCGACCGTCAGGTAGTCACCGAAGGACGTCCGGCCTGTCGTCGTGCGCCTGGCGGCCCTGACCGGAGTCGGTTCATGAACCCGGTCCGTCGTCTCCGGCACCTGTGAACGCGCTTCCGTGAACGCCGCCAACACGGCCTCCGTGAGCTTGTCCCGCAGGTCCGTCACCGCCTCTGCCGCCACGAACACCACGAGAGGTGGCACGGAGTGCAGCACGATCCCGGAGACCGACCCGGCCGCGTAGGACGCCCAGGTGTTCATCACGTACGTGGCCGCCAAGGTGAACCACTTCGCGCGCCGCACCCACGGCCCGGTCCGCACCCGGTACCGCGCCGTGATCTGCTCGGCCCGCAGGATCGCCAACAGCACTAGCGACACCGTGGGGTCCAGCAACCATGCGGCCAACCACGGCAACGACCACGCCGCCGTCCCCGCTGCCGCGAAGTGCTGAACGTTGGTCATCGTGAACCCGAGGCCCAGGACGATCCCCGCCCAACACAACCGGTCCACTTGCGCCCGCACCCGCTCGACCCGCAACGCCACCACATCGGGCCGCGCCCGGTGCGCCCGCAACTCCGCCGCTTCCGCGGCCTCCCGCGCGAGCCTGCTCGCGTTCGTCTCCGCGTGGGTGGCGGGTGGCCGCCCGAAGGCGACCACCCTCCCCACACCCTTCGGGGTGTTCACCGTCGATCACCCCTGCGACGCGGGCCGTCCACCGCAGTCACCGTCAACGCCTTGGTGAGCGTGTACGCGGCGAACAGCGCCGGCAGACCCAGCACCACCCACAGCAGCGTGGTGTCCCGACCGTGGGTGATCACGAGCCACTGCACCCCGACGATCGCCCCGGCCGTCACGAGCACTCGCCCCGTCAGGGACAGCAGTCGAGCGCCCGTGCGCGCCGCATCCGCCGCAGCCTTCGCCCGCCGCGAGCCAGCCCGCCACACGAGCACCAAGGCCACCAATGCACCGAACCCGGCCAACACTTGGGTGGCGGTGAGGTTGACCGTCATGTCAACGGCCCCCTCTCGCCACCCATCCGTACCCGGCGGGCGAACCACACCTGGTGCAGCGCGACGAAGTCCTCATCAGACAGGCCGCTGCACACACCGCCGCTGTACGGCCCCGGTGTCCGCAACTCCAGTTCCAGACACGCCCGCCACACCGGGCATCCGATCTCCGACAGCGGCCTGCCGCTCGCCGGAACGCCCGGCCCTTCGCTGTCCTCCGCGTAGGCCCACAAGCACTCGGCACCGTCGAGGACGATGTCTTGCAGCACCTCGTTCGGCACGTGCGCCAACCGGTCGAGGTCCGCAGCGATCGCTTCGTACTTCTCTCCTGGGGTCACCACAGGGCACCCCCGGTCCTGCGAGCGAGTTCCCGAGCGGTGCGCCGTTCAGCAGCGATGTCCGCCACGTCGAGCACCCCGCCGGACTCCACAACCCGCCGGATGATCTCCTCAACCGCTCGGGCGGGAACCACGTACCGAGTCCGCACACGAACGGCGGGGAAGGCGTCCTCCCTGATCGCCCGGTACAGGGTGGAAGGGTCGATGCGCATCAGCCGCGCGGCTTCGCGCACTGTGTAGAAGGAAGGCGAGCCGTCGCCCGCACTACTGGTCGTACTCATCGGATACGCCTCCGAAAGACTGATGTCACCGCTCGTAAGCGCTGACATAAGCTTTGATTTGCGACGAAAGGCCGCTGATCTTGTCCGTAACTCCGTGATGAATGCGAACCGCGCGCTAACGTCGGCGCTGAGGGCGGAGCACGGAGGCGTACGTGAAAGAGGACTGGTCGGCGGTCGCGGACGCGGTGAACTCCCGCGCCGCTGAACTGGCGTTGAAGCAGCGGGAACTGGCGGAGAAGTCGGGCGTCTCGCTGGCGATCGTCCGGGAGATCCAGCAGGGCCGAATCCAGCGTCGCCGCAACCCGCGAACGCTCGAAGCGCTGTCCATCGCGCTGGACTGGCACCCGCAGCACCTGACGGCGGTGCTGACCGGCCAAACGCCGCCCGATGCGGACCCGTCCGCCGCACCGGTGGACAACCCGATCATTCCCCTGCTCAACACCATCATCCGCGAGATTCGCGGACTCCGAGCGCAACTCGGAACCCTGACGAACCGATTGGACGAAGGGCCGCGAAGAAAGGAGTAGCCCGCGGTTCCTTCCCGGCGGTTTCTGTGTCGCTGTCATGGCAACAGCAGACCGCCAACAAGGGGGTCGAGATAATTGCCAGCGACTAACACCCTGCCTGTTAGGTGGAGTTAAGTCCGCAGGTCACGGCCTCAGAACGGGGGGAGAACGTGGCGAGGCGAAGGCAAGGAGAACCACCGCGCACGCGCCTCCAGCGCGTGCGGGAGGAGCAAGGCAAGACCCAAGACCAGGTGATCCGCTTCCTCCTGAAGCGCGGTCCACAGATCGGCGTAGCCGTAGCGTCCGAGTCCTCACTACCGATCATGCTGTCCCGCTGGGAGAACGGCCACGTCGAGGTAACCGATCCGGGCTACCGCCGCTTGTTCCGCGAGTTCTACGGCCGAACCAATGAAGAACTAGGCTTTCCGCCAGACCTACTGAGCGAAAGCACCGAAGAGCTACGCGATCGACTAGTCATAGCTCGCGGCGTTGACCGCGAAACGCTCGACCTCTTCCAAAGTCAGGTCAATAGCATCCGCGGTTCCGACAAGCGGTTCGGTTCGTTGCCGGTGCTCGACCAACTGAACACCCTCATCGGCCAAATGGAGAAAGTCCGAACCTTCAGCGTGAACACCGCCAGCCGACAACGCCTAGCCGCAACCCTCACCGACGCGCGCACCCTAGCCGGCTGGACAGCCCTCGACCGTGGCTCTCAGGTGCAGGCATGGCAGTACCACGAAGACGCCAAGGTCTCCGCCCGCGAAGCGGACTCCCCTTACCTCCTGGCCCACGCGGCGGCGCAGCAAGCCGTGATCCTGCTCGACATCGGCGAACCCGAGTCCGCCGTGGAGCTGCTGGAGTTCGCGCGGTACGTGGCGGAGAACCGCGCGCCGTCACTCCTGCGGACATGGCTAGCCGCCGCCCACGGAGAGGGCCTTGCCGCTGCCGGCCGCCACGACGACGCCCTACGCGCGTTCGATGAAGCCCAGTCGCTCCTACCGGCCAACCCGATAGATCCTGAAATGCCGTTCCTGCTCCTCAACGACGCACACCTTCTGCGGTGGCGGGGAAGTGCGCTCCTACGCCTTGGCGACCACGACGCCATCAACGAACTAGAAGCCGCAGCGCAGCGCCTAGAACAGTCACCAGCCTCAGCAGTGCGCGGCCAGGTAGGGATGCTCACCGACCTAGCCTTTGCGTACGCCGCCGCAGGCGACAGCCGAATGGCAGTCGAGTACGCGCGCAAGGCACGCCGACTCGCAACCCAAATCGGCTCCGACCGCCAACGGCGGCGGCTCGCAAATCTGGAGCTACCCCAGTCAGGAGGTTCCGGCGTTGCGTGAAGCTAGGTAGAACAGCAACGGCACAATGGCCCCGGAGCCAAGAACCTCGCCGCGCTTAATGAGTCCCAACATCCGATCAATCGGAATCCACTCGATACGCGCGGCCTCCTCGCCGTCTGTCGGCTCACCGATCTTTTCCGCTTGCCGCCAGATGTAGGCGTTTACAGGGGCATCCACCATACCCGGAAGCGGTTGGAAAGTTGCAATGTGTTCAGGCTCGCCGATCGGCCTCCACCCAGTTTCCTCTTCCGCCTCACGGGCAGCGGTCGCAGCCGGATCCTCTCCCTCCTCCACGAGGCCGCCAATAAGTTCATAGCCCCACTGGTCCACCGCGAAGCGGTATCGCCATAGCGTTAGAACTTCCTCTTGGTCGTTGAGTAGCAAGGCGACCGCCACATGGTGCAACTCCACCACGTGGTGCTCGAACCTGCTGCCATCGGGAGGTTGGACGTCAACGAGCTTCAGCCTGACCCATCGGTTGTCATAGACAACCCGCTCGCCGTGAGTCGTCCAGCTCAGTTCGTCTGGGTACCCAGTCACACGTGCAGCGTACAAGCAGAGGTGTTGCAGAACGAGGGTTCGGAACGATGACTCCTGCATGACGCTGACAGATGACACGACAGAGATGGCCGGACTCCTCGACAGCCTCGGCACAGCCGACAGCCTCTTTGAGATCGAGTCACGTCTCTCGACCACACTGTCACCTATCACTATCGACAGCTCATATCAACCCGGGGCGAATGAAGCGCGCACGAGCGTCGCATTCGCATTCAACTACAAGATCAAGCAACAATACACCAACGGCACACCGCGCCTAACCATAGAAGGAAAGTACCAAGACTCATTTGGAACACAGACCCCGCCCCCAATCAAGAGCCTGCCCGACTCACTGGTTGATCATTGGGTCGCAATATCTTCGAAAGTGTCTGCGCCATACGCACGCGCCCGACTCGAACACCTGCTATTCGCCCGGGGGCATGGGAACGCCCGCGACCACGCTCTTGCGGCCATCGAAGCGTACCGCCGCTCAGCAAGTCAGTGGAAAAGGTCGTTGGATCAAGTTAACGACCTAACCATTGCACTTCGCCTCAGCAGGTCGATAGGGTCAGGCGATATCGCTCTCGAAGTCATGGGCGAAATGCTGGCCGCTGCGTCCAGTGCAATCGAAAGCAGCGAGAACCTCCCTGGAGTAGCACTTCGACTGATCAAACCGATCGTCTTTGAGAGGATGCGACCTAACAACTTCAACGAAGTGGTCGAAGCTGTCAAGGTTCGATACGAAGGTGACCCGTGGATAAGCGATGAAATGATTGAACTACAGCTTCAAATCGCGGCAAGTAGTAGCGAGAAAACTTCCCTTGAAGCCGCCAGAGTGGAGATATGGCTCTCGGCCGCAGAAGCAAGTTCCGGACTAGTTCGAGTCGAACACACACGAAAAGCACTGGAGGTCGCGGAAAAGCTCGGACGCAAGGACCTGATCGACCGGGCGGCGTCCGCCCTCCAACGAACAGATCCTGAAGACCTTGAATTCATGCGCTTCTCGGCTACGGCGCACCTCTCAGAGCAGCAAATAGACGAGTACCTGGCCCCGATAATCGACGCGCCGGATTGGAGGACCGCACTGCGCAACTTCGCCTCCTTCGGCCCACTATCGGGCGACTACAACACCAACCTCCAAGCCATTGCCCAACAGGCGGCAGAGTTCCCGTTGCAAGCACTCATGCCGCCACACATTTATGGAGGTGACGGACTGCCCAGGTTTTTCGCCGACACGGAGGAACGGCGACAGCAACACATGTTGTCGAATCACGAGAGTCGGCAGATCGCATTCCAAGGTCCATGGATCGCCTCCGCCCTCTACAGGATTCCCGGCAAGCACGGCTTCCCGTCAGAAGCGGCCATAACGGCTCACTTCGCTGAGCGCCATATCGTATCTGATGTAGTCGCGGGCGTGATGGCCCGTAGCCATATCCGGTATTGGACTGGAGATTACGAGGGCGCGATGTTCAGCATCAGCCCTATGATCGAGGCACTTGCCAGGAAGCTTGCAATAGACTCAAATTCGGGCGTATACCGACTCCAGCGACAAGAGAGCCCTGGCCAATACCCGGGGCTAGGCTCACTATTGTCCGTACTCCGCGATGCAGGACTCGACATCTCCTGGTATAGATATCTCCATACGCTTTGTTCGAATATCTCAGGAATGAACACACGCAATGAAATCGCGCACGGTTTTATTGCTGGTCACGACGCGGTAGTGGCTGCACTGCTGCTGCAAGCCGCCGGATTCCTGTCTCTGCTTAAAGCAACGGCAGACCCTGACCCAGCCGAGGACTCAACTGACCCTTCCGCTGAGTGAACCTCCGGTTCCTATGCTCAGCAAGGACTGAAGTCGCGTGAGCATGCCACAGGGAGGGAGATGATCGTGGAGCCATGCGTGGAGCCAACCTGTGCTGCGTGGAGCCAATGTCGCCTCAGATGCCACACTGCTCCACGCTATAACCGCAGGTAGAAGCGCTATGCCGCCTAGGCACAGTGACTTCTAATCCCGAGGTCGCAGGTTCGAATCCTGCCGGGGGCGCTTGTGCGCTGGTAGTACCGCTGGGTGCCGATCTCCACCAAGATCGGCCCAGCTTTCATCCAGTGATTTCGGTGTCGCGTTGACCGCATGAGCCTCCAGGGTGAGCAGAGCTGCGGTCCGAGTCGCCACACCCCGTATGGCCGCTCCTGGCTTGTTCGTTGACGGCGACCGGGTGCTTATGGTGCGTCTTGAGCAGCGCCGTGCGCTCGTTGCTGCTTGCGCTGGGGTGGTCAGGGTGGGGGGACGATCGTGTAATTGGGGACCTGTTCCTCGCCCTCGCGGACCTGAGGGGCGTTGGGTGGGAGTGGTGCCCGGTTGGGGGCTAGGCCTGTTTGGCAGGTGTTGCACCAGAAGAGGGCGGTGGCTCTGAGGGTGTCCGCTCTGCGCACCACGAATAGCAGGGTGAGAGTGCGGGCGGCGCAGGTGGGGCAGGGGAGGGTGGGTGTTGTGGACGGCTTGCGGTAGGCCGTTTGGTAGGTGGTGAGCCAGCGCTCGTACAGGGACATGGGGGGCCTCGGGTTAGCTTGGGAGGGTGAAGATCGGTGACCTTGCCCGGCTTACCGGGGTCAGTGTGCGGGCCTTGCGGTACTACGAGGAGGAAGGGCTGGTTCGGCCCTCTCGTGGGGAGAACGGGTATCGGTGCTACCAGGACGCCGATGTCGAGGTCGTCCGGCAGGTCCGCGGGTTGATCGAAGCGGGCATGCCCACCCGGATCATCCGGGAGTTGTTGCCGTTCCTCGACGGTCCCGGGGCGTTGATGCCCGAGGTGCCTTGTGACCACATGTTGGGTGAGGTGGCCTCGCACCTGGAGGCGCTGGAGCGGCGGATCACGTGTCTCACCCGGAACCGGGACGCGTTGAACGCCTATCTGGAAGCCGCCCGCCAGTTGGCTTGACCCTCACGCTTGCGTGAGGGTTCTAGCGTCGACCGCATGAGTGGTGTGCGAACCATGCGGGCGTTGCGGCAGGGGTCTTGGGGTGGGCCTTCGGATCTTGAGCTGGTCGAGGTGCCGGTGCCTTCTCCTCGGGACGGCGAGGTGTTGGTTCGGGTGGGGGCTGCCGGGGTCAACTTCGCCGATGTCATGCAGACCCTCGGGACCTATGACGGTGGTCCCCGGCCGCCCTACCTGGCCGGGTTCGAGGCCGCCGGTGAGGTGGTCGCCGGTGGGGACGGGCGGGTCGGGGTCGGGGACCGGGTCATCGGCGCCGGGTCTGGCGCTTTCGCCGAGTACGTGGTGATGCCGGTGAACGGGGTGGTGCCGGTGCCTGACGGGTGGTCCGCCGAGCAGGCCCTGGGGCTGGTGTTGAACTGGGCCACCGCGTTGGCGGCGCTCAAGCCGTTGGGGCGGATCGGGGCCGGGGAGACCGTGTTGGTGCAGGCCGCCGCCGGGGGTGTGGGGCAGGCCGCGGTCAAGATGGCCAAGCACTACGGCGCCACGGTGATCGGCACGGCTTCCGCGGCCAAGCTCGACGTGGTGCGCGGGCTCGGGGCCGACCACGTGATCGACCACCGGGGCGGCGACGTGGTGGCCGAGGTGCGGCGGGTCGCGGGTTGTGCGGACCTCGTGTTGGAGTCGGTGGGCGGCACGGCGTTCCGGGACAGCCTCACCCTCGCGAAACGGGTCACCGGGCGGGTCGTCGTGTTCGGGGCCGCCGCGGGGGAAGCGGCCGTGACCAACTGGGAGTTGGTGTTCAAGCACCAGGTCCAAGTGATGGGGCTGCACATCGCGGAGATGGCTCGGGAAGCGCCCGAGGTGTATGCCGATGTGATGCGGGAGTTGGGGGCGCTCAGGGACGCGGGCGTCTATGAGCCCGGCGAGCCCACTGTGTTCGACCTGGCTGACGGGCCGCGGGTGTTGGCCGACCTGGCGGCGGGGCGGACCGTCGGGAAGTTGGCGTTGAAGCCCTGACAAGGCGGTGGCCCCGGGACGGGGGTTCCCGGGGCCACCTGGCCGTGCGTGCCGCAGGGGGCGGCTTACACGGGTTGTGGGGTGGTGGCTGTGGCCGTGGCCCGGACCGGGCCGTTCGGGCGCAGGGTGAGCAGCGGGTTCACCGACAGCTCGTGCGCGGTGGTGTCGAAGCGGTAGGACCGCAGGAGGGTCTTGAGGAGGATCGTCGACTCCATCAGGGCGAACTGCATCCCGATGCACGCCCTCGCGCCCCCGCCGAACGGGATGTACGCGTACCGGTGCGTCGGGCCGCCGTCCAGGAAGCGGGCCGGGTCGAACGCGGTCGGGTTCGGCCAGAAGTCCGGGTGGCGGTGCGTGACCCACGGGGAGATCAGGATCTGGCTGCCCGCGCGCACGTCGTAGCCGGCGATCTTGGTGTCCACCAACGTGATGCGCTCGGTGCTGTGCGCCGGCGGGTACAGGCGCATGCCCTCCTGGATCGTCGCCCGGACGAGGGTGTCGTCGGTGGCGTGGGCGATGTCCGCCTGGACGTCCTGGCGGCGGCCCAGCTCGTGCAGGGTGAACGTCAGCGCGCCCGCCGTGGTCTCGTGGCCCGCCAGGAGGAAGCCCAGCACCTCGTCCCGGATCTCCTGCTCCGACAGGCCCGCGCCGGTCTCCTCGTCGCGTGCGCCGCGCAGGCGGGTGAGGAGGTCGTCGGCGTCCGGGTCGGAGGGGAGGTCCAGCACCCGGTCGGCGATGGCGAACAGCCGCCGGCGGACGTCGCGCAGCTTGCGGTTGCGCGGGGTGGGCAGGGACAGCGGCAGGGTGAACAGCTGCAACCGGCGGGCGGTGGAGAGTTCGCCGAGCTGCTGCACCAGTTCTTGCAGCTCCTCCACGATGTCGTCGATGGCGTCGCCGAACAGCGCCCGGCCGACCACGCGCAGGGTGTAGCGCTGCATGAGGTCGTGCAGGTCCACCGTGCCCGAGCGCAGCGACGGGTCGTCGACGATCTTCGCCGCCTCCTCCGCCATCAACGCCGTGTAACCCATGACCCGGCGGTGCGTGAAGAGCTGCTGCACCAGTTTGCGGTGGCGCTTCCACGTCTCGCCGTCCAGCGTCAGCAGGCCGTCGCCGATGCTCTCCCGGATCACCTTGAACCCGGCCGTGTCGCGCCCGAACACCTCGGGGTCGGTCATCGCGCGGGCCACGTCGTCGGGGTGGTACGCGCCGTAGACCGTGCGGCTGGGCCACTTCGGGCCGAACCGGTACGCCACCAGGTCGCCGTGCTCGGCGAACGTGGCCTCCAGCGTGCCCAGCAGGTCGGCGACGAACGCGGGCACCACGCCGAGCAACGGGTGGCCGGCCGGCCCGGGGACGGTGCTCATCGGTTTCTCCTGGGGTCCGCGTGGAACGGCTCGACGTCCACGGGTGGTTCGGGCAGCACGGCCGTGAGCGCGGTGACCTTGGACCACGTCATCGCGATCTGGTCGAGGTCGTCGTCGCCGACGGGCACCTCCAATTCGCCGAACGCGTCGGCCAGCCACTTGCGGGCGTTGGGGTCCACGGTGTCGGTGGGCGCCTCGGGCGCGGCGACCGCCGCGAAGTCCTCCCCCGACAACGGCGGCGCCTCGCGCTCGTGCCACCCGGTCCGCCGCTGGTAGACGTCGCCGATCGCGGCCAGCTCGAAGTCCTGGCCCGGCGCGGCGGCCAGTTGCAGCGACAGCGGCAGCCCGTCGGCGTCGAAACCCATCGGCAGGGCCAGCGCCGGGAACCCGACCGCGCTCCACACGCTGGGCAGCCACGAGATGGTCTGCAGGCCGGCGGCGTCGTCGTACCGCGGCGCGCCGCCGGGCCACGTCGGGGTGGCGATCACGTCCACGTCGCCGAACCGCGCGCGCAGGGCGTCCGCGCCCCACCGGCGCACGCGCTGCGCCCGCAGGTACGTCTCCGCGGTCAGCACGCCGCCCAGCGCCACGTTCCACCGGAACGGCCGCCCGTAGTCCGCCCACCGGGACCGCAGGTGCGTCCCGTGCACCTCGAACGCCTCCACCAGCAACGTCACCAGCTGCGCGGCGACCAGCGGGAAGCCCTCGTGCACCGGCACGTCCACCACTTCGGCGCCCGCCGCGCGCAGTTCGTCCAGCGCGGCCTCGAACGCGGCGGAGGTGTCACCGGTCAGCGCGGCGGCGTACTTCACCAGGTCGCCGGGCACGCCCACGCGCACGCCGGACAGGTCGTCCAGCGCCGTGCGGGAGACCTCGTAGGGCCGGTCGGCCATCACGGCCAGCAGCCGGGCGCACTCGCGGGCGGTGCGGGCCAGCGGGCCGGCCGTCTCCATCGACCGCGTCAACGGCCGGATGCCGGCCGCCGGCAGCAGGCCCTGGGTCGGCTTGAGGCCGGTCACCCCGCACAGGGCGGCCGGGATGCGGATGCTGCCGTTGCTGTCGGTGCCGATGCCGGCGTCGAACAGCCCGGCGGGGATGCCGTTGGCGCTGCCGCAGCTCGACCCGCCGGTCCACCGGTTCGGGTCCCACGGGTTGCGCGGCACGGGGAACGCGGCGGCGGGGTCGGGCCGGGACAGGGCGTGCTCGGCCATCGTGGTCTTGCCGACGATCGTCGCGCCGGCCGCGCGCAGCCGCGCGACGACCGGGGCGTCGCGGTCCTCCCACCAGGAGGGGTCGTGGACGGCGCTCTGCGCGGTGCTCGGCGCGCCGGCCACGGCGATGATGTCCTTGACCCCGACGGTCACGCCGGTCAGCGGACCGTCCACGGCGGACTCGGCGTCGGGGAACCGGTGCAGGAAGGTGCCCAGCAGGTCGTCCACGTCAGCTCACCACCGAGAACTTCTGCCACCCGGTCGCGACGACCTCGGGCGCGCCGAACGTGTCCAGTGGCGCGGACGGGTCCCAGCCGTTGTTGAGGTGGGCGACCAGCGTGCCGTCGCCGCGCAGGCCCATCAGGTCCGGGCGGCCGTTGAGGTCCAGGTCGGTGACGGTGATGATCTCGTACTCCTGCCAGCCCCGGCCGAGGGTGGACCACCGGCCCTCGCCGCGCCACCACGGCCCGTCGCCGGACTCGTCGTGCGCGAACTCGTACACGTCCAGGTCGCCGTTCTTGCGGCGCACCAACAGGTCCGGGCGGCCGGTGCCGGTGATGTCGGCCATCGCGAACGGGAAGTCGTCCACGTCCACGGTGACCAGCCGGTGCGCCGACTTGTCGTAGGTCTCGTTCTCCTTGACCTCGCGGCGGTTGAAGAACGCGTCCACGTTGCCCGCGTCCTGCTCGCGGCCGAACATGTCGTCGCAGCCGTCGAGGTCCACGTCGTAGATGCCCAGCGTCTCCCACTTCTTGTCGTCGCGGGCGCCGGAGATGCGGATCGGGTCGGCGAGGGTGTCCAGGCCGTTGAGGCCGCCCTTGTTCGGGTACAGGAAGATCCCGTGGTGTTCGTTCACCGGCCGCATGCTCAGGCCGAGGACGTCGGCGTAGCCGTTGCCGTTGATGTCGATCGTGCGCACCAGGTAGTGGTCGCGCAGCGGGTCGAAACCGGTGCCGATGAGCACCGGCTCACCGAAGGTCTCGGTGCCCTGGAAACTGCCCCGGTGGGGAAAGACGAACAATTCCCCCGTGACGTCGTCACGGGCCATGACGTCCATCCGACCGTCACCGTTGAACGAGTGACAGTGACCGTTCCCCTTCATGCGTGCCACGAAGCACCTCCCCGAGCGGGCGCGGCCGAAACGCGCACCCAACCACCACAACAGCCCTGATCATGACCGGTGGCGGCGACCCGGGGGTACCCCTACCGCAACCCCTGCGCCCCCACAAGAAAGGCCCCCCGACCACACATCGCGCGGCGTCGCCCACTATTTCCGGCCGACCACCGGGGAGGTGCTGCTAACAATAAGCGCATACCCGCGCCGACCCAAATGGGGAAATCCACATGGACAAAGGAATCGGGCACACCGCGACCCCGCCCGCGCTCGCCGTGGTCGCGCGGCCGGCGCCGGCGACCGGCGACGCCGCGATCAGCGTTCGGGGCCTGCACAAGCGCTACGGCGACGTGCGCGCGGTCAACGGCCTGGACCTGGAGATCGCGCCCGGCGAGGTGGTCGCCCTGCTGGGCCCCAACGGCGCGGGCAAGTCCACGCTGGTCGACCTGGTCCTCGGGCTCGCCACCCCGGACGCGGGCGAGGTCCGCGTGTTCGGGCACACCCCGCGCGAGGCCGTGACCCGCGGCGTCGTCGGCGCGATGCTCCAGGAGGGCGCGCTGCTGGACGACGTGTCGATCCGCGAGCTGCTGACCATGGCCGCGGGCCTGTACCGCGCCGCGCTGCCGGTGGACGAGGTGTTGGACCGCACCGGGTTGACCGACCTCGCCGACCGCCGCGGCCCGCTGTCCGGCGGCCAGCGGCAGCGCCTGCGGCTGGCCATGACGCTGGTGTCCGACCCGCGCCTGCTGGTGCTGGACGAGCCGACCGTCGCCATGGACGTCGAGTCCCGCAACGTGTTCTGGACGTCGATCCACCGGTTCACCGCCACCGGCCGCACCGTCGTGTTCGCCTCCCACTACCTGGAGGAGGCCGAGGAGTTCGCCGACCGCGTGGTCCTGGTGCGCGGCGGGAAGGTCGTCGCCGACGGCACGGTCGCCCAGATCCGCTCGGTGGTCGCCGGCCGGTCGCTGTCGGCCACGGTCCCCGGCGTGACGACGGACCAGCTGCGGCTGCTGCCCGGGGTCGTCGCCGCCGAGGCGCGCGGCCGGCGGGTCGAACTCGTGTGCTCCGACTCCGACGCCGCCGCGCGCGAGCTGTTCGCCCGCCACCCGCAGGCGCACGACGTGGAGATCGGGTCCATCGGCCTGGAGCAGGCGTTCCTGGCCCTCACCGCGACCGAGGACGAGGCTGCCTGATGAACCCCGGTTTCCTGCTGTTCGAAGTGCGCCGGGTGGTCCGGGCGCGCAAGTTCTGGATCATCGCGTTCCTGTTCCCCACCCTGATGTACCTGATGCAGGCCAACCTGTTCCGCGGCGACATCGCCGACCGGGCGGGCGTGGACTTCAGCGAGTACCTGCTGGGGAACCTGGCCGCGTTCGGCGCGTTCTTCGTGGCGCTCAACGTCGGCACCCGGGTCGCGATCGAGCGGTCCACCGGCTGGCAGCGGCAGCTGCGCATCACGCCGCTGTCCGCGCCGTCGTACCTGGTGGCCAAGCTCGCCGCCGCGATGGTGGTGGCGCTGCCCGCGATCGCCGCCGTGGCGCTGGTGGGCGCGCTGGTCGAGGGCGTCCGGCTGCCCGCCGCCGGCTGGCTGCACCTGGTGCTGGGGATCTGGGCGGGCACGCTGCCGTTCGCGCTGCTGGGCGTGTTCATCGGGCAGATCGCGACCGCGGAGAGCGTGCAGGTGTTCACCACGATGTCGCACATGCTGCTGGGCATCCTCGGCGGCGCGCTGTTCCCGTCGGTGGCGTTCCCCGAGTGGATGCAGGCGGTCTCGACGGTCATGCCGAGCCGCTGGCTGGCCGAGATCGGGCACGCGGCGGTCGGCGAGGGCGGGTCCGGCGCGACGGCGGCCGTGGTGCTCGCCGGCTGGACCGTCGTGCTCGGCGGCGCGGTCGTCATGCGGTACGTGCGGGACAGCGCCCGCGTCTGACGTCTTCCACTGCTACGACAAGGGAATCCCACGTGAAGAAGAACTCCTGGCAGATACTGCGCAAGGGCGGGCAGGGTGGGCTCACGCTGACCGTCGACTTCACCAGCACCGGCCGCACCCAGGCGTGCTTCCGCGACCTCGTCCCCTTGTTGACCGCGCCCGGCGAGGTCTGGGAGACCGTGGCGCCGGCCGCGGGCGCCGAGGAGACGATGTCCGGCGCGGACTACGTCGAGCGCTGGGCCAAGGCCGTGCGCAAGCGCGAGCGGACCGTGGACACCGTCATCGGGTACTGCGCGGGCGCGGTGTTCGCCGCGCCGCTGGCCGCGCGCCTGGCCGAGGCCCAGGAGGTCGCGCCCCGGCTGGTCCTGCTCGACCCCGAGCTGCCCAACATCGTGGGCCTCTACCGGGACTTCCACGCCGCCGCCGACGCGCTCAGGACGATCCTGTCCCCCGACGAGATCACGAAGTTCCACGCCGACGGGCAGGCGGTGCAGGAGCGGTACGGGTTCGAGGACCTGTCGCTGATCGGCCCGGCGCTGGCCGGGATCTTCCGCGACGCCATCGACGTGGCCGGGCAGCGCCTCGGCCTGGACGAGGACATCCGGGGTGAGCTGGGCGGCAGCTTCGCGTCGTTCGTCGGCTACCTGCGCGCGGCCACCGAGCTGGACCCCCTGCCCCGGTGGGCGGGCGCGACCGCGATCACCTCGGCGCACTCGACGCGGCGGGGCGCGGAGTTCGCGCGCGAGATCCGCCTGGACGTGGACCACGACCAGATGCTGCGCCACCCCGACGTGGCGGCGGCGGTGTCCGAGCTGATGACCGGCGCGCTGCGGATGGCGGGGTAGCCCCGGTGTTCCCCGACCTGTTCGCCGCGCAGGCGCGCCGCACGCCCGACGCGGTCGCCGTGGCGTGGGGCGAGCACACCCTGACCTACGCGGAGCTGGACGCGCGGTCCACCGGGCTCGCCCGCCGCCTGGTCGCGCTGGGCGCGGGGCCGGAGCGGCTGGTGGCCATCGGCATCCGGTCGGCCGACGTGGTCACCGCGGCCCTGGCGGTGCTCAAGTCCGGCGCGGCCTACCTGCCGCTGGACCTCGACTACCCCGCGCAGCGCCTGACCCACATGCTCGACGACGCGAAGCCGTTGCTGCTGCTGACCACCCCCGGGGACCGGCACGCCGTCCCCGCGTCGAACGCGCGGGAGGTGCTGGTCGAGGAGACCTCGGACGAGCCGCTCACCGTGGACCCGCGGCCGGAGAACCCCGCCTACGTCATCTACACGTCCGGTTCGACGGGCAAACCCAAGGGCGTGGTGATCGAGCACCGGCAGCTGGCCACCTACCTCGACCACGTCGTCCGGACCTACCGGGGCGTGCGCGGTCGGGCGCTGCTGCACTCGTCGTTCGCGTTCGACCTCACCGTCACCGCCCTGTACGCGCCGCTGGCCACCGGCGGGTGCGTGCACGTCGGCGCGTTGGAGGAGATGGGCACGCCCGCCGCCGGACCGCTGGGCCGCACGCGGCCGGGGTTCGTCAAGGTCACGCCGTCGCACATCCCGCTGCTCACCGCCCTGCCCGCCGAGGCGTCGCCCACCGGCGAGCTGATGGCCGGCGGCGAACTGCTGCTCGGCGAGACGGTCGACGCGTGGCGGCGCCGGCACCCCGGGGCGCGCGTGGTCAACGAGTACGGCCCGACGGAGACGACCGTCGGCTGCAGCACGGTCGTCATCGAACCCGACGACGTCGTGCCGCCGGGTCCCCTGCCCATCGGGCAGCCCATGCCCGGCGTGGGCTTCCACGTGCTGGACGACGACCTGCGACCGGTCGCGGTCGGCGAGATCGGCGAGCTCTACATCTCCGGCGCCCAGCTCGCCCGCGGCTACCTCGGCCGGCCCGCGCTGACCGCGAGCCGGTTCGTGGCCAACCCGTTCGGGCCGCCCGGGTCCCGCATGTACCGGTCGGGCGACCGGGTGCGGCCGACCAGCGACGGCGAGTACGAGTTCCGCGGCCGGGTGGACACCCAGACCAAGATCCGCGGCTACCGGATCGAGCTGGGCGAGGTCGAGGCGGCGTTGCTGCGGGCGCCGGAGGTGCGGCACGCGGCGGCGGTGGTCCGGGAGGACGCGCCCGACGTCAAGCAGCTCGTCGCGTACGTCGTGCCGGCGGACCTCGACGTTCAGCAGGTGCGCAAGGACCTCGCGGAGAGCCTGCCCGACTACATGGTGCCCAGCGCCGTGGTCGCGCTGGCGGAGCTGCCGCTGACCGTGAACGGCAAGCTCGACACCGCCGCGCTGCCGGCACCGTCCGGTCAGGCGGCCGGCCGCGCCCCGGCCAACGAGCTGGAAGCGCTGCTGTGCGGGCTGTTCGCGCGGTTCACCGGCGTGGCCGCGGTGGGTGTGGACGACGACTTCTTCGTGCGCGGCGGCACCAGCGTCGGGGCCGCCCAACTGGTCAACGAGGCGCGCAAGCTCGGGCTCGCCCTGTCGCTGCGGGACGTGCTGGAGAACCGGACCGTGGCGCGGATCGCCGAGGTCTGCGCCGATGCCGAGGGGGACGAATGACGGTCAGCCGCAAGGAAACGGCCATGTGGCTCCTGGAACGGCTCGTGCCGGGCACGGGGGTCAACAACGTCACCGTCGCGTTCGAGGTCGGTGGCCGGTTCGACCGCGCGGTGCTCACGCGGGCGGTGAACGCCGTGGTGGCGCGGCACGACGTGCTGCGGACGGTGTTCCGGGCGGACGACGTGGCGCTGGACAAGGAAGTCCGGCCCGCCGTCGACGTGCCGCTGCTGGACGTCCCGGTGACGGGCGCCGGTCTCGACGCCGACCTGACCGCGTTCATCGCGACCCCGTTCGCGCTGGACGGCAGCCCGTTGGTGCGGGTGGGCGTGCGCAGCGGCGACAACGACGTGTGCTGCGTCGTCGTGCACCACCTGGTGTTCGACGCCATGTCCACCACGATCCTGCTGCGCGAGCTGCTGACCGCGTACGAAGAGGTGGCCGCCGGTCTGACGCCCTCCGCCGACGTCGTGGCCCCGCGCGCCGAACCGGAGCCCGACGAGCGCAGCATCGCCTACTGGCAGAAGAGCCTGGACGGGTTGCGGGCGAGCGAGTCCGGGTTGTGGTGCGCCAAGCCGCCGGGCGCCGGGTCCTCGCTGCGCGCCTCGACCATCCACCACGGGCTGTCCGCTGAGGCGCGGGAGGTCGTGCGGCGGTTCCAGAAGGAGCTGCGCGCGTCCGAGGCCGTTGTGCTGCTGGCGGCCTACTACGTGCTGCTGACCCAGCACGGCGCGGGCTCGGACGTGGTCATCGGGACGCCGGTGAACGTGCGGGACCCGCAGAGCATGAACGCCATCGGCTACCACGCGAACCTGCTGCCGCTGCGCGTGCGGCTCGACCCCGAGGCCGACTTCCGGGCGGTGGTCAAGCGGACGCGGTCTGCGTTCCTGGAGGCGATCAGCCACGCGGGCGTGCCGCAGGAGCAGGTCTCGCCCGCCGTGCTCGGCGACACGCCGTCGTCGTGGCGCAGCTCGTTCTTCCGGCACCTGTTCAACTACGTGCCGGGCACGGTCGAGGCCGCGCCGACGCTGACCGGGATGCCGGTGCGGCACGTCCTGGCGGAGAACGGGTTCAGCCGGTTCGACCTGGAGTTCTTCATCGTGCCGGGCCCGGAGCGGACCACCGTCCGGGCCGCGTTCTGCGTGGACGCGTTCGACGAGGCCGACGTGGTGCGGCTGGTGGAGCGGTACGACGCCCTGCTGGTCGAGCTGGGTGGCGCGGTGGACCGGCCGGTGGCCGAGCTGTCGCGGCTGGGCGCCGCGGACCACGTCCGCCAGGAGGTCCCGGAGGCCGTGGACCGGCACGTGCTCGACGCCGTGCACCGCACGGTCGTCGAGCAGCCGGACCTGGTCGCGGTCGAGGACGGGCCGGACTCGGTCACCTACGGCGAACTCTGGTCCGCCGCCCTGGACACCCGCGACCTCGTCACCAGCGACACCGTGGCGGTGCTGGCGCCGCGCGGCGCGGGGTTGGCGGCGGCGTGGCTGGGCGCGTGGGCGGCGGGCGCGAAGGTCGTGCTGCTGGACCCGTCGCAGCCGGTGCCCGACCTCGCGGCGCGGCTCGCCGACTCCGGCGCGGGCCTGGTGCTGGCGGCCGAGGGCGTGACCGTGCCGGGCGCGGTGCGCATCCCGGCCGTCGGCGGCGGGAGCCGGTCCGACGCGCCCGCCGTCGCGGTGGACGCCCCGGCCCACCTGGAGTACCCGCTGACCGGCGAGGCCGTCGGGGTCGAGTTCTCGCACCGGGCGTTGGCGAGCGCCGTGACCGAGCAGGCCAAGGCGTTGTGGCAGAGCAGTTCCGCCACCACGGCCGCGCTGGTCGACGTGCTCGGTCCGCTCACCTCGGGCGGCCGGGTCGTGGTCTCCCCCGACACCGCGCCGGCCGCGGACACCCGGACCGGGTTCGTCGCCGAGCCGGGGACCGGGCACGAGCTGGGCGTCGGGGTGCGCGGCGAGCTGTGCGCCACCGGTCCCGCGCTGCCCACCCGCCACCACGGCCGGCCCGACCTGGACGCCGAGCGGTTCGGCGAGCACCCGGCGCACGGCCGGTTCCACCGCACCGGCGACCTCGCGGTCCGCCACGCGGACGGGACCGTCGAGGTCGTCGGGCGGCTGGCGGACCACGTCACCGTCGCCGGGCACCGGCTCCACCTCGCCGACGTGGAGCGGGCGCTGGCCCCGGTCGCACCGGTCGCCGCCGCCCACGCGGACGGCACGGTGTTCGTGTTCACCGAGGCCGACGTGGCCGACCGGGTGCGCGAGCACGCCAAGGCGACCCTGCCGTTCGTGCCCGAACCGGTCGTGGTGAGCAGGATCCCGCGCACCGCCGCGGGGACGCTCGACCGGGTCATGCTCGCGGAACTGGCCGAGTCCACCGCGATCGCCGCCACCGCCGAGCCGCCGGACGAGACGACCGCCGCGCTCGTCGCCGTCTGGACCGAGCTGCTCGACCGGCCCGGCCTGCACGCCGACTCGAACTTCTTCACGAGCGGCGGCCACTCACTCCTCGGCGCCCAGCTGGTGCAGAAGGTCAAGAAGGAGCTGGGCCTGCCCGCCCAGCTCGCCGACCTGTTCGCCAACCCGACGCCGAGGCAGCTCGCGGAGCACCTGGACTCCGCGTTCTTCGACGAGGACGACGAAGACGACTGACCGATCCGATCGCTAGCCGCCAGAGAAGTCATGAGCAGAGGAGGCTCGGCGTGACCATCGACGTCCAGCCCACACACGGCACCGACCGCGTGATCACCCTGACCAGTGAGGAGAACATCGAGGTCGACACCATCGCCCGCTACCTCGCGGGCCGGCCGCCGCGCCGGTTGGACTCGACCGCGTGGCTCGCCACCGCGCGCGAGCTGTCCAGCAACCTGCCCGTGCGGCTGCGGCAGATGCTGCGGCGCTACACCTGGGACGCGGGCCGGGACGGCGTCCTGCTCGTGCGCAACCTGCCGGTGGAGCGCGACGACCTGCCGGACACGCCGAACGTGGCGGGGTCCGTGCAACGGGAGTCGACCGTGCCCGCCGCCGCGCAGGTGCTCGTCGGGCTCCAACTCGGCGAGCTGATCGCGTTCCGCGAGGAGAAGAGCGGCGCGCTGGTGCAGGACGTCGTGCCGGTGCCCGGCATGGAGGCCTTCCAGGGCAACGCGGGCTCGGTGATGCTGTCCATGCACGTGGAGAACGCCTTCCACATGTACCGGCCGGACTACGTCGGCCTGCACTGCCTGCGCAACGACCACGACAACGTGGCCGGGTTGCAGGTGGCGTCCATCCGCAACGCCCTGCCGATGCTGCCCGAAGCGGTGCGCAAGGTGCTGCACGAGCCGCGGTTCTTCACCGAGCCGCCGGCGTCGTTCGGCGACCTGCGCAGCGCGCCGCAGCCGCACGGCATCCTGGGCGGCAGCTTCGACGACCCGGACATCCGCATCGACTTCGAGAGCTCCTTCCCGCTGGACGGCGAGGCGGAGCAGGCGATGGCGGTGCTCGGCGACGCCCTGCGCTCCGCCCGCCGCACGTTCGTCCTGGAACCCGGTGACCTGGCGTTCGTGGACAACCGGCTGGCGCTGCACGGCCGCACCGAGTTCACCCCGCGCTACGACGGCCGGGACCGCTGGTTGCAGCGGATCTTCGTGCACCGCGACTTCCGGCGGTCGCGGGAACTGCGACCCGAGGGCGGGCACGTGCTGGGGAGCGCGGGCCCGACCCACCCTTCGGCGAAAGGTGACTGATGACGGTCCTGGGGGACTTATCGAGTGAAGCTTGGGACGCGGTGGTGGTGGGCTCCGGGCTCGGAGGCCTCACCACCGCGGCCTACCTCGCGACCAACGGGGTCCGCCCGCTGGTCCTGGAGCAGGGCCGGGTGGCCGGCGGGTGCAGCCAGGTGTTCCGCCGGCAGCGCCGGTTCGAGTTCGACGTGGGCGTGCACTACATCGGCGCGTGCCAGGAGGACGGCCTGCTGACCGGCATCCTGCGGGGCGTCGGGCTGGCCGACCGGGTCGAGTTCGTGGAGATGGACCCGGACGGGTTCACCACGCTGGTGTTCCCGGACTTCACCTTCCGCGTGCCGCGCGGGTGGGACCGCTACCTGGAGCGGCTGGTCGAGACGTTCCCCGACGAGGAACGCGGCCTGCGATCATGCGTCCGGCTGTTGCGGCGGATGAGCGCGGAACTGCGCAAGGGCCTGCCGACGACACCGAAACAAGCCCTGCTCTTCCCCTTGCGGGCACCGGTGCTGACCACGCTGGGCATGCGCCCGCTGTCCACTTTGTACAAGCTCTGCGGCCTGAGCGAACGCGCACGGGCCGTCATCTCCGGCGAAAGCGCCACCTACGCCGCCCCGCCGAACCGGGTCAGCGCGGTGGTCCACGCGGCTGCGATGGACCAGTACATCCGCGGCGGCGCCTACTACCCCCGCGGCGGCGGCCAGGTCCTCGCCGCCCACCTCCTCGACGTGATCCAGGCGCACGGCGGTGTCGTCCGCACGCACACCAAGGTCGAGCGGATCCTCATCGAGAACGGCCGGACCACCGGCGTGCGGCTGGCCTCCGGCGAGACGATCCACGCCGACACCGTCATCTCCAACGCCGACGTCCGGCGCACGTTCCTCGACCTGGTCGGCCGGGAACACCTCACCGACCGCCAGGCCGACCGCGTGTCGAACTACCGGATGGCGCTGCCCCTCCTGACGGTCTACCTCGGTCTCGACGTGGACCTCGCGGACCGGATGCCGAACACGAACTTCTACACGTTCCCCGACACCGACGTGGACGGCTACTACGAGGCCCTGTACCGCGGCGAACTGCCCGACGAGCTGCCGCTGTTCATCACCTCGGCCACCGTCAAGGACCCCGGCAACCCGCGCAGCGCCCCACCCGGCCACTCGACCATGGAGATCATGGCCGTCGTGCCGCAGGGCAGCCCGCTGTGGAGCTTCGCGGACGCCGCGGACGGCAGCTACCGCGGTGAAGCCGCCTACGGGGACCTGAAGGAGCAGATCACCGACCGCATCATCGCGCGGACGGCCGAGCTGATCCCCGGCATCGAGGGCCACGTCGTGTGGCGCGAGGCCGCGACCCCGTTGACGCAGGAGCGGTTCACGCTGTCGTCGCACGGGTCCAGCTACGGCCTGGAGATCGCGATCGACCAGCTGGGCCGCAACCGCCCGGGTCCGGTCACCGGCATCGGCGGGCTGTACCTGACCGGGGCGGGGACCGTGTTCTGCCACGGCATCGTCAACGTGATGAACAGCGGGGTCGGCACGGCGAGCGCCGTGCTGGGCCGCGACCTGCTCGCGGAGGTCAAGGCGGGCCGCGTCTACGGCGACCCGACCCGCCTCACCGCGGGCGGCCCCGACTGGGACCCCCTGACCGCCTCGAAACCGAGACTCGCCGACCGCCCCCGCCGCGCCGCCCGGACCAAGTGAGGAGACCAGTCCCGTGTCATCGTGCCCAGCGCACCAGCACAAGATGCCGTTCGACGAGAGCTACCTCCGCGACCCGCACACCCTGTTCGACCGCATGCTGGAAGAGGGCCCCGTGCACCGGGTGAGCCTGATCAACGGCGTGCCGGCGTGGTACGTGACCAGGTACGCCGAGGTGGCGGAGGCGTTGCGCGACCCGCGCCTGGTCCGCGCCCCGGAAGCGGCCGGCCCGGACTACCGCGAGCAGCTGATCGTGGAACGCATCCCGTCGGCGAACCTGGTCCTGGCCGACCCGCCGGAGCACACCAGGCTCCGCCGCTTCATCAACCTGGCCTTCCGCCGCGACCGCATCGAGGCCATGCGCCCGCTGATCGAGCGCTGGATGGCGGAGATGGTCGACGCCGTGCGCGACGGCGACACGGTGGACCTGATGGACGAGCTGATCGTGCCGCTGCCGATCCTGGCGGTGTGCCACATCATGGGCGTGCCGGAGGAACACCACGAGGCGTTCCGCAACTGGAGCAAGGAGCTGTTCACCGAGCACCCGCAACGCAGCGCGGCGGCGTTCGCCGAGCTGTACCAGTGGATCAACGGCGTCGTGGCGGCCAAGCGCGAGAACCCGGGCCAGGACCTGATCTCGCGCTGGGCGACGATGCCGGACGAGGGCGGCAACAACCTCAGCCACGACGAGATGGTCGGCCTGGCCCTGCTCATGCTGCTGGGCGGCTTCCACACCACGGTCGCCGGTATCGCCAACGCCGTGCTGTCGCTGCTGAAGCGGCCGGACAAGGTGGCCGAGCTGCGCACGGACCCGAGCCTGATCGCCCGCGCGGTGGAGGAACTGTCCCGCCGGGACGGGTCGGTGCACACCGGCTTCCGCCGGTTCGCGGCGGAGGACCTGGAGATCGCCGGCACGAAGATCGCCAAGGGCGACACGGTCATCCTGGGCATCGCGGCAGCCGGCCGCGACCCGCGGCAGTTCGACGACCCGGACGTCATGGACTTCCACCGGAAGGACAACCACCACCTGGCGTTCGGCCGCGGACCGCACTTCTGTCCCGGGTCGGAGTTGGCGAGGACGGAGATCCAGGTGGCGGTGGAGCACCTGTTCACCCGCTACCCGGACTTGGAGTTGGCGGTGCCCGAGGAAGAACTGGTGTGGGCACCCTCCTACTTCGTCCGCGTCATGCGCTCACTCCCGGTCCGCTTGGGTAAGCGCACCGCCTAACCTCCACCCAACCCACCGCTTTCGCGCGAAGCGCGCCCCTTCTTCGGGCTGCCAAGCCAAGGAAGGGCCTCGGTTCGTTCCCCGTACGGCCTGGGCGAAGCCCAACCGCGCTTGGGTCTTGTTCGCAACCACGCTTCACCGGTTGCGAACAAGACCCAAGTGTGGTTGCCTCCGGCAGGCCGTACGGGGAACGAACCGACGCCCTTCCACCCCCGGGGGCCTGCCCGCCGGCGAGGCGCTTTTGATCTTTCGAGCGCTCCGCGCGTTCAAGCGCTCCGCGCGTTCAGCGCGAAGCGCGTTCGGCTTGAGAGCGTCAGCGTCACTCTTAAAGCTTAAAAGAGCCTCGCCGGCGGGCAGGCCGCCAAAGATGACACAAAAGCAAAGAAAGAGCGGGGGCTTCTTGCTTGTGTCATCTCCGTATGGCCTGGCGGAGCCAACCACGCTTTCCCGGGGTTGGTCGAAAAACTTTTGCTCGTTCCTCGCAAAACTTTTTGGCCCAACCCCGGGAAAGCGTGGTAGCCCTTCGGGCAGGCCATACGGAGATGACACAAGCAAGAAGCCCGGGTTGGGTTGTGGCCTCACGAGGCCCTGTGCTCCGCGCTGCGCGCGTCGAAGAGCGGCGCGCTGCGCGGAGGGGTTGGGTCAGCTGATGGAGTTGAAGTCCTGCCAGCCGGTGGCTACGACTTCCGGCTCGGCCGCGTAGGTGGCTTCCGGGTTGTCCGGGTCGAACTTGCCGCTGTGGACGTAGGCCAGGAGGGTGCCGTCCTCGGTCAGGGCGAGGAGGTCGGGGTTGCCGTCCAGGTCGACGTCCGTGACCGCGAAGACCTTGGCGTCCCAGTCGCGGCGGATGGTGTGCCAGGTGCCCTGGTGGGCGAAGGCCTCGCCGTTGGTCAGTGTGCCCGGGCCGAACTCGTAGGCGTCCAGGTCGCCGTTGGCGCGCACCACCAGGAGGTCCGGGCGGCCGGTTCGGGTGATGTCGGCCAGGGTCCAGGGGAAGTCCGCCACGTCCACCGTGACCATCGGGTGCGGGGTTCGGTCGTAGGTCTCCGACTCCACCACCTCGCCCTGGCTGAAGAAGGCGTGCACGCCGCCCTGGTCCTGTTCCCTGCCGAACATCACGTCCGGGCCCTCGCCCAGGCTGCCGATGGCCATCGTCTCCCAGCGGCGGTCGGCTCGACGGCCGGAGATCTTGATGGGCTCGCCCAGGGTGTCGAGGCCGTTCAGGCCCTTGTTCGGGTACAGGAAGACACCCTCGAACGGGTTGTACTTCAGGGTGCTCAGGGCCAGGACGTGCGCACGGCCGCTTCCATCTATGTCGATCGTCCGAACCATGTAGTGGTTGCGGAGGTGGTGGAAGTTCTCCGCGATCTTCACCGGCTCCCCGTAGGTGCCCGTGCCGCGGAACCGGCCGCTGTGGGGCACCAGGTACAGGTCTCCGGTGCTCTCGCTGCGCGCGAGGATGTCGAGCCTGCCGTCACCGCTGAACGAGTGGCACAGGCCGTTCCCGATCATCTCCGCCAAAGTCACACACCTCCGTGTCGTGGCTCGCGTCAGCGGAACCTGACGTGCGAGCGGTCGAGCTGGTCCACGCTGGTCACGCCGAGCAGTTTCATCGTGACCTCGATCTCGCGGGTCAGGATCTCCATCGCCTTGACCACGCCGCGCCGGCCGCCGGCCATGAGGCCGTACTGGTAGCACCGACCGACGCAGGCCGCGGTCGCGCCCAGGGCGATGGCGGCGACGATGTCCGCGCCGGAGG
Organism: Saccharothrix mutabilis subsp. mutabilis; assembly: GCF_039521145.1. Classification (NCBI taxonomy): domain Bacteria; kingdom Bacillati; phylum Actinomycetota; class Actinomycetes; order Pseudonocardiales; family Pseudonocardiaceae; genus Saccharothrix; species Saccharothrix mutabilis. Next base: position 178,820 of record NZ_BAAABU010000011.1, read on the forward strand.
TGATGCCGGTGTCCACCAACACCTCGATGCGCTCGCCGACGGCGTCCACCACGTCGGGCACCAGCTCCACCGGGACGGGCGCGCGGTCGAGTTTGCGGCCACCGTGGGTGGACAGCCACACCGCGTCCACGCCGGCGTCGGCCACGCGCACGGCGTCGGCGACGCTCTGGACGCCCTTGGCGACCAGCTTGCCCGACCACGCGCCGCGCAACCACTCCAAGTCCTCAATGGACAGTCTCGGGTTGAAGACCTTCTTGATCAGGTCGGACGCCGAGCCGTTGCTGGTCGCGGCGAGCACCTTCGGGGACGGGGCGCCGCCGCGGACCTGGCTGAGCCACCACCCCGGGTGCAGCCAGGCTTCGGCGAACGTGCCGATGCTCATCGACGGCGGGATGGTCAGGCCGTTGCGGATGTCGCGGCGGCGGGGCACGGAGATGGGCGTGTCGAGGGTGAGCAGGATCGTGTCGAAACCCGCCTCCTCCGCCAGCGCGAGCAGCTCCTTGACCATCGCCCGGTCCTCGGCGAAGTAGAGCTGGAACCAGTGCCGCCCGCCGGGCGCGGCGGCGGCGATGTCGGCCAGGGACGTCGTGGCGAGCGTGGACACCGAGTAGGGGATGCCGAACTGCGCCGCCACGGACGCCACCGCCGACTCGCCCTCCGGGTGCATGACCCGGGTGAACCCGACCGGGGCCAGGCAGAACGGCAGCTCCTGCCGCTTGCCGAGCACGGTGCGGGTGGTGTCGATCTCGGCCACGTCGCGCAGCACCGACGGCTGGAACTCGATGTCGGCGAAGGTCTGCCGGGCGCGGCTGAGGCTGCGTTCGCTGTCCGCCGCGCCGTCGGTGTAGTCGAACACCATGCGCGGCACCCGCTTCTGGGCGAGCTTGCGCAGGTCCTCGATGCCCGCCGCGCGCAGCAGCTTGCGGTCGGTGGGGTTCCACGCCATCTTCGGCGGCTTGAGCAGGGTGCGGAGCTGGGCGGACTTGGCCATGGGGGATCGATCCTTCCTGGGGCGGTCAGGCGGCTTGCCGGTCGCGGGTCTGCAACTCCGCGACGAGCGCGCGGTCCCCCAGCAGGTGCTCCACGACCTCGGCGGGTGTGGGGTGGTCGTAGACGAGCGCGGCGGGCAGGTCGAGGCCGGTGAGGGCTTCGAGCCGGCGCCGCAGTTCGACGGCGGTCAGCGAGGAGAAGCCGATCTCCAGGAACTCCTCGTGCTCGTCCACGCCGGCGGCCGACGGCAGACCGAGGGTGAACGCGGTCTGCGTCCGCACGACGTGGGAGAGCACGGCCCGCGCCCGCTCGTCGTCGGCGCCGTCGAGCAGGCGGCGCAGCGCGTCGGGGCTGTCGACGTCGGCTCCCCCGCCGTCGTCGGCCTCGGCGGCGTGCCGCAGGGCGTCCGGCAGCTCGCGCAGCAGCGGGCTGGGCCGGAACTCGGTGTAGCCGGGCACGAACCCGGCCCAGTCGGGGGCGCCGGCGACCCGGCCGTGGGCGACGGCGGTCAGGAAACCGGCCGCGGTCGCGTCCACGGTGATCGAGACCGCGCCCTCGCGCTGGTGGGCCAGCGCGTCGAACGTGGCGGCGGTCTCGGGCGAGCCGCCCAGGCCGAACAGCTCGTCCACGGTGGACACAAGGATCAACTGGGCCGCGTCGGAGACCTGGGCGGTGGCGATCGGGTCGTCGGCGTCGCTGGTGACGACCAGGGTCTCCGCGGCACCGGTGGTGACCTTCACGCCGGCGTCGTCGAGCAGGGCGGCGATGCGGTCGGCCAGCGGGCCGCCGTGCACGGCCACCGGTCCCGTGGGCGTCCACGGCGTCGCGGCGGGCGCGCCGAGCAGCCGGCGGGCGAACACCCCGGCGGGCCGCACGGCGACCTGGTCCTCCCCCACGCCCTTGGTGAGCACGGCGGTCAGGGCCGCGAGCGAACGGTCGTCCAATGCCTCCGGCAGGTCCACCACGCCACCCCAGCCGCGGGGTGTGGTGACGGCGGCCGAACGGGCGTGGCCCCACACCGCCGCGCCGGTGAGGTCGGCGACCCGGTCGGTCGGCGTGACGGCGACCGCGCCGCGGGTCAGGTACCAGACCGGGGTGTCCAGGCGGGCCTGGTCGAGTTCGGCGAGCAGGGCGGCCGGCGTGCCCGAGGTGGCCACGACGCCGGAGACGATCCGGTCCGGGGCCAGGGCCAGCAGGGCGTCGGCGGTGGCGTCGGCGTAGCCGCGGACGTCGGCGCCGGCACGGGCCAGGGCGGCGCCGACCTGCGGCTCGTCCGCCGGGACCAGCCAGATCCCGCGCAGCGACGGGGTCGGCAGGGCGGGCACGGGCCGCCAGCGCACCTGGTGGCCGGGGGCGGGGCCGCGCCGGTAGGCGGCCAGGGCGGCGACGACGTCCTTGAGCGACGCCGAGTCGTCCAGGCCGAGCAGCGCGCCCAGGTCGGCGCGGTCCACGGCGGCCCAGAAGTCGTCGGTCGGGGTGGCGGCGGTCCCGGCGGGCGCGTCCGGCCACAGGCGGGTGCGCTGGAACGCGTAGGTGGGCAGGTCGACGCGGCGGGCGCCGGCGAAGAACGCCGACCAGTCCACGGTGACGCCCAGGCTGTGCAGGCGGGCCACGGCCTCGGTCAGCACGGCCGGTCCGGTGCGGTCCTTGCGCTGGGTCGGGACGAACGCGGCGTCGGCCACGCTCTCCTGGCCCATCGCGGTCAGCACCGCGTCCGGCCCGAGTTCGAGGAACGCCTTCACGCCCCGACCGGACAGCGTCTCGACGGCCTCGGCGAACCGCACGGGCCGCCGCACCTGCGCCACCCAGTACGCGGGATCTGTCAGACCCCCGTGGGACGATGACGACGGGGGCCGGAGGCCGGCCGTCGACACCAGCGGAAGCGTCGGCTCGTGGTAGGCGATCGTCTCGGCGACCTTGCGGAACTCGTCCAGCATCGGGTCCATCAGCGGCGAGTGGAACGCGTGCGACACGGTCAGCCGCTTGGTCTTGCGGCCCCGCGAAGCGAGTTCCGCTGCCACGGCCAGGGTTTCGGCTTCCGCACCGGACAGGACGATCGAGGACGGGCCGTTGATCGCGGCGATCGCGACCCGCTCGGTGAGCAGCGGGGTCACCTCGGCCTCCGTGGCCTGCACGGCGACCATCGCGCCGCCGGTCGGCAGCGCCTGCATCAGGCGACCGCGGGCGGTCACCAGGCGGGCGGCGTCGGCCAGGGAGAAGACGCCGGCGACGTGGGCCGCCGCCAGTTCGCCGATGGAGTGCCCGGCCACGAAGTCGGGGCGGACGCCCCAGGACTCCAGCAGCCGGAACAGCGCCACCTCGAACGCGAAGAGCGCGGGCTGGGTGTAGCCGGTCTGGTGCAGTTCCTCGGTGTCCAGCACCCCGGCCAAGGGCCGGTCCAGGTGCTGGTCCAGCTCGGCGCACACCGCGTCGAAGGCCTGCGCGAACACCGGGAAGACCCGCAGCTCACGGCCCATGCCGACGCGTTGCGCGCCCTGGCCGGTGAACAGGAACGCCGTGCCGGCGTCGGCCGCCACGCCCTCCACCACGCCGGGCACGGACTCGCCCCGGGACAGCGCGGCCAGGCGGTCGCGCAGCTCGTCCGGGGTGCCGACGACGGCCGCGCGGTGGCGGAACGCCGTCCGGGTGGTGGCCAGCGAGAAGCCGAGGTCGGCCGGGTCGCCGGACAGGTGGGCCAGCAGGCGGGAGGCCTGGTCGCGCAGGGCGTCCCGGTCCCGGCCGGACAGCACCAGCGGCACCACCGGGACGGCGGCGGACGAGTCCACCACGACCGCCTCGGGGGCCTGCTCGATGATGGCGTGCGCGTTGGTGCCGGAGATGCCGAACGACGACACGCCGGCCCGGCGCGGACGCCCCGTCTCCGGCCACGGCACGGACTCGGTGAGCAGTTGAACGGCCCCGCCGGCCCAATCGACGTGCGGCGACGGCTCGTCCACGTGCAGGGTCGCGGGCAGCACCCCGTGCCGGATGGCCTCGACCACCTTGATCACGCCGGCGACCCCGGCGGCGGCCTGCGTGTGCCCGATGTTGGACTTGATCGAGCCCAGCCACAGCGGGTGCTCGGCGCGGTCCCTGCCGTAGGTGGCCAGCAGCGACTGGGCCTCGATCGGGTCGCCCAGCGTGGTGCCGGTGCCGTGCGCCTCGACGGCGTCCACTTCGGACGGTCGCAGGCCGGCGTCGGCGAGGGCCTGGTGGATCAGGCGTTGCTGGGACGGGCCGTTGGGCGCGGTCATGCCGTTGGACGCGCCGTCCTGGTTCACCGCCGTGCCGCGCACGACCGCCAGCACGGGGTGGCCGTTGCGGCGGGCGTCGGACAGCCGTTCCAGCACCAGGACGCCGACGCCCTCGCCCCAGCCGGTGCCGTCGGCCGCCGCCGCGAAGGACTTGCAGCGGCCGTCCGGGGCGAGCGCCCGCTGCCGGCTGAAGTCGATGAACGCGTTGGGGGTGGCCAGCACGGTCACGCCGCCGGCCAGCGCCAGCGTGCACTCGCCGCGCCGCAGCGCCTGGGCCGCGAGGTGCATGGTGACCAGCGACGACGAGCACGCGGTGTCCACGGTGACCGCCGGGCCCTCCAGCCCGAGCACGTAGGACACGCGCCCGGACACCACGCCGCCCGCGATGCCGGTGCCGATGAACCCGTCCAGCTCGTCGGGCAGGTGCTGGAGGTGGGCGGTGTAGTCGTGGTACATCAGGCCCGCGAACACGCCGGTCCGGCTGCCGCGCAACGTGGTCGGGTCGATGCCCGCCCGTTCCACGGCCTCCCACGAGGTCTCCAGGAACAGCCGCTGCTGCGGGTCCATCGCCAGCGCCTCGCGCCGCGAGATGCCGAAGAACCCGGCGTCGAACCAGGCCGCGTCGTACAGGAACGCGCCCTCGCCGCAGTAGGTGCGGCCGGGCTTCTCCGGGTCGGGGTCGACCAGGTTGTCCAGGTCCCAGCCGCGGTCGGTCGGGAAGCCGGACACGGTGTCCACGCCCGAGGCCACCAGGTCCCACAGCTGCTCGGGCGAGGTGACGCCGCCGGGGAACCGGCAGCCCATGCCGACGATCGCGATGGGCTCGTCGGTCTCCCGCGACACGGTCACGACGGCCGCGGCGGACGCGCCGTCGAACAGCTCGGCGTCCAGGTGTTCGGCGAGCACGGTCGGGTTGGGGTAGTCGAAGATCAGGGTCGCGGGCAGGCGCAGGCCGACCACGGCGTTGAGGCGGTTGCGGAACTCGACGGCGGTCAGCGAGTCGAAGCCCAGCTCCTTGAACGCCTTCGTCGCGCCGACCGCGCTGCCGTCGCTGTGCCCGAGCACGACCGCGACCTGGGTGCGGACGATGTCGAGCAGCTCCTTGCGCCGCTCCTCCGCGCCGCGCCCGGCCAGCCGGGAGACCAGGTCGGACGCGGCGGCGGCGCCGGCCTCGACCTGGCGGCGGTTCGGGACGCGCACCAGGCCGCGCAGCACGGACGCCAGCGCCGGTCCCTGCTCGCGCAGGGCGGACAGATCGAGCCGGATCGGCACCAGCGCCGCCTCGGGCGCGCCGAGGGCCTGGTCGAACAGCTCCAGGCCGTCCTCGGTGGACAGCGGGCGGACGCCGGAGCGGCGCATGCGGGCCAGGTCGGCGTCGTCCAGCGCCCCGGTCAGGCCGGTGCGCAGCTCCCACATGCCCCACGCCAGCGCGACGGCGGGCTTGCCCCGCGCCCGGCGGTGGGCGGCGAAGGCGTCCACGAAAGCGTTTGCGGCGGCGTAGTTGGCCTGGCCGGGCCCGCCGAACACGCCGGCGGCGGAGGAGAACAGCACGAAGGCCTCGACGTCACCGACCAGCTCGTGCAGGTTGACCACCGCGTCGACCTTGGGCCGCAACGCGGTCGCCACGCGCTCGGGGGTGAGCGAGGACAGCACGCCGTCGTCCAGCACGCCGGCCGTGTGCACGACGGCGGTGGGCGGGTGTTCGGCGACCAGCGCGGCGAGGGCGTCGCGGTCGGCGGCGTCGCAGGCGGCGACGGTGACCCGGACGCCGGTCAGCTCGTCCCGGAGGGCGGCCAGCTCGTCGGTCAGGCCGCGGCGGCCGGCGAGGACCAGGTGCTCGACGTCGTGGTGGGTCGCCAGGTGCCGGGCGACCAGGCCGCCGAGCACGCCGGAGGCACCGGTGATCAGCACGGTTCCGCGCAGCGTCGGCGAGGTCGGCTCGCCGGCGGCCTTGGCCAGGCGGGGCGCGAGGACCTGCCCGGCGCGCAGCGCGAGTTGGGGTTCGCCGGTCCGCAGGGCGGGGCCGAGGTTCGCGGTGTCGTCGGCGTCCACGAGCACGAACCGGCCCGGGTTCTCCGACTGGGCGGACCGGATCAGGCCCCACACGGCGGCCGACGCCGGGTTGGTGGCGTCCGTCGCGCCCGAGGTCAGCACGACCAGGCGGGAGTCCTCGAAGCGTTCGTCGGCGAGCCAGGCTTGGGCCGCCTCCAGGACCCGGTTGACGGCCGTGTGGGTGGCGTCGACCAGCGTGCCGTCGGTCGGGACGCGCAGCACCGCGTAGTCGGGGACGTCGGTGAGGGCTGCCACGTCGGTGACCTCGACCAGCGAGACCTCGCCGTCGGCGACCGGGACGGGCGTCCAGTCCAGGACGTGCATGGCTTCGTGGCGCGGGTTGCCCAGCTCGGCCAGCGCGTTGGCGGGCAGCGGGCGCACGGCCAGCGCGTCCACCGAGACGACGGGCGCGCCGGTGTGGTCGGCCACGGACACCGCGACCGCGTTCGCCCCGGCCGTCCGCAGGGACACCCGCAGGGTGGTGGCGCCGGTCGCGTGCAGGGTCACGCCGTGCCAGGCGAAGGGCAGCCACGGGCCTTCGGCGTCGGCGGTGAACACGCCCAGCGCCAACGGGTGCAGCGCCGCGTCCAGCACCGCCGGGTGCAGCCCGAACCCGGTCACGTCGGCCTGCTCCGGCGCGGTGACCTCGGCGAACACCTCGTCCCCGCGCCGCCACACCGACCGCAGCCCGTGGAAGGCGGGACCGTAGGTGATGCCCAGGGCCGCGAACCGGTCGTACAGCTCGCCGATCTCCACGGCCTCCGCGCCGGCCGGCGGCCACTCCCGCGTCGCCGCCGAAGGCACGACGCCGGTGGTGAGGGTGCCGGTGGTGAGGGTGCCGGTGGCGTGCCGCACCCAGGCCGCGTCGTCGTCGGGTCGCGAGTGGACGGTCAGCCGCCGCACGCCCGCCGCGTCCGGCTCGCCGACGCGCAACTGGACCTGGACGGCACCCTTCTCCGGCACGATCAGCGGCGCTTCGAGGGTCAGCTCCTCCACCGCCGTGGCCCCGACCTCGTCGCCGGCGCGCACGGCCAGCTCCACGAACGCCGTGCCGGGCAGGAAGATCCGGCCGGCGACCCGGTGGTCGGCCAGCCACGGGTGCGCCGACACCGACAGCCGCCCGGTGAGCAGGACGCCGTCCGCGCCGGCCAGCGCCACGGTCGCGCCGAGCAGCGGGTGGCCGGTGGAGCCCAGGCCCAGGCCGGCGGCGTCGGCGGGCGCGCCCACCTCCTTGGGCCAGTAGGTCTGGTGCTGGAACGCGTAGGTCGGCAGGGCGGCCGGCCGGCCGGTGACCAGCGTCGAGAAGTCCGGCTGGACGCCGCGGACGTGGGCCTGGCCCAGCGACAGCAGGAACCGGCGCGGGCCGCCGTCGTCGCGGCGCAGCGTGCCCACGACGCAGCCGCCGTCCGCCAGCAGGTCGCCCACCGCGGGCACCAGCACGGGGTGCGGGCTGACCTCGATGAACGAGTCCACGCCCGCCGCGACCAGGCCGCGCACGGTGTCCTCGAACTCGACGGTCTGGCGCAGGTTGCGGTACCAGTACTCGGCGGTCAGCCCGGCGGTGTCGATCGGTTCGCCGACGACGGTGGAGTGGAACGGGATGTCGGAGGTGCGCGGCTTGATCGGGGCCAGCACGCGCAGCAGCTCGTCGCGCATCGACTCGACGTGCGCGGAGTGCGAGGCGTAGTCCACGTCGATGCGCCGGGCGCGGACGCCGTCCCGCGCGCACTCGGCCAGCAACCGGTCGAGGCCTTCGTTGTCGCCGGACACCACGACCGTGGACGGGCCGTTGACGGCGGCGACGGAGACGCCTTCGGGCAGGCGCTTGGCGACCTCGGCGATCGGCGCGGCCACCGACACCATGCCGCCGCGCCCGGCGAGGTCCACGGCGATGGCCTGGCTGCGCAGCGTCACCACGAGCGCCGCGTCCTCCAGCGACAACGCGCCCGCGACGCACGCGGCGGCGATCTCGCCCTGGGAGTGGCCGACCACGGCGGCCGGCTCCACGCCGTGCGAACGCCACAGGGCCGCCAGGGACACCATCATCGCGAACAGGGCGGGCTGGACGACGTCCACGCGGTCCAGCGACGCCGCGCCGGGCACGCCGCGCAGCACGTCGAGCAGGGACCAGTCGGTGTGCCGGTCCACGGCCGCCGCGCACTCGGCCATGCGCCGGGCGAAGACGGGCGAGGTCTCCAGCAGTTCGGCGGCCATGCCGAGCCACTGCGAGCCCTGGCCGGGGAACAGGAACGCGGTGCGGTCGCCGACCCCGGCGGCGCCGGTGACCATGTTCGGGGCGGCACCGCCCTCGGCCAGCGCCTGGAGAGCGGAGTCGAGGTCGTCGCGGGAGCCGACCAGCACGGCGCGGTGCTCGAAGCGGGCGCGGGTGGTGGCCAGGGCGTGCGCGATGTCGTGCGTGTCCAGGCCTTCGGCGTGGTCGCGCAGGCGGGCGGCCTGCTCGCGCAGCGCGGCTTCGGTCTTGGCCGACAGCACCCACAGCGCCGGGCCGTCCGGGACCTCTTGAGTGTCGAGGGGTTCGGCGGCCGGAGCTTCCTCGATCACGACGTGGGCGTTGGTGCCGGAGATGCCGAACGACGACACGCCCGCGCGGCGCGGCTGCTCCCCCGGCGTCCACGGGACGGACTCGGTGACCAGCTGGACCGCGCCGTCGCCCCAGTCGACGTGGTGGGACGGGCTGTCGACGCCCAGCGTGGGCGGTAGTTCGTCGTTGCGCAGCGCCATGATCATCTTGATCACGCCCGCGACGCCGGCGGCGGCCTGGGTGTGCCCGAGGTTGGACTTCACCGAGCCCAGCCACAGCGGCCGGTCCCGGTCCTTGCCGTAGGTCGCCAGCAGGGCCTGCGCCTCGACCGGGTCGCCCAGGGTGGTGCCGGTGCCGTGTGCTTCCACAGCGTCCACATCGGACGGTGAGATGCCGGCGTTGGCCAGTGCCGCACGGATCACCCGTTGCTGCGACGGGCCGTTGGGGGCGGTGAGGCCGTTCGAAGCGCCGTCCTGGTTCACCGCCGACCCGCGCACGATCGCCAGCACGTGGTGTCCGTTGCGCCGTGCGTCGGACAGCTTCTCCAGCACCAGCACGCCGACGCCCTCGCCGAACGCGGTGCCGTCGGCGGCGGAGGCGAACGCCTTCACCCGGCCGTCCGGCGCGAGCCCGCGCTGGCTGGAGAACTCCACGAACGTGCCGGGCGTGGAGATCACGCACACCCCGCCCGCCAGCGCCAACGAGCAGTCGCCGTTGCGCAGGGCGTGCGCGGCCACGTGCACCGCCACCAGCGAGGACGAGCAGGCCGTGTCCACGGTGACCGCGGGGCCTTCCAGCCCCAGCGCGTAGGACACGCGGCCGGACACCACACTGCCCGCCACACCGGTCATGGTGTAGCCGATCAACGCGTCCATGTTGCGCTGCATCGCGGTCAGGTACTCGGCGCTGTTGGCCCCGACGAACACGCCGGTCTTGCTGCCCCGCAACGAGTCGGGGTCGATCCCGGCGTGCTCGAACGCCTCCCAGGAGGCCTCCAGCATCATCCGCTGCTGCGGGTCCATCGCGAGGGCCTCGCGCGGCGAGATGCCGAAGAACCCGGCGTCGAACCCGGTCGCCTCGGGGATGAACCCGCCGCGCCGCACGTAGCTGGTGCCGCTCGGGCTGTTCGGGTCGAACAGGGCGTCGAGGTCCCAGCCGCGGTCGGTGGGGAAGTCGGTGGTGCAGTCCGCGCCGGACCGCACCACCTCCCACAGCTGCTCGGCGGAGCGCACGCCGCCCGGGAAGCGGCAGCCGATGCCGACGACGGCGATCGGCTCCCGCTCGGTGGCCTCCTTCAGCTTCTGCTTGGTCTTCTGGAGGTCTGCCGTCACGCGTCGGAGGTACTCGACAAGCTGCTCTTCGTTCGCCATCAGTTGCCCTCCTCAGCGCGACCCGTTCAGGCGGCGCCGAGCTCGTCGTCGATGAACCGCAACAGCTCGTCGGCCGAAGCGGTCTTCAGCACCGTGTCCACGTCCGGTCCGACCGCGTCGGCGCCCGCGTCGGACCTCCCACGCCAATTCGACAGCACCGCTTGCAACCGCTCGGTAATCCGCTCCTTGACCGCCTCGTCCAGCCCGCCCGCGCCGGCCAGCGACCGCTCGAACCCGGCCAGCTCGCCCAGCAGCGCCTCGGCGGGGTCCACCTCGGCCGGCGCCAGTTCGGCCAGCAGGAAGTCGGTCAGGGCGTTGGCGGTCGGGTAGTCGAACACCATGGTCGCGGGCAGTTTGAGGCCCGTGGCCGCCTTGAGGCGGTTGCGGAACTCGACGGCGGTCAGCGAGTCGAAACCCAGTTCCGTGAACGGCTTGGTGGGCTCCACGGCGGTGGAACTGGCGTGCCCGAGGACGGTCGCGGCTTGCGCCTTGACCATCTCCAACGCGGTGTGCCGGCGCTGGGGGCCGCTCTGGCGCGCCAGCTCGTCCCTGAACGCGCCGGCGGACTGCGTGGCCTCCAGCGTGCGCCGGGCCGGACCGCGCACCAGGCCGCGCAGCAGCACCGGCAGCATGTCCACCCGGCCCAGCTCGCGCAGGGCCGCCGGGTCCACCGGCATGGGCACCAACAGCGGCTCGTCGATGCGCCGGGCCGCGTCGTACAGCGCCATGCCCTGCGCCACGGACAGCTCCAGCAGGCCGCCGCGGGCCATGCGGGCGCGGTCGTTGGCGTCCAGGTGCGCGGTCATGCCGCTGGCCTCGCCCCACAGGCCCCACGCCAGCGCCTGCGCCGGGAGCCCGGCCGCGCGCCGTTGGGCGACCAGGGTGTCCAGGAAGACGTTGGCGGCGGCGTAGTTGCCCTGCCCCGGGCCGCCCAGCGTGCCGGCGGCGGCGGAGAAGACGGTGAACTCGGCCAGGTCGCGGGTCAGCTCGTGCAGGTTGACCACGGCGTCCACCTTGGGGCGCAGGACGTTCGCGACCTGGTCCTCGGTCAGGGCGGTGACCACGCCGTCGTCCAGGACGCCGGCCGTGTGGATGACCGAGGTCAGCGGGTGCTCGGCGGGGATCTGCGCCAGGGCGGTTTCGAGTTCCTGCCGGCTGGCCGCGTCGGCAGCCGCGATGGTGACTTCCGCGCCCAGGCTCGTCAGTTCGGCGGCCAGTTCGGGTGCGCCCGCGGCCTGGGGGCCACGGCGGGAGGTGAGCAGCAGGTGCTTCACGCCGTGGTGGGTCACCAGGTGCCTGGCCAGGAGGCCGCCGAGGGTGCCGGTGCCGCCGGTGATCAGGACGGTGCCGTCCGGGTCGCGGCGCGGCGGCACGGTGAGCACCAGCTTGCCGACGTGCTTGGCCTTGGACATGAACCGGAACGCGTCGGGCGCGCGGCGCATGTCGTAGGGCTTGATCGGCAGCGGGGTGATCCTGTCCGCCTCGACCAGGGCGAGCACGTCCCGCAGGATCGCGCTGACCCGGTCCGGGTCGATGGCGAGCAGGTCGAACGCCTGGTACGCCACGCCGGGGTGGTCCGCGGCGACCCTGTCCGGGTCGCGGACGTCGGTCTTGCCCATCTCGATGAACCGGCCGCCGGGGCGCAGCAGCCGCAGGGAGGCGTCCACGAACTCCTTGGCCAGCGAGTCGATGACGACGTCGATGCCTGTGAACCGCTCTTCGAAGTCGAGGGTGCGGGAGTTGGCGATGTGGTTGTCGTCCAGGCCCATGGCGCGCAGGGCGTCCCACTTGCCGGGGCTGGCGGTGGCGAACACCTCGGCCCCGAGGTGGCGGGCGAGGCGGACGGCGGCCATGCCGACACCGCCGGCGGCGGCGTGGATGAGCACCTTCTCCCCCGGCTTGACCTCGGCGAGGTCCACCAGGGCGAAGTAGGCGGTGCAGAACGCGATGGGCGTGGCCGCCGCCGTGGCGAACGTCCAGCCCTTCGGGACGCGCACGACCATCCGGGCGTCGGTGACCACCTCGGGGGCGAACGCGTCGTGGAACAGGCCCATGACGTGGTCGCCGGTGGTGATCGTTGTGACGTCCGGGGCGGTCTCGATGACCACGCCGGCGCCTTCGCCGCCCATCACGCCGTCGCCCGGGTACATGTCCAGGGCGATCAGGACGTCCCGGAAGTTCAGGCCCGCGGCGCGCATGGCGATGCGGACCTGGCCGGGTCCCAGCGGGCGGGGGTCGCCGGCGGGGAGGAGCGCGAGGTTGTCCAGGGTGCCCTTCTCGGTGACGTCCAGCCGCCACCGGTCGGTGTCGGGGACCAGCGCCGGGGTGGTGGTCGCGCGGGCGAGACGGGGCACGAGGGCCACGCCGTCGCGGATGGCCACCTGGGGTTCGGCGGTGGTGAGGGCGCGGTGCGGGTCGTTGTCGTCGATGTCGAGGAGGACGAAGCGGTCCGGGTTCTCGGTCTGGGCGGAGCGGATCAGGCCCCAGATGGTCGAGCCGGCGAGGTCGTCGGCCGGGTCGTGGGTGCTGATGGCGTTGTGGGTGACGATGACCAGCTTGGACTCGGCCAGGCGTTCGTCGGCCAGCCACTCGCGGAGGACCGCCAGGGTGGTGTTGACCGCCTGGTAGGCGCCTTGGACCGGGTCGTCGGTGGTGCGGTGGCAGGGCAGGGCGACTCGGTCCGGGATCGGAGCGCCCTGGTCGAGGGCGGTCTTGAGGGCGGCCAGGTCGGGGTAGGTGTCGGTGACGAGGCCGGCCTTGGTGGGCAGGTCGCAGGTGCCCAGGACGGCCCAGCGGTGGCCTCCGGCCCCCGTCTCCATTGTCCCACCGGGGTACGACAGTTCGGTGGGGAGCGGAGTCCAGTCGAGGCGGAAGAGGGCGTCGTGGTGGGTGGCCTGGGTGGTGGGTGCGGTTGCCTCGCGCAGGACCAGGGACTCGATGGTGGCCACCGGGGTGCCCGTGGTGTCGGTTGCCGTGAGTTCCACGGCGTTCTGGCCGACTGGGCGCAGGCGGACGCGGAGGGTGGTCGCGCCGGCCGCGTGCAGGGAGACGCCGGTCCACGAGAACGGCAGGAGCGGGCCGGTGCTGGTCGTGCTCAGGGCCAGCGGGTGCAGGGCCGCGTCGAGCAGGGCCGGGTGGAGGCCGAAGGCGTTCTTGCCGGCGGCTTCCGGGAGGCCGACCTCGGCGAGGACCTCGTCGCCGCGTCGCCAGGCCCGGCGGACGCCTCGGAAAGCCGGGCCGTAGTGCAGGCCTGCGCTTGAGAGGGTGTCGTAGAGGTCGGCGACGGGGAGTTCGTCCGCCTCTGGGGGCCAGACCGGTTCGAACGCGGCCGGCTGGTCGGACTCGCCGAGCAGGCCCACCGCGTGGCGGGTCCACGGGCTGTCGTCGGTCGGGCGCGAGTGGATCTTGACGGGGCGTTGGCCCGCCTCGTCGGGCGCGCCGACCCACATCTGGACCTGGACGCCGCCCTTCTCCGGCAGCACCAGCGGGGCGGTGATGGTCAGCTCCTCGACCTTGCCGCAGCCGACCTCGTCACCGGCGCGGACCGCCAGTTCCACGAACGCCGTGCCGGGCACGAGGACCTGGCCGCCCACGGCGTGGTCGGCCAGCCACGGGTGGGTGCTTGCCGACAACCGGCCGGTGAACAGCAGCCCGTCGGTGTCGGCGACCGCGACCGCCGCGCCGAGCAGCGGGTGGTCGGCGGCGGCCAGGCCCAGACCCGCCGCGTCGGCCACGACCGCGCCCGCCTCGGGCCAGAACCGCTCGTGCTGGAACGGGTAGCCGGGCAGGCGCACCTTGCGCGCGTCGCCGTGCGGCCAGCGGACCTTGACGCCGTGCGCGTGGGCCTCGCCGACCGACAGCAGGAACCGCGGCAGCCCGCCCTCGTCGCGGCGCAGCGAGCCGACCACGGACGCGGTGGCCTCGGCGTCGTCGATGATGTCCTGCACGCCGATGGTCAGCACCGGGTGCGGCGAGGACTCCACGAACGCGGTGAACCCGGCGTCGAGCAGGGCGCGCACGGCCGGCTCGAACCACACCGTCCGGCGCAGGTTCCGGTACCAGTACTCGGCGTCCATCACGGTCGTGTCGAGCCAGCCGCTGTCCACTGTGGAGTAGAAAGGGATGTCCGACTCGCGGGGTTCCAACCCTGCCAGGACGTCCAGGAGTTCGTCGTGGATCTCCTCGACGTAGGCGGAGTGCGAGGCGTAGTCCACGTCGATCTTCTTGGCGCGGACGCCGTCCTCGGCGCACTCGGCCAGCAGCCGCTCCAGCGCCGGCGGCTCACCCGCGACGACGGTGGACCGGGGGCCGTTGACGGTGGCGACGGTGACCCGGCCCTCGAAGTGCTCGATGCGCTCGCGGACCTTCTCGGCGGGCAGCGGCACGGACACCATGCCGCCCTTGCCGGACAACCGCAGCAAAGCCTTGCTGCGCAGGGTCACCACCTTCGCGGCGTCGTCCAGCGACAACGCGCCGGCCACGCACGCGGCGGCGATCTCGCCCTGCGAGTGGCCGATGACCGCCGACGGTTCGACGCCGTGCGACCGCCACAACGCGGCCAGCGACACCATCACCGCGAACAGCACCGGCTGCACCACGTCCACGCGGTCCAGGGACGCGGCACCCGGGGCGTTGCGGACCACGTCGAGCAGCGACCAGTCGGTGAACCTGTCGATCGACTGGGCGCACTCGGCCATGCGCTGGGCGAACACCGGCGAGGAGTCGAGGAGTTCGACGGCCATGCCCGCCCACTGCGAACCCTGGCCGGGGAAGGTGAACGCGACCTTGCCCGCCGGGTTGGCCCCGCCCGTGACGACGGTCGGCGACGGCTCGCCCGCCGCGAGGGCGGTCAGGCCGGCGCGCAACGCCTCGGCGTCCCCGACCACGACCGCGCGGCGGGAGTGCGAGGCCCGTTGCGCCAACGAGTACGCGAGGTCGCGCGGCTCCTGCGTGTCGAGCAGGGGCAGGAGGTCCGCCGCCTGCCGCTTGAGCGCCGCGTCGGAGCGGGCGGACAGGACCAGCGCGACCGGGTCGGTCGAGGCGGGCCGGTCGGGGACGACCTCGGCGGCGGGCTCCTCGATGATCACGTGCGCGTTGGTGCCGCTGAACCCGAACGACGACACGCCCGCGCGGCGCGGACGGCCGTTGCGCGGCCACGGCTGCGCGTCGGCCAGCAGGCGCACGCCGCCCGCCCAGTCGACGTGCCCGGTGGGCTCCTCGACGTGCAGGGTCTTGGGCAGTTCGCCGTGCTTGAGCGCCAGCACGGTCTTGATCACGCCCGCGACCCCGGCGGCGGCCTGGGTGTGGCCGATGTTGGACTTGACCGAGCCCAGCCACAGCGGCCGGTCCCGGTCCTTGCCGTAGGTGGCGAACAGGGCGTCCACCTCGATCGGGTCGCCCAGCGCGGTGCCGGTGCCGTGCGCCTCGACCACGTCCACGTCGGCCGGCGCGAGGCCGGCGTTGGCCAGCGCGGCGCGGATGACCCGCTGCTGCGACGGCCCGTTGGGCGCGGTGAGGCCGTTGGACGCGCCGTCCTGGTTGACCGCCGTCCCGCGGATCACGGCCAGCACCTCGTGCCCGGCGGCGACCGCGTCGGACAGCCGCATCAGCACGACCACGCCGACGCCCTCGCCCCAGTTCGTGCCGTCCGCGCCGGCCGCGAAGGCCTTGCAGCGGCCGTCCGGCGCGAGCCCGCGCATCTTGGAGAACTCGACGAACGCGCCCGGCGTGGACATCGCGGTCACGCCCGCCGCGACCGCCGCCGAGCACTCGCCCGACCGCAGGCCCTGCACGGCCAGGTGCAGCGCGACCAGCGACGACGAGCACGCCGTGTCCACGGTGACCGCCGGGCCCTCCAGGCCCAGCACGTAGGACAGGCGGCCGGACAGGATGCTGGCGGCGTTGCCGGTGGCCATGAAGCCCTCAGCGCTGGCCCCGACCGCGCCGGTCAGCCGGATGTAGTCGTTGTTGTTGGTGCCCACGTAGACGCCGGTCGGGGTGCCGCGCAGGGAGGTCGGGTCGAGGCCCGCGTCCTCGAACGCCGTCCACGACGCCTCCAGCACCAGCCGCTGCTGCGGGTCCATCGCCTCGGCCTCGCGCGGGCTGATGCCGAAGAACGCGGCGTCGAAGCCGGGCAGGCCGGGCAGGAACCCGCCCTCGCGGACGTAGCTGGTGCCGGGGTGCTCGGGGTCGGGGTGGAACAGGCCGTCGAGGTCCCAGCCCCGGTCGGTCGGGAACGGGCCGATGCCGTCGCGGCCCTCGCGCAGCATCGCCCACAGCTCGTCGGGCGTGCCCACGCCGCCGGGGAACCGGCAGCTCATGCCCACGATGGCGATGGGCTCGTCGGTGAACCCGGCGGCGGCGACCACGTCGGCCGTGCCGCTCTCCAGCAGGTGCCGGGCCAGGGCCTCGGGGGTCGGGTAGTCGAACGCGACCGCCGCCGACAGCCGGACGCCGGTGGCCTCGATCATGCGGTTGCGGAACTCCACCGCGGTGACCGAGTCGAAGCCCAGGTCCTTGAACGCGCGGGTGGCTTCCACGGCCTCGGGGCCGGCGTAGCCCAGGGTCAGCGCGACCTGCGTGCGGACCAGGGTCGTGACGTGGTCCAGGCGGTCGGCCTCGGGCACGCCGGCGAGCAGCCGCGCGAGGTCGTCCGAGGAGGGGGTCTCGACCTCGGTGGCCGCCTCGGGGATCGCGTCGAACAGCCGGCTCGGGCGCAGGGCGGTGAAGGACGGGACGAACGCCGCCCAGTCCACGTCCGCGAGCACCACGGCGGTGTCGTCGGCGGCGAGGGCGGTGCGCATCGCGGCGATCGCCCGGTCCGGGGACATGGGCGTGAGGCCGCGCTTGCGCAGGGCGGCGTCGATGTCGTCGTCCACCAGGTTGCTGCCCGCCCACGGACCCCAGGCCAGGGAGGTCGCGGCTCGGCCGCGGGCGCGGCGCTGCTCGGCCAGGGCGTCGAGGTGGGCGTTGCCGGCGGCGTACGCGGCCTGCGCGCCACTGCCCCACACGCCCGCGACCGACGAGAACAGCACGAACGCGTCCACGTCGGGGAACACCGCGTCCAGGTTCCGGGCGCCCTCGACCTTGGCGGCGAGGACGTCCGCGAACTCCTCGCCGGTCATGTCGGCGAGCGGCGTCAACTGGGCCAGCCCGGCGACGTGGACGACGGTGTCGATGTCGTCGTGTTGCGCGGCGACGGCTTCGAGGGCTTCGCGGTCGGCGACATCGCACGCGACCACGGTGACCCGGGTGCCGATCTCGGCGAGGACTTCGGCGGGCGCGGCGCCCCGGCGGCTGAGCAGCAGCACGTGGTCCGCGCCGTCCTCGGCGTAGGCCTTGGCGACCTCGATCCCGAGCGTGCCGGTGCCGCCGGTGACCAGGACCGTGCCGGTGACCGGCCGCCGGCGGGGGTTGCCGGTGACCGGGGCGCGGTGCAGGCGGCGGGCGAACACGCCGTCCGGGCGGACCGCGACCTGGTCCTCGCCGATGCCCGCGAGCACGCCCGCGAGGGCGACGGCGGTGCGGTCGTCCAGCGCGGCGGGCAGGTCCACCAGACCGCCCCACACCTGCGGGAGTTCGAGGGCGGCGACCCGCCCGAGACCCCACACCTGCGCCTGGTCGGGGTCGGTGACCGGGTCGGCGGGCGAGGTCGACACCGCCCCTCGGGTCACCGCCCACAACGGAACCCCTTGCGGCGCAACAGCTTGAACGAGCCGAAGCGTGTCCGCCGCACCCAGCACCGACACCACACCGGTCACGTCATCGGCCAAGGCGTCCGCCACACCGGCGAGATCCGTGATGACCGGCGTCGCACCGTGGGCGGCCAGGGCTTCCGCGACTTCCGCGCCATCGCCGACCACCAGCCAGGTGCCGGTCAGCGTGCGGTTGGTGCCGCTGGGCAGGCGTTCCCACGTGGCCCGGTAGCGCCAGGCGTCGGACTGGGACCGGTCCTGGCGGCCCTTGCGCCACTCCGCCAGTGCGGACACCACGGAGTTCACGGGATCGTTCGGGTCGATGTCGAGCGCGGAGATGAACGTGTCCAGGTCGTCGTCGGTCGTCGCCGCGGACGCCTCGACGCTGTCCATCCAGAACCGCTCGTGCTGGAACGCGTAGGTAGGCAGGTCGACTTGAGACCTCCCGGTGCGCCCGTAGAACGCCTCGGCGTCCACGGTCACACCCCGGACCTCCAACCGCGCCAACGCCTCGACCAGCGCCCGCGGCTCGTCCCGATCCCGGCGAAGCAAAGGAATCAGCGCCACGTCACCCTCGACGCTGTCCGCCGCCATCGTGGCCAGCACGGAGTCCGGCCCGATCTCCAGCAGGGTGGTGCTCTCCACCGACCGCACGGCATCGGCGAACCGCACCGCGGCCCGAACCTGCCGCACCCAGTACTCCGCCCCGAACTCCTGGGCCCCGAACTCCTCCGCACCCTCGACGCCTGAATCTGTCAGACCCCCGTGCGACGATGGAGACGGGGGCCGGAGGCCGACCGTGGACACCAGCGGAATCGTCGGCTCGTGGTACGTCACGCTCTCCGCGACCGCCCGGAACTCGGCCAGCATCGGCTCCATCAGCGGCGAGTGGAACGCGTGCGACACGGTCAGCCGCTTGGTCCGCCGGTCGGCGAAGTGCTCCTCCACCGCCGCGACCGCCTCAGCCGCACCCGACACGACCACCGACCGGGGACCGTTCACGGCCGCGATGTCCACGTCCGGCCCGAGCAGCGGCACGACCTCGTCCTCGGTCGCCTCGACCGCGAGCATCGCCCCACCGGGCGGCAGCGCCTGCATCAACCGGCCCCGCGCGGCGACCAGCCGGGCCGCGTCGGCCAGCGAGAACACGCCCGCCACGTGCGCGGCGGCCAGTTCGCCGATGGAGTGGCCGACCAGCACGGACGGCGTCACGCCCCACGACTCCAGCAGCCGGAACAGCGCCACCTCGATCGCGAACAGCGCGGGCTGCGTGTACCCGGTCCGGTGCAGCTCCTCGGTCTCCAGCACGTCCTTCAGCGGCTTGTCGAGGTGCGGGTCCAGCGCCGCGCACACCTCGTCGAACGCCGCCGCGAACGCCGGGAACGCCGCGTGCAGCCCGAGCCCCATGCCAAGTCGCTGCGCGCCCTGGCCGGAGAACAGCATCGCGGGCTTGCCGCCGGCCACCCGGCCGACCACCACGTTCGGGGCCTTCTCGTCCCGCGCCAGCGCGGCCAGCCCCGCCGACAGCTCCTCGGCGGAGGTCCCGACCACGGCGGCCCGGTGCTCGAACCGCGCCCGCGAGGTGGCCAGGGCGTAGCCCAGCTCGGCGGGGTCGGCGGTGAGCGCGCTCAGCCGCTGGGCCTGGTCCCGCAACGCCTTCGGGTCGCGCGCGGTCACCAGCAGCGAGGTCACCGGGGCGGACGCCGTCGCGACCGGCTCCCGTTCGGGCGCCTGCTCGATGATCACGTGCGCGTTGGTGCCGCTGAACCCGAACGACGACACGGCGGCCCGGCGCGGACGCCCGGTCTCCGGCCACGGGGTCGCCGCGGTCAGCAGCTTCACGTTGCCCGCCGTCCAGTCGACCTGGTCGGACGGCTGCTCGGCGTGCAGGGTCGCGGGCATCACGCCGTGCCGGATCGCCTCGACCACCTTGATGATCCCGGCGACGCCGGCGGCGGCCTGCGTGTGGCCGATGTTGGACTTCACCGAGCCCAGCCACAGCGGCTCGGCGCGGTCCTGGCCGTAGGTGGCGAGCAGGGCCTGCGCCTCGATCGGGTCGCCCAGCGTGGTGCCGGTGCCGTGGCCCTCGACCACGTCCACCTGCCCGGTGGACAGGCCGGCGTCGACCAGCGCGGCCTCGATGACCCGTTGCTGCGACGGCCCGTTGGGCGCGGTGAGGCCGTTGGACGCGCCGTCCTGGTTCACCGCCGAGCCGCGCACCACGGCGAGCACGTGGTGCCCGTTGCGCAGCGCGTCGGACAGCTTCTCCACCAGCAGCACGCCGACGCCCTCGGCGAACCCGGTGCCGTCGGCGTCCGCCGAGTACGACCGGCACCGGCCGTCCGGGGACAGGCCGCGCTGGCGCGAGAACTCCACGAACGTCAACGGCGTCGCCATCACCGACACGCCGCCGGCCAGCGCCAGCGTGCAGTCGCCGCGCCGCAGCGCCTGGATGGCCAGGTGCAGCGCGACCAGCGACGACGAGCACGCGGTGTCCACGGTGACCGCCGGGCCTTCGAGCCCCAGGGTGTAGGCGACGCGGCCGGACACGACGCTGCCGGAGGAGTTGCTGCCCGCGTAGTCGTGGTACATCAGGCCGGTGAACACGCCGGTGGGGCTGCCCGCGAGCGTCGCCGGGTCGATGCCCGCCCGCTCCAGGCTTTCCCACGCGACCTCCAGCAGCAGCCGTTGCTGCGGGTCGAGCCGGACCGCCTCGCGCGGGCTGATGCCGAAGAACGCGGGGTCGAAGTCCGCCGCGTCGTAGAGGAACCCGCCGCGCGCGGTGTAGGACGTGTCCTCGCGCGCCGACTCGGGGTCGTGCAGCGCCGCCAGGTCCCAGCCGCGGTCGGTCGGGAACGCGCCCGTCGCGTCGGCGCCCGACGCCACCAGCCGCCACAGGTCCTCGGGACCGGTCACCCCGCCCGGGTAGCGGCAGGCCATGCCGACGATCGCGATCGGCTCGTGCGCCGCCGCCTCGACCTCGTGCAGCCGCTGCCGGGTCTTCTGCAGGTCGACGGTGACCCGCTTGAGGTAGTCCCGGAGCTTGTCCTCGTTCGCCACTACCCCTCGCCCCTCTCGAAACGTCACGAGATCCCCAGTTCGCTGTCGATGAGAGCGAAGACCTCGTCATCGGTGGCGGACTCGATGTCGTCGGTGGTCGGCGCTTCGGACGCGCCGAGCCTGGTCAGCACTTCGCGCAGGCGCAGCGTGAGCCGCGTCCGCGATTGCTCGTCGATGTCCACGAGGGACTCTTCGAGCCGGTCGAGCCCGGCGAACGCGGCGAGCACGCCGTTGGCCTCCGCGCCCTCGCCGGTCAGTTCGGCGGCCAGGTGGGCGGCCAGCGCCCGCGACGTCGGGTGGTCGAACACCAGCGTCGCGGGCAGCCGCAGGCCGGTGGCCGCGTTGACCCGGTTGCGCAGCTCGACGGCGGTCAGCGAGTCGAACCCGAGTTCGTTGAACGGCCGGTCCGCGGGCACCGCGCCCGCGTCCGGGTAGGCCAGCACGCCGGCGACCTGGGCGCGCACCAGGTCCAGCAGGACCGCGGTGGCGGCCTCGACGTCCTTGCCCGCCAACGATTTCTTCAATGCGTCGACCGCGCCGGCGTCGGCTTCGGCGGCCCGGCGGGCGGGCACCCGAACCAGGCCGCGCAGCAGCGGCGGCAACATGCCCGCCACGGCCCGTTCGCGCAGCACCCGGTGGTCGAGCTTGATCGGCGCGAGCGCGCCGGACGCGCCGAGCGCGGCGTCGAGCAGGGCCAGGCCTTCGTCGTGGGTCAGGGCGTCGATGCCCGACCGGGCCATGCGCCGCTGGTCGGCCTCGCTCATCCGGTCGGCCATGCCGGCCTGCTCCCAGCGGCCCCACGCGAGCGAGACCGCCGGTTTGCCGGTGGCGCGGCGGTGCTCGGCGAGGGCGTCGAGGTAGGCGTTGGCGGCGGCGTAGTTGGCCTGGCCGGGGCCGCCGAGCACGCCCGCGGCCGAGGAGAACAGGACGAACGTGTCGACGTCGGCCAGTTCGTGCAGGTTGGCCGCGCCGTCCACCTTGGGCCGCAGGACGGTGTCCAGCCGGTCGGGGGTGAGCGAGCCGATCACGCCGTCGTCCAGCACGCCGGCCGCGTGCACGACGCCGCGCACGGGGTGGTCGGCGAGCAGCTTGGCCAGGGCGTCCCGGTCGGCCACGTCGCAGGCGGCGACGGTCACGTCCGCGCCCAGCGCGGTCAGCTCGTCGCGCAGCTCGGGCCGGGGGTCGCGGCTGGTCAGGACCAGTTCGCGGACGCCGTGGCGGGTGACCAGGTGCCGGGCGACGACCCGGCCGAGCGCACCGGAGGCGCCCGTGACGAGGACGGGACCTTCCAGCGGTGCCGGCGTGGCCGTGGCCCGGACCAGGCGCGGGACCAGGATGTCGTTGCCGCGCAGGGCGAGTTGCGGTTCGTCGGTGCCCAGGGCGGCGGCCAGGTCGGTCGTGTCGGCGTCGACCAGGACGAACCGGTCGACGTTCTCCGACTGGGCGGACCGGATCAGCCCCCACACCGCGGCCTGTGCCGGGTCGATGTCGCTGTCGGTCGCCGTGACGACCCCGCCACGCGTGACGAACGCGAGCTTGGAGGCCGCGAACGCTTCTTCGGCCAGCCACTCCTGCGCCAGGTTCAGCGCCTGGTGGGTGGCCGCCCGCACCGCCGCCGCGTCGCCCCCGGTCGGGGCCCAGCGGACAGCCACCACCTCGGGCGCGGGCGCGCCGGCCGCGATCTCCGCCGCCAGTGCCGCCAGGTCCGGGAAGTCCTCGCCCAGGACGGTGAAGTCGCGGGTGGCCGTCGGGCCGGTCAGCGGGGTCCAGTCGAGGCGGAGCAGGTCGTTGCGGTCGGTGCGCAGCTGGTCCGGGGACACCGGGCGGACCGCGAGGGCCTCGACGGTGGCCACGGGAGCGCCGGTCCCGTCCGCCACGGTGATCGCCACCGCGCCGTCGCCCGGCACGATGCGCGCCCGCAGCGTGGCCGCGCCGACCGCGTGCACCGCGAAGCCCCGCCACGAGAACGGCAGCACCAGGTCGCCGTCACCGGTCAGCGCCAGGGCGTGCAGGACGCCGTCCAGCAG
This sequence comes from Saccharothrix mutabilis subsp. mutabilis, assembly GCF_039521145.1. Taxonomy (NCBI): domain Bacteria; kingdom Bacillati; phylum Actinomycetota; class Actinomycetes; order Pseudonocardiales; family Pseudonocardiaceae; genus Saccharothrix; species Saccharothrix mutabilis. The sequence goes on from NZ_BAAABU010000011.1 coordinate 201,809, forward strand.
CGCCGGGTGCAGCCCGAACCGCCCCGCGTCCTCGGCCGGCACGGTCACCTCGGCGAACACCTCGTCCCCGCGCCGCCACGCCGCCGTCAGCCCCTGGAACACCGGGCCGTAGCGGAGTCCGCGCGCGAACAGGTCGTCGTAGGCGCTGGACACGTCGAGTTCGTCGGCGCCCGCCGGCGGCCATTCCCGCAGGTCGGCGCCGGGTCCGAGGTCGGCGGTCAGGTGTCCGGCGGCGTGCGCGGTCCAGCCGTCGTCGTCCTCGGCGCGCGAGTGGATCTCCACCGAGCCCTCCGCCCCGACGGTCACCCGGACCCGGACGCCGCCCTTGTCCGGCAGCACGAGCGGGGCCTCCAGGGTCAGCTCGCCGACTCGGCCGCGCCCGACCTCCCGGCCGGCGTGCGCCGCCATCTCCACCAGCGCCGCGCCGGGCAGCAGCACGACGTCGCCGACGGCGTGGTCGGCCAGCCACGGGTGGGTGGCCGGCGACAACCGCCCGGTGAACACCGCGCCCCCGTCGGGCAGCTCAACCGCCGCGCCCAGCAACGGGTGGTCGGCCGGCCGCAACCCCAGCCCGCCGGCGTCCCCGGTCCCGACGCCCGGCCGCGGCCAGAACCGCTGACGCCGGAACGCGTAGGTCGGCAGTTCCACGGTCCGGCCGGGCACCACACCCGCCCAGTCGATCGCGACACCACCCACCGCGAGCCGGGCGAAGGCGGTCGCGACGGTCGCGGACTCGTCATGCCCCTTGCGGCACACCGAAATCCACTCGCCCTCGGCGACACCCTGCCCCAACGCGGCGAGCACGGCGTCCGGCCCCAACTCCAGGAACGTCGTCACCCCGCCACCGGCCAACTCCCGCACCGCGTCGGCGAACCGGACCGCCTCCCGGACCTGCCGCACCCAGTACTCGGCCCCGAACTCCCCAGCACCCGCCACGCCCAGCACTGTCAGACCCTCATGCGACGATGGAGACGGGGGCCGGAGGCCGGCCGTCGACACCAACGGAATCTCCGGCGCGCGGTAAGCGATCGTCTCGGCCACCGCCCGGAACTCGTCCAGCATCGGCTCCATCAGCGGCGAGTGGAACGCGTGCGACACGGTCAGCCGCTGCGTCTTGTGCCCGCGCGCCGCCAACTCCCCCGCCACCGCGAGGGTCGCGGCCTCCGCCCCGGACAGCACCACGGAGTCCGGGCTGTTGACGGCGGCGATGGCGACACCCTCGACGAGCAGCGGCAGCACCTCGGGCTCGGACGCGCGCACCGACACCATCGCGCCACCGGTCGGCAGGGCCTGCATCAGCCGCGCGCGGGCGGCGACCAGCCGAGCCGCGTCGGCCAGCGAGAACACCCCGGCCACGTGGGCGGCGGCCAGCTCGCCGATCGAGTGCCCGGCCACGAAGTCCGGCCGAACGCCCCACGAGGAGACCAGCCGGAACAACGCCACCTCGAACGCGAACAGCGCCGGCTGCGTGTACCCGGTCCGGTGCAGGTCCTCGGTGTCGATCACCTCGCGCAACGGCCGGTCGAGGTGCCGGTCCAGCTCCGCGCACACCGCGTCGAACGCGTCCGCGAACACCGGGAACGACCGCAGCTCGCGGCCCATCCCGAGCCGCTGCGCGCCCTGGCCGGTGAACAGCACCGCGAGCCGCCCGGCGCGGACCGCCCCGGTCACGACCTCGTCCCCGAGCACGACCGCCCGGTGCTCGAACGCGGCCCGCCCGGTGGCGAGGGTGTAACCGACGTCCACCGGCCGCTCGGGGTGCGCCGCCACGTGCGCCCGCAAGGCGGCGACCTGGTCGCGAAGGGCGTCCTCGGTGCGCGCGGACACCAGCCACGGCGTGAACCCCGGCTCCGTCGACTCCTCGACCGGCGCCGCTTCCGCCTGCTCCAGCACGACGTGCGCGTTGGTGCCGCTGATCCCGAACGAGGACACCGCGCCGCGCAACGGGCGGGATGCGGTCAGCGGCTCCGCCGAGGTGGCCAGCCGCACCGCCCCGGCCGTCCAGTCCACGTGCGGCGACGGCTCGTCCACGTGCAGCGTGCGCGGCAGGAGGCCGTGGCGCAGCGACAGCACGACCTTCATCAGCCCGGCGACGCCCGCCGCGCCCTGGGTGTGCCCCAGGTTGGACTTGATCGAGCCCAGCAGCAGCGGTTCGGCGCGGTCCTGGCCGTAGGTCGCGAGCAGGGCCTGCGCCTCGATCGGGTCGCCCAGCGTGGTGCCCGTGCCGTGCGCCTCGACAACGTCCACTTCGGACGGTTGAACGCCCGCGTCGGCCAGCGCCGCGCGGATGACCCGTTGCTGTGACGGCCCGTTGGGCGCGGTCAGCCCGTTGGACGCGCCGTCCTGGTTGACCGCCGAACCCCGGATCACGGCGAGCACCCGGTGCCCGTTGCGCTGCGCGTCGGACAGCCGTTCCAGCACCAGTTGGCCCACGCCCTCGGACAGCGAGGTCCCGTCGGCCGCGCCCGCGAACGACTTGCACCGGCCGTCGGCGGCGAGGTTGCGCTGCCGCGAGAACTCCTGGAACGTGCCCGGCAGCGACATCACCGACACGCCGCCCGCCAGCGCCAGCGAGCACTCGCCGTTGCGCAGCGCCGACACCGCCAGGTGCACCGCGACCAGCGACGACGAGCACGCGGTGTCCACGGTCATCGCGGGGCCTTCGAGCCCGAGCGTGTAGGACACGCGGCCGGACACGACACCGCCGGAGTTGCCGGTGGACAGGAACCCGTCGACCGACTCCGCCGACCCGCTCACCACGATGCCGTAGTCGTTGTACATGACGCCCGCGTAGACGCCGGTCCGGCTGCCGCGCAGCGTGGTCGGGTCGATCCCGGCCCGTTCCAACGCCTCCCAGGACGTCTCCAGCAGCAGGCGTTGCTGCGGGTCCATCGCCAGCGCCTCGCGCGGGGAGATGCCGAAGAAGCCGGGGTCGAAGTCGGCGGCGTCGTGCAGGAAGCCGCCGCGGTCGGTGGTGACCGTGCCCGGGTGGTCGGGGTCGGGGTGGAACAGGGCGTCGAGGTCCCAGCCGCGGTCGGTGGGGAACCCGCCGATGGCGTCGCCGCCGTCGACCAGCAGCCGCCACAGGTCCTCGGGGGTGCGCACGCCGCCGGGGAACCGGCAGGCCATGCCGACGATCGCGATGGGCTCGTGGTCGTGGCGGGTGGCCTCGACGACCGCGGTCGTGGTGGAGCCGGCGAGCTGGTCGAGCAGGTGGGCGGCCAGCGCGTCCGGGGTCGGGTAGTCGAACACCAGGGTCGCGGGCAGCCGCAGGCCGGTGGCGGCGCTGAGCTGGTTGCGCAGGTCGAGGGCGGTCAGCGAGTCGAACCCGAGGTCCTTGAACGTGCGGCCGGCGGGCAGCTGCTCGGCGCGGGCGTAGCCCAGGACGGCGGCCACGCGGGTCAGCACGACCTCCAGCACGACCTCGGCGCGGCGCTGCGCCGGCACCTCGGCCAGGCGCTGGGTCAGCGACGACCCGCTCGCCGCCCGGCGGGCCGGGGCCTTGACCAGGCCGCGCAGCAGCTCGGGGACGTCGCCGCGCGCGGTCAGGTCCAGCGGGACCGGCACGAGCAGGGCGTCACCGGCCTTGACAGCGGCGTCGAACAGCGCGAGACCGTCCTGGGTGGACAGCTCGCCCATGCCGGTGCGGGCCATGCGGTTCAGCTCGGCCGAGCCGACCTCGGCGGTCATCTCGCTGCGCTGCGCCCACAGGCCCCAGGCCAGCGACTGGGCGGGCTCGCCCGCGGCGCGGCGGCGCTGGGCGAGGGCGTCCAGGGCGGCGTTGGCGGCGGCGTACCCGCCCTGGCCGGGGCTGCCGAACGTGCCCGCCGCCGATGAGAACAGGACGAACGCGGTCAGGTCGCCGGTCAGTTCGTCCAGGTTGCGGGCGGCGTCGAGCTTGGGCCGCAGCACGGTGGCGAGCTGGTCGGGGCGCAGGGAGGCCACGGTGCCGTCGTCCATCACGCCGGCCGTGTGGACGACGGCGGTGACGGGGTGCTCGGCGAGGAGCTTCGCGGTGGCGTCCCGGTCGGCCACGTCGCAGGCGACGACGTGCGCGGTCGCGCCCAGCTCGGCCAGTTCGGCCCGGAGTTCCCGCGCGCCCCGGGCTTCGAGGCCGCGGCGGCTGGTCAGGACGAGGTTTCGGACGCCGTGGGTGGTGACCAGGTGGCGGGCGACGTGCGCGCCGAGCGTGCCGGTGCCGCCGGTGACCAGGACGGTGCTGTCCGGGGTGAACGGCGAGTCGCCGGTCGGGTCGGGGACGCGGGCCAGGCGGGGCGCGCGGAGTTCGCCGTCGTGGATGGCGAGGACCGGTTCGCCGGTGGCGAGGGCGGCGGCGATCTCGTCGGGCGTGGGGTCCTCGGCCTCCAGCAGGACGAACCGGCCCGGGTTCTCCGCCTGGGCGGAGCGGACCAGGCCGCGCACGGCCGCGCCGGCGAGGTCGCCGGGGTGGGTGACGACGACGAGGGTGGCGTCGGTCGGGTCGGCCAGGCGGGCTTGGAGCGCGGTGAGGGCCTCGGTGGTGGCGGCCAGGACGTCGTCGGTGGGGGTGATGCGGAGGAGGTCGGGGTGGCCTCCGGCCCCCGTCTCCATGGTCGCACGGGGGGACGACAGTTTCAGCGGGGTCCAGTCGAGGGTGAACAGGTCCTCGACGTAGCCGGTGCGGCCCTTGAGGGAGTCCAGGGCCACCGGGCGGACGGTGAGGGCGTCGATCGTGGCGACCGGTGCGCCCGCCGCGTCGGCGATGGTCAGGGACGCCGTGTCCGGGCCGGTCTTGGTGAAGCGGACGCGCAGGGCGGTGGCGGCTTCGGCGTGCAGGGTGACGCCGCTCCAGGAGAACGGGAGGTGCGGTCGGCCGTCGCCGATGTCCGCCGCGAGGGCGTGCAGGGCGCCGTCCAGCAGGGCCGGGTGGAGGCCGAAGGTGTCCGGCTCGCCTTGGAGGGCGACCTCGGCGAAGGTCTCGTCGCCGCGCCGCCACGCCGCCCGCAGGCCCTGGAAGGTCGGGCCGTAGTTCAGGCCCAGGGCGGCCAGGCGGTCGTAGAGGTCGGTGGTGTCGACGGGGGTGGCGTCGGTCGGGGGCCACTCGGTCAGGTGATCCGCGCGAGGGGAACCCTCCGCGAGGACGCCCGTGGCGTGGCGGGTCCACAGGCCGGCGGCCTGGTCGGCGTCGGTCTGCGCGTAGACGCCCAGCGCGCGGCGGCCGTGGTCGTCGGGCGCGTCCACGGTGATCCGCAGCGTCACACCGCCCTGGACGACGAGCGGTGTGGTGATGGTCAGCTCCTCCACCACCGGGCAGCCGACCTGGTCGCCGGCGCGGACCGCCAGGTCCACCAGGGCGGTGCCGGGCAGCAGCACGGTGTCCAGCACGGCGTGGTCGGCCAGCCACGGGTGGGTGTCGAGGTCGACGCGGCCGGTCAGCACGACCAGGTCCCGCTCGGGCACGGTCAGCGCCGCGCCGAGCAGCGGGTGCGCGACCGACGAGACACCGAGCCCGCCCGCGTCCACACTGGACTGCTCGACCTGCCAGTACCGCTGCGTCTGGAACGCGTAGGTCGGCACGGCCGCGCGGGGGCCGGCGGTGTGCCGGGACCAGTCGACGGCGACGCCGCGCACGTGGGCCTCGCCCAGCGAGGTCAGGAACCGCTGGAGACCGCCCTCGTCCCGGCGCAGCGAGCCGACCAGGGCGGTCGGGCCGGCGGCGGCGTCGAGGACCTCGCGGACGCCCATGCCCAGCACCGGGTGCGCGCTGATCTCCACGAACACGTCGTGCCCGTCGGCCAGCAGGCGCTCGACGGCGTCCTGGAAGCGGACCGTGCCGCGCAGGTTGGCGTACCAGTAGTCGGCGTCCAGCACGGCGGTGCCGACCTCGCCGGTCAGCGTCGAGTACAGCGGGATGTCGCCGGCGCGCGGCTCGACCCCGGCCAGGACGGTGAGCAGCTCGTCGCGGATCGACTCGACCTGCGCGGAGTGCGAGGCGTAGTCCACGGGGATGATCCGCATCCGGACGCCGTCCGCCTCGCAGTCGGCGAGCAATTCCTGAAGCGCTTCGGGTTCGCCGGAGACGACGGTCGCGGACGGGCCGTTGACGGCGGCGACGGAGATCCGGTCGTCCCAGCGGGCGATGCGGGCCTCGACGTCGGCGCGCGGGGCGGCGACGGACGCCATGCCGCCGCGCCCGGCGAGCCCGGCGGCGATCGCCTTGCTGCGCAACGCGACCACGCGGGCGGCGTCTTCGAGGGACAGCGCGCCGCAGACAGCCGCCGCGGCGATCTCGCCCTGCGAGTGCCCGACGACCGCCGACGGTTCGACGCCGTAGGACCGCCACAGGGCCGCCAACGACACCATCACCGCGAACAGCACCGGCTGCACCACGTCCACCCGGTCCAGGGACGCGGCACCCGGGGCGTTGCGGACCACGTCGAGCAGCGACCAGTCGGTGAACCTGTCGATCGCCTCGGCGCACTCGGCCATGCGCTGGGCGAACACCGGCGAGGAGTCGAGGAGTTCGACGGCCATGCCCGCCCACTGCGAACCCTGACCGGGGAACATGAAGACGACCTTGGGGTCCTCCAGAGCCTCGCCGGTGGTGGGGTGCTCCCCCGCCGCGACGGCCTCGACACCGGCCCGCAGGTCAGCACCGGTGCCCACCACGACGGCCCGGTGCTCGAACCGACTGCGCGCCGCGAGAGCCGCCGCGACACCGGCGGGACCAGCGGCGTCAGCAGGGTCGGCGGGGTCCGTGGGGCCTGCGGCGTCGGCGCGACCGGCGGGGTCGGCAGGACCGGCGGGGCTGGCGGGGCTGGCGGGGCTGGCGGCGAGGTGGTCGGCGAGCTTGGCCGCTTGCGCGCGCAGGGCCTCGGCGGTGCGGGCGGACAACACCCACGGCACCACCTCGGCCGCCCCCGGGAATTGTCGTACCCCGGTGGGAGAATGGAGATGGGGGCCGGAGGCCGGCGCGGCCACCGCCTCAACACCGGCCGGCGCGTCTTCGGCACCGCCCGCCTCAACACCGGCCGGCGCGTCCTTGGCACCGGCCGCCCCAACACCGGCCACCGGCTCGGCAGCGGCCGGCGCGGCGTCCTCGGCGGGCGGCTCTTCCAGGATCACGTGGGCGTTGGTGCCGCTCACCCCGAACGACGAGATGCCCGCCCGGCGCGGCTCGTCGCCCGCCGGCCACTCGACCGGGGACGTGAGCAGCGAGACCGCGCCCTCGGTCCAGTCGACCTGGTCGCTCGGCTTGTCCACGTGCAACGTCTTCGGCAGCACCCCGTGCCGCAGCGCGCCGATCATCTTGATCACCGCGGCGGCGCCCGCCGCCGCCTGCGTGTGCCCGATGTTGGACTTGATCGACCCCAGCCACAACGGCCGCGAGCGGTCCTGGCCGTAGGTCGCCAGCAACGCCTGCGCCTCGATCGGGTCACCCAGCGTCGTGCCGGTGCCGTGCGCCTCGACCACGTCCACCTGGTGCGCCGCCAACCTGGCCTGCGCCAGCGCCGCCCGGATCACCCGTTGCTGCGCCGGACCGCTGGGCGCGGTCAGGCCGTTGGACGCGCCGTCCTGGTTCACCGCCGAGCCGCGCACGACCGCGAGCACCGGGTGGCCGTTGCGGCGCGCGTCGGACAGGCGTTCCACGACCAGCATGCCGACGCCCTCGGCGAACCCGGTGCCGTCGGCCGCCGCCGCGAAGGACTTGCACCGGCCGTCGACCGACAGCCCGCGCTGCTTGCTGAACTCGACGTAGGTGCCGGGCGTCGCCATCACGGTGACGCCGCCGGCCAGCGCCAGCGAGCACTCCCCGTTGCGCAGCGACTGCGCGGCCAGGTGCAGCGCGACCAGCGACGACGAGCACGCCGTGTCGATGGTGACCGCCGGTCCCTCCAGGCCCAGCGCGTACGCGACGCGGCCGGACGCGATGGCGCCGGTCGAGTTGTTCTCGGCGTAGTCGTGGTACATCATCCCGGCGAACACGCCGACCGCCGCGCCGCGCAGCGCGACCGGGTCGAGCCCGGTGTTCTCCAGGGCCTCCCACGACGTCTCCAGCAGCAGCCGTTGCTGCGGGTCCATGGTCAGCGCCTCGCGCGGCGAGATGCCGAAGAACTCCGCGTCGAACTCCGCCGCGTCGTGCAGGAACCCGCCCTCGCGCGTGTAGGACCTGCCCGCCGCGCCGGGTGTCGGGTCGTACAGCTCGGCCAGGTTCCAGCCCCGGTCGGTGGGGAACCCGGTGATGCCGTCGCGGCCCTGCGCGACCAGCTCCCACAGGTCGTCGGGCGTCCGCACGCCACCGGGGAACCGGCACGCCATGCCGACGATCGCGACCGGCTCGCGCAACGTCGAGTCGAGCTTGCGGTTCTGCTCCCGCAGCCGCTCGTTCTCCTTGAGCGACGCGCGCAGCGCGGCGACGAGCTTCTCCTCGGCCATTCTCAGCTCCCCGTTTCCGTCGTCACGTCACCGAGGTCGGCGAGCGCCAGGTTGATCAGTGCGTCGGCGTCCATGTCGTCGATGGACTCCCCCGGCCCGTCGTCGGGCTCGTCGGCGGCGAGCTTCACGCCGCCCAGTTCCAGCAGGCTGTCCAGCAGGCCCGCGTCGCGCAGCCGGCCCAGCGGGATGCTCGCCAGGACGCGGCGCACCTCGTCCTCGGGCAGACCCGGGCCGGACTCGCCGAACAGCTTGTCGTGCACCAGGTCCGCCACGGCTCGGGCGTGCGGCCGGTCGAACGTCAGCGTCGCGGGCAGGCGCAGGCCGGTCGCGGCGGTGAGCTGGTTGCGCAGCTCCAGCGCGGCCAGCGAGTCGAAGCCCAGGTCGGTGAACGCGCGTTCGGCGGGGACCGCGTCGGCGGAGTCGTGCCCGAGCACGCCGGCCGTGGTCGTGCGGACCAGCTTGAGCAGCGCGTCCCGCCGGTCCGCCTCGGACAGCCCGGCGAGCCGCGCCGCGAGGTCGACGTTGTCCCGAGCGGCGACCCGGCGGTTCCGAGCAGCACCGCGCAGCCCCCGGACCAGCGGCCCGTCGATGGTGGCCAGGTCCAACCCGATCGGCACCAGCGCGGCGTCGTCGCAGGTCAGGGCCGCGTCGAACAACCGCAAGCCGTCCTCGACGGACAGCGGCCGAATGCCCGCCCGGCTGAGCCTCTGCCTCTCCGCGGCGGTCAGCTCACCGGCCATCCCGCCGTCCCACAACCCCCACGCCAACGACTGCGCCGGCAACCCGTGCGCACGCCGGTGCACAGCCAGCGCGTCCAGGTAGGCGTTCGCCGCCGAGTAGCTCGCCTGCCCCGCGTTGCCGAACGTCCCCGACGCCGACGAGAACACCACGAACGCCGACAGATCCTCGGTCAGCTCATGCAACGCCCGGGCCGCGTCCACCTTCGGCCGCAACACGGTGTCGAGGCGCTCGGGCGTCAACGACCCGATCAACCCGTCGTCCAGCACACCGGCCACGTGCACCACAGCCGAAACCCGGTGCTCGGCGAGGACCTTGACCAGCGCATCCCGATCGGCGACGTCACAAGCCACCGACTTCACGCCCAACTCCGCCGCGAGGCTCTCCGCGCCACTGCGGCTCATCAACACCAAGTCACGAACACCGTGCTCAGCGACCAGGTGCCGGGCGATCACCCCGCCCAACGCACCCGAAGCACCGGTCAACAACACCGCACCTTCACCGAAGTTCACTGAACCTTCAGTCACCTGAACCCGAGCCAACCGGCCCACGTGCGCGACACCGTCCCGCACCACGACCTGCGGCTCGTCCGGCACCAGCAGCACGTCACCGTCCACCAGGACGATCCGACCGGGGGCCTCGGCCTGCGCGGAGCGCACCATGCCCCACACCGCCGCACCCGCCAGGTCCACGTCCTCGCCCGGCAACGCCACCGCGCCCTCGGTCTGCACGACCAACGTCCCCGACTCGCTCGCCAGGAACTCCTGCAACACCCGCAAGGTCTCGTGCAGCACGGCCCGCACGTCACCGCCACGAGCAACCCGGTGCACCGGGGCGTCCGACGCGACGCCGACCGCCGGGGTCCACTCCAAGCGGTAGAGCGAGTCGTGGTGGGAGCGTGCGACCAGCTGTTCGGCGGCCACCGGTCGGGTGGTCAGGGACTCGACCGTCAGCACCGGGCGTCCGGCCGGGTCGATGGCGGTCAACGCGATCCGGTCGTCCCCGGTCGGCGTCAGCCGCACTCGCAGCACGGACGCGGCGGACGCGTGCAGCCGCACCCCCGCCCACGCGAACGGCAGCCGCGTCGGGCCGTCGGCCGGGATCGCCGGGTGCAGGGCCGCGTCCAGCAGCGCCGGGTGCACCTCGAACCCCTCGACGTCGTCCACCGCCACCTCGGCGAACACCTCGTCACCACGCCGGAACGCCGCCCGGACGCCCTGGAACACCGGCCCGTAGCCGTAACCCCGCTCGGCCAGCGCCGCGTAGTCGACCTCCAGCGGGGTCGCGTCGGCGGGCGGCCACTCGAACGTCTCCCCGGCGCCCGCGCCCTCGGCGGTGACCACGCCGTCGGCGTGCAGGACCCAGTCCTGGTCGGCCTTCGAGTAGACGCGGACCGTGCGCGTCTCCGCGCCGCCGACCACGACCTGGACCGCGACACCGCCGGTCGGCGGCAGCACCAGGGGCGCGTGCAGGGTCAGTTCCTCCAGCACCTCGCAGCCCACGGCCGCGCCCGCGCTCAACGCCAGGTCCACCAGGGCGGTGCCGGGCACCAGCACGGTCCCGAACACGTCGTGGTCGCCCAGCCACGGGTGCGCGTCCAGCGACAACCGGCCGGTGAAGACCAACCCGTCCGAGTCCGGCAGCGCGACGACCGCGCTCAGCAGCGGGTGGTCCGCGCCGCTCTGCCCGATGCCGCTCGGGTCGGCCGCGCTCGTGCTCCCCAGCCAGAACCGCTTGCGCTGGAACGGGTAGGTGGGCAGCTCGATGCGCGTGCCGCCGCCGAAGTACGCGTCCCAGTCGACCGGGACGCCCCGGACGTGCAGGCGGCCCAGCGCTTCCACGACCGTGCGGACCTCGTCCCGGTTGCGCCGCGCGGTGGGGACGAACTCCCCCGCCGCCAGCGCGGTCAGCGCGGCGTCCGGCCCGACCTCCAGGAACGTGGTGGTCCCGCTGTCGCGCAGGCACTGCACGGCGTCGGCGAACCGCACCGCCGCGCGCACCTGCCGCACCCAGTAGTCCGGCTTGGCCAGGTCCGCCACCCAGCCGTCCACAGTGGACACGATCGGGATCTTCGGCTCGGCGTAGGAGATCGTCTCGGCGACCGCGCGGAACTCGTCCAGCATCGGTTCCATCAGCGGTGAGTGGAACGCGTGCGACACGGTCAACCGCTTGGTCCGGCGGCCGTCGAGCCGCGCCACGACCCGCGCCACCGCGTCCTGCGCGCCCGACACGACCACGGCCGTCGGCCCGTTGACCGCGGCGATCGCCACGTCGTCGGCCAGCAGCGGCACGACCTCGGTCTCCGTCGCCTCGACCGCGACCATCGCGCCGCCGGCGGGCAGCGCCTGCATCAGCCGGCCGCGGGCGGCGACCAGGCGGGCGGCGTCGGCCAGGGAGAACACCCCGGCGACGTGCGCGGCGGCCAGCTCGCCGATGGAGTGCCCGGCCAGGTAGTCCGGGGTGACGCCCCACGAGGAGACCAGCCGGAACAACGCCACCTCGAACGCGAACAGCGCCGGCTGCGTGTACCCGGTCCGGTGCAGGTCCTCGGTGTCGATCACCTCGCGCAACGGCCGGTCGAGGTGCCGGTCCAGCTCCGCGCACACCGCGTCGAACGCCTCGGCGAACACCGGGAACGCCCGCAGCTCACGGCCCATGCCCAGCCGCTGCGCGCCCTGGCCGGAGAACAACACGGCCAGCCGGCCCGGCACGGCGGACTCGCCGGTCACCCCGTCCAGCGCGGCGAGCAGGTCGTCCCGGCCGGTCGCGACCACGACCGCCGACCGCTCCAGGCGGGTCCGGCCGGCCAGCGACCGGGCCACGTCCTCGACCCGCACGTCCCGGCCCGCGACGAAGTCCTTGAGCCGCGCCGCGACCGCTTCGAGTGCCTCGTCGGTCTTCGCGGACAGCAGCACGGGCGTGGCCGGCAGGTCCGGCGTGGGCGTCGGCGCGTCGGCGTCCGCCTCCTCGATGACGACGTGCGCGTTGGTGCCGGAGATGCCGAACGACGACACCGCCGCCCGGCGCGGGTGCCCGTTGCGCGCCCAGGCCACCGGCTCGGTGAGCAGCGACACCGCGCCCTCCGCCCAGTCCACCCGCGGCGACGGCTCGTCCACGTGCAGGGTTCGGGGCAGCACGTCGTGGCGCATGGCCAGGACCATCTTCATCACGCCCGCGACGCCGGCGGCGGCCTGCGTGTGGCCGATGTTCGACTTGACCGACCCCAGCCACACCGGCGCTTCGCGGTCGCGGCCGTAGGTGGCGAGGATCGCCTGCGCCTCGATCGGGTCGCCCAGCGTGGTGCCGGTGCCGTGCGCCTCGACCACGTCCACATCGGACGGTCGCAGGCCCGCGTCGGCCAGGGCGGCGCGGATGACCCGTTGCTGCGCCGGGCCGTTGGGCGCGGTCAGGCCGTTGGACGCGCCGTCCTGGTTCACCGCCGAACCCCGCACGACGGCCAGCACGTGGTGGCCGTTGCGGCGCGCGTCGGACAGCCGTTCCACGACCAGGACGCCGACGCCCTCGGCGAAGCCGACACCGTCGGCCGCGCCCGCGAACGAGCGGCACCGGCCGTCCGGCGAGAGCCCCAGCTGGCGGCTGAACCCCACGTAGGTCTCGGGCGTGGCCATCACCGACACGCCGCCCGCCAACGCCAGCGAGCACTCGCCGTTGCGCAGCGCCTGGGCCGCGAGGTGCAGGGCGACCAGCGACGACGAGCACGCCGTGTCGACGGTCAGGGTCGGGCCCTCCAGCCCGAACGTGTAGGCCACGCGGCCGGAGGCGACCGCGCCGGTGCTCGCGTTGCCCTCGTAGTCGTGGTACATCATGCCCGCGAACACGCCCGTGTCGCTGCCACGCAGCGTCGCCGGGTCGATGCCCGCGTGCTCGAACGCCTCCCAGGACGTCTCCAGCAGCAGCCGTTGCTGCGGGTCCATGGTCAGCGCCTCGCGCGGCGAGATGCCGAAGAACTCCGCGTCGAACTCCGCCGCGTCGTGCAGGAACCCGCCCTCGCGCGTGTAGGACTTGCCGGGCAGGCCGCGGGTCGGGTCGTACAGCTCGGCCAGGTTCCAGCCCCGGTCGGTGGGGAAGCCGGTGATGGCGTCGCGGCCCTGCGCGACCAGGTCCCACAGGTCGTCGGGGGTGCGGACGTCACCGGGGAACCGGCAGGCCATGCCGACGATCGCGATCGGCTCGTCGTCGCGGGCCTTGGCGGTCACCGTCTCGGTGGTCGTGGTCCCGGCGATCCGCGCGGCCAGGAAGTCGGCGACGGCGTGGGTGTTGGGGTGGTCGAAGGTGAGGGTGGCGGGCAGGCGCAGGCCGGTCGCGGCGGCCAGCCGGTTGCGCAGTTCGAGCGCGGCGACGGAGTCGAAACCCAGCTCGGTGAACGCGCGGCCCGGGTCCACGGCCTCGACGCCCTGGTGGCCCAGGACCGCCGCCACGTCGGTGCGCACCAGGTCCACGAGCCGGTCCCGGCGGTCCTTGGCCGACAGCCCGGCCAGGCCGAGGTCCTTGCCGGCGGCGGCGCGGCGGGTCTTCGGGCGGGCCAGGCCGCGGTAAACCGGGCCGTCGACCGCGGCCAGGTCCAGGCCGATCGGGACCAGGGCGGCGTCTTCGCAGGTCAGGGCGGCGTCGAACAGCCGGAGACCGTCCTGCGTGGTCAGCGGCCGGATGCCGGCGCGGCTCAGGTGCTGCTTCTCGGCGGCGGTCAGCTCACCGGCCATGCCGCCGTCCCACAGGCCCCACGCGAGCGACTGCGCCGGCAGCCCGTGCGCGCGCCGGTGGGTGGCCAGCGCGTCCAGGTAGGCGTTGGCGGCCGAGTAGCTCGCCTGCCCGGCGTTGCCGAACGTGCCCGAGGCCGACGAGAACACCACGAACGCCGACAGGTCCTCGGTCAACTCGTGCAGCAGCCGGGCCGCGTCGACCTTGGGCCGGAGGACCCCGTCGAGGCGCTCGGGCGTCAACGACCCGATCAAGCCGTCGTCCAGCACACCGGCGGCGTGCACGACAGCCGAGACGCGGTGCTCGGCCAGGAGCTTCGTCAGCGCTTCGCGGTCGGCCACGTCGCAGGCCACGGACTTCGCGCCGAGTTCGGCGGCGAGGTCGTCCGCGCCACTACGGCTGACCAGCACGAGGTCGCGGACGCCGTGCTCCTCCTTGAGGTGCCGGGCGATCACGCCGCCCAGCGCGCCCGAGGCGCCGGTCAGCAGCACCGCGCCGGCCCCGAAGTCCACGGGGGCGTCCGTCACCGGCACCCGGGCCAGCCGGCCCACGTGCGCGACACCGTTCCGCACGACGACCTGCGGCTCGTCCGGCACGAGCAGGACTTCGCCGTCCACCAGGACGATCCGGCCCGGGGCCTCGGCCTGCGCGGAGCGGACCATGCCCCACACCGCCGCGCCCACCGGGTCCACGTCCTCGCCCGGCAGGGCCACCGCGCCCTCGGTCCGGACGACCAGCACGGGCGCTTGGCTCGCCAGGAAGTCTTGGAGCACTCGCAGCGTCTCGTGCAGCACGGCGTGGACCTCGCCGCCCGCCGGCACCCGGTGGACCGGGACGTCGGCGGGCGTGCCGGCGGCCGGGGTCCACTCCAGGCGGTAGAGGGAGTCGTGGTGGGTGGGGCGGAGGTCGAGGGCGGCCAGCGGGCGGGTTTCGAGGCTGCCGACCGAGACGACGGGTGTGCCGGCGGTGTCGGTGGCGGTGATCGTCCAGCCCGACGCGGTGGGGGTGACGCGGACGCGCAGGGCGGTGGCGCCGGTGGCGTGCAGGGCCACATCGCGCCAGGAGAACGGGACGGCCGGCCTCCGGCCCCCGTCTCCATCGTCCCACGGGGTACCGACAGCCTGGGCCAGGAGCGGGGCGTGGAGGGCGGCGTCGAGGAGGGCCGGGTGGAGGGCGAAGCGGTCGTCCGCCTCGGGGAGGGCGACCTCGGCGAAGAAGTCCGCGCCGCGTCGCCACACGGCCGTGACGCCCTGGAACAGCGGGCCGTAGTCGAAGCCGAGGGCGGTCAGGCGGGCGTAGTCCACGTCCACCCGGTCGGCGTCGGCGGGCGGCCAGTCGACGGGGTCGGGGGTGGCGGCGGTCGGGGAGACCGCGCCCAGCGCGTGGGTGGTCCACGGGTCGGACCGCTCGGCGCGGGAGTGCACCTCCACCGCGCGGCGGCCGGTCTCGTCGGGTTCGCCGACGCGAACGCGGAGCTGGACGGCCCCGCCCTCGGGCAGCACCAGCGGGGACAGCATGGTCAGCTCGTCCACCGCCGCGCAGCCCACCGCGTCCGCCGCGTGCACGGCCACCTCGACCAGCGCCGCGCCCGGCACCAGCACCGCACCGGCGACGACGTGGTCCGCCAGCCACGGGTGCGTGCCCGTCGACAGCCGGCCGGAGTACACGACACCGTCGAAGTCGGGCAGCGCGACGGCCGCGCCCAGCAGCGGGTGCTCGGCGTCGGCGAGGCCCAACCGGCCCGCGCCGCCGGCGGTCGCCGCGTTCTCGGCCCAGTAGCGCTCGTGCTGGAAGGCGTAGGTCGGCAGGTCGACGCGGGTCGCGCCGGGGAAGAACGCGGACCAGTCCACGGCCACGCCCCGCCCGTGCAGGCGGCCCAGGGCGGTCACCGCGGACACGGCCTCGTCGCGCTCGCGGCGGGTGGTGGCGACGACGTCGTCGGAGTCGACCATCGCGGTGAGCGCCGCGTCCGGCCCGACCTCCAGGAATGTGCGCACGCCGTTGTCCCGCAGTGTTTCCACGGCTTGGGCGAACCGGACCGCTTCGCGTGCCTGCCGGACCCAGTAGTCGGGCGTGGGTGTGAACGCCTGGCCAGTGACGGTTGAGATGAGGGGGGTGGTGGGGGCGTGGTGGGTGATGCTCGCCGCAACGGCCTTCAGCTCGTCGAGCATGGGTTCCATGAGTGGGGAGTGGAAGGCGTGCGAGACGGTGAGCCGCTTGGTCTTGACGCCCTCTGCCGAGAGCTTGTCGGCGGCTGCGAGAACCGCTTCTTCTGCTCCGGACAGGACCAGGGAGTTGGGGCCGTTGATCGCGCCGATGGCGACCTGGTCGGACAGCAGGTCGGTGATCTGGTCTTCGGTGGCTTGTACGGCGAGCATTGCGCCGCCGGTGGG
>NZ_BAAABU010000012.1:0-210787 GCF_039521145.1 Saccharothrix mutabilis subsp. mutabilis
CCACCCGATCACTCTAGCCTCAACGCCTCCGCCGCCCCTGGCCACAGTCGATACGTCGGACCTTCCGATCATCATGCCGCTTAAGTAAGCGGCATTGGCCCGAAGGGCTACCGCACTTTCCCGGGGTTGGGCCAAAAAGTTTTGCGAGGAACGAGCAAAAGTTTTTCGACCAACCCCGGGAAAGTGTGGTCGGCTGTGCCAGGTCATGCGGCGGGGGAACCGACGCTCTTCCCCCCACTGGAGGCCTCCCCAGCCGCTTTTGGCTTGAGAGCGCGCCAGCGCGTGGCTTGAGAGCGCGCAGCGCGTCTGTTCGAAAAGCTTGAAAAAGCTTGAAAAGATTAAAAGAGCCTCGCCGGCGGGCAGGCCGCCAAAGATGACACAAAAGCAAAGAAAGAGCGGGGGCTTCTTGCTTGTGTCATCTCCGTATGGCCTGGCGGAGCCAACCACAGATTTCCCCGGGTGCCGCTAAAATTTTTGCTCGTTCCTCACAAAAATTTCGGCTGCACCCGGGGAAATCTGTGGTAGCCCTTCGGGCAGGCCATACGGAGATGACACAAGCAAGAAGCCCGGGTTGGGTTGTGACCCGGCGGGGCCCGCGAACGGGGCGGGGCCCCGCGAACGGGGCGGAGCCCCGCAATGGGATGGGGCCCCGCCGGTCGGTGTCAGAGCTTGACCGGGTAGTGGGGCTCGGGCACGACGGGGCGGATTCGGCCCTCGATGAAGATGCCGTGCCAGATCATGAAGACCAGCAGTGCCCAGATGCGGCGGCTGTTGTCGGCCACGCCCGAGCGGTGTTCCTCGATGACGCGCAGCACCGCGTTCTTGTCGATGTACTGGTCGGTCTGGCTCTTGTGGACGTGGTCCACCGCCCAGTCGTGCATCTCGTCCTTCAGCCAGTGCCGGATCGGCACCGGGAAGCCCAGCTTGCGGCGGTTGAGCACGTGCGGCGGGACGATGTCGCGGATCGCCCGGCGCAGGGCGTGCTTCGTCGTCTCCTTCGTCAGCTTCAGCTCCGACGGGACCTGCGAGGCGATGCGGAAGACCTCCGGGTCCAGGAACGGCACCCGCAGTTCCAGGGAGTTGGCCATCGTCATCTTGTCGGCCTTGACCAGGATGTCGCCGCGCAGCCACGTGAACAGGTCCACGTGCTGCATGCGGGTCACCGGGTCCCAGCCCTGGCTCTCGCGGTACGGCTGGGCCGTCACGTCCTGGTGCGACACGTTCGGGTCATAAGACCGCAGCACCTGGCGGAGCTGGTCGTCCAGGAAGATGCGGGCGTTGCCGTAGTAGCGCTCCTCCAGGGTCAGCGCGCCCCGGCGCAGCAGGTCCTTGCCGCGCACGCCCTGGGGGATCTTGGTCGAGACCTTGCCCATGGCCTTGCGCAGGGCGCCCGGCACCTTCTCGAACGGGGCCAGCGACAGCGGCTCGCGGTAGATCGTGTAGCCGCCGAACAGCTCGTCCGCGCCCTCACCGGACAGGACGACCTTCACGTGCTCGCGCGCCTCGCGGGCGATGAACCACAGGGGGACCAGCGCCGGGTCGGCCACCGGGTCGTCCAGGTACCACGTGATGAGCGGCAGGGCGTCCATCATCTCCTGCGCCGTCACGGCCTTGACCACGTGCTTCACGCCGATCGCCGCCGCCGACTCGGCCGCCACGTCGATCTCCGAGTAACCCGCGCGCTCGAAGCCGGTGGTGAACGTGATGAGGTCCGGGTTGTGCTCCTTGGCCAGGGCCGCGACCACGGTCGAGTCGATGCCGCCGGAAAGGAACGAGCCGACCGTCACGTCCGCGCGCATGTGCTTGGCGACGGAGTCGCGCAGCGCCTCGGTGATCTCGTCGTAGAGCCGGTTCGCGTCGGCGTCGCCGTGCACCGCGCGGGGGCGGAACGTGGCCGGGAAGTACCGCTCGACCACCGGGCGGCCACCCGGCGTCACCGTGAACGACGTGCCCGACTCGACGCGGTGGATCTGGGTGTGCAGCGACTCCGGCTCGGGCACGTACTGCAGGATCAGGTAGTGCTGGAGGGCCTTGCGGTCCAGCTCGGGCCGGATGCCCAGGGTCCGGGTCAGCTCCAGCAGCGACTTCTTCTCGCTGGAGAACGCCACCCCGCCGGGGCCGGTCGCGTAGTACAGCGGCTTGATGCCGAACGGGTCGCGCGCGCCGAAGACCACCTTGCGCTGGTTGTCCCAGATCAGGAACGCGAACATGCCGCGCAGCTTCGCCACGGCCGCCGGTCCCCAGTGGTGGTAGGCCGCGACGATGGTCTCGGTGTCGCCGTCGGTGGCGAACGCCGTGCCGAACTCCTTGGTCAGCTCGGCGCGCAGCTCCAGGTAGTTGTAGATCTCGCCGTTGAAGTTGATGGTGTAGCGACCCGGCGCCTCCGGCGGGCCCCAGTGCAGGGGCTGGTGGGAGTGCTCGATGTCGATGATGGCGAGCCGGTTGAAGCCGAAGACGACCTCGCCGCCCTGCCAGGTGCCCGTCTCGTCAGGGCCGCGGTGGCGCTGGCAGCGCATCGCGTGCGCCACTGCCGAGCGCGCCTGCTCCGCTTCGTTCTCGCCAGGGCAAACCAGTCCAAGCAGGCCGCACACGCCGTCGCACCTTTCGTGGGGTGTGGAGAAGCTCCCAGTATGCCGGGGTGCCTTTGTGTGACCGAAACTGCACCGCTCGGAGGCTCCCCCCGAGGGGTGGGACCCACCGTGCTGAGCTACGCTCCCGCATGATCCGGCGAGGGTGCCGCAACACCCCTGCCTGTGTCTGATGCCGCTCCCTTTGGCGGCGGTGAGCTTTCAACGAGGAGGCGGCGAGCAGTGGGCCTGAAGGAGGGCACCAGGGCAGCGCGGCTGGCCAAGGTCGTCGGGCTGGTCGGCCTGGTCGGCGTCGGGGCCACGGGTTGCTCCACGGAAGAGGTGCTGCGCTTCGGCTGGCCGGTGGCCGTGACGCCGCAGGCGGAGCGGATGCGCGAGCTGTGGACCTGGTCGGTCATCGCCGCGCTCGCGGTCGGTGTGATCGTCTGGGGGCTGATCCTCTGGTCGGTGGCGTTCCACCGCAAGAAGAGCGAGGAGCTGCCCCGCCAGGTTGCCTACAACCTGCCGCTGGAGCTGGTGCTCATCGTCGTCCCGACGGTCATCGTCGCGGTGCTCTTCTACTTCACCGCGGTCACCCAGAACTACGTCACGAAGAAGTCCGACAGCCCGGACGTGACGGTCGACGTGATCGCGTTCCAGTGGAACTGGGAGTTCCGCTACCCGGACTACAAGACCGACCGCGACAACACCCCGGTGAGCACCGTCGGCACGTCCGGCGAGATCCCGCTGCTGGTGGTCCCGGCGGACCGGTCCATCCGGTTCAACCTGGAGTCCACCGACGTCATCCACTCGTTCTTCGTGCCGGAGTTCCACTTCAAGCGGGACGTCTTCCCGGACCCGAAGAAGAACAACCAGGACAACGCGTTCGAGATCACCAAGATCGACCGCCCGGGTTCGTTCGTGGGCCGCTGCGCCGAGCTGTGCGGCGTGTACCACGCGGTGATGAACTTCGAGGTCCGCGCCCTGGAACCGGCCCTGTTCGACCGCTACATGTCGTTGCGCGAGAAGAACAACCCGAAGACGGGTCAGCCCTACAGCGCCGCCGAGGCGCTGGCCGAGCTGAACTGCGGCGAGCTGTGCACGCCGTACGCGGTCACGACCAAGCCCTTCGACACCGACCGGACCGTCCGCGAGGCGTCCGGCGGCGGGAAGTAGGAGGACGCTGCGATGAAGGTCGAAGCCCGCATTTTTGACTTGGTGATGGCGTTCTCGTTCCTGATGGCCGTGGTGTACGGCTACTGGACGTGGGCCGACACGGGCGCCGTCGAGCCGACCGGCACGGTCGCGCTGGCGCTGTCCGGTGGCCTGGCGCTCATCGTCGGCACGTACTTCCGCTTCGTGGCGCGTCGCATCGAGGTGCGGCCGGAGGACAACGCGGACGCCGAGGTGTCCGACGGTGCCGGTGAGCTGGGCTTCTTCAGCCCGGGTTCGTACTGGCCGGTGGGCCTGGCGGCGGCGGCTGCCGTGTCCGGTGTGGCTGTCGCGTTCTGGCACGTGTGGCTGCTGGTGATCGGCATCGTGCTGGTGCTGATCATGGTGGGCGGCCTGGTCTTCGAGTACCACACCGGTCCGAACCACGACTGACCTGCGCTGACGCTGGAGAAGGGCCGTCTCCCGGGTTCGGGGGCGGCCCTTTTCGCGTTGCGGGGTGACGCTGCGTGGTCGGGTGCGCGGGTGCGCGCGGGTGCGCGGTTGCGCGGTTGCGCGCGGGTGCGCGGGTGGGGCAGTGGGGGACGGGCGGCGGGGTTCCCCGTCCGCCCGGGTTCCGTCTCGCGTCAGGCGGCGTCGAGGCCGGCTTCCTGGCTGGCGGACTTCTGGTAGCTGTCGACGTACTCCTGCTCCGACAGCTCCAGGATCCGGTACACGATCTCGTCGGTCACCGAGCGCAGCACCGGCAGCGACTCCTGCATCCCCGCGTACCGCGAGAAGTCGAGCGGCTCGCCGAAACGGATGGTCACCGGACGGATGCGAGGCAGTTTCGCGTCCACCGGCTGGACCTTGTCCGTCCCGATGATGCCCACCGGCACGACCGGGGCGCCGGACTCCAGGGCCATGCGCGCCACGCCGGTGCGGCCCCGGTGCAGGCGGCCGTCCAGGGAGCGCGTGCCCTCGGGGTAGATGGCGAAGGCGTCGCCACGGGCCAGGATCGCCGCCACGGTGTCCAGGGACGCCCGCGCCGCCCTACCGACACCCCGCTGTACCGGAACGTGCCCCAGCGAGCCGAAGAAGTACCGGGAAAGCCGTCCCTTGACGCCCTTGCCGACGAAGTACTGCGCCTTCGCCAGGAAGTACACCCGGCGCGGCACCACCATCGGGATCACGATGCTGTCGATGAACGACAGGTGGTTGGACGCCAGGATCACCGGCCCGTCCGCCGGGATGTTCTCCAGACCCTCGACCCGGGGCCGCCACACCAGCCTCGCCGTGGGCGCGACGACCCGCCTCATCACCGTGTAGAGCATGGGAACAGCATCCCCCGTCGAAGTTACCGCCGGGTCAAAAAGGTGGCTCAGAACTCAGGATTCCGCCAGTTGAGCCTTCAGCTCGGTCGACCGCGCCGCCCACCGCCGCAGCAGCTCGGCCGCCGCGCCGGAGTCCACCGCCGACGCCGCGCGCACCAGCCCTGCCCGCAGGTCCGCGTGCAGGTCGCCGCCGAACCCGGAGTGCGCCGCGACGGCGCCGGCCGCGTTGAGCAGCACCGCGTCCCGCACCGGCCCCGGCTTGCCACCCACCAGCTCGCGCACGACCTCGGCGTTGACCGCCGCGTCGCCGCCCTTCAGGTCCTCCGGGGTGGCCACCGCGATGCCCAGTTCCGACGGGTCGATCCGGTCCTCGCGCACCGCCCCGTCCGACACGACCCACACGGTCGTGGTGGTCGTGGTGGTGATCTCGTCCAGGCCGTCGTCGCCGCGCACGACCAGCGCCGTGCTGCCGCGCCGCGCGAACACGCCCGCCATCAGCGGGGCCGCCGCGGCCCGCGCGCAGCCGATCAGGCCGACCGCCGGCTGGGCCGGGTTGGTCAGCGGCCCGAGCAGGTTGAACGACGTCGGGATGCCCAGCTCGCGCCGGGGGCCCAGGGTGTGCCGGAACGCCGGGTGGAACACCGGCGCGAAGCAGAACCCGACCCCCAGCTCCTCGACGGTCGTCTGCACGCCCAGCGGCGGCAGGTCGATCGCCACGCCCAGGGCCTCCAGCACGTCCGCCGTGCCGCACTTGGACGACGCCGCCCGGTTGCCGTGCTTGACCACGGGCACGCCCGCGGCGGCGGCCACCAGGGTCGCCATGGTGGAGATGTTCACCGAGCCGGAGCTGTCGCCGCCCGTGCCGACGATGTCGGCCGCGCGCCCGTCGACGGTGAACCGGCGGGCGTGCTTGAGCATCGCCGCCGCCAGGCCGTCGACCTCCTCCGGCGTCTCGCCCTTGGCCCGCAGGGCCACCGCGAACGCGCCGATCTGGGCCGGGGTCGCCGCGCCGGACATGATCTGGTCCATCGCCCAGCCGGTGTCCTCCTCGCCGAGGTCGACCCGGTCGATGAGCCGGTTGAGCAGCAGCGGCCAGGTCCGGTCCCCCACCGGGGTCACCCCCGGACCGCGGGCACGCCCGTGGACCGCAGCACCTCGGCGACGGTCTCGGCGGCGGCCAGCGGGTCGAGCGGGTGGACGATGACGGCGTCCGCCTGCGACCACGTGGCCAGCCACCGGTCGTCCTTGCGGCGGACCGCGACGACGATCGGCGGGCAGTCGGTGATCTCGTTCTTGAGCTGGCGGGACAGGCCCATGCCGCCGGTCGGCTGCGCCTCGCCGTCCAGGATCGCCAGGTCGACGCCGCCGTTGTCCATCTCGTAGAGGACGTCGGCCACGCCGCCCGCCTCGACGTACTCCACGCGCGGCAGGTCGGGCGCGGGACGGCGGCCCACCGCGGTGATGATCGTCTCACGCACCTCGGGGCGGTGGCTGAACACCAGGATCCTGGTCGTCTGCGTGCTCATCTGCGCGATCCTCCGGCGGGTCGGGTGCCAGGTGGAAGGTGATGTTATCCGCCCCACTCAGGCGGACCCCTGCGGGACCTGGAGAGCGTCCCAACCGATCCAGTCGCCGCCCAGCCGCTGCGCCAGGCTCGCCATCCGCGACCGCTCCTGCGCGCACGACAGCGCGGTCAGCACCTGCACCCGCAGGGCGTGGGAAACCTCACCGGGAATCAACGCCCAGCCGTCCGGCGCGAGCAGCTCGCGGGCGCGTTCGACCTGGTCAGGGGGCAGGGTGAGGTGGTGGCGCAGCACCGCCGGGTCGGTCGTCCGGAGGTCGGGCGATCGGGCGAGCACGGCCGAGTCGGCCTCCGCGATGTCGAAGGCCTCGGCGACCACCACCAACCCGGGTGAATCGATCTCCAGTGCGGGTTCGCCCTTGCGGGACAGGCGATCACGCAACCGACCCAGCAACCCCATGGCGCCCCTCACCGACCGTGTGACCCAGATGACCACTGCTCTTGCCCCGGACCCGATGGGCGGGGCGAAAACCTGCAAGCAATAATGCGTCGTGTGACAACGGCAGCGCCCTCCATCGGCCCGCGCGTGCACTCGCTGAACCGCCCGAACATGGTCAGCGTGGGCACGATCGTCTGGCTGTCCAGTGAACTGATGTTCTTCGCCGGCCTCTTCGCCATGTTCTTCACGGTGAAGGCCCAGAACGAAGGACCGTGGCCCCCCGCGCCGACGCACCTCAACGTGCCGTACGCGCTGTTCTTCACGATCATCCTGGTGGCCTCGTCGTTCACCTGCCAGTGGGGCGTGTTCGCCGCCGAGCGCGGTGACGTGTTCGGGCTGCGCCGGTGGTACACCGTCACGCTGATCATGGGCGCGATCTTCGTGGCCGGTCAGGCCGGTGAGTACATCAACCTGGTCCACGAGGGCACCACGATCCCCGGCTCGGCGTACGGCACGGTCTTCTACCTGACGACCGGCTTCCACGGCCTCCACGTGATCGGCGGTCTGATCGCGTTCGGCTACCTGCTGGTCCGCACGAAGCTGAGCAAGTTCACCCCGGCCCAGGCGACCTCCGCGATCGTCGTGTCGTACTACTGGCACTTCGTGGACGTGGTCTGGATCGGCTTGTTCGCCGTCATCTACATCGTGCCCTGACCAGGCTCGCACCACCGACGAGCAGCACGAACCCCGAACTCACACCAGCAAGGGTTGCCGCACACATGACCACCAACACCACACGGGCCCGGAAGCGCGGCACCAAGCTGCGCCGGCGGATCTCGGGCCTCCTCGCCCTGGGCTTCGCGCTGCTGTCCGCGGGCTTCCTGTTCAGCGCGCTGGCACCGCAGCCGCAGACCGCGCAGGCGCAGGACGACCCGGCCCAGGTGCGGCTGGGCGAGCAGCTCTACAACAACACCTGCATCTCCTGCCACGGCAAGAACCTGGACGGCGTCGAGGACCGCGGCCCCAGCCTGATCGGCGTGGGCGAGGCGGCCGTGTACTTCCAGGTCTCCTCCGGGCGCATGCCGATGGCCCGCCAGGAGGCGCAGGCCCAGCGCAAGCCCGCCGTGTTCACGGCGGAGGAGATCGACGCCATCGGCGCGTTCATCCAGACCCGCGGCGGCGGCCCGGAGACCCCCGCGGAGCGCGGTGAGCAGCTGCGCGGCGAGAACTCCGCCCGCGGCGGCGAGCTGTTCCGGCTCAACTGCGCGGCGTGCCACAACTTCACCGGTCGCGGCGGGGCGCTGTCGTCCGGCAAGTTCGCACCCGTCCTGGACGGCGTGACCGAGGAGCAGCTCTACACGGCGATGCTCACCGGTCCGCA
This sequence comes from Saccharothrix mutabilis subsp. mutabilis, assembly GCF_039521145.1. Lineage (NCBI taxonomy): Bacteria > Bacillati > Actinomycetota > Actinomycetes > Pseudonocardiales > Pseudonocardiaceae > Saccharothrix > Saccharothrix mutabilis. The sequence continues at coordinate 8,393 of NZ_BAAABU010000012.1, forward strand.
GAACATGCCGAAGTTCTCCGACCGGCAGCTCACGCCGGAGGAGAAGAAGGACATCATCGCGTACATCAAGTCGGTGACCGACGGGAACAACAACCCCGGCGGCGCCCCCCTCGGCGGCTTCGGGCCGGTTTCGGAGGGTCTGATCGCGTTCATCGTGGGTATCGCCGCCCTGATCGGCGTGACCCTCTGGATCGGAGCCAAGGCATGAGCGGCGAGAAGCCGAACGACCTGCCGAGCGAGGCGGAGCTCGCCGGCATGAGCAGGGACGAGCTGGTCAAGCTCGGCACGAAGCTGGACGGCGTCGAGCTGGTCCACTACGAGGACCGGTGGCCCGTCAAGGGCACCCGGGCCGAGCGCCGGGCCGAGCGGCTGGTCGCCCTGTGGTTCATCATCGCCGCGCTGGGCGGCCTGGCGTTCCTCGCCGCGTTCCTGTTCTGGCCGTGGCGCTACGAGGCCCCCAACACCGAGCACCACTTCCTGTACAGCCTCTACACGCCGGTCATCGGCCTGACCCTGGGCATCGCGATCCTGGGCCTGGGCGTCGGCGCGCTGCTCTACACGAAGAAGTTCATCCCCGAGGAGCTGGCGGTCCAGCAGCGCGGCGACGGCGGCTCGGCGGAGGCCGACAAGGCCACCATCGTCGCCCAGCTGGCCGACGTCGGCGAGCGCTCCACCCTCGGCCGCCGGTCGCTGATCAAGCGGACCGCGGGCCTGGGCGCGGGCGTCATGGGCCTGGGCGTGCTGGCGCTGCCGCTGGGCAGCCTCATCCGCAACCCGCACGCCGACAGCGAGACCAAGGAATCGCTGTGGCACACCGGCTGGAAGTCGGAGAACGGCGAGAAGGTCTACCTGCGCCGCCACACCGGCAACTTCCACGAGGTGGCCCTCATCCGGCCCGAGGACCTCGACGCCGGCGGTTTCGAAACGGTGTTCCCGTTCCGCGAGTCGGAGCGGAACGACGAGCACGCCCTGGTCGCGGCCCTGAAGCGGGCCGACAACCCGGTCATGCTGATCCGCCTGCGCCCGGGCCAGTCCGTGGTCAAGCGGGACGGCCAGGAGGACTTCAACTACGGGGACTTCTACGCGTACTCGAAGATCTGCACCCACCTGGGCTGCCCGACCTCGCTGTACGAGCAGCAGACCGGTCTGCTGCTGTGCCCGTGCCACCAGTCGCAGTTCGACGTCTTCCACTACGGCAAGCCCCGGTTCGGCCCGGCGACCCGTGCCCTGCCCCAGCTTCCGATCACGGTGGACGAGGACGGATACTTGATTGCCCGCAGCGACTTCACCGAGGCTGTGGGTCCGGCGTTCTGGGAGCGTAAGTCATGAGCGGCATCACCACGCCGACAAAGCGGCAGAACGCCGCCGCCCGCGTGGCGGGTGGTGCGGCGAAGTGGGCGGACGACCGGTACCACATGGCCAAGGGCCTGCGGCACCAGATGAACAAGGTCTTCCCGACGCACTGGTCGTTCCTGCTCGGCGAGATCGCGTTGTACAGCTTCATCGTCCTGCTGCTGTCGGGCACGTACCTGACGCTGTTCTTCGACCCCTCGATGGAGGAGGTCGTCTACCAGGGCGCGTTCGTCAACCTGCAGGGCATCGAGATGTCCCGGGCGTTCGAGTCGACCCTGGAGATCTCGTTCGAGGTCCGCGGCGGCCTGTTCGTGCGCCAGGTGCACCACTGGGCGGCGCTGCTGTTCATGGCCGCGATCGTCGTGCACATGTTCCGGATCTTCTTCACCGGCGCTTTCCGGCGTCCGCGTGAGGTCAACTGGGTCATCGGCATCCTGCTGTTCATGCTCGGCGCGATCGAGGGCTTCCTTGGCTACTCGCTGCCCGACGACCTGCTCTCCGGCACCGGCCTGCGGGTCATGGCGGCCCTGCTGATCTCGTTCCCGGTCATCGGCACCTGGCTGAACTGGCTGCTGTTCGGCGGCGAGTTCCCCGGCACCGAGGTCATCCCGAGGCTGTACTCGCTGCACATCCTGCTGATCCCGGCCATCATCCTGGCCCTGGTCGCGGTGCACCTGGGTCTGGTCTGGTACCAGAAGCACACCCAGTTCCCGGGGGTGGGCCGCAAGGAGACCAACGTCGTGGGCGTCCGGATCATGCCGGTGTTCGCGGCCAAGGGCGGCGGCTTCTTCGCCATCGTCGTCGCGGTCACCGCGATCATGGGCGGCATCTTCCAGATCAACCCGGTGTGGAACTTCGGCCCGTACAACCCGGCGCAGGTCTCGGCGGGTTCGCAGCCCGACTGGTACATGGGCTGGACCGACGGCCTGGTCCGCATCTGGCCGGCGTGGGAGCTCTACCTGGGCGACTACACGGTGCCCGCGCCGTTCTGGCCGTTCATGCTGGGCCTGCCGCTGCTGACCGGCATCGCGGCGGTGTACCCGTGGATCGAGCGCAAGATGACCAAGGACTACGCGCACCACAACCTGCTGCAGCGCCCGCGCGACGTGCCGGTCCGGACGTCGCTGGGCATGATGGCGATCTCGTACTTCATGGTGCTGCTGGTCATGGGCGCGAACGACATCTTCGCCTACCAGTTCGACATCTCGCTGAACGCGACGACGTGGATGGGCCGCATCGGCCTGCTGGTGATCCCGCCGATCACGTACTTCATCACCTACCGGATCTGCATCGGCTTGCAGCGCGGCGACCGGGAAGTGCTGGAGCACGGCGTGGAGACGGGCATCATCAAGCGCCTGCCGCACGGCGAGTTCATCGAGATCCACCAGCCCCTGGGCCCGGTCGACGACCACGGCCACCCGCTGGAACTGGCCTACCAGGGCGCTCCGGTGCCCAAGAAGATGAACAAGCTCGGCTCGGCCGGCCACCCGGTCCCGGGCAGCTTCCTCACCCCGGACTCGCCGGAGGAAACCGCGGCCCTGGCCCGGGCCCGCGGCGAGCACGGCGGCCCGAAGGACGCGCTGACGGCGGAGAACAAGCCGTCGGGCGAACTGGCCGGGAAGCCCTCCCAGCCGGAGGACTGAGCAGCACGCAGTGGAAGGCCCCGCACCACCCGGTGCGGGGCCTTCCGCTTTTAGCGCGCAGCGCCTGCTTTCCGGGCGCGCAGCGCCCCCGCTTTTCGGGCGCGCAGCGCCCCCGCTTTCCGGGCGCGCAGCGCCCCCGCTTTTGGGCTTTTCCGTCCTCCCCGTATGGCCTGCCCGAAGGGCTACCGCAGATTCGCCTGGGTGCAGCCGAAATTTTTGTGAGGGACGAGCAAAAATTTTAGCGGCACCCAGGCGAATCTGTGGTCGGCTCCGCCAGGCCATACGGGGAGGACGGAAAAGCCCCCTCTTTTGCTCTTCCTCCCCGGCGGCCTGCCCGCCGGCGAGGCTCTTTTATCTTTCAAGCGCTTCAAGCGATGCGCTGGCGCGCTCTCAAGCCACGCGCTGGCGCGCTCTCAAGATCAAAAGCTTAAAAGCGGCTGGGGAGGCCTCCAGTGGGGGGAAGGGCCTGCGTGTTCCCCACCGCATGACCTGGCGGAGCCGACCACAGATTGCCGGGGTCGGTCGAAAAACTTTTGCTCGTTCCTCGCAAAACTTTTTGGCCCGACCCCGGAAATCTGTGGTAGCCCTTCGGGCAGGTCATACGGTGGGGAACACGAAGGCCCCTTGTGGCTGGGAGCCCAAACCAAAAGCACGCCGCTGCGCGGCGGGGCCGCGCTTTGCGCGGAGTGGTGCGCGGCGGGGGTTGCTAGGCGTCTTCGAGACCGACTTCGAAAGCGGCCTCGGTGTCCCGCTTCGAATAAGACCGGAACGAGATGTGGGTGTCCGTGTTCAGCACGCCGGGGACCTTCGAGATGCGGCCCGGCACCAGGTCGGCCAGGTCCTCGTGCTTGGCGACCTTCACCAGGGCGATCAGGTCCACGTCGCCGGCGCACGAGTACACCTCCGTGACGCCCTCGATGTCGGCGATCGCCTGTGCCGCGTCCGGGATGGTCTCGGCGGCGGCCTGGATCAACACGATCGCGGTGATCACGGCGGTCCTCCTGGTCATGTCGACGGTGGTCCACATGCTAGTGGGCCGGGTCTCGGTAGAGATCTCGGCCGGCTTCCGCGCGTTCCACCCACGCGCGCCACGTCGCCGCCGCCTGGGCGGGGGACGACCAGGGCTGGTCGCAGTACACGAGCCGGGTGCCGGGGCGGTCCAGCCAGCGGAGGATGACGCCGGTTTCCTCCGGGGGCGCGCCGTGGAGGGGGCCTTCGCCGGGGACCACCGTCTCCGCCGCTGCCACCAGGGCGTCCACTACCGGCATCGGGCGGATGCCGCGCTTGGCCACGCCGGCGGATGCGAGCCTGCCGTGGCGGACCACCGCGAACTGCCAGCCGCCCTCGCCGTCCGGGCGCGCGGCCACCAGTTGGGGCAGAGCGGCCAGGCCGGCCAGGCGTTGGCCTCGGTCCAGGGCCCGGACCAGGCCTGCCAGGCGGTCGCGGTGGGTGGCGGCGTCCTCGAAGCGGTGGACGTCGGAGAGCACGTCCAGGTGGGTGGCCATCACCCGCAACGGGGCGGTGTCCCGGCCCGCGACCAGCGCGCGCAGGGCGGTCACGGCCGGGGTGTACTCGTCCACCGACTGGAGGCCGGCGCACGGGGCCTTGCAGCGACCCATCTCGAAGCGGGCGCACGGGGTGCCGGTCGGGCGGCGGGCGGAGATGCGTTGGGAGCACGAGCGCAGGGGGACCGCGTCCAGGAGGGCGTCCAGCGCCGTCTCGGCCTGCCGGCGGGAGCGGAACGGGCCGATCGCGCCCGCGCGCGGCGTGCGGACCAGGGACAGGCGGGGGAACGCCTCGTCGGTCAGGGTCAGCCACCACGAGCCGGCCTGGTTCTTGGACTTGCGGTTGTACGCCGGCTTGTACGCGGTGATCAGGCGCAGTTCGCGGACCTCCGCCTCCAGCGGGTGCGCGCACACGATCCCGTCCACCCGGACGGCCAGCGCCACCATCTCGCGCAGCCGCCGGCGGCCCTCGGAGGCGGTGAAGTACTGCCGGACCCGTCTTCGGAGGTCGGACGCGGTGCCGACGTAGAGGACCTCCTCGCTCGGCCCCCGGAACAGGTAGACGCCCGGTTCGGACGGCAGGTGCGCGGCCATGTGCCGCTTGCGCCGCTGCTCGGGCGTCACCTCGGGCAGGTAGGCGAGCAGTTCCTCCAGCGAGTGCACGCCGAGGTTGCCGACGCGCTCCAGCAGGTGGTGCAACACCTCGACGGTGGCCTGGGCGTCGGTCAGCGCCCGGTGGTTGGGGATCGTCGAGACGTTGAACAGCTGGGCCAGCGCGGAGAGCCGGCAGCTCGGGGCCTCGTCGCGGGACAGCACCCGCCGGGCGAGCTTCACCGTGCAGACCACGGTCGGCTTCGGCCACCGGTACCCGTGCCGCTCGCAGGCGGCCTTGATGAACCCGACGTCGAAGCCGGAGTTGTGGGCGACCAGCACCGCGCCGGCGGCGAACTCCAGGAACGCGGGCAGCACGGCCGCGAGGCGCGGCGCGCCGGTGACCATGATCTGGGTGATCCCGGTCAGGGCCACGACCTGCGGCGGGATACCACGTTCGGGATCGACCAGGGTGGAGAAGGTGCCGAGCACTTCGCCACCCCGCACCTTCACCGCGCCGATCTCGGTGACGGCGTCCTCGGTGTTGCTGCCCCCCGTGGTCTCCAGGTCGAACACCACGAAGGTGGTGTCGCGCAACGGGGTGCCCAACTCGTCGAACGAGAGCTGGGACGGGGCCGTGGTGGTCATCGGAAGGCACCCTAGCGGTGGGGACCGACAGAAAATGACCACTCGGCGGAGTCGCAGGTGAGACGCGGTCGGTGCGTGGTCGGGCGGGGCCATACCCTGTACGGGTGCAAGACCCGATAGCGCCCGCCGACGAGCCCGTCACCGGGGAGACCGGAGAGCCGGACGCGCCCGTCGAGTCCACTGTGGACTGGGGGGTGCTGCCGGAGCCGTTGCGCGCCCGGCTGGCGGAGCTCAGCGCCGACGCGCTCGGCGACCTGGCGAAGGTCGACGTGCCGCAGCAGCTGCGGGCGGTCGCGCGGTTCGCGCCGACCAAGCGGGCCCGGTTGGGGGCGGCGGTGCTGCTCAGCGGGCTGAAGAACTCGTCGACCTTCCGCGCCGCCGTCGTGGAGTGGTTGCAGCGCAACCGGCCGGCCGCGCTGGAGACCACCGCGCCGGACCCGGTCGCGGCGGGCGCGGCGGCGATCCTGCAGAACGAGGAGGTCGCGCCGCACTACGTCGAGCTGGTCACCCGCCGCGCCACCGAGGCGCACCTGCGGACCGAGCGCGACACCGCCGTGCAGCGCGCCGAACGGCTGGAGCAGGAGCTGGAGCGGCTCAAGGCCGAGCGCGCCGAGTCGACCGGGATCGCGGACAAGATCCGCGAGGAGGCCGACGTCGAGCTGGAACGGCTGCGCAAGCGCCTGCGCGAGCAGGGCGTGCGGCTGCGCGAGGCCAAGGACGCCGCCGAGGCGGCCAAGGCCCAGGCCGAACGGGTGCGCGCGGCGGCGGAGGACGAGGTGCGCAGGCTGGCCGCGGAACGGGACCGCGAACGCGAGCGCGCCGAGACCGAGCGGGCCAAGGCGCAGCGGGCCGAGGCCGACGCCGAGGTGGCCCGCCAGTCCGCCAAGGAGGCCCGCCAGGCCGACGAGGTCCGGCTGGCGCTGCTGGTGGACACCCTCGACGGCGCGGTCAACGGCCTGCGCCGGGAACTGGCGCTGGGCGGCGCGGGGCCGCGCCCGGCGGACCTGGTGCGGGGCGCGAGCGCGGCGCAGGGCGCGGTGGGCCGGGTGGAGGACCCGGCGGCGCTGGACCGGCTGCTGGCGCTGCCCGCCGTGCACCTGATCGTGGACGGCTACAACGTCACCAAGACCGGCTACCCGGAGCTGTCGCTGTCCGACCAGCGCGACCGGCTGGTGCACCAGCTCGCCGTCCTGGCCGCGCGCACCGGGGCCGAGGTGACGCTGGTGTTCGACGGCGCGGGCGTGGTGGCCGTGCCGACCAGCGCGCCGCGCGGGGTGCGGGTGCTGTTCAGCGACCCCGGCGTGCTGGCCGACGACGTGATCCGCGCGCTGGTGACGGCCGAGCCGGAGGGCCGTCCGGTGGTCGTGGTGACCTCCGACCGGGCGGTGGCGGACTCCGTCCGGCGGCGGGGCGCGCACCCCGTGCCCTCGGCGGTGCTGCTGGCCCGGTTGGGCCGGGTGTGACACGCGTCGTGTTTTTCACACCACGGGCGGTCACACCCCGAGGTCAACGGTGGGCCGTTCGGGGAAATCGGTCAAGGGGAACGGTTTTCCGGACCCCGTGGCTGGACGTGGGGCCTCACCTTTCGTAACCTGGCCGAGATCTCGCGGCGGGCAGCCGTCCAGCCTGGCCGGCGACGCGAGTTCACCGCCGAATCGGCCTGTCGGGGTGCCGAGCCGGTCCAAGCGAGTTCGGGACTGTCGGGTAGCCGCGCGTGCGCGCGCCCGTCCGGTAGGCGGTTGAAGACCCGTTAGGAGTGACACGCGACTGTGGCGTCGCAACGACTCAAGCGCGGTGTGCGCGGGGCGATCGCGGCCACGGCGGTGGCCGCCGCTGCGGTGGGCCTCACGGCACCCGTTCCCGCCGGTGCGCAGCCGAACACGGCTTCCGACGCGCTGAAGAAGTACAACGAGCTGGCCGAGGAGGCCACCAAGCTCAACGAGGAGCTGCTGCGGGCCGAGGAGACGCGCGAGAAGAACCAGGCCGCCCTCGACCAGGCCAACGCGCAGCTCGCGCAGGCCGCCGCGGCCGGTGACCAGGCCCGCAAGGACGAGGAGGCCTTCCGCGTCCAGGTCGACAAGCTGACCGAGGCGTCGTTCGAGGGCGCGCGGTTCAACCAGCTCTCGGCGTTGCTGGTCAGCGACTCGCAGCAGGACTTCCTCAACCGCATGTCGGCGCTGGGCGTGCTGGCGGCGGACAACAACGAGGCCCTGGGCAAGCTGTCCGGCGCGGTGCAGGCGGCCGAGCAGGCGCGCTCCAGCGCCGCCGACGCGCAGGCCAAGGCGCAGCACGCGACCGACGAGGCCGCGAAGATCGCCGAGGACGTCAAGAAGCGCCAGGAGGCGCTGGAGGGCCAGATCACCGAGGTCAAGGCCCAGCTCAACCGCTTGACCGCCCAGGAGAAGGGCGTGCTGCGCAACCCCGGCGACATGTCCAACATCGCCGTGCCCGCGGGCGCGGCCGGTCAGGCGCTGGCGTTCGCGCTGGAGCAGCGCGGCGACATGTACCGCTACGGCGCGACCGGCCCGGACCTGTGGGACTGCTCGGGCCTGACGTCCAAGGCGTACGCGTCGGCGGGCGTGACGATCCCGCGCACCTCCAACGGCCAGGCGGGCGCCGGCCGTCCGGTGAGCCGCGGCGAGGTCACCGCGGGCGACCTGATCGTCTACAACGGCGGCAACCACGTCGCCATGGCGGTGGACAACGCCCGCGTGGTGCACGCGTCCACCGACGGCGTGCCGGTGAAGATCGTGAACCTGGAGGACCCGGGCTCGATCTACGCCATGCGCCGCATCGCGGGCTGACAGGCGAGGCCGCGTCGGCTTGTCGCGGTGCCTTTCCCACCGATCAGCTCTTCCAATCGGCGGGAAAGGCACCGCGATGGGCCGACTTCCAGGCGGCCTCGCCGCGACGCCGGAGGCGGCGCTATGCACACAGTGGGGCGCTTTCGGGTGCTGTTGGCCATCGCGGTGGCGATGACCTTCCTGACCGGGCTCGGGCTGGCCGTGACCCCGGCGGAGACGCCCGCGCCGCCGGTTGCTGTCGCCGACCCGCGTGAGCAGGCCGTCCGCGACCTGCTGGAGCGGCGGGCGCGGGCCGTGCTGGAGCGGGACGAAGCCGCGTTCGCCGCCGACCTCGACCCGGAGGCCGACCCCGACTTCGCGCGCCGGCAGCGGGAGCTGTTCCGCAACCTCGCCGCCGTGCCGCTGGGGGAGTGGGAGTACCGGCTGGAGGGCGAGACGAACCTGGCCGGCATCACCCCGCCCGCCGCCGACCAGGTGTGGGCGCCGGACGTGCGGCTGGCCTACCGGCTGCGCGGCGTGGACGTCGTGCCCAGCACGCAGCCGATGGCCTACCTGTTCACCCGGCGCGGGGACCGGTGGTTCCTGCACTCCGACACCGCCCTGGAGCCGCTGGGCAAGCGCACCTGGCGCGGTCCGTGGGAATTCGGGCCGTGCCACGTGCTCACCGGCACCGGCGGGTTCGTGCTGAGCCACCCCGGCGGCGAGCCGCTGGCCGCGCGGGTGCTGGCCGAGCTGGACACCGCCGTGGACACGGTGACGCAGGTGTGGGGCCCGGCGTGGTCGCGGCAGGTGGCCGTGCTGATCCCGGGGGACGTCGAGGAGATGCGCGCCCTGGTCGGGCCGGGGTTCGCCGACGGGTCCATCGCCGGGGTGGCGGTGGCCGACCGGGTGGACGCCCAGACGCACACCGCGCAGGGCCAGCGGGTCGTGCTGAACCCGACGGGCGCGAGCGTGCTGTCCCCGTTGGCGCTGCGGGTGTTGCTGCGGCACGAGATCACGCACGTGGCCGCGCGCGGCGAGACCGTGGACGGCGCGCCCATGTGGCTGTTGGAGGGTTTCGCGGACTACGTGGGCTACCGGGGCAGCGACGTGCCGCCGCGCAAGGCCGCACCGGCGCTGGCCGCCCTGGTGCAGCGGGAGCTGCCGACCCGGCTGCCCGCCGACGCGGACTTCCGGGGGCCGGGCATGGAACTGGCCTACCAGCAGTCGTGGTCGCTGAACCTGTACCTGGCGCAGCGGTTGGGCGAGCCGGGCCTGGTCGAGCTGCACCGCCGCGTGGCCGGCGCGGGCCGGGTGTCGCCGGAACGCCTGGACGCCCTGGTGCTGGAGGCCACCGGCGAGGACGTGGCGGGCCTGGTGCGGGGCTGGCAGGCGTTCCTGCGCGCGGCCTTCCCGTAACCTGGGGCGGGTGCGTCGGACCCTGCTGGTGACCAATGACTTCCCGCCCCGGCCCGGAGGCATCCAGGCCTACCTGCACGCCCTGGCCACCCGCCTGCCGGACCTGGTGGTGTACGCGCCGTCGTGGGAGTCGCCGTCCGGTTCCCACCCGGAGTTCGACGCGGCCCAACCGTTCCCCGTGGTGCGCCACCCCGGGACCCTGATGCTGCCCACCCCGGACGTGCTCAAGCGGGCGTCGGACATCATGCGCGCGGAGCGGTGCGAGGCGGTGTGGTTCGGCGCGGCGGCGCCGTTGGCGCTGCTGACGCCGTGGCTGCGCAAGGCGGGCGCGGCGCGGGTCGTGGCGTCCACGCACGGCCACGAGGTGGGCTGGTCGATGCTGCCGGCCGCGCGGCAGTCGTTGCGCGCCATCGGTTCCTCGGTGGACGTGGTCACCTTCGTCAGCCGCTACACCAGGTCCCGCTTCGCGGCGGCGTTCGGCCCGATGGCGGCGCTGGAACACCTGCCGTCCGGTGTGGACACGTCGGTGTTCGCCCCGGACCCCGTGGCCCGGTTGGAGATCCGCGCCCGTTACGGGTTGGGCGACCGGCCGGTGGTCGTGTGCGTGTCCCGCCTGGTGCCGCGCAAGGGGCAGGACGTGCTGGTCCGGGCACTGCCCGAGATCCGGCGGCTCGCTCCGGACGCGGCGCTGCTGCTGGTGGGCGGCGGGCCGTACCGGAAGTCGTTGGAGCGCTTGGCGAGTTCGGTCGGGGTCGAGGAGCACGTGGTGTTCACGGGGTCGGTGCCGTGGGCCGAACTGCCGGCGCACTACAACGCCGGTGACGTCTTCGCCATGCCTTGCCGGACTCGGGGGCGCGGGTTGGACGTCGAGGGGTTGGGGATCGTCTACCTGGAGGCGTCGGCGACCGGGTTGCCCGTGGTGGCGGGGCAGTCGGGTGGGGCGCCGGAGACCGTGCGCGACGGGGTTACCGGGGCTGTGGTCGACGGGCGGGCGGTGTCCGTGGTGGCTGCTGAGGTGGGGCGGTTGCTGGCTGATCGGTCGTTGGCCGCGAAGATGGGTGAGGCGGGGCGGGAGTGGGTGACCCGGGAATGGCGTTGGGACGACCTCGCCTCCCGGTTGGCGGGCCTGATCGGCGGCTGACGCGTTTGGCGCGCGTTCAAGATCAAGAGCGAAGAGTGAAGAGCGGAGAGCTAAGAGCGAAGAGCTAAGAGCTGAAAAGCGGCGCTCGCCGCGCGGCAGGCCCCCGGGGGGTGGAAGGGCGTCGGTTCGTTCCCCGTACGGCCTGCCGGAGGCAACCACCCTTGGGTCTTGTTTGCAACCGGTGAAGCGTGGTTGCAAACAAGACCCAAGCGCGGTTGGGCTGCGCCCAGGCCGTACGGGGAACGAACCGAGGCCCTTCCTGTGCTTGGCAGCCCTTTGAAGTGCTTACCGCGGCTCGGTCAGGGGTGGGTGGTCAGGGTTAGGAGGGTGGTTGCCAGTTCGGTTCGGGCGGCTGCCTCGATGAGTTTCAGGCCGTGGGTGGTGGCCAGGGCTACCGCTCGGGTTGCCAGGGCCTTGGCTTCCACGGGTTCGCCGCGCAGGCGTCGGACGCCGGCCAGGCCGACCAGGGCGTTGGCCTCGCCGAAGCGGTAGCCGATGTGGCGGGCCTTGGTCAGGGCCTGTTGGTACTGCTCGTCCGCGGTGCGCAGGTCGTGCTTGGCCCGGCTGATCGCGCCCAGGACGACCAGGACGTTCGTGGTCGTGCGCTGGTCGCCGTCTTCGGCCAGTTCGGCGAGGGCGCGGTTGGCCAGGGTCAGGGCGGTGTCGGGTGCGCCCAGGTCCAGGTGGACCGCGGCCTGGTTCTCCAGGGCTCGGGCGGTCGCTTCGCGGAAGCCCGCCTCGGTGCTCAGGCGCAGGGCCTCGTCCAGGTGGGACAGGGCCTGGTCGAGGTTCCCGCGCAGTCGGTGCGTCAGGCCGAGCAGGGTCTCGGACGAGATCCGGCACGCCTGGTGGCCGCGTTCGGTGCTGATGGCCAGGGCCTCGGTCAGCAGGTCCTCCGCCTCGGCCAGTTCGCCCGTGTCGATCGCGAGCACGCCCAGGCCGGTCAGGACCGCCGCCTCGCTCTTCGGGCAGCCGGCCTCGCGGGTCAGGGCCAGGCACGTCTCCAGGTCGTTGCGGGCGCCCGCCAGGTCGCCGGCGTCCAGTCGCACCAGACCGAGGTTGCCGCGCACGCCCGCTTCCGAGATCGGGTCGCCCGCCGCCCGGTGCAGCTCCACCGCCCGCGTGTAGTGGGCGATCGAGGTGGGGAAGTCGCCCAGGCGCCAGTGCAGGGTGCCCAGGTTCTGGTGCATCGCGGCCTGGCCCGCCCGGTCGTGGTGGGCGGAGGCCGCGTCCAGGCCGTAGCGGGCGGCGGTGAGCCACTCCGTGACGTGCTTGCCGATCCACAGGTAGCCGCGCAGGCCGTCGGCCAGGCGCCAGGAGACGTCCGCGGGGCCCTGTTCGGCGGCGGAGCGGATGGCGGCGGTCAGGTTCGCGCGTTCCGCGTCCAGCCACGTCCTCGCCTGGGCGGCGGTCTCGATGCGGGGCAGGTGGACCGGGGTGTCGTCGGCCGGCGGGAGGCGCATGAGGTCCGGGTAGAGCAGTTCGGCGCAGTGGTCGACCGCCCGCACGTAGAACCGGAGCAGGCGTTCACGGGCCGCTCGGACGTCCTCGGCCGGGAGCGGGTGGCCGGTCAGGGCCTCGTGGCGGCGGTACCGGCCGGCGTGGGCCTGGACCAGGCGGGCGGCGGCGAGCTGGTTGAGCAGGGTGGCGGCGGCGTCCACCGGGAGGTCGGCGGCGTTCGCGACGGCCTCGGCGGTGGTGTCCGGGCCGGGGACGACGGCGAGCAGCCCGAACAGCCGGCGCGCGGCGGCGGGCAGGGCGTCCAGGGCGGCCTCGACCGGGTCGCGGTCGCCCAGGCGGGCCAGGAACCGGGGCGCGGGACCGGCCGCCGCCGCCACGCGCAGGGTCAGCGGCAGGCCGCCGCAGCGCTCGGCCAGCTCGCGCGCGGCCGGGCCCGTGTCGCCGAGCAGTTCCAGGGAGTCCTGCGGGGACATCACGTCGAGGGCCACGCGGCGGGCGCCGTCCACGGCGATCAGGCCGCGCAGGTCGTCGCGGCTGGTCACCAGCACCGGGCAGTCGGCCGTGCCGGGCAGCAACGGGCGGACCCGGTCGGGGGCGGCGGCGTCGTCGAGGACCAGCAGCACCCGGCGGCCGGCCAGCAGCGTGCGGAACAGGGTGCCCTGCTCGTCGGGGTCCACCGGGATCTGCTCGGGCGGCACGCCCAGGGCGCGCAGGAACCGGGTCAGCACGTCCGCCGTCGCCGGTCCCCGGCCGGACCCGCGCAGGTCCGCGTACAGCCGCCCGTCGGGGAACCGGTCGCGCAGCCGGTGCGCCACGTGCACCGCCAGCGCGGTCTTGCCGACGCCCGCCGGACCGGTCACCGCCACCACGGGCACCGCCGTGCCGGTCGGGGCGATCAGGTCGGTGACGCGGGCGACGGCGTCGGCGCGGCCGGCGAAGTCCGGCACGTCCGGCGGCAGCTGGTCGGGCACGTCCGGGTCGGCCGGCGTGCTCGGGGCGGCCAGCGCCGGGTCGCCGACCAGGATCGCCCGGTGCAGCGCGCGCAGCTCGGGACCGGGGTTGGGGGCCTGCCGGAACGCCTCCAGCGCCTCGGCCTGCCGGCTGCACCGGTAGAGCGCGGTCATCAGCTGCGCCCGGAACCGGTCGCGGTGCGGGTGGTCCGCGGTCAGCGCGCGCAGGGCCGGCACCAGGCGCTCGTGGTGGCCCAGCGCCAGTTCGACGTCGTTGCGACCTTCGTGGACGGTCAGCAGCCGCTCGGCGAGCCGGGTCGCCTCGTCGCGGCGCAGCGCCTCGGAGGGCACGTCGACCAGCGCCGGCCCGCGCCACAGGGCGAGCGCGTCGGCGTAGAGGTCGGCGGCGCGGGCGGCCTCACCGGCCAGCGCCGCGCGGCGCGCGAGGTCGGCCGCGGTGGTGAACCGGTGCACGTCGACCCGCTCCGGCGGCACCACCAGGCGGTAGCCGTCGGCGGTCGTGCGGATGAGCGAAGCGTCCCCCAGCAGTTGCCGCAGGCGCATGACGTAGGTCTGGAGGGTGCCCCGGGTCCGGGCCGGCGGGTCGTCGCCCCACAGGAACCCGACCAGCTCCGCGACGCCCACGACCCGACCCGCACGCAGCGACAACGCCGCGAGCAACGCCCGGTGCTTGCCGGCGCGCACCGGCACGGGTCGATCGCCGATGCGCACGTCGAGGGGGCCGAGCAGCCCGAACCACGGACCAGACCCGACAGCCATCCCGTCCGTTCCCCGCCCTCCGCGCGTGGCCGCTGACGGCACGAGTCATCGCCGCGTCAGCGAAACGACAGCGCGCTCCGGCAGTCTTGAGCACGTCCCGGTTGGGGGACCGGGACAACAGAACTTCTCGAATCCGCGCCAGCGGATAACGAACACTGGGGGTCGAGTGGCCCGCACCGGGCTCGGTGCGGGCCACTCGTCTGTTCCCGGGCCACTGTAGCGCCGATCACACCGCCACAGTCTCAATTGGCACAACTCCCGACCACGGTCCCGCCCACCTCGTGCAGTCGACGGGACCGGTGGGCCGGTCAGGCCGAGTAGATCGCTTCGATGTCCTGCTTGTACGTGCTGGCGACGACCGCGCGGCGCAGCTTCAGGCTCGGCGTCATCTCGCCGCCGGCCTCGGTGAAGTCCACCGGCAGGATGCGGAACTTCTTGATCGCCTCCGCCTTGGACACCGCCTGGTTGGCCTCGTCCACCGCGGCCTGGATCGTCCCGCGCAGCGTCTCGTCGTCGATCAGGTCCGCGACCGTGGCCGACGCCGGCTTGCCGTTCTGCTCCTTCCACGCCGGGAAGAACTCCGGGTCGATGGTGATCAGCGCGCCGATGAACGGCTGCGCGTCGCCGACGACCATGCACTGGCTGATCAGCGGGTGCGCCCGGAGGCGGTCCTCCAGCACGGCGGGGGAGACGTTCTTGCCGCCGGCCGTGACGATGATCTCCTTCTTCCGGCCGGTGATCTTCAGGTAGCCCTCGTCGTCCAGCTCGCCCAGGTCGCCGGTGTGGAACCAGCCGTCCTCCAGGGCCTCCGCGGTCGCGGTCTCGTTGTTCCAGTAGGACCGGAACACGATCTCGCCCTTGATCAGGATCTCGCCGTCCTCGCCGATGCGCACCGACGTGCCGGCGACCGGCCGGCCGACCGTGCCCACCCGGAACGCCGTCTCGGTGTTCACGCACGCCGCCGCGCTGGTCTCGGTCAGGCCGTAGCCCTCCAGCACCGGCACGCCGACGCCGCGGAAGAAGTGCGCCAGCCGCTCGCCCAGCGGCGCGCCGCCGGACACCGCCGCGATGCACCGGCCGCCCAGCGCCGCCTGGAGCTTGGAGTAGACGAGCTTGGAGAACAGCGCGTGCTTGACCTTCAGGCCCAGGCCCGCGCCGCCGCCCGACTGCGCCTGGCTGTAGGCGACGGCGGTCGCCTCGGCGGCGTCGAAGATCTTGCCCTTGCCGGCCGCGTGCGCCTTCTGCTTCGCGCCGTTGTAGACCTTCTCGAACACGCGCGGCACGGCCACCACGAAGGTCGGCCGGAACGACTGGAGGTCCTCGACCAGGTTCTTCACGTCCGCGGTGTGGCCCAGCGTCACGCGCGTGTAGACGCCGCACAGGGCGATCGCGCGGGCCAGGATGTGCGCCAGCGGCAGGAACACCAGCAGGGAGCTGCCGGCCTGCATGAGCTGCGGGAACGCCGCGATGTCGGCGCGCACCTCGGACAGCAGGTTGCGGTGGGTCAGCTCGCAGCCCTTGGGCTTGCCGGTGGTGCCGGAGGTGTAGACGATCGTCGCCGTGTCGTCCGCGCCGACCTCCTTGCGCCGCGCGCGGGCGTCGTCGTCGGTCACCGACGCGCCCAGGCCGGTCAGCTCGTCGATCGCGCCCGCCGAGTCCGCGTTCGGGCCGTCGACGGTCCACACGTTGCGCACCTCGGGCAGGCCCGCGACGACGGAGTCGACGGTCGCGCGGTGCGCCGGGGTCTCCACGATCACGGCCTTGGCCGCGGAGTCGGACAGGATCCACTCGACCTGCTCGGCCGAGGAGGTCTCGTAGATCGGCACGGTCACGCCGCCCGCCTGCCAGATGGCGAAGTCGAGCAGGGTCCACTCGTAGCGGGTCTTCGACATCAGACCCACCCGCTCGCCGGGCTGGAGGCCCGCCGCGATCAGGCCCTTCGCGACCGCCAGCACCTGGGCGGCGAAGTCGCGGGCGGTCACGTCCACCCAGGTCCCGTCGACGCGGCGGCGGAAACTGACGGCGTTGCCGAAGCGCTCCGCGTTGGCCCACACCATGTCGGTGAGGTTCTCCTCGGCGGCCACGGTCGCTGTGGCCGGGACGCTGAACTCGCGCACGTCAACCTCCGGACGGTTGTTTGTTACCGGTGAGGCAACTTAGCGTGTGATTCCGGCGATAAACAGGCCGGCGGACTGTTCCGTGACCGTGTCGTGGCACTCTTCCCACCCGTGCCGAGCGTTGACGTGGTGGACGAGACGTTCCTCGCAGTGCCTCCCGAGGTGGTCGTGGGGGCCTTCGCCGACCCCTCCGACTGGGCGCGGTACTGGCCCGACCTCATTCTGGACGTTTACCTCGATCGGGGCATCCAGGGACTGCGCTGGACGGTGGCGGGGGCGTTGGTCGGAACGATGGAGGTGTGGTTGGAGCCGGTGCTCGACGGGACGCTCCTGCACTACTTCCTGCGTGCCGACCTCCGCGGCGAGGCGTCGCCCAAGCGGGTCCGGCAGGAGGTGCGCCGCCGCCAGTTGGCCGCCAAGGAGGTCTCGCTGGGCCTCAAGCTGGCCCTGGAAGGCGGCCGGCCGCCCGGGGTGGCGCCGGCGCTGCCGTAAATTCGGTGGTTGTGCGGGTACATGTCGTCTCGGACGTCCACGGCAACGCCGAGGCCCTCGCCCGGGCGGGCGACGGCGCGGACGCGCTGGTGGTCCTGGGGGACCTGGTCGACTTCGTCGACTACTACGACCACGGCAAGGGCATCCTCGGCCGGGTGTTCGGGCCGGAGAAGGTCGAGGTGTTCGCGCGGCTGCGGCGCGGCCGGATGGGCGTGGAGACCGTCCGGTACATGCGGTCGCTGTGGGACAGCCTGGACGACGCGGAGTCCGTCGTCCGCGAGGCCGTGCTGGAGCAGTACACCGAGCTGTTCGCGGCGATGAGCGCCCCGACCTACGCCACGCCGGGCAACGTCGACAGCCCCGACCTGTGGCCGTCGTTCGCGCGCGAGGGCGTGCACGTGCTCGACGGCGAGTCGGTGGAGATCGGCGGGCTGCGGTTCGGGTTCGCCGGCGGGGCGATCATGTCGCCCGGCTACGTGCGGCGGCCGGGCGCTCCCTGGTACCCGTACCTGCGCACGGACGACGAGTTCGGGGCGGCGCTGGCCGGGCTGGGCGAGGTGGACGTGCTGTGCACGCACGTGCCGCCGGCGGTGGCCGAGCTGACCTACGACGTGGTGGCGCGGCGGCCCGAGCTGGGGTCGGTCGCGCTGCTGGGGCTGATCCGCGAGACCGGGCCGCGGTGGTCGGTGTTCGGGCACGTCCACCAGCCGATGGCGAAGCGGGTCCGGGTGGGGTGGACGGAGTGCGTGAACGTCGGTCATTTCCAGCGAAGCGGCACGCCCCACGTGTTGCGATGGTGAGCAGAGCTTCCGGGTAGCCTGCCCAGCATGGCCGACGAGTCCACCCAGTCCATCGTGATCGACGCTGATCCCGCGAAGATCGTCGCGGTGATCGCCGACTTCGCCGCCTACCCCGAGTGGGCCAACGGCGTGAAGCGCACCGAGGTGCTGGAGACCGGGGCGGACGGGTACGCGGCGCAGGTCAAGTTCAACATCGACCAGGGGCCGATCAAGGACGAGTACGTGCTGGCCTACGACCAGTGGTCCGAGCAGCGGGTCTCGTGGCACCTGGTCAAGGGGCAGATGCAGAAGTCGCAGGAGGGCAGCTACGCCTTCACGCCGCGCGGCGGCTCGACCGAGGTCACCTACACGCTGTCGGTGCAGCTGGTCGTGCCGATGATCGGGCTGTTCCGCCGCAAGGCGGAGAAGATGATCATGGACACCGCGTTGAAGGAGCTCAAGCGCCGGGTGGAAAACGCTGGATGAGCGCACGCCTGCTGCTGTTCACCGGTAAGGGCGGGGTCGGCAAGACGACCCTGGCCGCCGCTACCGCCGCCGCGCTGGCCGCCGGCGGGCGCAAGGCGCTGGTCGTGTCCACCGACCCGGCCCACTCGCTGGGCGACGCGTTCGGCGTGCCGCTGGGCGGCGCGGTCGCCGAGGTGGACGGCGGGCTGCACGCCGCCCAGATCGACCCCCGGGCGCTGGTCGACGACGCGTGGCGCGAGCTGCGCGGGCACCTGCGCACGGTGCTCGCGGGCGCGGGCGTGGACGAGCTGGCCGCCGAGGAGCTGACCGTCCTGCCGGGCGTGGAGGAGCTGCTGGCGCTGGCCGAGGTGCGGCGGCTGGCCGCGACGGGGCCGTGGGACGTCGTGGTCGTGGACTGCGGGCCGACCGCCGAGACGCTGCGGCTGCTGGCGTTGCCCGAGGCGCTCGGGTCCTACCTGGAACGGCTGTTCCCGACGCACCGGCGCGTGGTGCGCGGGCTGCTGGCGGGCCTGGCGGGCAGCACGTCGGTCGAGCGCTGGGACGCCACCGCGGACGCGCTCGGGCGGCTCGCGGAGAGCCTGGAGCAGCTGCGCGGGCTGCTGACCTCGCCCGCCACGAGCGTGCGGCTGGTGCTCACGCCCGAGCGGGTGGTCGCGGCCGAGACGCGGCGGACGGTGACCGCGTTGGCGTTGCAGGGCATCCGGGTGGACGGCGTGGTGGCCAACCGGCTCGTGCCGCACCCCGGCGCGGCGCGCGGCGCGGCGGCGACGTGGCTGCGGACCCGGCGGGCCGAGCAGGACGCCGTGCTGGCGACGCTGGCCGACCTCGGCGCCGTGCGGACGGTGGAGCACCGGGCGGGCGAGCCGGTCGGGCTGCCGGCGCTGCTGGAGATCGCCGCCGCCCTGTACGGGGACGGCGACCCGTTGGAGGGCGCGGCGGCGCAGGGGCCGCTGGTGGACGTCGTGCGCGTGGACGACGAGTACGAGCTGCGGCTGGCCGTGGCGGTGGGGGATTCGGACCTGGAGCTGGTGCGCGTGGGCGACGACCTCGCGGTGACCGTGGACGGGCGGCGCAAGCTGGTCGCGCTGCCGTCGTTGCTGCGGCGGTGCGTGGTGGTCGGCGCGGAACTGGACGACACCGGGTTGGCGGTGCGGTTCCGCCCCGACCCCGACCTCTGGATGCGGTGATGGACCCCAAGCTCGCCGAAGAACTGCGCCTGCTGCTCGACGCCGCCGCCGAGCGCGCCCAACCGTGGCTGCACCGGCTGTCCGGGGAGGCAGGCGAGCACGACCCGGGCACGTGCGGGTGGTGCCCGCTGTGCAACGCGGTGGCGTTGGCGCGCGGGGAGCGGTCGGAGCTGGCGGCCAAGGCCGCCGAGCACGTGGCCGGGTTGATCGCGGTGCTGCGGGCGGCGTTGGCCGAGCCCGAGCCCACGCCGCCGGAACAGCCCGCCGAGAGCGGACCGCGGGTGCAGCGCATCCCCGTGGTGCGGAAGTCGTCGCCTTGCTGACCGTCGGCGTCGACGTCGGCGGGACCAGCGTGCGGGCCGGGGTGGTCGACGGCGACGGGGACGTGCTGGACACCGCGCGGGCCGCCACGCCGTCGGGCGAGGAGGCGTTGGAGGAGGCGATCGGGGCCGCGGTCGCCGAGGTCGCGTCCCGGCACAAGGTCGCCGCGGTCGGGCTCGCGGTGGCCGGGTTCGTCACGCCGGACCGGCGGACCGTGCGGTTCGCGCCGCACCTGGCGTGGCGGCAGGCCCCGGTGGCGGACCGGATCGCCCAGCGGGTCGGGCTGCCGGTGGTGCTGGAGCACGACGCCAACGCGGCGGCGCTGGCCGAGCACCGGTTCGGCGCGGCGCGAGGCGCTCGGATCGCGGCGCTGGTCGCGATCGGGACCGGCATCGGCGGCGCGCTGCTGATCGACGGCGAGGTCTTCCGCGGCGCGCACGGCGTCGCGCCGGAGCTGGGCCACCTGCGGCTGGTGCCGGACGGGCGGCCCTGCCCGTGCGGCAAGAACGGGTGCTGGGAGCGGTACTGCTCCGGGACGGCGCTGACCACGACCGCGGTGGAGCTGCTGGCGCGGCACCCCGGGGTCTCGACGCTGATGGCGCGCGAGGCGTTGGGCGACTCGCGGGCGGTGACCGGTCGGCGGGTGGCGGCGGCGGCCCGCGACGGCGACCCGCTGGCCAAGCGCGCGATGGCCGACCTGGCGCGGTGGCTGGGCGAGGGCCTGGCGCTGGTGGCCGACGTCTACGACCCCGAGGTGGTCGTGATCGGCGGCGGGGTGTCGGAGTCCGCGCCGCTGTTCCTGGACGACGCGCGCGAGCGGTACGCGGCGGTGGTGACCGGCGCGGGGCATCGGCCACTTGCCCGAATCCGGACGGCGCAACTGGGCGACGACGCCGGCATCGTCGGGGTGGCGACGTTGGCCCGGGAGTTGGCACCTGCCCGTTCGACGCGCAACGGCAGGCGCTGACGCGGTTCGGCGCGCCGGGTCCGGGGAACGCTTTACAAGACCGCCCCGTCGTCCCACCCGGAGTCCTGCGGAGGGCCGTTGCGGATGCGGAGCACCAGCCAACCGGCGCCCGAACACAGCACGACCAGGGCCAGCGGGGTGCCGATGCCGGCCGTCAGGCCGAACAGGCCGGGTGCGACCAGGAGGACCACGCCGAGCAGCATGAGCAGGAGGGCGGCGATCGTGCCGGCGCGCAGAGCGGGCAGCGGAGGGGGTTCCGGCGGCACGAAGTGGTCGTCCGGGTCGTCGTCCTCTTCGTCGTCGTCGGCCGTGGCCACGGCCGGCTGCCCCTCGGGCCGCGTGGGCTTCGCGGGTTCGGCTTCGGCCTCGTCGGCGTCGAACGCGTCGTCGTCGGGCTCGGACCACGTCCGGCCCACGCCTTCGCGTTCGAGCCCGGCCACGATCTCGGCGAACGCGGCGTCCACGTCCTCCGGGCCGTCCGTCGAGTCCCGTCGGGAGTTCATCGGCGTGTTCCAACCCCTCCAGGCGCGTCCTCTGCCAGGGTTCATCGTCCCACGAGCCCGTTGTGTTGCGGATTACGGCGACCGGTGGGACTTGCGACCGTACCGCCTGAACGCGGGTCTTCGTTGTGCCTGGTGCGGTCGCATCCGTACGCTGGCCGCCGGGGAAGAGAAGCACGTCGAGGAGGCGCTCCCAGCGGTGCTCTACTGGTTGATGAAACACATCTTTCTCGGGCCACTGTTGAACCTGTTCTTCCGACCGAAGATCATCGAGGGCGCCGAGAACATCCCGAAGGAGGGCGGGGCGATCCTCGCCTCCAACCACCTGGCGGTCTCCGACTCGTTCTTCCTCCCGCTGAAGCTCTCCCGGCGGGTCACGTTCCCCGCCAAGATCGAGTACTTCACCGGCAAGGGCTTCAAGGGCGCCTTCCAGCGCTGGTTCTTCTCCGGCGTCGGCCAGGTGCCGATCGACCGGTCCAGCGCGTCGGCCGCCCAGGCGGCGCTGGACACCGGCGTGCGCATCGTCCGCGAGGGCAAGCTGCTGGGCATCTACCCCGAGGGCACCCGCTCGCCCGACGGCCGCCTCTACAAGGGCAAGGTCGGCGTCGCGTGGATCGCGCTGGAGTCCGGCGCCCCGGTCATCCCGGTCGCGATGTTCGGCACCGACAAGGCCAACCCCATCGGCTCGAAGATGTGGAAGCCCTACCCGATCCGGATCAAGATCGGCAAGCCGCTGGACTTCTCCCGCTACGCCGGGCTGTCCGCGGACCGGTTCGTGCTGCGCTCGATCACCGACGAGATCATGTACGCGCTGATGGAGCTGTCCGGCCAGGAGTACGTGGACGTCTACGCCGCCAAGGCCAAGGAGCAACCGGCGCCCGACGCGGACCGGCTGCCCGAGGCGAAGGCGGGCTGATCGAGCCGGGCTCATGGTCGCCGGCGGGCACCCCTAAGGTTGGCGGGTGCGGTTCTTCTACGACTGTGAGTTCATCGAAGACGGGGTGACCATCGACCTCGTCTCCATCGGCGTCGTCGACGAGGAAGGCCGCGAGTTCTACGCAGTCTCGACCGAGTTCGACCCGGACAAGGCCGGGCCGTGGGTGCGGGCGAACGTGCTCAACCAGCTGCCGCCGCCCGCGGACAAGGCGTGGCGCAGCCGCGAGCGCATCCGGCGCGACCTGCTGGAGTTCCTCGGCGGCCCCAAGGCCAACCGGGACGACGTCGAGCTGTGGGCGTGGTTCGCCGCCTACGACCACGTCGCCCTGGCCCAGCTGTGGGGCCCGATGCCGGCGCTGCCGCGCTGCCTGCCCCGGTTCACCCGGGACCTGCGGCAGCGCTGGGAGGACGTCGGCAAGCCCCGCCTGCCGCAGGCGCCCGCCGACGCCCACGACGCCCTCGCCGACGCCCGCCACAACCTCGCCCGCTGGAAGGTGATCGAGGCCGAGCGACTGCGCCGCGGGTTCGCCGTCCGCTAGGTGGACCCTGCCTTGCTGCACCGATCCAGGTCGTGTCAGTCTTGGGTGACCCACGCCACGAAGAGATTGGTAAGCAAATGCGCATCGGTGTGCTCACCGGCGGTGGTGACTGTCCCGGGCTGAACGCGGTCATCCGCGCGGTCGTCCGCAAGGGCATCGAGGTCCACGGCTGGGAGATCGTGGGGTTCCGCAACGGCTGGCAGGGTCCCGTCGAGGGCCTGTCCAAGCCGATCGGGCTCGCTGACGTCGAGGACATCCTGACCCGGGGCGGCACCATCCTGGGTTCGTCGCGCACCAACCCGTACAAGATCGAGGGTGGTGTCGACCAGATCCGCAAGGTGCTCGCCGACCAGGGCGTCGACGCGCTGATCGCGATCGGCGGCGAGGACACCCTGGGCGTGGCCAAGCGGCTGACCGACGACGGCATCGGCGTCGTGGGCGTGCCGAAGACCATCGACAACGACCTCGGCGCGACCGACTACACCTTCGGCTTCGACACGGCGGTGCACATCGCCACCGAGGCCATCGACCGCCTCCGCACGACCGCCGAGTCCCACCACCGGGCGCTGGTCGTGGAGGTCATGGGCCGGCACGCGGGCTGGATCGCGCTGCACTCGGGCCTCGCGGGCGGCGCGAACGTGATCCTGGTGCCGGAGCGGGAGTTCAGCGTCGAGAAGGTCGTCGAGTGGGTGGAGCGGCGGTTCGAGCGCCAGTACGCCCCGATCATCGTCGTCGCCGAGGGCGCGGTGCCCGAGGGCGGCGCCGAGGTGCTGCACTCCGGCGAGAAGGACGCGTTCGGCCACGTCCGGCTGGGCGGCGTCGGCACCTGGCTGGCGGAGGAGATCGCCGAGCGGACCGGCAAGGAGTCCCGCGCGGTCATCCTGGGCCACACCCAGCGCGGCGGCATCCCGACCGCCTACGACCGGGTCCTGGCCACCCGCTTCGGCCTGCACGCGGTGGACGCGGTGGCCGAGGGCGACTTCGGCGTCATGGTCGCGCTCAAGGGCACGGACATCGTGCGGGTGAAGCTGTCCGAGGCGACGGCGGAGCTGAAGACGGTGCCGCTGGAGCGGTACGCGGAGGCCGAGGTCTTCTTCGGCTGAGCCGGTCTTGAGAACGGTTCCCGGACGGACCGCCGATCCGTCCGGGAACCGCTTCTTTCCGGGTCAGAACGCTCCGAGGGACAGGTAGGCCGCGAACGTGCCGAGCCAGTGCTCGGCGTAGTACCCGTGGCCGAAGACGTACCGCAGGCCCGCCTCCCGGTGCTCCTCGGCCGCCGCCAGCGCCGCCTCCCGGTACCGGTGCCCGGCGGGCAGCGCCTCGCCGATGGCCCGCCAGCACCACGCCCGGGACAGGGCGAGCCCGACCAGGTGCGAGCCGTACGGGTCGCCCGGGTCGTCCACCGGGACCGGTTCGCGCAGCACCTTCCAGCGCGCCTCCCCGAGGTCCGGCAGGAACGCCTCGAACCACGCCGGGAAGTCGGGCAGGACCCGGCGTACCAGGTCCGCCTCGGTCAGCGCCGGGGACAGGAAGTCCGCCGCGTCCGGCTCGAAGCCGCCGTAGCCGCGGTCCTCGCGGTGCCAGCGCAGCGCGGCCTCCGCGCAGGCCCGGGCGAGTTCGGTGTCGCCGACCGCGCGGGCGGCGTCCAGCACGAGACCGGTCGCGAAGGCGGTGTTGGTGTGCGTGCCGGCGCGGATGGGCAGCCGCGCGTGGGACACCCATTCGAGGAACCGGTCGCGGATGACCCGCGACAGCGGCTCCAGGCTCCACGGTGCCGCCCCCCACGTGCGCAGCTCGGCGTCGAGCACCAGCAGCCACGCCCACCCGTAGGGCCGCTCCCAGAAGCCGCCCATCGGCCCGGCGAAGAAGTCCGCCTCGGTCCGGCAGCCCTCGGGCGTGATCAGGGTGTCCAGCGCGTGTCGGGCCTGGTCGGCGCCGGTGAGCGAGGGGCGCAGGCGCAGCAGGCGCACCATCAACCACGTCTGGTGCACGCACGAGTGCCAGTCGAACGACCCCGCGAACACCGGGTGCAGGACCCGCTGCGGGACCAGGCCCGCGTCCGAATCGATCACGTGCGTCCAGTGGACGGGGTGGTCGCGCAGGACGTTCTCGGTCGCGGTCGACAGGAGGCGCTCCGCCGTGTCGTCGTCCACCAGGTGGTCATCCGCAGGGGTGACGGGCATGACGCTCATCATGCCGAGGGCGACCCGCCCCCGTCTCTCAGTGTGGACGGCCTACCCTTAACACGTGAACTGGACTGTGGACGTGCCCGTGGACACGCTTCCCGAGCTGCCGCCGCTTCCGCCCGAGCTTCGCAAGCGACTGGACGACGCCCTGGGCCGCCCCGCGGCGCAGCAGCCCGAGTGGCCGGACGCCGAGCAGGTGCGCCGGGTGCGCGCGGTGCTCGAAAGCGTGCCGCCGATCACCGTGCCCGCCGAGATCGACCGGCTGCGGGACAACCTGGCCGAGGTCGCGCGCGGCGAGGCGTTCCTGCTCCAGGGTGGCGACTGCGCGGAGACGTTCGCGGACAACACCGAGCCGCACATCCGCGCCAACGTCCGCACCCTGCTCCAGATGGCCGTCGTGCTGACCTACGGCGCGAGCCTGCCGGTGGTGAAGATCGGCCGCATCGCGGGCCAGTACGCCAAGCCGCGCTCGTCCAACATCGACGCGCTGGGCCTGCCGTCCTACCGCGGCGACATCGTGAACTCGCTGGTCACGACGCCCGAGGCGCGCATCCCGGACCCGTCGCGGATGATCCGCGCGTACGCCAACGCGGGCGCGGCGATGAACCTGCTCCGCGCGATGACCAGCGCCGGCATGGCCGACCTGCACCGGCTGCACGAGTGGAACAAGGACTTCGTGCGCACCTCGCCGGCCGGCGAGCGGTACGAGGCGCTGGCCGCCGAGATCGACCGGGGCCTGCGGTTCATGTCGGCGTGCGGCGTGGACGACTCGTCGCTGCACACCACGGAGATCTTCGCCTCCCACGAGGCGCTGCTGCTCGACTACGAGCGGGCGCTGCTGCGCATGGACACCACCGGTGAGCAGCCGAAGCTGTACGACCTGTCGTCGCACTTCCTGTGGATCGGCGAGCGCACCCGCCAGCTCGACGGCGCGCACATCGCGTTCGCGGAGCTGCTGGCCAACCCGATCGGCCTGAAGATCGGCCCGACGACCACGCCGGAGATGGCGGTCGAGTACGTCGAGCGCCTGGACCCGTACAACCAGCCGGGCCGGTTGACGCTGATCAGCCGCATGGGCAACGGCAAGGTGCGCGACGTCCTCCCGGCGATCGTGGAGAAGGTCACGGCGTCGGGCCACCAGGTCATCTGGCAGTGCGACCCGATGCACGGCAACACCCACGAGTCGTCCACCGGGTACAAGACCCGGCACTTCGACCGGATCGTGGACGAGGTGCAGGGCTTCTTCGAGGTGCACCGGCGGCTGGGCACGCACCCGGGCGGCATCCACATCGAGCTGACCGGCGAGGACGTGACCGAGTGCCTGGGCGGCGCGCAGGAGATCTCGGACATCGACCTGGCCGGCCGCTACGAGACCGCCTGCGACCCGCGGTTGAACACGCAGCAGTCGCTGGAACTGGCGTTCCTGGTGGCGGAGATGCTGCGCAGCTGACGCGCTGAGGCTCGACCGAGACGCCCCGGCCGGTCCTTCGGGACCAGCCGGGGCGTTCCGCGTTCAGACCACCTGAGCCGGCCGCCGGCCGAGCGGGGCTTGCGCGGACTGCGTGTCGAGTGCCGCCGCCAAGCTGGGCTTGCGCCGCCGCCGAGTCGAGCGAGCGCCGGGCAGCCCAAGTGCCGCCCGGCGCTCGTCGTGCGTCAAACGGCGATCAGGACGATCTTCGTGCCCCTCGGCACGCGTTCGCCGCCCCGGATCGACTGGTTCACCACCGTGGCCCGGTCGCGGTTGTTGAACTGGATCTCCACGTCCAGGCCGGCCTTCTGCAGCTCTTCCTTGGCTTCCTTGACCTTCTTGCCCTCGACGTTGGGCACCAGCACGCCCCGGTCGGCCGCGATGATCACGGTCACCCGCTTGTCGCCGGTCAAGGTCGTCCCGGCCGCCGGGGTGGTGCGGACCACCCGCCCGCCGTCCACCTCGCCGGACGGCTCCTGCGGCCCCTCCACCGGCTCGAAACCCGCCGCCGCCAACTCGGCGAAGGCCTCGTCCTTCGTCTTGCCCTTCACGTCCGGCACGGGCTTGGGCTCGACGCCCTTGCTCAGCACGATCGTCACCGTCGTGCCGATCTCCACCGGCGTGCCGGGCGCGGGCTTGAGCGTCACCACCTTGCCCTTGGGCACGCGGTCGCTGAAGGCGTCGTCGGCCGGGTTGAGCTGGGACTTCAGGCCGGCGGAGGCGATCTCCCGCTCCGCCGCCGCGGTCTCCGAACCGGCCGTCACCTGCGGCACGACGGGCTTGCCGCGCGACACCACGACCTTCACCAGGTCGCCCCGGGTCAGTTCGGTCCCCGCCGGCGGGTCGGTGCGCAGCACCTGGCCGTTGGGCACGTCGTTGCTGTTCTCCGTGCTGACGGCGGTCTTCAGGGCCGCGTCCTCGATGATCGAGGTGGCGACCTCCTGCTCCTTGCCGACCACGTCCGGCACCGCGGCGACCTTGCCGATGGACAGCCACCACGTCGTCAGGCCGATCACAATCGCCGCCACGACCACGATGCTCAGCCACGTGATCAGCTGCTTCTTGCCGCGCGCCCGCATCTCCTCCTGGATCTGCTCGGGCGTCTTCTTGCGCGGCGGGCGCTTGGGTCGCGGCTTGGGACCACCAGGACCACCAGGACCGCCGGCACGACCGGGACCACCGGGACCACCGGGACCACCGGGAACGGGCGGGGTGCCGCCGGGCGGGGTGCCGGTGGCGGGGTCGGCCAGCAGGCCGCGTGGCATCGCCATGGTGCCCTGGGGACCGGCCGTCTCCGGACGGCGGACCGGGACCGTCGGTTCGGCGAACGCGACGGCCGTCGTGGCGCCCACGCCCACCGGCTGCACGCGGACCGTCGCCGGTTCCGCGGCCGGGTTCAGCGGGGCGATGGCCGTGGCCTCCGCCGAGGGGTCCGGCGCACCGGACGCGCCCGGGAACGCGGGCGGGGCCGGGGCCACGGTCGGCACGTCCACCGCGGCGATGCCCAGCGTGGCCCGCGCCGTCTCGACCTCCGACAGGAACGACTCCGCGTCGGCCGGCCGCAGGAACGGCTCCTTGCGGGTCGCCCGGCGGACCAGCTCCGCCACCTCGGCGGGCACCCCGGGCACGGGCGGCACCTCGTCGTTGACGTGGCGGTAGGCCACCGAGATGGCGTTCTCGCCCACGAACGGCGGCGTGCCGGTCAACATCTCGTACAGCAGCACGCCGGCCGCGTAGACGTCGCTGCGGGCGTCCGCCGAGCCGTTGGTCACCTGTTCGGGCGACAGGTAGGCGACGGTGCCCAGGATGGTCGTGTTGTCGCTGGTGATGCCCGGCGCGGACACGGCCCGGACCAGGCCGAAGTCCGCGACCTTCACCGCGCCGCCGCGCCCGATGAGGACGTTCTCCGGTTTCACGTCCCGGTGCACCAGGTCGGCCCGGTGGGCCGCGGCCAGGGGGGAGAGGACGCGCTCCAGCACCGAGAGGGCCAGCGGGACGTCCAGCTTGCCGCGCTGGTTGAGCAGGTCGCGCAGCGTGCCGCCCTCGACCAGCTCCATCACGAGGTACACGCGGTCCTCGTCGACGCCCTGGTCGTGCACCGCCACCACGCCGGGGTGGTGCAGCCCGGCCGCCGCCCTCGCCTCGCGCTCGAACCGCGCCACGAACTGCGGGTCGGAGGAGAACTGGGGGTCCATGACCTTGATCGCCACCGGCCGTTCCAGGCGCGTGTCGACACCCCGGTACACGGTGGACATGCCGCCGCGTGCCACCAGGGCGCCCACTCGGTAGCGCTGCTCTAGCAGCCCGCCGATCACGTTCGTCGCCGACCTTTCCACAGCCGTGGATCGTACGGTGGGGTGGAACCGACCGATGCCGTGCGCTGCGAGCATCCCGACCCGCGTGTGGGATCCGTGTCAAAGTCGCACGAAACAGGGGGTGTCCGGCAGGCGACCCGCGGGTGTACCGCGACCACCCGGTTGGCGCAGGGCGTTGCTCCTCGCGTTGTGGCATCGTGGCGCCTGTGAGTGCGATTCCTGCCGCTGCGGATGTGCTGGCTCCCGACCTGGAGGTGCTCGACCTCCCGCAGGTCGCCGAGCGTCTCGGCTTGCCGATCAACCGTGTCCACCAGTTGCTGCGCGACGGCCAGTTGCTCGCCGAGCGCCGCAACGGTGTCCTCGTCGTCCCCGCCGCATTCCTCGCCGCCGGAGGCGTGGTGAAGGGGCTGCCCGGCACCATCACGGTGCTGCGCGACTCCGGTTACTCGACCGATGAGATCCTGCGTTGGCTGTTCACCGAAGACGACACCCTGCCGGGCACGCCGATCGAGGCGTTGCGCGGCGACCGCGGCCGTGAGGTCAAGCGCCGCGCCCAGGCCATGGGTTTCTGACACTCAACGGTTCTCGTCCGGGCGGTTCCACGCGAGCCGCCCGGACCCGGCTCGCGCCGCCAGGGCCGAGAAAAGGCCTGGCAGCGCCACCGCGGCGCGTCTCGTGCGGGGCACGACGACGCGCTTGTCCAGCACGTTGTAGTCGGCCGCCGCGATCTGTTCCAGGATGTCCCGGTAGAGCACCAGCGCCGTGCGCACGCACGGCCGCGCGGGCGGCTGGAGCAGCTTGATCCCGCCCTCGGCCTCCCGGTAGGTGGCCAGCGTCACGGCCATGACGTGCCGCACGGCCCGGCGGATGCGCTGGTCGGGGCGTCCGGTGCGGCGCGACCACGCGAGCAGGTCCCGGTCCACGTCGTGGGCGCTCAGCACGTCCATCGGCAGGTAGACCCGGCCGCGGTCGAGGTCCTCGCCGATGTCGCGCAGGAAGTTGGTCAGCTGGAACGCCCGGCCCAGGGCGGCGGCGGCCGGTTCGGCGTGGGCGGGCGGGGCGACGGTGCCGAAGACCGGCAGCAGTTGCAGGCCGATGACCGCCGCCGAACCGTGGACGTACCTGTCCAGCTCGGCGAACGACGCGTACTCGGTGACGTGCAGGTCCATCCGCATGGACGCCAGGAAGTCGGTGAACAGCACCGGGTCGATGCGGTGGCGGCGGGCGGTGTCGGCCAGCGCGGTGAGCACCGGGTGGCCGGTGCGGCGGCCCGCCAGCTCGTCGGCGAGCAGGCGTTCGAGGGCGTCCAGGTCTGCGGCCGGGTCGGTCGCGGCGCCGCTGTCCACGATCTCGTCGGCGAGCCGCGCGAAGCCGTACAGGGCGTGCACGGCGGGCCGCTGCGACGGGGGCAGCAACCGCGTGGCCAGGTAGAACGTGCGGCCGTGGCGGGCGTTGAGGGCTCGACAGCGGGCGTAGGCGGCCCGCAGGTCGCTCACGTGTACCTGCTGGACAGCTTGAGCGGGTCGGGCTTGACCAGGGTCACGCACGCCAGCGCGGACACCGCCACGGTCAGCACGAGGTAGCCCCACGAGTACAGGGCCGTGTCGCCGTTGGGGAAGGTCACCAGGAGCAGGAAGACGGAGAAGAACGTCACCTTCTGCAGGCTCTTCGTGGTCCACGCCAGGCCCGCGCCCAGCACCAGCGCCCAGCTGAAGTACCAGGGCAGCGTGGCGGGGGAGAGCAGGGCCACGGCGAGCATGGTGATCGCCGCGCGGCGCACCGCCTCGGGGCCGCCGTCCTCGGCCACCCGCCACTGCCGCCACGCGATGTAGACGAGCAGGAGCGACCCGAGGCCGCGCGCGATGGTCATGAACCAGCCCGGCTCGACCCGCACGAACGCGCTGACCACCGTGTGCGCGAAGTCGCCGACCGCGCTGGGCAGCGAGAGCCAGTTGACGATGGTGGACGACGAGCTCAGCGCCGGGATCCAGCCCAGGTCCAGCCCGGACACCAGCGTGGTGCTCGCGAAGACCACGGTGAACGTCACCAGGCCGCCCGCGATGGCCTTGCCGAGTCGGGCGGCGCGCGTGCCGTCCAGCCGCCGCGCCCACACCAGCACCAGGAACGGCAGCGCGACCACGGCGGTGGCCTTGACCGCGAACGCCAGGGTCACCAGGGCGATGCCCAGCACGTGCTTGCGGTCCAGGACGAACAGGCAGCCCGCCGCCAGCAGCCCGACCATCAGCAGGTCGTTGTGCGCGCCGCCGATGAGGTGGACCAGCATCAGCGGGTTCGCGGCGGCCAGCCACAACGCGACGGCCGGCCGCCCGCCCAGGTGCCGCGCGAGACCCGGAAGCGCCCACACGAGCATCCCCAGGCCGAGGGCGAGCACCAGGCGCATCAGGACGACGCCGCCGATGACGGACGCGTTGGTGACGCCCACGACGCCCATGGCGAGCATCAGGAACAACGGGCCGTAGGGGGCGGGCGTGTTCTGCCACACCCAGCTCACGTTGTCCGACAGCGGGCTTTGCAGGACCGCCGGGCCGACCCGGTAGGGGTCGAGGCCGTTGAGGGCGATCTGGCCCTGGGCCAGGTAGCTGTAGATGTCCTTGCTGAACAGCGGCGGCGCGAACAGCAGCGGCAGGGTCCAGGCGACCACGGCGGTCAGCACGGCCTGGCTGCCCACGTGCCGGTTGCGGACCATGCGGCCCAACCGGACCCAGGCCCAGATGACCATGCCCAGGCCGAGGTAGAGGACGGCGGTGGCCAGGTCGTGCCCGTGCCCGTAGCGGATCCAGCTCAGCGAGGTGTCGGTGAGCAGGGGATCGCGCTTGAGGATGGCGCCCGCGCCCGTGCCGCCCAGCGCGACCAGCATGACGCCGGCGACGCCGAGCAGGATGGTCCGGATGGGTATGCCACCGGGATCCGGCGCCTGGGTAGCACCGGACCGCACCGGCTCGACAGGTGCGGCGCTCGATCTGGGGAGGGACGGGGTCGCGGCCATCGCGGCAACATCGTTGCACAACGCGAGCGCGCGTCGGCACGCAATGGCGGACACGCGTGACACGGACGTAACAGCCTGACGGATCTTCGCATGGCCGGGTCACACGAGCGAGTGACCACTTGGAGTAAGTGACCCTTCCCAAGGGTTGTTCGCGGGGTGACAATTCAACGCATGGCCAATTCGGTGGCCGTCAGCGTCGACGGCTTGCGGGTCGTGCGGGGCGGGCGGGAAGTCGTCCGCGGGGTCGCCTTCGAGGTGCCGGCCGGCACGGTCGTCGGGCTGCTGGGGCCGAGCGGGTGCGGCAAGACGACCGTCCTGCGGGCTGTGGTCGGCGTGCAGGTCGTGGCCGGTGGTTCGGTGACCGTCCTCGGGCACCCGGCGGGCAGCGCGGCGCTCAGGGACCGGATCGGCTACTCCACGCAGAGCCCGTCGGTCTACGCGGACCTGACCGTGCGCGAGAACCTGCGCTACTTCGCGTCCATCCTCAAAGCGCCCGCCGCCGACGTGGACCGCGTGGTCGACGAAGTGGGTCTGAAGGGTCAGGTCGACCAACTGGTCGCCACACTCTCGGGTGGTGAGCGCGGTCGGGCGAGTCTCGCCGTCGCGTTGCTGGGCCGGCCCGAGCTGATCGTGCTGGACGAGCCGACCGTGGACCTGGACCCGGTGCTGCGCGAGGAGCTGTGGACCCTCTTCCACGACCTGGCCGACCGCGGCGCCGCCCTGCTGGTGTCCAGCCACGTCATGGACGAGGCCGCCCGCTGCGACCGGCTGCTGCTCATGCGCGACGGCGGGCTCCTGGCCGACGACACCCCGGCGCGGCTGCGCGAGCGGACCGGCGCGCGGGACCTGGAGCAGGCGTTCCTGGCGCTGGTGCGGGGGACGGCATGAACACCCTGGCCACGGCCCGCCGCATCCTGACCCAGTTGCGGCACGACCACCGGACCGTCGCGCTGATGGTCTTCGTGCCGTCGGTGCTGCTCGTGCTGCTGCGGTACGTGTTCGACTCGGAGCAGGCGTTCAGCCGGGCGGCGCCGGCGCTGCTGGGCGTCTTCCCGTTCGCGATCATGTTCATCGTCACGTCGATCACCACGCTGCGCGAACGCCTCACCGCCACGCTCGAACGGCTGATGACCCTGCCGATCGGCAAGCTGGACCTGCTGCTGGGCTACGCGCTGGCGTTCGGGCTGGTGGCGGTCGTGCAGGTGGCGGTGGCGGCGACGGTCTCGTTGACCTGGCTGGGCCTGGAGGTCGAGGGCTCGGTGGCGTTGCTGGTGCTCATCGCGGTGCTGGACGCGTTGCTGGGCATGGCGCTGGGGCTGTTCGCGAGCGCGTTCGCCCGGACGGAGTTCCAGGCGGTGCAGTTCATGCCGGCGATCGTGATGCCGCAGGTGCTGCTCTGCGGGCTGTTCGTGCCGCGCGACGAGATGGCGACCGTGCTGAACTGGATCTCCGACGCCCTGCCGCTGTCCTACGCCGTCGACGCGCTGACCCGGGTCACCCGGTCCTCCGAGGTGGACGGGACGCTGGTGCGCAACCTGCTGGTCATCGCGGGCTGTGCGCTCGCGGCCTTGCTGCTCGGCGCCGCGACCCTGCGCCGACGGACCCCGTGATCCGCTGGGCGGCGAGCCGCCCGGAGATCAGCACCGGCGGCACGCCCACGCCCGGCGTCGTGCCGCACCCGGCCAGCACGGCGTTGTCCAGCACGAGGTTGCGCGGCCGGAACGGGCCGGTCTGGGCGAACGTGTGCGCGGCGGAGAACGGCGTGCCGGCGGCCAGGCCCAGCGCGGCCCAGTCGCGCGGGGTGACCAGCCGCTCCACCTCGATCGCGTCGCCGAACCCGGTCAGGCCGCGCTGCTCCAGGGTCTGCACGAGTTCGTCGCGGTAGGCGGGGCCGACGCGTGGCCAGTCGATCGGGCCCAGCCGCAGGTTCGGCGCGGGCGCCAGGACGAACATCCCCCCGCCGGGCGGCGCGGTGACCAGCAGCGACGGGTCGGTCATCAGGCTGCCCCGGCGGGTCAGCTCGTCGAACGTCCGGTCCCAGGCCCGGCCGAACAGCAGCGTGTGGTGCGCCAGTTCGGGCCACGTGCGGTCCACGCCCGCGTGCAGCACGACCGCCGAGGGCGCCCACGTGATCGGCACCGGCCGGCGCGGGCGGTGCCCCAGGAGGCGGTAGGACATCGGCAGGTCCGGCGTGAGGACCACGGCGTCGCACGGGATGCGCTCGCCCTGCGCCGTGCGGACGGCGGTGACGCGGCGGCCGATGCGTTCCAGCCACGCCACCTTGGTGCGGTAGCGCAGGTCGGCGCCGGCGTCCTGGGCGGCGGCGGCCAACGCGTCCGGCAGGGCGCGCATGCCGCCACGCGGGTAGTAGACGCCCGCGATGGTGTCCATGTACGCGATGACGCCGTACGCGCCGAGCGCCTTGCGTGGCGGCACGCCCGCATAAAGCGCCTGGAACGAGAAGATGCGCTGGAGCCGTTCATCGGTCAGGAACCGCGCGACCTGCGGGCCGAGGCGGGCGAACCCGCGCAGCGCGGCCAGCTCCGCCAGGCGCGGGGTGAGCAGGTCCAGCGGGGAGTCGAAGTTCGCGCCGATGAACGCGTCGCGCTGCACCCGGTACAGCTCGGTCAGCCACGCCCGCAGCGCCCGGTAGCCCCGCGCCTGCGCGGGCCCGGCGAACCGCCGCACCTCGGCCTCCATCGCCTCGGCGTCGGCGTGCACGTCCAGCACCGAGCCGTCGGCGAACCGCGCCCGGTAGGCGGGGTCCACGGGCCGCAGGTCGAGCCGGTCGGCCAGGGACTCGCCGACCGCGGCCAGCGCCTCCTCGACCAGCTCGGGCATGGTCAGCACGGTCGGGCCGGTGTCGAAGCGGAAGCCGTCGAGGTCCAGCCGCCCGGCCCGGCCGCCGGGCACCGCGTCCCGCTCGACCACGGTGACCCGCCGGCCCGCGCCGAGCAGGTGCAGGGCGGCCGAGAGGCCCGCCAGGCCCGCGCCCACCACGACGACGTGGTCGGTGCGGCCGGTGACCGTCCTCATGTCACGAGGTCCGCTTCGTCGCGCTGACGGCGAGCTGGGCGAGCCGCTCGCGGGCGGCGGGTTCCTCGATCGGCGCGCGGTCCAGGGCGGCCAGGGCGGACCCGGTCAGCTCGGCGATCCGCTCCTCCACGGCGTCCACCGCGCCGACCTCGACCAGCTTGGCGCGCACGACGTCCACGGTCGCCACGTCCAGGTCCGGCTTGCCCAGGGCGTCGTGCAGCACGTCCGCGCCGAACTCCATGCCCAGCGCCACCAGCAGCGTCCGCTTGCCCTCGCGCAGGTCGTCCCCGGCGGGTTTGCCGGTCACCGCCGGGTCGCCGAACACGCCCAGCAGGTCGTCGCGCAGCTGGAACGCCACGCCGATGTCGGTGCCGAAGCGGCGCAGGCCGTCCACCAGCTCGGGGCTGCCGCCGCCGATCGCCGCGCCCATGTGCAGCGGTCGTTCGACGGTGTAGGCGGCGGTCTTGAGCCGGTCGATGCGCAGCGCGGCGTCCGGCGAGGCGTCGCCGCGCGCCTGGGTGAGCACGTCGAGGTACTGCCCGGCGAGCATCTCGGTGCGCATGTCGCGCCACGGGATGCTCAACCGCTGGAGCGCGTCGGTGGGCAGGCCGGCGGCGAAGAGCATGTCGTCCGCCCACGCCAGCGCGATGTCGCCGATCAACACCGAAGCGGCGAGCCCGAAGCGTTCGGGCGCGCCGAGCCAGCCCTGCTCGCGGTGCCACCGCGCGAACCGGACGTGCACGGTCGGCATGCCGCGCCGGGTCTCGGAGGCGTCCATCAGGTCGTCGTGGATCAGGGCGCAGGCCTGGATCAACTCCAGCGAGCTGACCGCCGTGAGCACGGCCCCGGCCGCGGGGGAGTCCGGGTCGCCGCCCGCCGCGCGCCAGCCCCACCACGCGAAGGTGGGCCGAACCCGCTTGCCGCCGCCGAGCACGAAGTCCGCCAGCGCGTCGACCACGCCCCCGAAGTTCTCCTCGGTGCGCGCACCCTGGGTCTTGCGGTCGGCCAGATAGCCTGCGAGGGCTGCGTCGACGTGCTTGGGCAGTTCCAGGTCCAACGGGTGGGGCGGCACCCTCCTATCGTCACCTCTCGCGTCGGAGCGGCTCCCACCGGGGGGCTCGTTCCACCCAGTGAAAGGGCTCTCCCACTGAGCGGACCTACCTCTAGGCTGGGGGACATGACGTCGGTCGTCGAACGCATCACCACGGGCCGCCCCGTGTTCTCCGTGGAGTTCTTCCCACCCCGGGACAACGATGACGAGCGCGTGCTGTGGAAGGCGATCCGCGAGCTGGAGGCGCTGGACCCGGCGTTCGTGTCCATCACCTACGGCGCGGGCGGCTCCACCCGCGACCGGACGATCCGCACGACCGGCCGGGTGGTCCAGGAGACGACCCTGGTGACCATGGCGCACCTGACCGCCGTGGACCACTCCGTGGCCGAGCTGCGCAACGTCATCGGCTGGTACGCGGCCGTGGGCGTGCGCAACATCCTGGCCGTGCGGGGCGACCCCAAGGGCGACCCCAACGGCGAGTGGGTCCGCCACCCCGAGGGCCTGACCTACGCCGAGGAACTGGTCCGGCTGTGCCGTGAGCTGGGCGACTTCTGCGTGGGTGTGTCGGCGTTCCCGTACGGGCACCCCAGGTCGGCGGACCTCGACACCGACACCAAGTACCTGGTGCGGAAGCTGCGGGCGGGCGCGGACTTCGCGATCGCGCAGCTGTTCCTGGACCCGGACGACTTCCTGCGGCTGCGCGACC
Source organism: Saccharothrix mutabilis subsp. mutabilis (assembly GCF_039521145.1). NCBI lineage: Bacteria > Bacillati > Actinomycetota > Actinomycetes > Pseudonocardiales > Pseudonocardiaceae > Saccharothrix > Saccharothrix mutabilis. The sequence goes on from NZ_BAAABU010000012.1 coordinate 44,760, forward strand.
GGCTCGCGGCGGTGGGCTGCGACACCCCGCTGATCCCGGGCCTGATGCCGCTGACGACGCCGCGCACGCTGGCGAAGTCGGTGGAGCTGTCCGGCGCGCCCCTGCCGGCGTCGGTGGCGGCCCGCCTGGAGCACCTGGCCGACGACCCGGTGGCGTTCCGCAAGGCCGGCGTGGACCTGGTGACGGAGATGGGTGAGCGGCTGCTCGCGGAAGGCGTGCCGGCGCTGCACTTCTACACGTTCAACCGCTCGAAGGCGACGCGCGAGGTGGTCGGGCGGCTGGGCCTGGTGCCGGCGCGCACCTGAGCCGTTCCCGGCACGGGGCGTGAAGGGTCGGGCGGGCCGCGGGCAAGTAGAGGCGTGACGAGACTGACCGCGCAAGCGCCCGACCCGCACCCGCCACCCCCGCCCTCACCCGGCCCGCCCCTGCCCGACCCGGACCCGGCCGGCCCGCCCCTGCCCGCCCCGCCCCTGCCCGACCCGGACCCGGCCGGCCCGAACCCCGCGGGCCCCGACCCGGCGTCGGCGTTCGGCCTGCTCTTCGACGAGCACGCCGAGTCGCTGCACGCCTACCTGGCCCGCCGGGTCGGCGCCCAGGCCGCCGACGACCTGGTCTCGGAGACCTTCCTGGTCGCGTTGCAGCGGCGGCACACCTACGACCCGGCCCGCGCCGGCGCGCGCCCGTGGCTGTTCGGCATCGCGAGCAACCTGCTGCGGCGGCACGTGCGGCAGGAGGTCCGGGGCTGGCGGGCCCGCGCGCGGCTGGTCGGGGCGGACCGGGCGCAGGAGTCGCCCGAGACGCGCACGGCCGAGCGCGTGACCGCGCAGCAGCGGGTCCGCCGGTTGGCCGGCGCGCTGGCCGCGCTGGAGCCGGGCGACCGGGACGTGCTGCTGCTCACGTCGTGGGGCGGGCTCAGCGCGAGCGAGGTGGGCCAGGCGCTGGGCATCCCGGTGGGCACGGTCCACTCCCGGCTGCACCGGGTCCGCCGGTGGTTGCAGTCACACGGTCCGGTCGCGAGCGAGGGGACGGAGGACGGCGATGCGTGAGGTGTGGACCGACGACGAACTCGACCGGGCGCTCGACGCGCTGTACCGGGAGGTCGAGACCGACCGGCGCGGGCTCGCGGAGGTGCGGGAGACCGTGGTGACGGCCGCACGCGCGCTCGACCGGCCACGACTGGCGGTGGTCGAGCCGGGCTCGGGCAAGCCGGCTGCGGGCAAGGGGGTTGCGGGCCAGGGGGTCGCGGGTCGGCGGCGGCCCGTGCGGCGGTGGTTGGCCGCGGCGGCGGTGGTCCTCACGCTGACCGCCGGGGTCGTGGTGGCGCAGGTCTCCGCGAACACCGCCACCGCCCAGGCGCGGGCGGCGCTGACCGGCGCCGCCGACCTCGCCGCCCGCGCCCAGGACCCGGTGGTCGCACCCGGCCGGTACCGCTACGTCGCCACCCACGCGTGGTGGCTGCGCACGATCGGCTCGGAGACCCGGAGCTTCACCTTCCTCAACGAGAACCTCGTCGAGACCTGGATCCCCGCCGACCCGTCCGGCGAGTGGCTCCAGCGCCGCCGCGAGACCGGCAACCGCAAGTGGGTCGTGGGCACCGAAGCCGAAGCCCGCGCCGCCGGCGTCGCGGTCGAGGAGACGCCGTGGCCGGAGCGGCGCGCGAAGGGCGGCGAGTTCTCCGGGAACCTCCCCGAGCACGGCGGCTGGCAGTTCCCGAAACCGGAGTTCCTGGCCGGCCTGCCGACCGACCCCGAGCAGCTCTACCGGCGGCTGAGCGAGGACAGCGGCGGCGGCAAGCAGGCCCTGGTCTACGTGGCGGACGCCCTGCGCACCGGCCTGGTGCCCGCCGCGACCCGGGCGAACCTGCTGCGCGCGCTGGCCCACCTGCCGGGCCTGGACGTCACCGACGACGCCGCCGACCTCGACGGCCGCACGGGCGTGGCACTGGGCGTCACGGAGGACGGGGAGCGCCAGGAGATCATCCTCGACCCGGCCACCGGCCAGGTGATCGGCGAGCGCAAGGTCTCCGACTCGATGTTCGCCGGCGTCCCCAAGGGCACCGTGACCTCCTACTCGGCCATCACCACGGCGGTGGTCGACCACCTCGGCTCGACCGGCTGAGGGCTCAGGCCACCTGGCTGCGGCGGTGCGCCACGATCGCCAGCACGACCACGATCAGGGCCGCACCGCCGGTCAGGCCGGCCAGCAGCATCGTCCACCCGAAGTAGGACGGCGAGTTCTCGCCCGCGTACCGCACGGTCGCCTGGAGCATCGAGGCCTGCCCCGGCTTGGGCGACCAGGCGATCGTGGACGACTCCTCCTCCCGCCCGTTGGTCTCCACGACGTCACCGGGGAAGCTGATCTTGACCTGGATGTCCGCGCGCTCCGGCGGCACCTGGGTCAGGTCCACCGAGCCGCTCATGGTCACCAGGTCGCCCGACCGGCGGAAGTTCAGCTGGTACCGGCTGGACGACGCGCTGGTGGCCGCCGCCAGGGCGCGCACCTCGTCGAAGGTCAGGCCGCTGAAGAACAGCTGGGTGCCGGTGTAGTTGTCGGCCGCGTACGGCTTGGTGGTGACCCGGCTGGCCAGCTCGTTCGGGACCCGCAGCTGGGGGCCGGGGTCGTTGTCGCGGGTGGGCGGGGTCGCGGCGACGATCTCGCCGGAGACGCGGTCGTCCTGCGACAGCGCCATCGCGGCGTGCAGCCGGACGCACCCCGTCAGCGAGAACACCGCGAGGAGCAACACCGGCACGAGCAGCGCTGTGGCCCTGGACACCCGGCCATCCTGCCGGCCGGGTCAAAAGTTGACCGCCCGAGACCGGTCGTTCGGACGGCTAATTACCTGTCGGGGTGACGCGACGCGCAGGTAACGTGCGGCTCATGGCAACCTCTCCGGCCGGCGTGCACGGCATCAGCAACCAGTTCGTGGTCGACTACGCCGCGGCGGACCCGCTGACGGCGACGTTCATCGGGACTCCCGGCCACGACGACCAGCTGACCGACTACTCGCCGGACGGCCACGCGGCCCGCAGGGAACTCGCGCAGCGCGCGCTCGCCGCCATCACCGCCGCCGAGCCCGCCGACAAGTCGGAGGCCGACGCCAAGGCCGTGTTCCTGGAGCGCGTCGGCCTGGAGGTCGAGATCCACGAGGCCGGTCTGTGGGAGGGCCAGCTCAACGTCATCGCGGGTCCCGTGCAGAGCCTGCGCGAGGTCTTCGACCTGATGCCGACCGAGAACGCCGACCAGTGGGCCACCGTCGCCAAGCGGCTCGCGGCCATGCCCGAGGCGATCGCGAACCTGCGCGCGGGCCTGGCCGGCGCCGCCGACCGCGGCCAGGTCGCGGCGCTGCGCCAGGTGACCCGGGTCGCCGAGCAGTGCGACACGTACTCGGGCCGCAGCAACGGCAAGTCCTACTTCGCGAACCTCATCGCGAACGCCGACGTGGACGCGTCCCTGCGCACCGACCTGGAAGCGGGCGCGAAGGCCGCCGCCGAGGCCTACGCCGACTTCGCCGAGTTCCTGCGCTCCGACCTCGCCCCGAAGGCCCCGAAGAAGGACGCCGTCGGTGAGGACACCTACCGCCTGTGGTCGCGCTACTTCACCGGCGCCCGCCTGGACCTCGCCGAGGCCTACCAGTGGGGCTGGGACGAGTTCACCCGCATCGAGACCGAGATGAAGCAGGTGGCCAACCGGATCAAGGCCGGCGCCACGCTCGCCGAGGCCGCCGCCGCGCTGGACGCCAACCCGCGCTACCTGGTGCACGGCCAGGACGGTTTGCAGCAGTGGATGCAGCAGCTGTCGGACAAGGCGCTGCTCGACGTCCGCGACGTGCACTTCGAGCTGCCCGACGAGCTGATGAAGCTGGAGTGCCGCATCGCGCCGCCCGGCGGCGGCGTGGGCGCGTACTACACCGGCCCCACCCCGGACTTCTCCCGCCCCGGCCGCATGTGGTGGTCGGTGCCCGCGGACAAGACCGAGTTCTCCACGTGGCGCGAGGTCACGACCGTCTACCACGAGGGCGTCCCGGGCCACCACCTCCAGGTCGCCACCGCCGTCTACCAGGCGGAGAAGCTGAACAACTTCCAGCGCCTGCTGTGCTGGGTGTCCGGCCACGGCGAGGGCTGGGCCCTCTACGCCGAGCGCCTGATGCGCGAGCTGGGCTACCTGGAGGACGACGGCGACCTGCTCGGCATGCTGGACGCGCACCTGTTCCGCGCCGCCCGCGTGATCATCGACATCGGCATGCACCTGGAGCTGGAGATCCCGAAGGGCACCGGCTTCCACGAGGGCGAGCGGTGGACGCCGGAGCTGGGCCTGGAGTTCATGCTCACCCGCACCATCACCGACCCGCACCACGTGCGCGACGAGATCGACCGCTACCTGGGCTGGCCGGGCCAGGCCCCGTCGTACAAGCTCGGCGAGCGGCTGTGGCTCGCGGCCCGCGACGAGGCCCGCGGCCGGCACGGCGACGCGTTCGACCTCAAGAAGTTCCACAAGGACGCCCTGGAGATGGGCGCGATGGGCCTGGACACGCTGCGGGAGCGCCTGGCCGAGCTGTGAACCGTTGATGAAAGGTGCCCCGGTGACCGCCTTTACGGCGGTGTCACCGGGGCACCTGTTGCATATGCTGGGGCACCGACTTTCCAGGGGGACGCCATGTCGAGACGAGTCGCGCGGTCCGCTGCCGGGTTCGCCGCGGTGGGCGCGCTGCTGTTCGGCGCGGCGCCCGCGCTGGCGCAGGACGAGGTCGTGGACCCGGCGCAGTGGCGGGTGCGGCAGGAGATCGTGGACTACGCGTTCAGCCAGATCGGGGCGCGCGAGGACGGTCCCAACGGCTACCCGCTGAAGTACCAGGCGATCGACCCGGCTATCCGGCGTCCCGTCGAGTGGTGCGGCATCTTCGTCAACTGGGTGTGGACCAAGGCCGGCGTGAAGGACAAGCCGGCCATGGCGCCCGCGCCCGGCGCGCCCGGCGTCGACCAGGGCCACTGGGCCACCTACTGGCAGAAGTGGGGCCAGCAGAACGGGAAGTGGCGTCCGTTGTCCTCCGGCGAGGCCGAGATGGGCGACGTGATCGTCTACGGCGAGTACCCGTCGATGTTCGCGCACGTCGGCGTCGTGGTCGAGGTCGCCTACGACCGGACCGGGCGGCACGCCACGCACATCCGGACCGTCGAGGGCAACGTCAGCGACCGCGTCGTCTACACCAAGTGGCGCAAGATCAGCGACCTGGCCAACGGCGCGGGCCTGAAGGTCAGTGGGTTCGTCTCGCCGTTCTAGTCCAGCGGGAGCGTCCGGCCCAGCACGGCGAACGGGCGCGGGTCGCCGGTGAACTGGTAGTGCCGCAGCACGTCCACGAACCCCAGCCGCCGGTACAGCCGCCACGCCTTGCTCGGGCCCTCGGGCGTGGACAGCAGCACGCGCGAGGTCGTCACGCCGCCCAGCAGGCTGCGCAGCAGGCCCTCGCCGATGCCCCGGCTCTGCGCGCGCGGCAGCACGTGCAACTCGGTCAGCTCGAAGTAGTCGTGCATCCACTCCTCGACCGCGCGCGGCCCGGCCACGGCGGTCAGGCCGTGCCGCACCTGCTCGTGCCACCACTGGCCGACCGCGCCGCGGTAGCCGTAGCCGATGCCGATCAGCTCGTCCTGCTCGCCCAGCGCCACCACGCACCGCCAGCCGTCGCGCAGCATGTGCGCGAGCCACATCGGGGCGCGCTGCTCGGCGGTGCCCGGCGGGTAGTTCATCGCGCTGACGTAGAGCGCCAGGGCCTCGCCCAGCCGGGAGTTCAGCTCGCGCGCGGAGACCTCGACCAGGCGCTGGGAGGGCGCGGCGGTCATCGGGCCACCCGCGCCGGTGTGCCGCCGGTCAGCTCGACCAGGCCCGCGTAGGTGGTGGGGAAGACGGCGTGCGGGTGCCCGGCGGCGGCCCACACCACGTCGTACCGCTCCAGGTCCACGTCCACGAAGGTCTGGATCGGGGCGGGGTGGCCCAGCGGGGAGACGCCGCCGATCACCTGACCGGTGTGCTCGCGCACGAAGTCCGGCTTGGCCCGCTCGATCCGCTCGGCGCCGGCGAGCGCGGCCAGCAGGTCGGTGTCCGCGCGGTGCGCGCCCGAGGTCAGGACCAGCAGCGGGCTCGCGACGCCGTCCCGGACCGCGGCGAACACCAGGCTGTTCGCGATGGCCCCGACCGGCACCCCCACGGCCTCGGCCGCCGCGGCGGCGGTGCGGACGGCGTCGGCGAGGACGACGATGCCGTCGGCGGCCTCGTGGTGGCCCGCTTCGGCCAGGGCCGCCGCCACCTTTCGGATACCGGGGTGGTCAAGTGCGCTCACCTGTTCATGAGACCACGTGCGGGCGGGTTGAGGAGTAGCGGGTTTCCGGGTTACGCTGACCCGGCTCGAACATGTGTTCGAGCTATGCCTTGGTGGTGGGGCGGGGGAAGCGCCCCACCACCAAGTGCCGCCGTCTCCCCGCGGCGGTCGTCGATGTCCCGACGCCGCGAGGAGGCCGCACATGACAACCGCGACCGACTTCCCCTCCATCCCGCTCCCGCTGCCCCCGGCGTCCGCCGTCAGCCTCCTCGCGCAGGCCCGGGAGTGCCTGCGCGAAGCCGAACACGCCACCGAGCCCGCCGACCGCTTCGCCGCGGCCTACCTGGGCGCGCTGCGCTGCGCGGCGGCCGTGCTGGCCCTGCGCGGCCGGCCGCACCGGGGGCGCGCCAGGCCGACCAGCGTGTGGGTGCTGCTGCCCGGCCTGGCGCCGGAGCTGGCCGAGTGGGCGGCGTACTTCGCGTCCTGCTCCCCGGCGCGGGCCGCCGTGCTGGCGGGCATCACCAGGCAGGTCGATCCCCGCAGCGCCGACGACCTGGTCCGGCAAGCCGGGCAGTTCGCCGACCTGGTCGAGTCGCTCATGCACACCCGCGAGGACAGGCTGTGACCAGGGGACTTCTCGACTACGCCCAGCTGATCGAGGTAATCGCCACCGAAGCGGAGCTGCTGGCCGCGTCCGCCGAGGGCCAACGCCCCGAGCGCCAGGTGCCCGCGTGCCCGGGTCTGAACCTGGGGGAGACCGTCCGACACGTCGGCAGCCTGTGCCGGATGGCCGCGCAATGGGTCCGCGACGGCCTGCAACCCATGACCTGGCAACAGGACCCGCTGCCGGGCGAGTCGTTGTCGGACTACGTGCGCGCGGCCGTGGGACCGTTGGTGGAGGCGCTGTCGGCGCGTTCGGCGGACGACCCGTGCGAGACGTGGTGGCCGGAGGACCGCACGTGCGGCTTCTGGGCGAGGCGCGTGGCGCACGACGTGACCGTGCACCGGATGGACGTCCAGGCGGCGGCGGGCCTGGAGGTCACCCCGGTCCCCGACGACGTGGCGGAGGACGGTGTCGACGAGGTGCTCACCCTCTGGCTCGGCCACCGCCTGGACGTGCTGGGGGTGCGCGGGACGCGTGACTCGACGGTGGCGATCCGCGTGGGCGGTCGGGTGTGGCTCACGAGGACGGGCCCGAACCCCTCCCGGGCGTGGCGCGCCACAGCGGAGGAGGCGGAGTCGGCGGACGCGGAGGTGACGGGCAACGCGATGGCGGTGTACCGCTGGCTGTGGGGCCGCATCCCGGACCGCGAGGTGCGGCCGATGGGCGACCACGACGCGATCGCGCAGCTGTGGGCGCTGCTGCGGTTGGCGACCAAGTGACTACGAACGTGTGACAGGCGTTGCCGGGGCTTTGAGCTGCGATGATGGTGCGGTCGGGGGGTCGGTGTGAGGATCCCACGATCGAGTGACATGCGGGATCGGGAACCAACTCGGCACTCGCGCGTCCCGTGAATTGGAGGAGGGGGCGGCGCGGCGGACGGGTCGGCACGGGCTGGCACGGGTTGGTACGGCGGACGGGTCGGCGCGGCGAGTCCGGGAGGCGTCGGCGGCGGGCGGTCCACGGCGGCACGTGCTGAGGTCGCTCGCGGCCGGCGGCTGGCCAGCCTCACCCGCCCTCGCGCTCACCGCCCGGGCACTCGCGCTCCGGCCCTAGCACTCCGGCCCTCGCCCACTCCCCTCGCCCTGGACCCGCCCTGCCGGCTCGCGTGTTCGCCCGCCCTGCCCGCTTTCCGCCTGCCCGCCCCGCCCCGCCTCGCCCGCACCGCCCCGCCTCGCCCGCCCCGCGCCGCCTTGCCCGCCCCGCCTCGGCCCGCCTTGCCCGCCCCGCCGTGCCTGCCCGCCCCGCCTGCCCGCCCCGCCTGCCCGCCCCGCGTCCGCCCGTGCGGCTGTCTCGCGTGCTCACCCGCGGCCGGGGCGGGGGTCGGCGCTCGGTGTTGTGTTCGGCGTCGTCGGCCCCGCGGGCTGGCTAGTCCTGGGTGTGGTCGTGGGCTGGGGGTTGGGGGGAGTTTTCCGGGTTGCTCGGGAAGGAGAGGTTGGCTGTGGTGGTCAGGCCGGTCGGGCCGGCGGTTTGCAGGTGGTAGCGGGCGGTTCGGGTGGAGACGTCCAGGAGGGCCACCGAGTTGCCGAAGTGGGGGCCGCTGATCTTGCGCCAGCCCACCGGGTCCGGGGAGACGCCCGCGCGGTCCGCGCGCCGGCGGAGGAAGCGGGCCAGTGGTTTGGACCAGGACAGGGCGAAGATCGGGCGGAAGAACCACGGGGGGTCGTTGTGGACCGGTGAGCACACCAGTTGCAGGACTTCCGAACGGGTCGGCTGCGGGAACTCCGCTCGCGCCGCGTAGCTGTGGTGCACGTCGCCGGACAGGACGCAGATCGTGCCCGGCGCCTGCGCGCCGCTGCCGATGCGGTGGATCAACCCCGCCAGCCGTTCGAACGACGCGCGGAACGCGGGCCAGTGCTCCAGGTCGCCCACCTGGCGGACCTTCTCGCCTACCCGGCCGCGCCACCCGGGTCTCGCCGCCGCCTTCTCGTTCAACGACTGGAAGTGGCTCAGCGCGTGCGGCATCAGCCACGGCAGGGACGAGCCGATCAGCAGGTGGTCGTAGTCGCCCTCGGCGTTGCGCTCGATCCAGTCGAACTCCTCGTCACCCACCATCAGCCGCTCGGGACCGTCGAGGATGCGGCCCGCCCGCGTGTCGATCACCAGCAGCCGCACCCGGCCGAAGTCGCGGCGGTAGCTCCAGCGCGTCGGTTTGCGGCCGTCGGCCTCGCGGTCGGCCTGCTCGGCGAAGTCCTCCAGCAGTTCCTGCACGTCCCCGCCGGCGGTGCGCACCTTCGCCCACAGCTCGTCGCGCGCCAGCTCGTCCAACCCCAGGTTGCCCAGGTGCTGGTACACCCAGTACGACGCGAGCCCCGCCCGGATGCGCTGCCCCCACCACGGGTACTCCGTCATCTCCGCGCGCCACACCCGCGAGGTGTTCCAGTCGTCGCGGATGTCGTGGTCGTCGAAGATCATCGACGTCGGCAGCACGGACATCAGCCACCGGATCTCCGGGTCCGCCCACGACTCGTGGTACAGCTCGGCGTACTCCCGGAACGACACCACCTCGCCCTCGGGCTCCGGCCGCCGCTCGGCCAGCCACCGCTTCACCTTCGGCGTCGGCTCGTCCGCGTACACCTGGTCGCCGAGCAGCAGCAACGCGTCCGGCCACTCCTCCTCCGGCCGGTCCTTGAGCTGCGTGCCGAACGCGTCCAGCGCGTCGGGACCCAGCTTGTCGTGCCCCGGACCGTGGTGGCCCTTCGCGGCCCGGCACGACCCGAACACCATGCTGCGAACACCCCGGGTCCGGATGCGCGGCGCCGGGAAGGAGTAGTCCCGCGGCGGCCACACCTCGTGGTCGTCCAACCGCACCGTGTAGAACGTCGTCGTGTCGGGCGCCAACCCGTCCAGGACGACCAGCGCGAAGTGCTGTTCACCCACTTGGAAGGTCGGGGCGCGGTGACCCGCGACCTCCACCTCGCACGCAGCGTCGGTCTCCACCCACACGGTGGCCGACGTCGTGTCGACGTGCCGCAGCACCGGACCGAGCACCAGTTCCGCCATGCGCGCAGACGTTACCTTCGCCGCATGGCAACCAGGTTGTACGACGTCGTGGTGGATTCGGCGGACCCCGTCGCGCTGGGCCGGTTCTGGTCCGCGTTGCTGGACCGGCCGATCACGGGGGAGAGCGCCGACGAGGTGGACGTGGCGCTGGACGAGGGTGCCGAGCTGGTGTTCGTGCCGGTGGGGGACGAGAAGCGGGTCAAGAACCGGCTGCACCTCGACCTGGCGTCGACGTCGGCGGAGCACCAGGCGCAGTTGGTCGAGAAGGCGAAGTCGTTGGGCGCGCGTGAGGCGGACATCGGTCAGCGGTCCGTGCCGTGGGTCGTGCTCGCGGACCCCGAGGGCAACGAGTTCTGCGTGCTGGAGCCGCGCGCGGAGTACCTGGGCATCGGGCCGGTCGCGGCGGTCGTCGTGGACGCGCTGGACCCGGTCGCGCTGGCCGGGTTCTGGGCGCACGCGACCGGGCTGCCGGTGACGCGGTCGCACCCCGAGTACGCGTCGCTGCGCCGGGACTCCGGGTTCTGGGTGGAGTTCGTGCGGGTCGCGGAGCCGAAGTCGGTGAAGAACCGGCTGCACTTCGACGTCGTGCCGCCCGCCGACGGCGACCTGCCGCTGGAGGTCGCGCGGCTGGAGGCGCAGGGCGCGGTGCGGGCCGACGTGGGCCAGCGCGACGTCGAGTGGGTCGTGCTGGCCGACCCGGAGGGCAACGAGTTCTGCGTCCTCACGCCACGCTGAGGCGTCTGTGGAGAATTGACCACCATGCCCCACGATCGCGTGTGCCACGCACGACTCATCGAGACCGTCGCCGCTCCGCTCGCCGCCGGATCGGCGGACGCCCCGGACATCACGCACGGGCTGCTGGTGCAGCGCGGGGACGCCGAACTGGTCGTCCGGGGCGAGACGGAGGTCCGGTTCCCCGCGCCCTGGCCGCGCCGTTACGGGTCGGTGGCCGTGTCGCCGGCGGCGGACCTCGTGGTGTTCGCGGGCGTGCACGCGCTGCGGGCCGTGGACGCGGCGGGCGCGGTGCGGTGGGAGGTCCGGCACGGCTGCTGGTCGGCTGCCGTGTGCACGCGGAACCACGCCTCCTTCGCCGAGTACGCCGACGACCCCCGCCACGAGCGCGCGGACACCGGCTCGGCCGCGTTCTCACCGGACGGCAAGTTCGTGTGGGCGCACGTCCGCAACTACGACGGTGCCGAGATCCGCGAGGAGTGGCTGGTCCTCGACCCGGCGGACGGCGCGGTGCTCGCCCGGACGGACACCGGCACGGTCGGCTCGGGTTCGTTCCACTTCCCCCTCCCCGACCCGGCGCGCATGGCGTTGACGGTCGGCGAGGGCGAGGAGGACTCGCCCGTCCTGATGGGGCGGCTGGACGGCGGGCGACTCGCCGTCGAGCGGTTCGTGGAGGAGGTGTTCCTCGCGATAAGCCCGTCCGGGGAGCGCTTCCTCACCACGGACCCCGGCCAGTGGTCGGTCTACGTCCACCGGACGGCGGACGGCGCGGAACTGGGCGAGTGGAAGTGCGACTCCGCCGTCCCGCCGCCCGCCGGGAGCGACCGGGTGTTCTGGGACTTCGAGGCGGCGTTCCCGCACGAGGACACCGCCGTGCTGGGCACCGAATCGCACGCGCCCGAGCCCCGCCACTGGTGCGTCGACCCGAGCACGGTCACCGTGCGCGGCCGGATCGCCTACCCGTTCCCGATCGCGGGTGCGCCCCGGTCGGCGGGATCGGGCCGCTGGCACACGGTCGCCCCGGACGGTTCCGCCCTCCACTTCTGGGCGCTGGCCGACTGACGTCAGCGGACGTCGAGGGCGGCCACGGTGCGCAGTTCGCCGCGCCCGCGGCGGACGTCGCCTCGGTGGACGCCGGGGTGCGGTAGGTGGACCGGTCGGTCAGTTCCAGGCTCAGCGACCTGGCGACCAGCGCCCACACCGACAGGGCGCAGGCGAGCAGACCGCCGGGCACGCCGAGCCGGGGCGCGCAGTCGCGGGCCGGGTTGCCGCCGTCGAGGCAGCCAGTACGCGAGCGACCGGCGAGGCGGCCGTTCGGGGTGGCGGTGCGGCGGGCGGGTGGTCTACAGTGCCGCAGCATGCAATATATCAGTCGGGCGCTGTACCGTGACCAGGCGCTTTCGGCGATCCGCGACGCGATCCTGGGTGGCGACCTCGCGCCCGGCGAGGCGATCAAGGACGTCGAGCTGGCCGAACGGCTCGGGCTGTCGCGCACGCCGGTTCGCGAGGCGCTCGCCCGACTGGTCGACGAAGGGCTCGTGGAGTCCAAGCCGCACAGCTACACGCGCGTCACGCCGTTGCGCACGGCACCCGTGCGGGACGCTTTGGCTGTCGTCCAAGCGATGCACGCACTCGCCGCCCGCTTGGCCGTGCCGCGCATGAAGGACGCCGACCTGGTCGCGATGCGCACGGCCAACGCGCGGTTCGCCGCCGCGCTGGACGCCGGGGACGTGCCGGCGGCGCTCGCGGCGGACGACGAGTTCCACGGCGTGGCCGTGCGGTGCGGTGACAACTTCGCCGTCGCCGCCACGATCGACCGCTACACACCCCTGGTGCGCCGGCTGGAACGGCTCCGGTTCGCCGGTTCGACCGGGCGGCACTCCGTGGTGATGCACGACGAGATCGTCTCCGCGTGCGCCGCGGGCGACGCCGACCTGGCCGCGGACCTGGTCGAGCGGAACTGGGCGACCCTGTTCGACCTGCTGGAGGAGAACTGACATGGCGCTGCGCGACTTCCCCCGCTACCCGCTGACCTTCGGCCCCTCACCGGTGCACCCGCTGGAGCGGCTGACCAAGCACCTCGGTGGCGCGTCGGTGTGGGCCAAGCGGGAGGACTGCAACTCCGGGCTCGCCTACGGCGGCAACAAGACCCGCAAGCTGGAGTACCTGGTGGCCGACGCGCTCGCGACCGGGTGCGACACGCTGGTGTCCATCGGCGGCGTGCAGTCCAACCACACCCGCCAGGTCTCTGCCGCGGCGGCGCGCGCCGGGCTGAAGTGCGTGCTGGTGCAGGAGAGTTGGGTGGACTGGCCGGACGCGGTGTACGACCGGGTGGGCAACATCCTGCTCAGCCGGTTGATGGGCGCCGAGGTGCGGCTGGTGGAGGCGGGGTTCGGCATCGGCGTGAAACCCGCGTGGGAGCAGGCGATCGAGGACGTCCGCGCGGCCGGCGGCAAGCCGTACCCGATCCCGGCGGGGGCGTCGGACCACCCGTTGGGCGGGCTCGGGTTCGCCGGGTGGGCGGCGGAGGTGGAGCGGCAGGAGGTCGAATTGGGCGTGCGGTTCGACACGATCGTGGTGTGCTCGGTGACCGGCAGCACGCAGGCCGGGATGGTGGCCGGGTTCGCCGGCGCCGACCGGCGGGTGGTCGGGATCGACGCGTCGGCGGAGCCGTGCGACACGCGGGCGCAGATCACGCGCATCGCGCAGGCCACCGGCAAGCTGCTGGAGGTGGAGGTCGCCGAGTCCGACGTGGTGCTGGACGAGCGGTTCCACGAGGGCATCTACGGCGTGCCCGGCGAGTCCACCGTGGACGCGATGAAGCTCGGCGCACGCCTGGAGGGCATGATCACCGACCCGGTGTACGAGGGGAAGTCGTTGGCGGGCTTGATCGAACTGGTGGCCTCCCGCGAGATCCCGCGCGACTCGACGGTCCTGTACGCCCACCTGGGCGGCCAGCCCGCGCTGAACGCCTACAGCAGCCTGTTCCGGTAGCCGCCGGCACAGAGGACTGCCGACGCCGGTCGGTCACCGGTGCCGGAGGTCATGGGCCGTGTGACCGAGGGCACCCCCGGCTCTCCGATCTACGCGCGTAGGCGGAGGCCCTTGGGTGTCGCGCGGAAACCCGCCTCCTGGAGGATTCCGGCCAGTCGGGAGCCGAGGGCGATCTCGCCGTCGGCGCGTTGGACCGCGAGTTGGCCCAGCCAGCCGTCGCGGACCGCTCTGCCCAGTGCCTGGGCCGCGGCGCGGAGGACGGCTTCGTCTTCGCTGAACGACAGCAGGGAACGGCCGCCGCGTTCGACGTACAGGGTGGCCTGGCCGTCCACCAGCACGGTCAGGGCACCGGACTTGCGCGCCGGGCGGTGCTTGCCCTCGCCCACCGGGTCGGGCCAGGGCAGGGCCGCGCCGAACGGTTGCGCCGGGTCGGCGGCGGCCAGGACCACCGCCTCCGGTGTGCCCGTGTGCTCCTGGCCCGGCGGCCGGGACAGGGCCCGCAGGCGGTCCACCGCGCCGCGCGCCGCGAACTGGGCCGCGCCCAGCCCCTCGACCACGTAACCGCGCACCACCTGGCCGGACTCCTCCATCGCGCGCAGCACCCGGTACACGCCGGAGAACCCGCCGGTCACGCGCTCGGTGTCCAGCGCGCCCCGGGTCAGCACGCCGTGCCGCTCCAGGAACGCCTCCGCGCGGGCGTGCGCGCGCCGGGTCGGGTCGGTCGCCGGGACCACGGCCAGCGACCAGCGGCCGGCGACCGTGGGCGGACCGGTGCGGCTGGGCATGTCCGGCCGGCCGGCGCGCATCCTCGCGTACCGGCCGCGCGGGGCGGCGCGCTTGGGCTTGTGCGCGGTGCCGCCGCCCGCCACCAGGGCGCGCAGCGGCGCCAACGTGTCGTTGGTGACCACGCCCGCCCACACCAGGTCCCACAGCGCGCCCACAACCTCGCCGTCGGTCGTCGGGCCCTGGAGGGTCACGCGGTCGACGATCTGGCGGAAGAACAACGCACCGCCCGCCAGCGTCTCGACCACGGCCCGGTGCAGCGGCGAGTCCGGGGCCGCCTCGGGCACCAGGTCGGGCAGCAGCAGGTCGGCCACGTCCGCCGGGGCGAGCGCGATCCACCCGTCACCACCGGCCAGCGACCCGCAGCCGGTCCACGTCACCTCGCCGGACGCGGTCAGCTCGTCCAGCAGCGCCGGCTGGTAGCCGGGCAGCCGGGCGGGCAGCACCAGGGACTCCACCGCGCTGGCCGGCAGCGGCGCGCCCGCCAGTTGCTCGACCACCGCGTACACGTCGTCCACGGTCGGCGCGGCGCGCAGCCGGCGACCCACGCCGTGCCACGCGGGCAGGAACCGGCCCAGCGCCTCCGGCTCCACCGGCTCGACCTCGGCCCGCAGCCGCGCCAGCGACGCCCGCCGCAGCCGGCGCAGCACGTCGGCGTCGCAGTACTCGGTGTGCGTGCCGCCCGGCCGCAGCTCGCCGCGCACCAGCCGCCCGGTGGCCGCCATGCGCTCCAGCACACCGGTCACCACCGCGACGCCCAGCCCGAACCGCTCCGCCGCCTGCGCCGCGGGGAACGGCCCGTGTGTTCGCGCGTACCGCGCCAGCAGGTCGCCCAACGGGTCGGCCACCGGCTCGGTGAACGCCTCCGGCACGCCCACCGGCAGCGCCACGCCCAACGCGTCCCGCACCCGGCCCGCGTCCTCGATCGCCAGCACCCGGTCCTCGCCGGCGACGCGCACCCGGATCGCCCGCCGCGCCGCCACCAGCTCGACCAGCCACTCCGGCCGCACACCGCGCTCCGCCGCCTCCGCCTCGGACAGGTCGCCGAGGAACCGCAGCAGGTCGGCCGCGCCCTCCACGTCCCGGGCGTGCCGGTCGGGGACCAGCCGTTGCAGCGACCGCTCGACCTCCTCGACCACCTCCGGGTCCAGCAGCTCCCGGATGGCCTCGGAGCCGAGCAGTTCCGCCAGCAGCGTCGAGTCCAGCGACAGGGCCGCCGCCCTCCGCTCGGCCAGCGGCGCGTCGGCGTCGTAGAGGAACATCCCGACGTAACCGAACAGCAGGCTGCGCGCGAACGGCGACGGCGCCGGTGTCTCCACCTCCACCACGCGGACCCGCCGCGCCCGCACGTCCGCCATCAACTCGCGCAGCCCGGGCACGTCGTACACGTCCTGGAGGACCTCGCGCATCGCCTCCAGCACCACCGGGAAGCTCTCGTACTTCGCCGCCACCGACAGCAGTTGCGCCGCCCGCTGCCGTTGCTGCCACAGCGGTGTCCGCCGCCTCGGATCACGCCGGGGCAGCAGCAGCGACCGGGCCGCGCACTCCCGGAACCGGGCCGCGAACACCGCCGACCCGCTCACCTCGGCGACCACGACCTGCTCGACCTCCTCGGGGTCGAGCAGCACGTCGTCCGCGCCCGCCACCACCGGCGCGCCGTCGAGGTCCACCGCGTCCGGCAGGCGCACCACGATCCCGTCGTCGGAGTGCGCCGCCTGCACCTCGATGCCGCGCCGCTCGCGCAGCCGGGCCGCGATCGCCAACGCCCACGGCGCGTTGACCTGCGCCCCGAACGGGGAGTGCACCACCAGCCGCCAGTCGCCCAGCTCGTCGCGGAACCGCTCCACCAGCACGGTCCGGTCGTTGGGGACGTGCCGCGTGGCCTCGCGCTGCTCGCCCAGGTAGGCCAGCAGGTTGGACGCGGCCCACTCGTCCAGCCCGGCGTCCGCGGCGCGTGCCCTCGCCGAGTCGGCGTCCATCGTGGACACCTCGCGGAGGAACCCGCCCAGCGCCCGCCCCAGCTCCAGCGGACGACCCGGCGCGTCGCCCTTCCAGAACGGCATGCGCGCCGGCTGCCCCGGCGCGGGTACCACGATCACCCGGTCGTGGGTGATGTCCTCGACCCGCCAGGACGACGTGCCGAGCAGGAACGTGTCGCCCACCCGCGACTCGTAGACCATCTCCTCGTCCAGCTCGCCCACCCGCGAGCCCGGACCGCGTTCCGACGGCGGCGTCATCACCGCGAACAGGCCGCGGTCGGGGATGGTGCCGCCCGAGGTGACCGCCAGCCGCTGCGACCCCGGCCGCCCGCGCAGCTCCCCGGTGATCCGGTCCCACGTGATGCGGGGCCGCAGCTCGCCGAACTCCTCGCTCGGGTAGCGGCCCGCCAGCATGTCCAGCACCGCCTGGAGAGCCGACTCGGGCAGCGCGGCGAACGGCGCCGCCCGCCGCACCAACCCGGCCAGTCCCTCGACGGTCCACGGCTCCATCGCCGTCATCGCCACGACGTGCTGCGCCAGCACGTCCAACGGGTTGCGCGGGTACCGCACGGCCTCGATCGCGCCGTCCCGCATGCGTTCCGCGACCACCGCGCACGACACCAGGTCGCCCCGGAACTTCGGGAACATCACCCCGCGCGACACCGCGCCCACCTGGTGCCCGGCGCGGCCGACCCGTTGCAGCCCGGACGCGACCGTGGGCGGCGCCTCGACCTGCACCACCAGGTCGACCGCGCCCATGTCGATGCCCAGCTCCAGCGAGGACGTGGCCACCACGCACGGCAGCCGCCCCGACTTCAGCTCCTCCTCCACCACGGTCCGCTGCTCGCGCGACATCGAGCCGTGGTGCGCGCGGGCGATGGTCGCCGAGCGCTGGGTGCTCACGCCGGACTGCCCGATCGCCTCGGCCGGGAAGCGGTCCAGGTCCTGGGCGAGTCCGGCGGCCTCCTCGGCCAGCTCGTTGAGCCGGGAGGTGAGCCGTTCGGCCAGCCGGCGCGAGTTGGCGAACACGATCGTGGACCGGTGCGCGTGGACCAGTTCGAGGATGCGCTGCTCGACCGACGGCCAGATCGACGCCCGCTGCTCCGCGCCCGCCGCCGACCCGGACACCTCGCCGGTCGGCTCGCCCAGCACCGACATGTCCTCGACCGGGACCTCGACCCGCACCTCGATGGTCTTGGCCGTCTTGGGCTGCACGACCCGCACCGGCCGGCCGCCGGCGAGGAACGCGCCGACCTCCTCGACCGGCCGGACCGTGGCCGACAGCCCGATCCGCTGGGCGGGCCGTTCGAGCAGCGCGTCCAGCCTTTCGAGGGACAACGCGAGGTGCGCGCCGCGCTTGGTGCCCGCGACGGCGTGGACCTCGTCCAGGATCACCGTCTCGACGCCGCGCAGCGACTCGCGGGCCGAGGAGGTGAGGATGAGGAACAGCGACTCGGGCGTGGTGACCAGCACGTCCGGCGGTCGGCGGGCGAACGCGCGGCGGTCCTCGGCCGGGGTGTCGCCGGTGCGCATGCCGACGGTGATCGACGGTTCGGGCAGGGACAGGCGGTGCGCGGCCTGCCGGATGCCCGCGAGGGGTGCGCGGAGGTTGCGCTCGACGTCGACGGCCAGGGCCTTGAGGGGGGAGACGTAGAGGACGCGGCAGCGTTTCCCGGGATCGTCCGGCGGCGGCGTGGACGCCAGCCGGTCGAGTGCCCAGAGGAAAGCGGCGAGCGTCTTGCCGGACCCCGTGGGTGCGATGACCAGGGCGTGCTCACCCGCCGCCGCCGCTTCCCACGCGCCCACCTGGGCGGAGGTGGGCGCGGCGAACGCCCCGGCGAACCACTGCCGGGTCGCGGGGGAAAACGCGCCTGAAATCTCCATGCCAACCATCTTGAACGAGGGGTACGACAATTTCCGGTTGTGGCGACCGGGGGCGGCAGCGCGCGGGCTGCCCGCCACCTCAGCGAGGCCGCGTCGGCTTGTCGCGTCAGGGTTCTCGACGATCAGTTTTTCCGATCGTCGAGAACCCTGACGCGATGAGCCGACTTTCGAGCGGCCTCGCCGCGACGCCGGAGGCGGCGCCATCCAGCACAGTACGATCAGCGCGGTTCTCGACCGAAGGGGTGAGGCGTGCGCGTCCTGTCCATCGACCTGGGCACTTCCAACACCGTCGCGGTGCTCGCCGCGCACGGCAGGCCGCCCCGGGTTGTCGAGGTGGACGGGTCCGCCACCATGCCCTCGGCCGTCTACTGCGAGGAGGACGGCTCGCTGGTCGTCGGGCGCGACGCCGAGCGGCGGGCCCGGTTGGACCCCTCGCGGTTCGAACCCAACCCCAAGCGGCGGGTGGACGACGGCATGCTGCTGCTGGGCGACAACGTCGTCCCGGTCACCGACGCGCTGGCCGCCGTGCTGCGCCGCGTGCTGGAGGAGACCACCCGGCAGCTCGGCGGCGAGCCGCTGGACGAGGTCCGCCTCACCCACCCCGCGCAGTGGGGTCCCACGCGCCGCAACGTGCTGCTGTCCGCGGCCCGGCTCGCGGGCGTGACCTGCGACATCGTGCCGGTGCCCGAACCGGTCGCCGCCGCCTCCCACTACGCCTCGCTGTCCGTCGGCCAGGCGCTGGCCGTCTACGACCTGGGCGCGGGCACGTTCGACGTCGCCATCGTCGGCGCCACCCAGAACGGCTTCACCGTGCTCGCCGAGGACGGCCTGCACGACCTGGGCGGTCTCGACGTCGACCAGGCGCTGTTGGAGCACGTGGGCCGCCAGGTGTCCCACCGCGACCCGGCGGGGTGGCAGCGGTTGCTGCGCCCGGAGACCACGGCCGACCGGCGCGCCCGCCGCGCCCTCCAGGAGGACGTGCGGGCCGCCAAGGAGTCGCTGTCCCGGCACGCGCACACCGAGGTGCCGATGCCGGAGCCGTTCGAGGACGTCCTGGTCAACCGGTCGGACCTGGAAGCGCTGATCCGCCCCAGCATGCTGCGCAGCGTGGAGTTGCTGGCGGCCACGATCCGGTCCACCGGCATGGCCCCCAACCAGCTCGCGGGCATCTACCTGGTGGGCGGGTCGAGCCGGATCCCGCTGGTGGCGACCATGATCGCCGAGCAGGTGCGGGTGGTGCCGACGAGCCTGGACCAGCCGGAGACCGCCGTCGCGCTGGGCGCGCACCACGTGCCCAAGGACGGCATCACGCCGCGCTCCAAGGACCCGGTGAAGGTGTCCAACGAGCCGCCGACGGTGGTCACCAAGCCGGTGACCGGGCCGAACCCGGTCCAGAACCCGGCGCAGAGCGGCCCGTACCAGGTGAACCCGGGGGCCAGCGGCCCGTACCAGGTCAACCCGGGCGTGAGCGGGCCCTACCAGGTCAATCCCGCGGCCAGCGGTCCCTATCAGGTGAACCCGGCGGTCAGCGGGCCCTACCAGGTGCAGCAGCAGTTCAACTTCCCGAGCGTGTCCCCGCGCGCCCAGGAGAAGAAGTCAACCAAGAACGTCTACCTCGCCGTCGGCGCGGCAGTGGTGCTCGTGCTGGCCGTGGTCGGCGGCATCTTCCTGTTCAACGGCCCCGGCGAGCTGACCGCGCAGGACTGCAAGAACGACACCACCAAGGACGACAAGGGCTTCACGGAGTGCCTGCGGCGGCTCGCGGGCACCATCCCGGACACCAGCACGTGCAAGGCGGGCGGTTCGGCGGGCGTCTCGGGCATCGCCGAGATCAAGGGCACGGTGGTCAGCTGCGCCCTCAAGGACGACTACTCGGTGCAGTACGTGCTCACCGAGACCGTCACGGGCGCACAACAGAGCGCGGACGCGTTGGCGCGGTCCTTGAAGACGGACATGGTCGAGGCGGAGTGGGGCGGCAACGGTCTCAAGGGCAAGTACCGGGCCACCGCCAACGGCGGCGTGGGGCTGCTCGCGTTCACCGCGGACAACCTGCCGTTGCTGGGCATCGTGACCAAGAGCAGCGGTGACGACGTGAGCGCCGACAACGTCGCCGACTTCTTCGAAAACACCGTTCAGCCTGGTACCTGACCCGGACGGGGGCTGCGCCGCCACCCGCCGCCCTGGCACGATCCATGATCATGACCGCAGTCGAGGTGGTGCAGCGCAGGGTGCTCCGCGTGCTCGCGGCCACCCAGGTGCTGGGCGCCGCGGGCGTCACCATCGGCCTCGCGGTCTCGACCCTCCTCGCCGCCGCGCTGTCGGACTCCGACGCCGTGGGCGGCCTCGCGCAGACCGCGGCCGTGGTCGGCGCGGCCGTGTTCGCGGTGCCCGCGGCCCGGGTCGCCATGCGGCACGGACGCCGGCCCGCGCTGGTCTTCGGGTACGCCGTGGGTGCCGTGGGAGCGGTGCTGGCCGCGTGCGCCGTGGTGCTCCGGTCGTGGCACGTGCTGCTGCCCGCCCTGGTCCTGTTCGGGGCCGCCACCAGCGCGAACCTCGCCGCCCGGTACGCCGGCGCCGACCTGGCCGACCCGCGCGGACGGGCGCGGTCGGTGGCCCTCGTGGTGTGGGCGGCGACGCTGGGCGCGGTCGCCGGGCCGAACCTCGCCGACCCCGCCGGGCGGTTCGCGGTGACCCTCGGCCTGCCCGTCGGCTCGGGCCCCTACCTGCTGTCGGCGGCGCTGTTCGGGCTGGCGGCCCTGGTGGTGGCGCGGCTGCTGCGCCCGGACCCGTTGGTGGTGGTGCGGGACGCTGTAGTGCCCGCGCACTGCGCCGGGGGAGTGGGGGACACGCGCGGGTCCGGTGCGGTGTGGCGGTCGCTGCCCGGCGGCGCGAAGCTCGCGTTGGGCGGCATCACCTTGTGCCACACGGCGATGGTCGGGCTCATGTCCATGACACCGGTGCACATGGACCACGCGGGGTCGTCGCTGCGTGTTGTAGGGGTCGTCATCAGTCTGCACGTGGCCGCCATGTACATCGCGAGCCCGTTGTTCGGGTGGATGGCGGACCGGTTGGGCCGCGTGTCGGTGCTGGCGATCGGCGCGGCGCTGGTCGTGGCCGCGTCGGGCATCGCGGGCATGGCCCCCGCGCACGGCGCGCCGCAGCTCGCGGCCGGGTTGACGTTGCTGGGTTTCGGCTGGTCGGCGGGGCTGGTGGCCGGGTCGGCGCTGCTCACCGAGTCGGTCGCGGTGGCGGACCGGCCCGCCGCGCAAGGGCTGTCCGACCTGTGCATGAACGTCGGTGGTGCCGTGGGCGGCATCACGGCGGGCGTGGTGGTGACGGCGTGGTCTTACGCCGCGTTGGGGCTGCTGGTGGGCTTCACCGCGTTGCCGCTGCTGGTCGTGTGCTTGTTCTCGTCCTTGCAGCGGGTGCGTTGATCAGCGGTTGCGGTTGTGCCACCAGGCGCGCAGACCCACCACGAGCGCGGCGACGAGGCTCGCGAAGATCAGGATCTGGCCGATCGGCGAGGACAGGCCGGTGGGGTCTTCCATGCCTGTGAGGTTAGCGCGGTGTGGTCGGCGCGCGGCGGCGGCGAACCCGCGCGCGGCGACCGGTCCCGTTCTAGCGGTTCACCTGGACGACGAGGTCCTCGGCGGACAGGTCGTCGCCGCGGTCGTTGGCCACCTGCACCCGCACGGGTGAACCGGTCGTGTCGACCACGCGCAGCGGAGGGCCGTCACCCTGGAGGTGGCGGTCGCCCCACTGCATCAGGGCCAGGACGATGGGGAGCAGGTCGCGGCCCATCTCGGTGAGCGCGTACTCGTGCCGCGTGCGCTGTCCGGGCTCCTGGTAGGGGCGCTTCTCGAACACCCCGAGTTCGACCAGTTCGCGCAACCTGGCCGCCGCCGACGCCTCGGTGACGCCCACGCGGGTGGCGAAGTCGTGGAACCTGGTCGTGCCGTAGAACGCCTCGCGCAGCAGCAGGACCGCCGTCCGGTTGCCGATGGCGTCCATCGCCTTGCCGATCGAGCACCGCGTGGCGCGCCAGCGGTCCCGGTCGGCCAGGGGGCCGTCCAAGGTCATCGCCATGCGTCGAGCGTACCAACTGGCTTTGTGGCGCTATAGCCAGCGATCCGCGCCCGTGCGTCGGAGCCGTTCTTCGTGCGCGCTAGCCTGGGGCCGATGCGCAACACGGTGTTCCGCAAGCTGATGGCGAACGAGTTCGGCGAGGTCCGGGCGGAGATGGTGGCCAGGGACCACGTCCTGTCCGCCCTCGGCGGTCGCACGCCGGACCAGGCGCTGGACGCGGGCGTGCCGGCCAAGGAGATCTGGCTCGCGGTGTGCGACGCGTTCGACGTGCCGGAACACCGCCGGTGACCGCGCGTGTCGGACAGGCGGTCGAACACCTGTTCGGCTATAGTGCCCAGCACGACCGGGTGATGCATCCCCGCAGGTGACCCGGCCCCGCCGAAAAATGTCGTACCCCGCCCGTAACGTCGGCCCCGACATCGCAACGGCGAACCCGCAGACTCAACGAGGTGGACTCCAGATGGCACAGGCACCCGACCGGGACAAGGCCCTCGAACTGGCCCTGGCCCAGATCGACAAGCAGTTCGGCAAGGGCTCGGTCATGCGGCTCGGCGAGGAAGGCCGCGCCCCGATCGAGGTGATCCCCACCGGCGCGATCGCGCTCGACGTCGCGCTCGGCATCGGCGGCCTGCCCCGCGGCCGGGTCGTGGAGATCTACGGGCCGGAGTCCTCCGGTAAGACGACGGTCGCGCTGCACGCCGTGGCCAACGCGCAGCGCAACGGCGGCATCGCGGCGTTCGTCGACGCCGAGCACGCGCTGGACCCGGACTACGCGAAGAAGCTGGGCGTCGACACCGACGCGCTGCTGGTCTCCCAGCCCGACACCGGCGAGCAGGCGCTGGAGATCGCGGACATGCTGGTCCGCTCCGGTGCGCTGGACATCCTCGTGATCGACTCGGTGGCGGCGCTGGTGCCCCGTGCCGAGATCGAGGGCGAGATGGGCGACAACCACGTCGGCCTCCAGGCGCGTCTGATGAGCCAGGCGCTGCGCAAGATCACCGGTGCGCTGAACTCCTCCGGCACCACGGCGATCTTCATCAACCAGCTGCGCGAGAAGATCGGCGTGATGTTCGGCTCGCCGGAGACCACGACCGGTGGCAAGGCGCTGAAGTTCTACGCGTCGGTGCGCCTGGACGTGCGGCGCATCGAGACGCTGAAGGACGGCGGCGAGCCGGTCGGCAACCGGACCCGCGTCAAGGTCGTGAAGAACAAGGTCGCGCCGCCGTTCAAGCAGGCGGAGTTCGACATCCTCTACGGCCAGGGCATCTCGCGCGAGGGCTCGCTCATCGACATGGGCGTGGACCAGGGCATCCTGCGCAAGTCCGGCGCCTGGTACACCTACGAGGGCGACCAGCTCGGCCAGGGCAAGGAGAACGCGCGGAAGTTCCTGCGCGAGAACCCCGACGTGGCCAACGAGATCGAGAAGCGGATCAAGGAGAAGCTCGGCATCGGGGCGACCCTGGAAGCCGACGACGCCGCGCCCGCGCCGGTCGAGTTCTGAGGCTCAAGGAGCCGGGCCGCCGCCGGGCTCCGGTGCGCGGTGCCGGCCGTGGCGTGCCGGCGGTGCGGGCCGTGGTGTGCGGTGCGGGTGGCAGCGCGCCGGTGGCGGTGCGGGGTGCCGGCCGCGGCGTGCCGGGTGTGCGGGGCCGGTGGCAGCGTGCCGGTGGTGTGCGGTGCCGGTGGTGGGAGGCGTGAGCGGTGACTGAGACCTCGTCCGGGGGTCGGGGGCGGTTCGGTGGCTCTCGGCGGCGCGGTCGGTCGGCTGAGGGGTCTGGTGGTTCCCCGGAGTCGGCCGCGCCGGTGGACCCGGTCAAGGAGCAGCGCAAGGCGACCGACATCTGCTACGCGTTGCTGACCGCCCGCGCCCGGACCCGCGTGGAGTTGAAGGACGCCCTGCTGCGCAAGGGCATCCGCGAGGAGACCGCCGAACTCGTGCTCGCCAAGTTCGACCGGGCCGGGTTGATCGACGACGCCGCCTTCGCCGAGGTGTGGGTGCGGTCCCGGCACGCGCACCAGGGGCTGGGGCGGCGGGCGTTGGTGCAGGAGTTGCGGCGCAAGGGCGTGGCCGACGAGGTCGCGGCCGAGGCGCTCGCCGCCGTGGACGACGAGGCGGAGCAGGAACGGGCCCGGGAGCTGGTGCGCAAGAAGCTGCGCACCATGTCCGGTGTGGACGAGCAGGCGAAGCTGCGTCGGCTGGTGGCCGCGTTGGCGCGCAAGGGCTACGCCGAGGGCATGGCGTACCGGGTGGTGCGCGACGAGCTGAAGGCCGAGGTGGAGGACTACCTGCCGGACTGACCGGTCAGCCGCCAGAACTGGCGCTTGCGGTCGTCCCGCACGACCACGCCCAGGCGGGCCAGTTCGGTGCGCAGCTCGCGGGCGTCGTCCGCGTCGCTCTTCTTCAGGGCCTTGGCCCTGGCCTTGAGCAGGGCGTTCACGGCGGGCGGCAGGTCGGGCAGGTCCTCGACCCAGCGGCGGAACTCGTCGCGGTGCGGGTCGGCGTCCAGCCACGGGTAGCCGTGGGTCTGGAACGCGTCGGCCACCGCGCCGGCGGGCAGGTCGTGGGACTCGCGGGCCAGCTCCTCGGAGATCCGGCCCAGCACGACGAGCTTCTTGTCGTCGAAGAACACCGCGGAGATCTCGGTGCGGTCGATCGTGCGCGGCGTGCCGCCGCGGGTGAGCGTGAGGGTCTCGTCGGTCACCTCGACGGTGAGGCGTTCGTGCGCGGCCCAGGCGGCGAAGAACAGGCCGACCGCCGCGCCCAGCGCCAGCGAACCGACCGTGTCCCACGGCTCGGGGATCGAGTCGATCAGCCTCAGCGGACCGCGGAACGGTATCCAGGGCAGGGACAACAGCCACCCCGCCGCGGCCTGAACGCCCCACAGCAGACCGGCTCCGACGACCGGGAAACCCATCCACACCACGCCGACCTGCCAGCCGGGTTCGGCGACCGTGGTCGTCCGCATGTCCCCACCCCTCCCCGAGTGCGGTCCAAACCTAGCGCAGCGCGCATGGCAGGCTTGGCGGAACCGGGATCGTGGGGGAGTGCCGTGAAGCACGTGGTGTGGGACTGGAACGGAACGCTGCTGGACGACACGCACGCCGTGCTGCACGCGGTGAACCGGGTGTGCGGCCGGTACGGCCGGGCGGCGCTGACGCTGGACGAGTGGCGCGCGGTGTTCAGCCGGCCGCTGATCGCCTGCTACGAAGGGCTGCTCGGCCGGGCGCTGTCCGAACGGGACTGGGCCGACATCGACCTCGTCTACCACGTCGAGTACCGGGCGCTGCTGGACACGTGCGGCCTGGCGACGGGCGTGCCGGACCTGCTGCGCACGTGGTCCGGGACGCAGTCGCTGCTGTCGATGTGGTTCCACGACGAGCTGGTGCCGCTGGTCGAACGGCTGGGGCTCGCGGGTCTGTTCACGCGGGTCGACGGGCTGCGCGTGGACGTGGGCGGCGGGTCCAAGGCCGAACACCTGGCGGAGCACTTGGCGCGGCAGAGGCTGGACCCGCGGGAGGTGGTGGTGATCGGTGACGTGGTGGACGACGCCGAGGCCGCGCGGCACGTCGGTGCGCACGCGGTGTTGGTGACCACCGGGGTGGGCGACCGGGTGAAGCTCGCGGCGACGGGGATGCCGGTGGTCGACTCGATCCCCGAAGCGCTCGCGCTCATCGCCTGACCCGCGCGGACAGGACCTGGAAGAGCGGGACCCGGAAGAGCGGGACCTGGAAGGGCGGGACCGCCCGCGTGGGTGCCTCCCCCGAGCGAAGGCACCCACGCGGGCGGTCGGACAGCGGCGGTCAGAGGGACGCGGCGGCCTTGGCCAGGGACTCGATCCGGGCCCAGTCGCCGGCGGCCAGGGCGTCCTTCGGGGTCAGCCAGGAGCCGCCGACGCAGCCCACGTTGGGCAGCGCCAGGTACTTCGGCGCGGTCTGCGGGGTGATGCCGCCGGTCGGGCAGAAGCGCAGGCCCGGCAGCGGACCGCCGACCGACTTGAGGTAGTCCGCGCCGCCCGCCGCCTCGGCCGGGAAGAACTTCAGCGCCGTCAGGCCGCGTTCGGCGAGCTTCATCGCCTCCGACACGGTCGCCGCGCCCGGCAGGAACGGCAGGCCGGTGTCCTCCACCGCGTCCAGCACGCGGTCCGTCGAACCCGGCGTGACCAGGAACGACGCACCGGCCTTCAACGCCTGCTCGGCGTGCTCGGGCGCGGTCACGGTCCCCGCGCCCAGCACGATGTCGGGCACCTCGGCCGCGATCCGCTCGATCGCGGGCAGCGCGGCGGGCGTGCGCAGGGTCAGCTCGATGACCCGGACGCCCCCGCGCAGCAACGCCTGCGCCAGCGGCACGGCGTGGGCCGCGTCGTCCAGCACGACGACGGGGATGACGGGGGACAGCTCCAGCAGATCGTTGCTGGTGGTCACCGACTTACCTCCTGGTTGAACTGGCCCGCGAAGTGCGAGGCCGCGATCGGTCCGAACACGCTGGCGCCCCGGTCGGCCGGTCCCACGGCCCGGCGCAGCGCGCCGAACAGCTCGCGGCCGGTGCCGGTCCACGCCTGCGCGTCCGGCGGGAAGTCCACCAGGTCGCGCCCGGCCAGCTCCGCCGGGTCCACGAGCGCCTCCAGCGTGCCGGTCTCGGCGTCCACGCGCAGCACGTCGCCGTCGCGCACCCGCGCCAGCGGACCGCCCACGGCGGCCTCGGGCGTGACCTGGATGGCGGCCGGGACCTTGCCCGACGCGCCGGACATGCGGCCGTCGGTGACCAGGGCCACCTTGAACCCGCGGTCCATCAGCACGCCCAGGGCCGGGGTCAGCTTGTGCAGCTCGGGCATGCCGTTGGCCTGCGGGCCCTGCTGCCGCACCACGACCACGACGTCGCGCTCCAGCTCACCGGCCTGGAACGCCGCGCTGAACGCCTCCTGCGAGGTGAACACCCGCGCCGGCGCCTCCACGACCCGGTGCTCGGGCGCGACCGCGGACACCTTGGTCACCGCACGCCCGAGATTGCCCGACAGCATCCGCAGCCCGCCGTCGGCCGCGAACGGGTCCGACACCGGCCGCAGCACGTCGGTGTCCAACGAGTGGTCCGGGCCGTTGCGCCAGGTCAGCGCGCCCTCGATGAGCACCGGCTCCTTGCGGTAGCGGTTGAGGCCGAAGCCCGCCACGGTGTGCACGTCCTCGTGCAGCAGGCCCGCGTCCAGCAGCGTGGAGATCAGGAACTGCACGCCGCCGGCGGCCTGGAAGTGGTTGATGTCCGCGCTGCCGTTGGGGTAGACGCGGGCCAGCAGCGGCACCACCGAGGACAGGTCGGCGAAGTCGTCCCAGCCCAGCTCGATGCCCGCGGCGGACGCGATGGCCACCAGGTGCATGGTGTGGTTGGTCGAACCGCCGGTGGCCAGCAGCGCGATCACGCCGTTGACCACGGCCTTCTCGTCCACGACCCGGCCGATCGGCGTGTACTCGTCGCCCCGGCTGATCTCCACCGCCCGGCGCGCGGCCTCCTCGGTCAGCGCGCGGCGCAGCTTCGTGCCCGGCGGGACGAAGCTCGCGCCCGGCAGGTGCAGCCCCATGACCTCCACGACGAGCTGGTTGGAGTTGGCCGTGCCGTAGAACGTGCAGGTCCCGGGGCTGTGGTAGGACGCGGCCTCGGCTTCGAGCAGGTTCTCCCTGCTCGCCTTGCCCTCGGCGAACAGCTGCCGGACCCGCGCCTTCTCCTTGTTCGGCAGGCCCGAGGCCATCGGCCCGGCGGGGACGAGGATGGCGGGCAGGTGCCCGAACGACAGCGCCCCGATCAGCAGGCCCGGCACGATCTTGTCGCACACGCCCAACAGGACGGTCGCGTCGAACATGTCGTGCGACAGGGCGATGCCGGTCGCCATCGCGATCACGTCCCGGCTGAACAGCGACAGCTCCATGCCCGCGCGGCCCTGCGTGATGCCGTCGCACATCGCCGGCACCCCGCCGGCGAACTGCGCGATTCCGCCTTGAGCGCGGGCCGCGTCCTTGATCCACGCCGGGTACTCGTTCATCGGCTGGTGCGCGGACAGCATGTCGTTGTAAGCCGACACGATGGCCACGTTCGGGCGACGCAGCGCACGCAGCGCTTCCTTGTCGCCACCCGTGATGCCCGCGAAACCGTGCGCGAAGTTGGAGCACGCGAGGTCGCGCCGGACCGGTCCCTCGACGTGGGCCGCGTCGAGTTTGTCCAGGTAGGCGGATCGACCGGCGGCGCTGCGGGCGGCGATGCGAGCCGTCACTTCGGCGACGACGGGATGCACGCTCATGGTTCGCTGTCTCCCGGGTGGTGATCACGGGCCGTGGTGGGGCCCGGTGGGACGGCAGCGCTGGCGTCGCACGGACGGACGTGACAGCACACACACTATGTCACGACACATGATCGTCACAAAACCGATTCAGTGGGTGAGACGCGACGCGACGACTTGTGGTGCTTGTCACAGACGCCCGGAGCGGGCAGAGTCGGCACACGGACCCCCAAGGGAGGTGCTGACCATGACGGCCTCGGAGATCGTGGAACTGCGCCGCGTGCTCGGCCAGCTTCGCCAGTGCGTCGGTTCACTGCGGTCGCGCTACGGCGACGTCGCGTCCGTGCAACGGCTCGCGAACGACGTCGAGCGCATGGACATCGACGCGACGGAGTTGCTCGACCTGGACAGCACACCCCGGCAGCGCGAGGCGCCCAGGGTGGAACGGGAGGTCGTCGTCGTGCCCGACACGCCGTACGACCCGAAGCTCTGGCACGACGCCGACGACGAAGGTCTGGGTGGCTACCGCCACACCTGAGCGCAACACAGGCCGGCCCCCGCGACTCGACGCGGGGGCCGGCTTCGGTTTTTCCCGAACTGTCTTACGTCCCCGCCACAGCGAAGTGGAACCGAGGTGAGGTATGAGGGCGCAGATCGCCCAGCGCACGTTGCGGACGGACCGGTGGTGGCTACCGCCGCTGGTCACGTTCACCGGCCTGCTGCTGATCTCGATCTACGCGGCGGTGCGCACGTTCATGGGCGACTTCTACTGGGTCGACGAGTACCGGTACCTGACGCCCATGTACTCACCGTGCCTGAGCGAGGAGTGCCTCCCGGCCGCCGCGCACTTCGGCCGGCCGCTGCCGGAGCTGCCCGGGTTCCTGACGCCACCCGTGGTGATCATCCCGTTCCTGCTCGGGTTCCGGGTGACCTGCTACTACTACCGCAAGGCCTACTACCGCGCGGCGTGGCTGTCGCCGCCGGCGTGCGCGGTCGCCGAACCGCACGGCAAGTACACCGGTGAGACCCGGTTCCCGCTGATCGCGCAGAACCTGCACCGGTACTTCTTCTACGCCGCCTCGATCCTGCTGCTCATCAACGTCTACGACGCGTTGTACGCGTTGAGCGCCGGGTTCGGGCTGGGCAACATCGTGCTGCTGGTGAACGTGGCGCTGCTCGGCGCCTACACGCTGTCGTGTCACTCGTGCCGGCACATCGCGGGCGGGCGGCTCAAGCACTTCTCCAAGCACCCGGTGCGGTACTGGATGTGGACGCGGATCTCCAAGCTCAACGCCAAGCACATGCAGCTCGCGTGGGCGTCGCTGATCTTCGTCTGCGTGACCGACCTCTACGTCGCGCTGGTCGCGTCCGGCGCCATCACCGACCTTCGCATCATCGACTGAGGAGCTTGTCTTGCCCGAGGTGGAACGGCATTCGTTCGACGTGCTCGTGATCGGCGCGGGTGGCGCGGGTCTGCGGGCGGCGATCGAGGCCAGGGAGCACGGGATGCGCACGGCGGTGCTGTGCAAGTCGCTGTTCGGCAAGGCGCACACGGTGATGGCCGAGGGCGGCATCGCCGCGGCGATGGGGAACGTCAACTCCAACGACAGCTGGCAGGTGCACTTCCGCGACACCATGCGCGGCGGGAAGTTCCTGAACAACTGGCGCATGGCCGAGTTGCACGCCAAGGAAGCCCCGGACCGCGTGTGGGAGCTGGAGACCTACGGCGCGCTGTTCGACCGCACCAAGGACGGCCGGATCAGCCAGCGCAACTTCGGCGGCCACGAGTACCCGCGCCTGGCGCACGTCGGCGACCGGACCGGGCTGGAGCTGATCCGGTCGTTGCAGCAGAAGGTCGTGTCGCTGCAACAGGAGGACTTCGCGGCGACCGGCGACTACGAGTCGCGGCTGAAGGTCTTCCAGGAGTTCACCGTCACCGACCTGGTGCAGGACGACGGGGCTGTGGCCGGCGCGTTCGGCTACTGGCGCGAGTCCGGCCGGTTCGTGCTGTTCGAGGCGCCCGCGGTGGTGCTCGCGACCGGCGGCATCGGCAAGTCGTTCAAGGTGACGTCGAACTCGTGGGAGTACACCGGCGACGGGCACGCGCTGGCGTTGCGCGCCGGGGCGTCGCTGATCAACATGGAGTTCATCCAGTTCCACCCGACCGGCATGGTGTGGCCGCCGTCGGTGAAGGGGATCCTGGTCACCGAGTCCGTCCGCGGCGACGGCGGCGTGCTGCGCAACTTCGACGGCAAGCGGTTCATGTTCGACTACATCCCCGAGGTGTTCAAGGACAAGTACGCCGACAACCCCGAGGAAGCCGACCGCTGGTACACCGACCCCGACAACAACCGCCGCCCGCCGGAGCTGCTGCCCCGCGACGAGGTGGCGCGGGCGATCAACTCCGAGGTCAAGGCCGGGCGCGGCACCGAGCACGGCGGGGTGTTCCTCGACGTGTCGACGCGGTTGCCGGCCGAGGAGATCACCCGGCGGCTGCCGTCGATGCACCACCAGTTCAAGGAGCTGGCCGACGTCGACATCACCGCGCAGCCCATGGAGGTCGGGCCGACGTGCCACTACGTGATGGGTGGCGTGCAGGTGGACCCGGACACCGGCGCGTCGTCCGTGCCCGGGTTGTTCGCGGCGGGCGAGGTGTCCGGCGGCATGCACGGCTCGAACCGGTTGGGCGGCAACTCGCTGTCCGACCTGCTCGTGTTCGGCCGGCGGGCGGGGGAGGGCGCGGCGAACTACGTCTCCGGGCTCTCGTCACGGCCGGTGTGTTCGGACGACGCGGTGGCCCAGGCGCAACGCGTCGCGGTGGAGCCGTTCTCGCGTGAGGGCGGGGAGAACCCGTACACGCTGCACATGGAGTTGCAGCAGGTGATGAACGACCTCGTCGGCATCATCCGCAAGGCCGACGAGATGGAACAGGCGTTGAAGCGGCTCGACGACCTCAAGCGGCGGGCCGAGACGCTGTCGGTCGAGGGGCACCGGCAGTTCAACCCCGGGTGGCACCTGGCCCTGGACCTGCGGAACATGCTGGTGGTCAGCGAGTGCGTGGCGCGCGCGGCCTTGCTGCGCACCGAGAGCCGCGGCGGCCACACCCGCGACGACTACCCCGGCATGGACTCGTCGTGGCGGCGGAAGTTGTTGGTGTGCAAGGCCTCCGGTGGCGAGGTGTCGGTGGAGGAGGAGCCGCAGATCCCCATCCGGGACGACCTGTTGGCCCTGTTCGAGCACAGCGAGTTGCAGAAGTACCTGACCGCCGAAGAACTGGAGGGCTGACATGGGGTACCAGGGGCGGTTCAGGGTGTGGCGCGGTGATGCGGACGGGGGCGGCCTGGAGGACTTCACCGTCGAGGTGAACGAGGGCGAGGTCGTGCTCGACATCATCCACCGGTTGCAGGCGACGCAGGCCGCGGACCTGGCCGTGCGGTGGAACTGCAAGGCGGGCAAGTGCGGCTCGTGCTCGGCGGAGGTCAACGGCCGGCCGCGGCTGCTGTGCATGACGCGGATGTCGGTGTTCGCGGAGGACGAGGTGGTGACCGTGACGCCGATGCGCACGTTCCCCGTCATCCGCGACCTGGTGACGGACGTGTCGTACAACTACGAGAAGGCACGCGAGATCCCGGCGTTCCAGCCGCCGAAGGGCGTCGCGCCGGGGGACTACCGGATGTCCCAGGTGGACGTCGAGCGGTCGCAGGAGTTCCGGAAGTGCATCGAGTGCTTCCTGTGCCAGAACACCTGCCACGTCATCCGCGACCACGAGGAGAACAAGGAGGCGTTCTCCGGACCGCGTTTCCTGATGCGCGTGGCCGAGCTGGAGATGCACCCGCTGGACGAGGCGGACCGCGTGCAGGCGGCCCAGTCCTCGCACGGCTTGGGTCTGTGCAACATCACGAAGTGCTGCACGGAGGTGTGCCCGGAACACATCAAGATCACCGACAACGCCCTGATCCCGATGAAGGAACGCGTCGCCGACCGCCGCTACGACCCGATCGTGTGGCTGGGCAACAAGCTGTTCCGGAGGTCGTGAGTCGCTTTCAGGGCGGTCTTGAACTCCTTGATGACCTCCACGGCGAACCCGCGTCGCGTCACCCCCAGGTGGCGCAACGCGGGGCCGTGGTCCCAGCAGACCGTGGCGAGCGCGCCCAGGAGCAGGAACCACCAGATCGCGTGGGCGGCGCGGGGGACCTCGCCGCGCAGGCGCCGGCAGTGGAACGGCACGTGACGGCGTTCGTCGGCGAGGATGCGGCCGGCGACTTCGCTGGTCAGCGGGTCGTTGACGCCGTCGCGCAGGGCTCGGTAGTAGCCGAGCGCCACGACTTCGGCGATCAGCAGCACCATCAGCTCCAGCCGCAGCCCCAACGCCCGCCGCAGCCGCACGAACACCGCGTCGGTCCAGTGCCCGTCCAGCGTCTTCGCGCCGGCGGAGCGCAGGAGCAGCGCCAACATCCGGGCGTGGTTCTGCTCCTCGGCGACGAACATCCGCACCGCCCGCGCGTAGCCGGGGTCACCGGCCGCCTTGGCGATCAGGTTCGCCCCGTCGCCGGCCTCGCCGACCTGGAACCGCTGGACACTGGCCACCACGGCCGGTGCCATCACGGCACCGCGGGCGAAGTCCGGGTCACCGGTCTCCTGCCGTCGCCGAGCTTGCTCCTCGAAGTCCCGCACCCACTCCTCGAACCCGTTCACGCCTCCACCGTGCCGGACGGATGTGGAGATCGAGTGGAGGTTCCGGGTGGGTTTCTCGGCCCTCCCTAGTCCCAGAGGCGGCCGAAGCGGGCCAGTTCGGCACCGTACTC
The DNA here is from genome assembly GCF_039521145.1 of Saccharothrix mutabilis subsp. mutabilis. Taxonomy (NCBI): domain Bacteria; kingdom Bacillati; phylum Actinomycetota; class Actinomycetes; order Pseudonocardiales; family Pseudonocardiaceae; genus Saccharothrix; species Saccharothrix mutabilis. Next base: position 78,257 of record NZ_BAAABU010000012.1, read on the forward strand.
GATGCGGTGCTGCCAGTCCTCCGGCCACGCCTCGAAGCCGTGGCACGCGCCGGCGAACGCGCCCGCCAGGCAGGCGATCGAATCCGAGTCGCCCGACGTCGTCGCCGCCCGGCGCAGCACGCGGACCGGGTCGTCGGGGAACAGCAGGAAGCAGTGCAGGGCCGTGCCCAGCGCCTCCTCCGCCACCCACCCCTCGCCGGTCGCCCGGCACGGGTCCTCCTCCGGGTCCGGGTGCGCCAGGGCCGAGTCCAGGTTGTCCAGGACGCGCAGGCACTCGTCCCAGCCGCGGGCGATGAAGTCCTCCGGGGTGGTCGCGGCGGGACCGGTCCACAGGTCTTCGAGCCAGTCGACGTGGTAGGTGGTGCGCTGCTCGTGGGCGCGGGTGCGCAGGGCGGCGGGCAGGTCGCGCGGGTGCAGGCCGTGGCGCAGCCAGTGCACGGCGAACGCGGTCAGCTCCGACGCCGCCAGCGCCGTCGGGTGGCCGTGCGTGAGCGCCGACTGGAACTGCGCGACGGCGGCGCGCGTGTGGTCCTCCCAACCGTGCACCAGCCCGACCGGCGCGACGCGCATGTTCGCCCCGCACCCCTTGGACCGCCGCCGGCTCGCCTCCGTCCAGGACAACCCGGTGGCCAGCCGTTCGCACGCCTCCAAGCAGGTCAGGCCGGGCGCGCGGTTGTTCTCCGGGTCGCGCCACCACTCCACGAAGTGCTCGCGCAACGCCGCCTCGACCGGCTCGGGCCACGGCACGACGTCCGCCAGCGCCCGCGCCACCGCCAACGTCATCTGCGTGTCGTCGGTGACCTTGGCGGGCTGCCCCTCCAGGTCCGCCGGCCCGCCCGCCCCGAACCGCCGCTCGATCTCGGCCACGGACAAGAACTCCGTCGCCGCCCCCAACGCGTCCCCGTAAGCCAAACCGAACAAACTGCCACTGGCCTTCACGACTTCCCCCTCTACAGCCCCGGCGACAAACTAGCCGAGACGGCGAGCAGGGCGCCCTTGGTCACGAGCAATCCGGAAGGTTCCAGCGCGGTGATCCGCCGGGCGACCTGAACGCGCCCGCGCACCCGCCCGTCGCGGTCGAGCCGGAACAACGTCCCCGCGAGCGCGGCCACCACGAACCCGTCCGCCACCGCTCGCACCCCGCTCACCAGCGGCTGCCCGACGTCGAACCGCCACCCGAGGCGACCGTCCCCGACAGTCGTGTAGCCGCCGGCCCGTTCACGCAGCCACACCAGCCCGCCGGCGACGACCGGCGCGTCCTCGGTCAGGTCGTGCCCGGCCCGGACGACCTCGCGAACCCCGGCCGGCCCCACCTCGACCACCGACCGCGCCCCGCACCGCACCAGGAACCGGTCCGAACCCACCGGCGTGAACACCGCCGCGTGGTCCGGGGAGGCCAAGGGCTCCGGCAACGACCAGACGGCCACCTCCCGCAGGTCGCGGTCCACCAGCCGCACCTCGGAACCGCCACCGACCAGGAACCCGTCGCCAACCGGCGCGGGCCACACGCTGCGGACGTCCGCCGTGGCCAAGAGCCGCCCGGTCCCGACGTCGAACGTGCGCAACGGCGTGTACCCACGCCACCCGCCCACCAGCACCGTCCGCCCGGCGACCACGAGGTGCCCCACGTACCCGTCCAGCTCGACGGTCCACTCCCGCCGCCCGGTCGCCACGTCCAGGCACACCAACTGCCAGGGACTCTGCGGCAACACCAGGCACCGAGGCCCGTCCACCACGACCGCCCGCGGCCAGGTGCCGACCGGCACGTCCCACCGCACCGACCCGTCCACCGCGTCGAGGCACACCAACCGGGTGCGCCGCTCGTGCACGACGACGCACCCGTCCCCCACCGCCACCCCGGACACCTGACCGGACTGGTGCAGCGGCCGTTCCCACCTCAACTCGAACACCGGTGCAGTCCAGCAACCGACCGACCGTCCAGGCAACCGAAAAGCGGGGAGCCCGCCGCAGCGAACCCCCCGCTCCCCATCGACTACGTACTGGTGGAGTGCACTTATTCGTATAGTGCGCTGTTCATCCGGCTGCCACTTGATCAGCTGCCTTCGGTCCAGTAACGCTGGAGTCTGGCGATCGCCTCGTCCTTGCTCATGCCGGCCACCTCGGACTCGGCGAGGCCGACCCGCGTGATCAGCATGTGCACGAGGTCCGCAGGCAGGGCTGCCGCCGGCGGCTCAGGCGTCCCGCGACCAGGTTTGACGCCATCCCGCACGCATGACCAGAACGCCGGTTCGTCGACTTCGAGTTGATCGCGGAGGATGTGCTTCCAGATGCTCTGCCCGTAGCCGGTGCGGTCCACCGGGTGCGAGACGCGGGTGCGCAGGATCCTGCCGTCGACAAGATCGAGTTCGTAGCTGACGTGATGCGTCCCGGTTCGACCGCGGGCGTCGCGCACTCGGCGCCATTCCTCGACTTGGCAGAACGCCTCGTGATCCCTGCGCGTCGGCTGCGGCCAGGAAGTCACCGCGCGGAACCGACGAGCCAGTCGCGCAGCTGCTCGTCGTCGCTGAGGCTGATCAGTTGCACCAATCCCCAGTTGTCGCGGTGGTTCGGCGCGTTGAGCAGGCGCTCCTGCCAGTCTTCCGCGTACTCCCGCAAAGCGTCGACCATCTCGGTGATGGCCTCGTCGAACGACGCGCCATCAGCGGCGACCGGCAACCCCGGGATGAACACCGACCAGCCGTCGGCCTCCGGGACGACCTGGGCACGTGAGGGAACGATCGATGCGAGGAAGTGGCGCAGCCGCTTGACGTCCACGACCGCTGTCGTGGCCGAGTCACGTCGAACGGTGGCAACTCGGCCGGTCTCCGCAGCGTCCAGCAAGTCCTTCAGGTGCGTGCGAGCAGCGGAGTAGCTGTCGAAGTGAACACCAGACATGCCGGCCTCCCCAAGGTGGTCCCAACAAGCATGCCCCCGCAGTCCGAGTACGTCAAGTACGTGACGTACTCAGACGAGAGTTTGCGGTGAACCGGAGCGGCCAGTGAGAACGGCAGAGCCGGGGCGACGACGTCACCCCGGCTCTGGCCAGGTATTTCACCTGCTCAAGGCGCTCAGGGTCAGCTGCAACCGGAGGTCGAGCCGCAGCCCTCGCACAGGTAGCAGGAGCCGGCCGGGCGCATCTTCGTGCCGCACGTCATGCACAGCGGCGCGTCGGCGGTCGTGCCCAGGTGCAGTTCGAGCAGTTCCGTGGAGCTGCCGACCTTCACGTCCGCGGACGCCGACTTCTTCTCCTCCACCGCCGGGGTGGGGGAGGAGTCGACCGACGTGCGCAGGCCCTCCAGGTCCACGTCCGAGCCGCTGCCGTAGTCCTGCGACACCTGCGCCGTGCGCTCGTCGGCGGTGAAGATGCCCAGCTGCGCCCGCTTCTCGAACGGCAGGTAGTCCAGGGCCAGGCGGCGGAACAGGTAGTCCAGCACGCTGGTCGCGATCCGCACGTCCGGGTCGTCGGTCATGCCCGCCGGCTCGAAGCGCAGGTTCTGGAACTTCGAGACGTAGAACTCCAGCGGGATGCCGTACTGCAGACCCACCGAGATCGACATCGAGAACGCGTCCATCACGCCGGCCAGCGTCGAACCCTGCTTGCCCAGCTTGACGAAGATCTCGCCCAGGCCGTCGTCCGGGTACGAACCGGCGTGCAGGTAGCCCTCGGCGCCGCCCACGGTGAACGACACCGTCTGCGACGGGCGCTTCTTCGGCAGCCGCTTGCGGACCGGCCGGTACTCGACGACCGTCTCCGGCGCCTTGGTCTCCGAAGAGGACTTCGCCGACTTGCCCGCCGACAGCGGCTGGCCGACCTTGCAGTTGTCGCGGTAGATCGCGAGCGCCTTCAGGCCCAGCTTCCAGCCCTGGTAGTAGATCTCCTCGACGTCCTCGACGGTCGCCGACTCCGGCATGTTCACCGTCTTGGAGATCGCGCCCGAGATGAACGGCTGCACCGCGGCCATCATCCGCACGTGGCCCATCGGCGCGATGGAACGCTCACCCATCGCGCAGTCGAACACCTCGTAGTGCTCCTGGCGCAGACCCGGGGCGTCGACCACGTGGCCGTGCTCGCCGATGTACTCGACGATCGCCTCGATCTGCTCCTGCTGGTACCCCAACGCCTTCAGGGCGCGCGGCACGGTCTGGTTGACGATCTGCATCGAGCCGCCGCCGACCAGCTTCTTGAACTTCACCAGCGCCAGGTCCGGCTCGATGCCGGTCGTGTCGCAGTCCATCATCAGGCCGATGGTGCCGGTCGGGGCCAGCACCGACGCCTGCGCGTTGCGCCACCCGTTCTTGGCGCCGACGAGCTGACCCTCCTGCCACACCCGCGTCGCCAGCTTCTGCACCTGGGCGTCGTTGGCGTGGTAGGTGCGGATCAGGTCGTTGGCCGCCGCGTGCTTGCGGATGACCCGCTGGTGCGCCTCGGCGTTGCGGGCGTAACCCTCGTACGGGCCGACGATCCCGGCCAGCTCCGCGGACCGCTTGTACGCCACGGCCTGCATCAGCGACGTGATGGACGCCGCCAGCGCCCGGCCGCCCTCGGAGTCGTACGCGTGACCGGTCGCCATGAGCAGCGCGCCCAGGTTCGCGTAGCCGATGCCCAGCTGGCGGAACTTGCGGGTGGTCTCCGCGATCGGCTCGGTCGGGAAGTCCGCGAAGCTGATGGAGATCTCCATCGCCGTGATCACGAACTCGACCGACTTCGCGAACAGCTCCGCGTCGAACTGGCCGTCGTCCTTGAGGAACTTCATCAGGTTCAACGACGCCAGGTTGCAGCTGGAGTTGTCCAGGTGCATGTACTCCGAGCACGGGTTCGACGCGGTGATCCGGCCGGACTCCGGCGTGGTGTGCCAGTCGTTGATCGTGCCGTCGTACTGGATGCCCGGGTCGGCGCACTCCCACGCCGCCTGCGCCAGCTTGCGGAACAGCTGCTTGGCGTCGACGGTCTCGATGACCTCGCCGGTCAGGCGGGCGCGCAGGCCGAACTGGCCGCCGTTCTCGTAGGCGTGCATGAACTCGTCCGACACGCGGATCGAGTTGTTCGCGTTCTGGTACTGCACGGACACGATGTCCTTGCCGCCCAGGTCCATGTCGAACCCGGCGTCGCGCAGCGCGCGGACCTTGTCCTCTTCGCGCGCCTTGGTCTCGATGAACTCCTCGACGTCCGGGTGGTCCACGTCGAGCACGACCATCTTCGCCGCGCGACGCGTCGCGCCACCGGACTTGATGGTGCCCGCCGACGCGTCCGCGCCGCGCATGAACGACACCGGGCCGGACGCGGTGCCGCCGGAGGAGAGCAGCTCCTTCGAGGACCGGATGCGGGACAGGTTCAGGCCCGCGCCCGACCCGCCCTTGAAGATCAGGCCCTCCTCGCGGTACCAGTTGAGGATCGACTCCATCGTGTCGTCCACGGCGAGGATGAAGCACGCGCTGACCTGCTGCGGCGAGCTGGTGCCCACGTTGAACCACACCGGCGAGTTGAAGCTGAACACCTGGTGCAGCAGCATCCACGTCAGCTCGTGCTCGAACACCTCGGCGTCCTTGCCGGACCCGAAGTAGCCGTGCTTGACGCCCGCCTCGACGTAGGTCTTCACCACGCGGTCGATCAGCTGGCGCAGGCTGTGCTCGCGCTGCGGGGTGCCCACCGCGCCGCGGAAGTACTTGCTGGTCACGATGTTGGTCGCGTTGACCGACCAGAAGTCGGGGAACTCCACACCGCGCTGCTCGAAGTTGATCGAGCCGTCGCGCCAGTTCGTCATGACGACGTCGCGGCGCTCCCAGGTCACCTCGTCGTAGGGGTGCACACCCTCGGTGGTGTAGACGCGCTCCACCTTCAGGCGCTGCTTGTCCCCCGCGCCGTTCTGGGTGGCGGTCTTCTTGCTGGAGCCGCCAACGGTCTCCGTCATTCCCCGTTCCTCTTTCTTCCGCTACTCGAAATGCCTGGGGGCGGCCGACGTCCGGGCTCGAAGTCCGGAAACGGCCGCGGGAAGTCTGTGGAGTGCTTATTCGGAGTGCTGCGCGTTGCGCAGGTCCGCGATCTCCTTCTCGAAGTCCTCGACCGACGAGAAGGACCGGTAAACGCTGGCGAAGCGCAGGTAGGCGACTTCGTCCAGCTCTCTGAGCGGTCCGAGGATCGCGAGCCCCACCTCGTGGCTCGGGATCTCGGCGCACCCGGTGGAGCGGATCGACTCCTCGACCCGCTGGGCCAGCAGCGACAGGGCGTCCTCGTCCACGGGCCGGCCCTGGCACGCGCGCCGGACGCCGGTGACCACCTTGTCCCGGCTGAACGGCTCGGTCACGCCGGAGCGCTTGACCACCGCGAGCACCGCCTCCTCGACGGTGGTGAAGCGGCGCCCGCAGCTGGAGCAGGAGCGTCGGCGGCGGATCACCTGGCCCTCGTCCACCTCGCGCGAGTCGACCACGCGGGAGTCCGAGTTGCGGCAGAACGGACAGCGCACGACTGGCTCACCCCTCCCCGGCGCAGCACCCATCGCGTCAGCCCACGTGAAGGGGAAACCCACAACCTGTGGACTAACTACAACGGTGTAACCACTAGATGTAGGGGTCAACCTATGCCCGTCGCCTAGATGGCGCAAGCTGAGCCCGGCGTGTCGCGGCCGGCTCTGTCGAGTGAACCTCGACGCACGACGCACCGCGACTCGGCGGTCACGGGGAGGCGTCGGCGGCCGGACACGACGCGGGCCGGCACCCGCACAGGGTGCCGGCCCGCGACCGGAGGTCGGTGAGGAGGGGGTCAGCCGTCGGTGCGCCCGTCCGGGACGACGAGCGACTGACCGGGCTTGATCGAGGGGTCGGCGAGCCGGTTCAGCTCCTTGATGCGGACCACGACCGCCTCGGGGTCGCTGTCCGGCGCGGTGCGCTCGGCGATGTCCCAGAGCGTCTCACCCACCTGGACGTGCACGACGCTGGTGCGTTCGGGGACCGAGGCGGCGCCGGAGGCGAACAGGTAGAGCACGCTGAGCGTGACGGCCGCGAGGACGGCGACGGCGGCGTAGCGGGCGAACTGGACGGCCGGGCGCTGCTCGCGGACGGTGCACGCGGCGGCCTCGGGCGCGGTGGCCACGGCGAGCGGCCGGGGGCGCGGCGTCGTCGGCCGGCGCTGGTCGATCCGGAAGCTGCGCAGGACCCTCGGTCCGGGCGGGAGGGGTTCGCCACGCCGCACGTCCTCGGCCACGGCGCCGTCGACGAGTTCGAACCCGCTCCGCGTACCGACCACCACCGCCATGACGTCCTCCCGTCGCAGGTCAAACGATCATGATCGAACTCATGTTCGATCGAACGTCCGTGCGAATGTCTACCACTTCGACCGGCGGAACGGGAAGGACACGCCGACACTTACTTCGAACAGGTGTTTGATCTGGACAACGAGTGCGACTACCTTCACAACCGAAGATCGACGTACAGCCGGCCTGGGCGATCGGGACCGGTGAGGAGGGAAGCACTGTGGCTCGCAAGACCAATGACGACCTGCGCATCGCCGATGTGCCCTCCGTGCCCGAACCCGCGGACATCGCGGGCAACGCGGGACTGACCCTGCGCCAGCGCAAGGTGCTCGACGTGATCCGGGACTGGCTGGACCGGTTCGGCTACCCGCCCAGCGTGCGGGAGATCGGCGAGGCGGTCGGCCTCACGTCCACCTCCTCGGTGGCCCACCAGCTGCGCGCGCTGGAGCGCAAGGGCTTCCTGCGCCGCGACCCGAACCGGCCGCGCGCGGTGGGCGTGCTGCCCACGGAGATCGTGACCGGCCTGGACCCGGCGTCCAAGCCGACGCCCGCCTACGTGCCGATGCTGGGCCGGATCGCCGCCGGTGGTCCGATCCTGGCGGAGGAGGCGATCGAGGACGTGTTCCCGCTGCCCCGCGACCTGGTCGGCGAGGGCGAGGTGTTCCTGCTCAAGGTCGTCGGCGACTCGATGGTGGACGCCGCCATCACCGACGGCGACTGGGTCGTGGTGCGCCAACAGCCGACCGCCGACAACGGCGACGTGGTGGCGGCGATGATCGACGGCGAGGCCACGGTGAAGACGTTCAAGCGCAAGGACGACCACGTGTGGCTGCTGCCGCACAACCCGGCTTACGAGCCGATCCTGGGTGACGAGGCGACCATCCTGGGCAAGGTGACGGCGGTGCTGCGCCGGCTCTGAGGCCGGGCGGTCCGGCTGGTCGGGCGGGTCGAGAGATCTTACCCGATCGAGTGACATGCAGGATTCGGAACCGATCGGCGACTCGGGCGTCCCGTGAAGTAGGAGGAACGCGGGAGGCGGGAGGGGCCGGTCGGTTCCGGCACGTCCGGGCACGGGTTCGGCTGGGTCCGGCGAGGGCTGCGGCGCGGCGAGGGCTGCGGCGCGGCCGGCACTGCGGTGCGAGCGCGGCGTGGCGAGGGCTGCGGCGAGGCGAGGGCTGGGTCCGGCGAGGGCTCGGGCGCGGCCGGCACTGCGGTGCGAGCGTGGGCGTGGGCGTGGCGTGGGCCTGGGACGCGGCGCGGGCGTGGGCGTGGCGCGGCCGGCACTGCGGCGCGGCCGGCGGCGGGGTGCCGTGGGTCGGCGCGGCCGGCGGCGGGTGGCGTGGGTCAGCGCGGCAGGTGGCGGCAGCGCGGCGTGGGTCAGGTTCGGCGGCGGGTGCGGGTGCGGCGGACGCCGAGCCAGACCAGGGCCAGTGCGGCTGCGCCCGCGGCGATGACGGCCCACGGGGAGATGTCGCTGCGGTCGGCGGCCGGCGCGGGGGAGGCTGCCGTGTCGCCGGTGCCCTGGGGTGGTGGGGGCGTGGTCGTCGTGGGTGCGGGGGCGGCCAGGGCTGCTGCGCCGGGTACCGCGCGGATGGTGGAGCGGGAGGCGTTGGGGGCGAATTCCGTGGCCGAGAGCAGGGTGCCGTCCGGGTCGAAGGCGATCGCCTCGCCCTGGGGCTCGTTGGGCAGCGGGACGCGGACCGGGTCCGATTCCAGCGCCTTGGCCAGGTCGCCGTCGTCGGGCACCGGGAACAGGTACGCGTCGGTGTAGGTGCGCAGCGCCGCCACGCGGCCGTCGTGGGACATCGCGCCGCCGGTCACCAGGCGGGTCACCACGGTGCTCTCCAGCGGGCCGCCGGGGGTGTCGGTGCCGCGCATGGACACGCGGGCCACCTGCTCCAGCGGGGTGGGGGCGGCGTCGGACAGGTCGGCGGTCGGGCGGTAGACCAGGGCCGAGCCGATGGGTTCCTTGGTGACGATGTGCGGGACGCCGCGGGCGTCCAGGAGCAGCGCCTCGGCGTCGTGCTTGCCGTCCGGGTAGGTCAGGCGGAACAGGCGGGACGTGCCGTCCGGGGAGATCGCGTGCAGCGCCACGGTCTCGCGGGTCTTGCCGTTGTCGCCGGTGTCGGCCAGCCACACGGTGCCGTCCGGCGCCAGGGCCAGGTCCTCGACGTCGTACGGGTTCGCGGGGGCCGTGATGGTGCGGGTGACCCCGCACGACCGGTCCAGGACCTGCACTTCCACGCGACCCGGGTCGCTGTCGTTGACGGCGAACCACTCGTCGCCGTTCGACGCCAGGCCCGACAGCTCGGCCAGCTTCGGCGAGGTGAGCGCGCACACGTCGGCGACGGCCGGCTCCGCCGAAGCGGGACCGGCCGTCAGGACGAGTGCGGCCAGGGCCGCCAGTGGCGCGCGCAAGGGATCAGGCGCGGCTTCCGTTCACGGCGAACTGCTCCAGCACGCCCGCCAGGTCGGGGCGCACGCGAGCGCTCAGCTCGGTGCCCTCCTCGGTGTGCCGCTCCTTGAGCACCTCGCCCTCGCGGTGCACGCGGGCCACGATCTCGCCGCGCGCGTACGGCACCAGGGCGTCCACCACGACCTCGGGGCGCGGGATCAGCGAGGCGATGCGCTCGCGCAGCTCCCCGATGCCCTCGCCGGTGTGCGCCGAGACGAACACCGCCGTGGGGAACAGGTGGCGCAGCCGGGCCAGGCCCAGGTCGCCCACCGCGTCGATCTTGTTGACCACCAGCAGCTCGTGCGGCATCGAGTCGTGCCGCTCGCTGATCTCCGAGATCACCTCGCGGACCGCCGTGACCTGCTTCTCCGGCATCCCGTCGGACCCGTCGACCACGTGCACGAGCAGGTCCGCGTCGGCGACCTCCTCCAGCGTCGACCGGAACGCCTCCACCAGCTGGTGCGGCAGGTGCCGGACGAAGCCGACGGTGTCGGTCAGCGTGTAGGGCAGGCCCTCGGGGGTCTGGGTGCGCCGCGTGGTCGGGTCGAGGGTGGCGAACAGGGCGTCCTGCACCAGCACCCCCGCCCCGGTCAGGGCGTTGAGCAGGCTGGACTTGCCCGCGTTCGTGTACCCGGCGATGGCCACGTTCGGCACCGCGTTGGCCACCCGCGCGCCGCGCTTGGTCTCCCGGATGACGCTCATCGCCGCGATCTCGCGCCGCAGCTTGGCGATCCGGGCGCGGATGCGCCGGCGGTCGGTTTCGAGCTTGGTCTCACCGGGACCGCGCAGGCCCACGCCGCCGTTGCCGCCGCCGGCGCGACCACCGGCCTGCCGGGACAGCGACTCGCCCCAACCGCGCAGGCGCGGCAGCAGGTACTGCAGCTGCGCCATCTCGACCTGGGCCTTGCCCTCCTTGGTCGAGGCGTGCTGGGCGAAGATGTCGAGGATCAGCGCGGTGCGGTCGATGACCTTGACCTTGAGCTTCTCCTCCAGCTGCCGCAGCTGGCCGGGGGACAGCTCGCCGTCGCAGATCACCGTGTCCGCCCCGGTGGCGATCACGACGTCGCGCAGTTCGGCGACCTTGCCGGAGCCGATGTAGGTGGCCGGGTCGGGCCGGTCGCGCCGCTGGACGAGGCCTTCGAGCACCTCGGAGCCCGCGGTCTCGGCGAGCAGCGCCAGTTCGGCGAGCGAGGCCTCGGAGTCGGCCGCCGTGCCCTCGGTCCACACGCCGACCAGCACGACGCGCTCCAGGCGGAGCTGCCGGTACTCGACCTCTGTGATGTCCTCCAGTTCGGTGGACAACCCGGCGACGCGGCGGAGCGCGGCGCGGTCGGCGAGGGCCAGCTCGCCGGTGGACAGCTCGGCTTCGTGGTCGAGCCAGTCGTTGCTGTTGTGCGTGTTTTCCGTCATTTGCCCTTCATCGTCGCATGTCCCGCCGCCGGCGCCGAGTGGTTAATCGCCTGGGTACACCGCCAGGTAGATCGCCACACGCTCCCCTTCCGGGTCGTCCGGTTCAGCGGCCAGCTCATCCAACAACGTGCGGAGACGCCGTTTTAGTTCCCGGGCGTTCACCCTCGTCACCAGGCGTGTCTGGTCGACCCGGTCGTGGCCCAGCTCGGCCACCTCGGACAGGAACGCCTGGAGCATCGCCTCGCCCTTGGCGTGCGGGTCGACGCCGGACAGCCGCCAGGACAGGCCGGTGGACAGGTAGGGGATCTCCCGCGCGCCGCGGTTGCCGGTGCGCGCGGGCTGGGGTTCGAGGAAGCCCGTGGCGACGAGTTTGCGCACGTGGTGGAGGGTCGTGGCGGGGTCGCGGCCGAGGCGTTCCGCGATCTCCTTGTTGGTCATCGCCCGGTCGTAGGTGAGCCGGATGATGCGCAGCCGCACGGCGGAGGCGAGGGCGGCGGCTTCGGCCTCGGTGGCGGGGCGTCTCTGCACGGGTCCAGAGTAAGTGATTGACACTTTCCAATCACTCCCGCGAGACTGCTGCGCGTGTCCCTGTGGTCCCACCGCGACTTCCGCCTGCTCTGGGCAGGCGACACCATCAGCTACTTCGGCGCGTCCGTCGGTCGGGTCGTGCTGCCCCTGCTCGCCGCGGGCACCCTCGCGGCGACGCCGTTCCAGATGGGGCTGTTGACGGCGGCGAACACCGCCGCGTTCCTGCTCATCGGCCTGCCGGCGGGCGTGTGGGTGGACCGCATGCGGCGACGCCCGATCATGCTGACCGCCGACTTCGTCCGCTTCGGGCTGCTGCTGTCCGTGCCGCTCGCGTGGTGGCTCGGCGCGCTGACCCTGGTTCACCTGATCGTGGTAGCCCTGCTGGTGGGCGCGGCCACGGTCATGTTCGACATCGCCTACCAGTCGTACCTGCCGGTGCTGGTCGGGCGGGACCAGTTGGTCGAGGGCAACGCCAAGCTGACCGCGAGCCAGTCCGTGGCCGAGGTGTCCGGGCCCGCGGTGGCCGGTGGTGTCGCCCAGGCGGTGGGCGCGGCCAACGGCGTGCTGGCCACGGGCGTCGGCTACCTGTGTTCGGCGCTGTTCCTGATGCGGATCCGCACGCACGAACCCGAACCGGTGAGGTCCGCGAAGCCCGATCTGGTGGCGGAGATCGGCGAGGGGTTGCGTTTCGTGTTCGGCAACCGGTCGTTGCGCGCGATCGTCGGCACGACCGGCACGGCGAACTTCTTCGGCGGCATGGGGACGGCCGTCATCGTGCTGTTCCTGGCCCGGACGCTGAACCTGTCCGACGGCGTGATCGGGCTGGTCCTGACCTCGGCGGGGCTGGGCGGCGTGCTGGGCGCGCTGACCGCGAACCGGTGGAACAAGCGGTTCGGCCAGTTGCGGGTGATCTGGCTGGTCATGCTGGTGACCCAGCCGTTCGGCCTGCTGATCCCGCTGGGGGCGGCGGACTGGCGGCTGGTGTTCGTGTTCGTCGGCGACCTGGCGGTCGCGTACGGGGCGATCGTCTACAACATCGCGCAGGTCAGCTACCGGCAGTCGATCTGCCCGGACCACCTGCTGGGGCGGATGAACGCGTCGATCCGGTTCGTGGTGTGGGGTTCCATGCCGTTGGGCGGCCTGGTCGGCGGTGTGCTGGGCGGGCAGTACGGGATCGTGTCGACGTTGTGGCTCGCGATGGCCGGTCAGGCGCTGGCCGTGCTGTGGGTGCTCTTCTCGCCGCTGCGGGCGCGGGAGGCCGTGGCGGCCTGATCGTCGTCGGGCGGGTGGTCGTGTCGCCGCTTCACGGCGTCAGAGGGCGTCCCACCACGCCTGGTCCAGCTCGCCGCGCGCGAGCAGGACGGCCGGGCCGGTCAGGGTGGAGGTGTCCTCCTCGATGACGACCGAGACCTGTCCACCGGGGACGTCCACAGTGGCCTTGCCGGTGCGCTGGCCGGTGCCGTGCAGCCACGACGCGACCGCCGCGACCGTGCCCGTGCCGCACGAACGGGTCTCGCCGACCCCCCGTTCGTGGACGCGCATGCGCAGAGCGCCGTCACCGAGCACGTTCACGTACTCGACGTTCACCCCGTTGGGGAACACCGCGGCGTCGAACTCGGGGGTGTCGCGCAGCAGGTCGAGGGTCGCGACCGGGGTGGTGGTGACGCACGCCAGGTGCGGGTTGCCGACGTCCACGGCCACGCCGTCGAACGACGCCGCGCCGAGCGTGGTCGAGGACGTGCCGAACACGCGGGCCGGGCCCATGTCGACCGTGACGGTGCCGTCCTCGTGGGCGATGACGTGCCGCTGACCGGCGCGGGTGCCGATGGTGGACTCGCCGGTCGGGATCAGGCCCTCCGACACCAGGTAGCGCACGAACACGCGGACGCCGTTGCCGCACATCTCGGCGATGGAGCCGTCGGCGTTGCGGTAGTCCATGAACCACGGGCCGAAGTCGGGGCGCACCACCCGCAGCACGCCGTCCGCGCCCAGGCCGCGCTGCCGGTCGCACAGCGCCCGCACGCGCTCCTCGGTCAGGTCGAGCAGACCGTCCGGGTCCGGCAGGACCACGAAGTCGTTCTCGGTGCCGTGCCCCTTGAGAAATTCGACGCCCACGCCCACCAGGCTACTTCGCCACGAGCCGCAGGACGTCGTCGGCCAACCCCGGCGCGGCGGCGTCGAACCACGTCACCCGCCGGTCCCGCCGGAACCACGACCGCTGCCGCCGCACGAACCGCCGCGTGGCCCGCGCGGTCTCCTCGGCCGCCGCCGCCAGGTCGCACTCGCCGTCGAACGCCGCGAGCACCTGCTGGTACCCCAGCGCCCGCGACGCCGTCCGCCCTTCGCGCAGGCCGCGGGCCTCCAGCTCGCGCACCTCGGCCACCAGCCCGGCCGCGAACATCCGCTCCACCCGCAGGTCGACCCGCTGGTCCAGTTCGGCCGCTTCCCGGTCCAGTCCGACCAGCACCGTGCCGTAGCGGGCGGGACCCGGCTTGGGCAGGGTCGCCGAGAACGGCTGCCCGGTCAGCTCGATGACCTCCAGCGCCCGCACCACGCGCCGCCCGTTGGACGGCAGGATCGCCAGCGCCGCCGCCGGGTCCAGCCGCGCGAGCCGGTCGTGCAGCACCCCGGCACCGACCGCCGCCAGCTCCTCCTCCAGCCGGGACCGCACCGCCTCGTCGGTGGCGGGGAACACCAGGTCGTCCAGCACGGCCTGCACGTACAGCCCGGACCCGCCGACCAGGACCGGCACCCGTCCCCGGCCCAGGACGTCCTCGATCGCCGCACGGGCTTCGCGCTGGTAGACGGCGACGTGGGCGGTCTGGGTGACGTCCAGGACGTCGAGCTGGTGGTGCGGCACCCCCCGCCGCTCGTCCGGGGACATCTTGGCGGTGCCGATGTCCATGCCCCGGTAGAGCTGCATCGAGTCGGCGTTGACGACCTCCCCGCCCAACTCGACCGCGAGCCGCACGGCGAGGTCGGACTTGCCGGTCGCGGTGGGGCCGACGACGGCGATGGGCGCGTTCACGCCGCTAAGCCTCCCAGACGGCCACGTGGTACCCGACGCCGAAGGGCGCCGAGAACTCCGACCGCGTGCACCGCCACGGCCCCGGCACGCCCGCCAGGACCTGCCACGCCGCCCGCCCGGCCGCGCCCAGTTCGTCGGCCACGACCGGGTCCAGGGCCTTCAGCGCCTCGGCGTCGGCGTGCACGAGCGCCGCGCGCACGCCATCGTCGAACGAGCCCGCCCGGTCGTCGGGCCTGCCCACGGCCTGCTCCCCGTGCCGGTGCGACCCGTCGCCCAGCACCAGCAACGCCCGGTTTCCCGAAGCTCCCAGCTCGGCCCCCAGCGCCACGCAGTCGGCGGTGGGCAGGTCCGGCGGCACGAGGTGGACGCGCACGCTGCGTGCGCCCGCGTGCTCGCGCAGCCACCCCGCCACCAGGGCGGGCAGGGGCATCGCCGGTTCCACAGAGGACGGCTCCGCCGAGAGCGAAACGGGCACGTCGACGCCGAAACCGAGAAACGATCCGGCAACGTTTTCCAGCACCCGCGGACCCGTCGGGTCGGCCGCGACGGCGGTCCAGTCCAGGTCGTGGGCGGCCAGGTCGCGGGCCGCGGCGAGGCAGGCTGCCCGCACCGCTTGGGTTTCGGCCACCGCGCCACCCACGAGTTCGGGCACCAGCAGGGGCGGGTGCGGCACGACGGCGACACGCGAGATCATGGCGGCCCACGCTACCCATCAGCCACCACCAGTACCGATGCGAGCCCTGACCTGTTTGAATGCGCGCGGGGTACTGGGGACTATTGAGGAGTCGCGGTACCCGGGTGCTGGGCCCCGCCGTAGGCGGGGCGCCCGTGGTCGGCACGGGCACCACGAAGTGGGCAGGCGAGGAGGAAGCCGGCGATGACGGAACACGAGACGACACCGGAAGCCACTGGCGACAGTGGCACGGGGGCGGTGGTCGAGGAGACGCGGACGGTGAGCGCACCTCCGCCGGTCCCCGTGGCGTCGGACCACCCTGACCGCTGGGGGCGCGTGGACGAGGACGGCACCGTCCACGTCAAGACGGCGGACGGTGAACGGGTCGTCGGTTCCTGGCAGGCGGGGGAGCCCGCCGAGGGCCTGGCGCACTTCGCGCGCCGGTTCGACGACATCCGCACCGAGGTCGAGCTGCTGGTGACGCGGCTGACCTCCGGCGCGGGCGACCCCAAGCACGCGCTGACCAGCGCGAAGCACGTCCAGGAGAGCCTGAAGGACGCCGCGGTCGTCGGCGACCTGGCCGCCCTGTCCGCGCGGGTCGAGTACGTCCTGGTGCTCGCCGAGCAGGGCCTGGAGGCCGCGAAGGCCGCCAAGGACGAGGCCCGCGCGCAGGCCGGCGCCCGGAAGCTGGCGCTGGTCGAGGAGGCCGAGGCGCTGGCCGCGGAGTCCACCCAGTGGAAGGCCGCCGGCGACCGCCTGCGGGCCATCCTCGACGAGTGGAAGACCATCCGGGGCGTCGACCGCAAGACCGACGAGCAGCTGTGGCGGCGGTTCTCCAAGGCGCGCGACGCGTTCAACCGGCGGCGGGGCTCGCACTTCGCCGACCTGGACCGGCAGCGCGGGGTCGCGAAGAACCGCAAGCAGGAGCTGGTCGAGGAGGCCGAGAAGCTCGTCGAGTCCGACGACTGGGGTCCGACCGCCGGCCGCTACAAGGACCTGATGGTCGAGTGGAAGGCGGCGGGCCGCGCCCCGAAGGAGGCCGACGACGCCCTGTGGCAGCGCTTCCGCGCGGCGCAGGACGCGTTCTTCGCGCGCCGGTCGGAGGCCTTCAGCGAGCGGGACGCGGAGTTCGCGGCCAACGCCAAGCTGAAGGAGGAGCTGCTCGCCGAGGCCGAGCACATCGACCCGAGCCACGACCTGGAGGCGGCGCGGCAGCAGCTCTACCGCATCCAGGAGCGGTGGGACGCGATCGGCAAGGTCCCGCGCGAGCGCGTGCGGGAGCTGGAGGGCAAGCTGCGCGCGATCGAGGAGAAGGTGCGCGGCGCGGTCGACGCCCAGTGGCGGCGCTCCGACCCCGAGGCCGAGGCGCGGGTCGCGCAGTTCCGCGAGCGGGTCGAGCAGTTCGAGGCCCAGGCGGCCAAGGCGCGGTCGGCCGGTGACAAGCGGCGGGCCGAGCAGGCCGAGGCGCAGGCCAAGCAGTGGCGCGAGTGGCTCGCGGCGGCCGAGCAGGCCGTGGCCACCCGGTAGGTCGAAGCAGCACGGAACGGGCCCCTCCCCGCCGCGGCGGGAAGGGGCCCTTCTCGCTACTGGAGCGCGGGGCGGGAAGCGGCGATCTTGAGCCACTTCACCAGCAGCACGACGATCGCGATCACGGCGACGACCAGGCCCGCGCCCGGTCCCGGACCCGGCTGGTGACCCGTGGTCGTCTGGGTCATCCAGATCGACAGGACGCCGCTCACCGACGCGGCGAAGGACGCCAGGGCGCTCAGCCACGCCAGCGCCCAGCGGCGCACGGCCAGGGCGGCGGCGGGGAACAGCACACCGGCCACCAGCACCGCGTACGAGAACACCTTGGGCATCGCCGGCGCCTCGCCGAGCAGCACCCGCAGCCCGGTGTCCTCGCCCACCCACGGCAGCACGAACGACACCAGGACGGCCAGGACGGCCACCGCGATCAGCATCGCGCCCGCGCCCGGGTCGAACCGCTTGGCCGCCGAACGGCCGACGCCGTCGATCTCCGCGCGCAGGCCGGCCAGGTCCTCGGGGTCGTCGCTCATGCGACCGTGCACCCGCCCGTCGCGGCCGGCAGCGGCTCCGGGGCGCCGAACTTCGGCAGGCCGAGGGTCACACCCGCCGTCTTCGGCCGGATGCCCGCCTCCGAGCGGTCGCCGGCCTTGGTGCGGCGGTGGCTGATCAGCGGGCCGTCGGCGATGAGGTTGTGCGGGGCCGCGTAGGTGATCGCGGTCTCGACCACGTCACCCGGGCGGATGTGGGTGTCGCCCGGCGCGAAGTGCACCAGGCGGCCGTCGCGGGCGCGGCCGGACAGGCGGTGGGTCTCGGCGTCCTTGCGGCCCTCGCCGTTGGCGACCAGGACCTCCACCGTGCGGCCGACCTGCAGCTTGTTCTGCTCCCAGGACATCTCGTTCTGCAGCGCCACCAGCCGCTCGTAGCGCTCCTGCACGACCTCCTTGGGCAGCTGGTCGGGCAGCGTCGCGGCGGGCGTGCCGGGGCGCTTGGAGTACTGGAAGGTGAAGGCGCTGGAGAACCGGGACTCGCGGACCACGTCCAGCGTGGCCTGGAAGTCCTCCTCGGTCTCGCCCGGGAAGCCGACGATGATGTCGGTGGTGATGGCCGCGTCCGGCATGGCCGCGCGGACCTTGTCCAGGATGGACAGGTACTTCGCGGAGCGGTACGAGCGGCGCATCTCCTTGAGCACGCGGTCCGAGCCCGACTGGAGCGGCATGTGCAGCTGGTGGCACACGTTCGGCGTCTCGGCCATCGCGGCGATGACGTCGTCGGTGAAGTCCTTAGGGTGCGGCGAGGTGAAGCGGACGCGCTCCAGGCCGTCGATGCCGCCGCACGCGCGCAGCAGCTTGCCGAACGCGAACCGGTCGCCGAACTCGACGCCGTAGGAGTTGACGTTCTGCCCGAGCAGGGTCACCTCCAGCACGCCCTCGTCCACCAGCGCCCGCACCTCGGCCAGCACCTCGCCGGGCCGGCGGTCCTTCTCCTTGCCGCGCAGCGACGGGACGATGCAGAACGTGCACGTGTTGTTGCACCCGACCGACACCGACACCCAGCCCGAGTAGGCCGAGTCGCGGCGGGCGGGCAGCGTGGACGGGAAGGTCTCCAGGGCGTCGAGGATCTCGACCTGGGCCTCGCGGTTGTGCCGGGCGCGTTCGAGCAGCACCGGCAGCGACCCGATGTTGTGCGTGCCGAAGACCACGTCCACCCACGGGGCGCGCTTGACGATCTCGCCCTGGTCCTTCTGCGCCAGGCAGCCGCCGACGGCGATCTGCATGCCCGGGTTGGCGGCCTTGGCGGGCGCGAGGTGACCGAGGGTGCCGTAGAGCTTGTTGTCGGCGTTCTCCCGCACCGCGCAGGTGTTGAACACCACGACGTCGGGGGTCGCGTCACCCTCGGCGGGCGCGTAGCCGGCGTCTTCGAGCATCCCGGCCAGGCGCTCGGAGTCGTGCACGTTCATCTGGCAGCCGAACGTGCGGATCTGGTAACTGCGGGTCACTCCCACCCCATCCTTCCGTCGGGTCCAGGGTAGAGCGTGGACGTGCGACGATGCGCGGGTGTCGGGAGTGCTGCTGCGGGTGCAGGCGGCCGGGGCCGTGTTGGCCCTGGCCACGATGTCGCTGACCGCGTGCGGCGACGAGTTCGACCACGTCAAGCTGACCATGGCCGCGGGCAGCGACTCCGGGGTCTACCACCGGCTCAGCGGCGCGCTGGCCGACTCGTGGACCCGCGACCCCGGCATCCCGCACCCCCAGGTCGTCGTCACCGCCGGGTCGGTGGACAACCTCGACCGGCTGGCCGCCAACACCGCCCAGGTGGGCTTCTCGGCGGCCGACGCGGCGGAGCGCGCCCACAACGAGGGCAAGGGCCACCGGATCTCCGCGCTGGCCCGCATGCACGACGACTACCTGCAGGTCGTGGTGCGCGACGACATCCCGGCCACCAAGCTCACCGACCTGCGGGGCCTGCGCGTCTCGCTGGGCGCGCCCGACTCCGGCGTGCTGGTCATCGCCGAACGGCTGCTCCAGTCCGCCGGCATGTCGCCGACCACCGACCTCCAGCCCCGCTACCTCGACCTCAACGCCACCACCGACGCCATGCGCGACGGCTCGCTGGACGCGTTCTTCTGGTCCGGCGGCGTCCCCACCACGGGCGTGCGGACGCTGGCCACCACGGTCAAGATCCGCATGCTGGACCTGAGCGACGTGCTGCCGCGGCTGCGCGCCCGCTACCCCGTCTACGGGTCGGCCACCCTGCCCGCCTCGGCCTACGAGCTGCCCGGCGGCCCGGTCACCAAGCCGGTCACCACCCTGGTCGTGCGCAACTTCCTCCTGGTCAACGACACGATGTCCGACGACGTGGCGGAAGCGCTGCTCAGAGGCCTGTTCGGGGCGCAGGACGCGATGGTGGCGGCCAGCCCGGTGGCCCGGTCGATAGAGGTCCGGTCGGCCATCGAGACCACGCCGATCCCGCTGCACCCGGGCGCGATGCGCTACTACCGCGACGTCAAGGTCTGAGGCTCACACCGCCGGGAACGTGACGCTGACCCGCAACCCGCCCTCCGGGGGCAGCGACAGCTCCACCGACCCGTCCACCCGCTCCACGATCTGCCGCACGATCGCCAGCCCCAACCCGGAACCCTGGATGTTCTGGTGCGCAGGCGACCGCCAGAACCGGTCGGTGGCCCGCTCCAACTCCTCCGGCGCCAGCCCCGGCCCCTCGTCGCACACCGACAGCCGCACCACCCCGTCGCGCCGCCGCACGTCCACCCGGACGAGCGTGTCGTCGGGCGCGAACTTCAGCGCGTTGTCCAGCAGGGCGTCCAGCACCGCCTCCACGCCGCGCGGCGGGGCCAGCGCCCGGCCGCCGCGTTCGCCGTCGAGCACCAGGTGCACCGAGCGGGCCGCGGCGGCGGCGTTCCAGGCCGACAGCCGGCCCGCCACGGCCTGGTCCACGTCCACCGGCAGCGGGTCCACCGACGGGGCGGCGGCGCGGGCCATGGCCAGCAGCTCGTCCAGGATGCGGTTGAGCCGGTCGGCCTCGTCCAGCGCGGCCACCTGGTGCACCTCGGCCTCGCCGGAGACGTGACCCTCCAGGTTGGACAGCCGCAGCTTCAACGCGGTCAACGGGTTGCGCAGCTGGTGCGAGGCGTCGGCGACGAACGCCCGCTGCGCGGCCAGCACGTCGGTCACGTTCGCCGCCATCTGGTCGAACGACCGCGACAGCTGCCGCAGCTCCGGCGGACCCGACGCCGACCCCACCGGCTCCACGGCCCGCCCGGACACCACCGACGCGAGCAGCCTGCCCGTGGCGTCGTCCAGCGCCCGCACCGGCCGCAGCGTCCAGCGCACCAGCGGCAGCGCGGCGAACACGCCCAGCGCCAGCACCAGCAGGCTCGCCACGAGCAGTACCGACCACCACAGGGCGACCTCGCGGCGGGTCTTGTCGGTGGGGGAGAAGGTGACGATCGCGCCGCGCACCTCGCCGTCGGCCAGCACCGGCTCGGCCAGCACCAGCTCGACCCGGTCCCACGGCATGAACAGCGCCGGCGCGGTCGGCTGCCGGCCCGCCAGCGCGCTGTCCACCAGCTCCCGCACGCCGTCCGGCGACACGTCCACCGGGCCGGACGCGGCGACCACCGTGCCCGACCGGTCCAGCAACGCCACCTTGATCCCGTACAGCTCCTGGTAGCGGACCAGCTCGCGCTCCATCACCGCCGGTTGGTCGTCGATGAGGGGACGCTGCGCGACCGACGCGAAACGCGCCGTGTCGGTCAGCCGGTCCAGGAACATCTCCTGCTGCTCGGTCGCCGCGACCCCGCGCCCGAGCGGCACGCCCATGCCGACCAGCACCAGCACCACCAGGGTGAGGACGATCCCGAGCAGCCGCGAGCGCATGTCAGCCGGTCACCGACAGCCGGTAGCCGACGCCGCGCACCGTCTCCAACAGCGACGGCCGCCCGAGCTTGGTGCGCAGGGTCGCCACGTGGACGTCCAGCGTCCGGTTCGCCCCCGCCCACGTCCGGCCCCACACCTCGGCCAGGATCCGCTCCCGCGTGCACACCGCGCCACCCGCCGCCACCACCAGCGCCAACACCTGGAACTCCTTGCGCGACAGCGCCACTGGTTCACCCGCCACGGTGACCTCGTGGCGGGCCAGGTCCACCCGCACGTCGGCCACCTCGAACACCTCCGTGCCGGTGCCGCCGACCCCGACCGGGTCGCCGCGCCGCCGCCGCACCGCGTGCACGCGCGCCACCAGTTCACCGACGTCGTAGGGCTTGACCAGGTAATCGTCCGCGCCGGCGTGCAAACCGAGGATTCGGTCGTCGATTTCCCCGCGGGCCGACACGACGATGATGGCGACGTCACTCGCAGCCCTGATATTGCGGCAGAGCGTGACCCCGTCGATATCCGGCAGACCCAGGTCGAGCAACACCACGTCGATACCGGCCAACCGATCGAGCGTCCCCCGACCGGTTGCCTGTCGGTCTACGCTGAAACCCCGCCGTGTCAGCGCCGGGACCAGTGCTTCTGCCACGCGGTCGTCGTCTTCGACCAACAGCACGCGCACCGGCGTCCTCCCGAGTTATTGTCGCCTGCCTGTGACAGAGTTGAGACCCTAAGTCTTGCTCAACCGCCTGGACTGGTGTGGTGATTCACACCTAGGTTTCCCGCCATCGCTCTCCGAGCCCCGACTGGAGGATCTGATGACCGCCCCCACACCTGCTCCGCCGATGATCCGGATGGCGGGCGTGGACAAGTTCTTCGGGCCTCTCCACGTTCTCAAGCAGGTCAACCTCGAAGTGCCCAAGGGGCAGGTCGTCGTCGTGCTGGGGCCGTCGGGCTCGGGCAAGTCGACCCTGTGCCGCACGATCAACCGCCTCGAACCGATCAACGCCGGCACCATCGAGGTCGACGGCCAGCCGCTGCCCTCGGAGGGCAAGGAGCTGGCGCGCCTGCGCGCGGACGTCGGCATGGTCTTCCAGTCGTTCAACCTGTTCGCGCACAAGAGCATCGTGGACAACGTGATGCTCGCGCCGGTCAAGGTGCGCAAGACCCCGTCGGCGCAGGCCCGCAAGACGGCCATGGAGCTGTTGGAGCGGGTCGGCATCGCGAACCAGGCGGAGAAGTTCCCCGCCCAGCTCTCGGGTGGGCAGCAGCAGCGGGCGGCGATCGCCCGCGCCCTGGCGATGAGGCCCAAGGTGATGCTGTTCGACGAGCCGACCTCCGCGCTGGACCCGGAGATGGTCCAGGAGGTGCTCGACGTCATGACGACCCTGGCCCGCGAGGGCATGACCATGCTCGTGGTCACCCACGAGATGGGCTTCGCCCGCAAGGCCGCGGACCGGGTGATCTTCATGGCCGACGGCGAGGTCGTCGAGGACTCGACGCCCGAGGACTTCTTCTCGGCACCGAAGTCCAACCGCGCGAAGGACTTCCTTGGCAAGATCCTGACCCACTGAAGTCCCTTTGACCGCGGCGCTCAAGCCTGGCGCCGCCAGACCCCGACGAAGAGCAGGAGTAAGACGATGAGGGTTCGCACCCTTGCGGTGGCGCTGCTGGCCGGCGGCCTCGCCCTGACCGCGTGCGGCAAGGAGGGGACCCCGGGCGGGTCGACCCCGGCCCCGACGCAGCAGGTCGCCACCGACGTGAAGGTGGACGGCTCGGAGACGTTCAAGAAGATCCAGGCCCGCGGCAAGGTCGTCATCGGCGTCAAGGAGGACCAGCCGGGCCTGGGCTACAAGGACCCGACCAGCGGCAAGTACAGCGGCTTCGACGTCGAGATCGCGAAGCTGATCGCCGCCAAGCTCGGCTACGGCGACGACAAGATCGAGTACAAGGCGATCGCCTCCGCCGGTCGCGAGCAGGCGCTGATCAACGGTGACGTCGACTACTACGTCGGCACCTACACCATCAACGACAAGCGCAAGCAGCAGGTCTCCTTCGCCGGCCCGTACTTCACCGCCGGCCAGGACCTCCTGGTGAAGAAGACCGACAACTCCATCACCGGCCCGGAGACCCTCAAGGGCAAGAAGGTCTGCTCGGTCACCGGCTCGACGCCGATCCAGAAGGTCAAGAACGAGGGCCTGACCGAGGCGTCGAACATCGTCGAGCTGCAGAACTACTCGCAGTGCGTGCAGCAGCTGGAGCAGGGCGCGGTCGACGCGGTCACCACCGACGACGCGATCCTCAAGGGCTACGCGGCCCAGCAGCCCGACGTGTTCAAGGTCGTCGGCAAGCCGTTCTCCAAGGAGCCCTACGGCATCGGCCTGGCCAAGGACGACAAGGCCCTGCGCACCAAGGTGAACGACATCCTGGAGGAGGCCATCACCGGCGGCCAGTGGGAGAGCATCTACAACGCGACCCTCGGCAAGTCCGGCTCGCCGGCCACCAAGCCGGTGCTTGAGCGGTACTGACCTCCCGGTGGTCGCCCCGCCCCTGCGCGGCGGGGCGACCACACCCCCGACCCCACTAGCCGAGGAAGACGATGGACGTCCTGCTCGACAACCTCGACCTGTACGGGCCGGGGTTCCTCAACACCATTGAGCTGTTCCTGATCGCCGCGGTCGGGTCGCTGGTGTTGGGCACGGTCCTGGCGATGCTGCGCGTCTCGCCGGTCCCCATCTTCCGCGTGGCCGGCGCGCTTTACGTCACGATCGTGCGCAACACCCCGTTGACGCTGGTGTTCTTCTTCTTCGCCTTCGCGTTCCCGCTGCTCAAGATCGTGGACGCGGAGACGTTCGGCGGCTCGGCGTCGCGCTACTACTTCACCGCCGCGCTGATCGCCCTGATCCTCTACACCTCCGCGTTCGTGTGCGAGGTGGTCCGCTCGGGCATCAACACCGTGCCGGTGGGCCAGGCGGAGGCGTCCCGCGCGCTGGGCCTGACCTTCGGCCAGATGCTCGGCTCGGTGGTCCTGCCGCAGGCCACCCGCGCGGTCGTGCCGCCGATGATGAGCACCATGATCGCGTTGTTGAAGAACACCACGATCGCGGCCGGTTTCTCGGTGTTCCAGGCGGGTTCCATCAGCGCCAACCTGGCCGAGCGCGGCGAGAGCCAGCTCATCGGCCTCGCGTGGGTGGCGCTGTTCTTCGTCGTCCTCGTGATCCCCATGACCCTGCTGCAGCGCAGCCTTGAGAAGCGGTGGAGCGTCGCCCGATGAGCGCCTCGGTCCTCTTCGACGTCCCCGGCCCGAGGGCTCGCCTGCGGTACCGCCTCTACGCGGTGCTCGGCGGGATCGTCCTGGCCGCCGGGCTCGCCTTCGTGATCTACCGGTTCGCCGACAGCGGCCAGTTCTCCGCGCAGAAGTGGTCGTGGCTGGAGTACGAGCAGGTGCAGTTGCGCCTGCTGTCGGCGCTGGGCAACACGCTCAAGGCCTTCGTGGTCGGCGCGATCCTGGCCATGCTGTTCGGCGCGATCTTCGCGGCCGGCCAGCTCTCCGACCACAAGCTCATCCGGGTGCCGTCGCTGGTGGTCGTGGAGTTCTTCCGCGCGGTCCCGCTCGTGGTCCTCATCTTCATCTCCCACTACGGCTTCGGCGTCGGCGCGTCGCTGGACTCGTGGGTGGGCGGCCTGACCGGCCTGACCATGGGTGGCGCGTTCTACTCGGTCGTGATCGGCCTGACCCTCTACAACGGCTCGGTGCTGGCCGAGGTGTTCCGGGCGGGCGTGCTGTCGCTGCCCCGGGGGCAGAGCGAGGCGGCGTACGCCCTGGGCATGCGCAAGACGCAGGTGATGAACCTGGTGCTGCTGCCGCAGGCGGTCCGGGCGATGCTGCCGGCCATCATCAGCCAGTTGGTGGTGCTGCTGAAGGACTCGGCGCTCGGCTTCATCATCGAGTACGAGGAGCTGCTGCGCGAGGCCCGCTACCTGGGCGGCATCTTCGAGTTCGGCCGGCCGCTGGTGCCCATCACGATCGTGGTGGCCGCCGTCTACATCGCGATGTGCCTGCTGCTGACGTGGCTGGCGAACACGCTGGAGAAGCGCAACCGGCGCAACAAGAAGGTCGTGGAGATCGAGGCCAAGCCCGCCGAGGACGTGGTCGCGGCGGCCGTCTGACCGCAGGCGTGGGGAAGGGGCGGGACCCGCGCGGGTCCCGCCCCTTCCGCGTGTGGTCAGGTGTGCCGGAGCAACGCGCCCACGCCCTCCCACAGGCGGGCCTCGTCGGTGATCACGACCTCCGCGCCGGTGACGCCGGCCGCCGTCGTCAGCACCTCGTCGGCCGGTTGCCGCTCGACGTGGTCCACGCCGAGCGCGCGCAGGTCGGACTCCCGGACCGCGACCTGGGCCGGGTCGTCGCCCGCGAACACCATCCGGTCGCCCAGCGGGGTGCGGTTGGCGATCAGGAGCGCGGCGACGTTGGCCTCGCGCAGGGCCGCCACGACCTTCTCCATGCCCTGCACCGCGAGACCGCCGTCCCGGTTGGACTCGGCGGTGAAGCGCTCGACCACCTCGTGCTCCCGGCTGTAGCGGTGCTGGGCGACCAGGGAGCGGACGGCGGCGTCGAACGCCTCGTCGTCGGCTCCGTCGGCCAGGCTCGCGCCCTCGACCTCCACCAGGACGTCGCGGCAGCGTTGGCTCAGTTCCTCGCGGACGGCGGCACGGGCCTGGACCTCGCCGCCCAGGATGAGCAGCGGGGCGTTCAACCCCTCGACCAGGGTCTCGGCGGCCTCGGCCACGCGGGCCGCGTTGCGCTGGGCGGTCTCCTCGACCGCGTTCTGCATGCGCTTGTGGGACCACCCGCCGCCGCCGACCTTGTGCAGCGGGTGCTGGTCGCCGCGCACCTCCGTCGACGTCTCCACCCGCCCGTCGTGGGCGTGCAGGTCCGCGCCGGCCCGGTCGGCGACCACCACCACGTGCGGCACCTGCGGTTCGATGAGGCTCGCCAGCGGCAGCAGGTTCGGGCGGCGGGACCAGCGGGCCGAGTCGGCGGCCGGTGGTCGCGGCAGCGGCCGGTCGAGCAGGAGCCGCCCGCCGGCGGCGATGAGCGCCCGGCCGGCCTTGCCCACGGCGGGCTCCCGGGCCGCCGCGTCCATCGCGCGCAGGGTCTCCTCGTCCGCGCCCTGTCGCGCCAGGTCGTCGCGCAGCCCGCGCCAGCGCAGCTCCAGCGCTTTGGCCGCGTCCTCCGTGTCGTGCGAGGCGTCCAGGTAGACCGAAGCGAACGGTCCGCGCTCCCGGAGCACCTCTCCCAAGGTGGACATGTCCATGGGTGTCGGCTACCCGCTGCACCACCGCGTAACCTCGGTGTCATGGCCGACGAACGCGGTGCGCCGGCGAAGGCGCAGCAAGGAGCCGTGGACCACCTGCTCAAGGTCGGCATCGAGGGCTTCGGCCCGTTCAAAGGCGCCCACGCGATGGCGTCCGACCTGCTCGACCGCGGCCTGACCAGGGACGAGGCGGTCCGCAACCTGATCCGCACGCACGTCGCCGCCGCGGGCATCCAGGGGTTCGCCACCAACATCGGCGGGCTCATCACCCTCCCGGTGACGCTGCCCGCCAACGTCGCCGCCGCCTACCTGGTCCAAACGCACCTGGTCGCCTCGATCGCCGCCGTCTACGGCCACGACCTGGAAAGCGACGAGGTGCGCACGGCGATCCTGGTGTGCCTGCTGGGCAACGCCGGCACCGAGGTGCTCAAGAAGGCGGGCATCAAGGTGGGCGCGAAGCTCACGATGAACCTGATCGAGCGAATCCCGGCGCAGCTCATCCGGGAGATCAACAAGCGGGTCGGGTTCACGCTGCTGGCCAAGTACGGCACGTCGAAGGGCGCGATCACGCTGGCCAAGGGCGTCCCGCTGGTGGGTGGCGTGATCGGCGGCGGGTTCGACGCGGTGACCACGCGGGCGGTGGGCGGTTTCGCGCGGCGGTTCTTCGCCGAGCGCGCCGAGGTGCCGTTCGTGGTGGAGGGCCGGGTCGTGGAGGGCGCGGTCGTCGAGGGTGAGGTCGTCGAGGAGCGGCGCGCCGAGCTGGAGTGATTGGCCCAAGTTCTCGGGTCGGTCGTGGCACTTCTCGTGGGCCAATCGTCCGCTTAGCGTCGTCGGCATGGGAACGACTAAGCGGCTCGCGCTGGCGCAGGCGGTCAACTCGGTGGGCGACGGCGCGTTCTACGTGTCGTCCGCGCTGTTCTTCACGCGGGTCGTCGGCCTGTCCGTCGCGCAGGTCGGGTTCGCGCTGACGCTGGCCTGGGCGGTCGGCGCGGTGGCCGGCGTCCCGCTGGGGCAGTTCGCCGACCGGTTCGGGGCGCGGCGGACCGCGGTCGCGCTGGCCGTGGTGACGGCGGTCGCGTTGGCGTTGTTCCTCGTGGCGCGGTCGCTGCCGGCGTTCCTGGCGGTGGCGTGCCTCTACACGTCCGGGCAGAGCGGGTCGCAGGCCGCGCGGCAGGCGTTGCTGGCCGGGCTGGTCGAGCCGGAGCGGCGGACGCGGGTGCGGGCGGTGCTCCAGTCCGTGCTCAACGCCGGGCTCGCGGTCGGCGCGGGACTGGGCGCGGTCGCGCTGCACCTGGACACCCCCGCCGCGTACCTGGCCGTGTTCGCGGTGGACGCCGCCGGGTTCGTGGTCGCCGCGCTGGTGCTGCTCGGCCTGCCGGAGGTGGTGGTCCGGGTGTCCGGGCCGAAGCGGGCGGGGGTGCTGCGGGACCGGCCGTACGCGGTGGTGGCGCTGTTGAACGCGGTCGTCCTGCTCTACATGCCGATGCTCAGCCTGGTCGTTCCACTGTGGATCGTGCAGCGGACGGACGCGCCCGCGTGGGTGGTCGGCGCGTTGTTCGTGCTCAACACCGGCGCGGTCGTGGTGGGTCAGGTGCGGTTGGCGCGCGGGGTCAC
This sequence comes from Saccharothrix mutabilis subsp. mutabilis, assembly GCF_039521145.1. Taxonomy (NCBI): domain Bacteria; kingdom Bacillati; phylum Actinomycetota; class Actinomycetes; order Pseudonocardiales; family Pseudonocardiaceae; genus Saccharothrix; species Saccharothrix mutabilis. Next base: position 106,445 of record NZ_BAAABU010000012.1, read on the forward strand.
GGACCTGCGCACGGCGGTGCGGTCGGTGCGGCGGGGCGGTGTGCTGCTGCTGGTCTCGTGCGGGGTGTTCGCGCTGTCGGAGGGGCGCGGCGCGGGGGTCGCGGTGGCGGTGCTGGTGGTCGCGGCGGCCGTGCAGGTGGTGGGGGAGATGCTGCACGGCGCGGGGTCGTGGGAGATCGGGTTCGGGTTGGCGCCGGCGGACAAGCAGGGGCAGTACCAGGGGTTCTACGGCACGGGCACGGCCGTGGCGCGGACGGTCGGGCCGCTGCTGCTGACCACGCTGGTGCTGGGCGGCGGCGCGGTGGGGTGGCTCGTGCTGGGCGGGCTGTTCCTGGCCGCCGCGCTGGCGATGGGCCCGGCGGTGCGGGTTGCCGCGCTGCGCGGTGATCTTGATCGCGGAAACAAATCCTTGGCATCCGCGCACGGGACGCGCTAACGTCATCGGCATGTTCTTCCAGATCTGAGGTTTCTCCTCCTCCGCGCCGCACGCGAGGCCTCGCGCCCGTGCCGAGCGCTTCTCTTCCTGGTGGCCCTAGCGGCTCTGTGACGACCTTTCGCGGTCGTATGCCTTTGCACGCCTCGAATTCGGATGAGGAGGCGGTCGCATGCCCACCATGCGCACTGAACAACACCACGACGCCCTGCCGACCAACCGGAAGGCCCGTCGTGCCCAGGGCGCGGCCCAGCCGCGCTTCGGCGGGGGGCGGCTCGTCGTCGCCAACCCGCGCCAGTACGCCATGCGGCGTCGCTGACCAGCGACAACGCCACACCGAGGGGATTCGACCGATGATCGACCGCAACGACGTCCCGGCCGAGGGCGAGCAGCCCGAGCAGGAGCCGGAGCACGTGCCCAACCGCCGCGAACGCCGCGGCCACGCCCAGAAGAACGCGGGCGTGAACAAGATCCCCGGCCGGCCGCAGCAGGCGAACTTCGTCGGGCGCAGGCTCTTCCGCCGCAACGGCGGCTGAGCGCGCCGCGGCCTGCGGCCCCCGATGTCCATTGTGGCATCGGGGGCCGACAGTTCCCCGCGCGGAACGGCCATTCGGCACCGCCGGCACCGCGCTCATCACGCGGTGCCGGCGGTGTGCTCGCATTTCCTTCTTCCTTTGTGCCGCGCGGAATTCGTCTAGGCTCGTGGCGTCATGAGCGCACAGCGGGTGAGCCCGGTCCTGGTGGGTCGGGCGGAGGAGGTCGCGCGGCTGGGCGAGGCGTTCGCCGGCGCGCCCGCGACCGTGCTGCTCGGCGGTGAGGCGGGGGTCGGGAAGTCCCGGCTGGTGGCGGAGTTCGTCGCCGGGCTGGACGCGCGCGTGCTGGTCGGCGGGTGCGTCGAGCTGGACGGGTTGCCGTTCGCGCCGTTCGTGGCCGCCCTGCGCGGGATCGGGTTGGGCGAGCGGGAACGGGCCGACCTCGCGCCGCTGGTGCCGGGGCTCGAACCGCGCCCGGGCGACGAGGCGCGGCCTCGGCTGTTCGAGGGCGTGTTGGCGCTGCTGGCGCGGCTGTCCGAGCACCGGCCGGTGGTGCTGGTCGTGGAGGACGCGCACTGGGCCGACCGGTCCAGCCGTGACCTGCTGGACTTCCTGGTGCGCAACCAGCGCGCGGTGCCGCGGTCGTTGATCGTGGTGACCCACCGGACCGACGAGACGAGCCGTCCGCTGCGCGCGGTGCTGGCCGAACTCGGGCGGCTGCCGTGGGTGCGGTCGCTCGGGCTGGGGCGGTTGTCCGCCGCGGACGTGCGGCGGCAGGTGCGCGAGATCCTCGGCGACGAGCCCGATCCGGAGCACGCGCGCACGGTCTTCCGACGCAGCGCGGGCAACCCGCTGTTCGTGGAGGCCCTGCTGGACGGGTCCGCCGGGCGGTCGTTGGCCGAGCTGCTGCTGGGGCGGGTGGACCGCCTGGGTCCGGACGCGGTCGCGATCGTGCGGGCCGCCGCGGTCGGCGGTGCGCGGGTCTCCCACGCGGTGCTCAGCGAAGTCGTGGACACGACCGCCATCCGGTCCACTGTGGACGGTGGTGTGCTCGTCGTGGACGGCGACGGGTACGCGTTCCGGCACGCCCTGATCCGCGACGCCGTGTGCGCGGACCTCCTGCCCGGCGAACGGGCGGACCTGCACGCCCGCTACGCGCGTGCCCTGCCCGGGGACGCCGCCGCCGAACTCACCCACCACCGCCACGCCGCCGGCGACCTGACCGGCGCCGTCGAAGCCGCGTGGCGCGCGGCCGACACCGCCCGCCGCGCCCTGGCCTACGCCGAGCAGTTGGCGATGCTGGAACGGGTCCTGGCGCTGTGGGAGCACGCCGGGCACCTGGGCGTCGACCGGAGCACCGTGCTGGAGAACGCGGGCGAGGCCGCGTGGCGGGCCGGCGAGGACACCCGGGGCGTCGAGCTGACCACGGAACTGCTGGCGTCGCTCGACCTCGACGCCGAACGCGTCCGGTACGCGGCGGTCCTGGAGCAGCGCGCCCGCATGCTGGCCCGCCTGGGCCGCCCGGAAGCCTTGGACGACCACCGCCGCGCGGTGGACACCGTGCCCGAGGGCCACGCGATCCGCGGCTACCTGCTCAACTCGCTGGCCGGCCGCCTGATGGAGGTGCCGGCGCCGGAGGAGGCCCGCGCCGCCGCCGAACGGGCCCTGGCCGCCTCGCACCACGCGGGCGACGACCCGTCCGAGGCCGCCGCCCTGATCACCCTGGCCGTGCTGGACGCCCGCGAAGGCGACCTGGACGCCCAGCTGCCGCGCCTGGCCAGGGCGGCGGCGATCGCCGAATCCGTCGCCGCGCACCAGATCCGGCTGCGCGCCCTGCGCTGGGAGTCGTCCCTGACGGAGGCGTTCGGCAGGCTGGAGCGGGCGGAGGCCCTGGCCCGCCACGGCCTGCGCACCGCCCGCGAACTGGGTCTGGCGAGATCGGCCGGCGTGGAGCACGCGGTGGCGCTGGCGATGGCCCAGGTGGCGGCCGGCAAGTGGGACGAGGCGGTGGACTGCGTCGACCACGCCCTCGACCACGCGCCACCCCCGAACCACCACGCCCACCTGCTGTGCCTGAGGGGTTACGTGGACCTGCACCGCGGCGACCCGGACCGCGCGGAGTGGGCCGTGACCCGCGCCCACGACCTGGTCGGCTCGGGCTTCAGCCAAGACCCGCTGCTGCTCACCCGCCTGACCGCCGAGATCCGCCTGGCCCAGGGCCGCGACCCCGCCGACGTCCTGCTGCCCGCCCTGCGCCTGCCCCACCTGGCCCACGCGTCCCGCTTCGCCTGGCCCCTGCTGGTGATCGCCCGCCGCGCCCGCCTTGTCGGTACCCCGTGGGACGATCTTGTCGGTACCCCGTGGGACGATGGAGACGGGGGCCGGAGGCCGCTGCCGGTCGTCGGGCCGGTGCAGCGGGCGTGGTCGCTGACCTTCCACGGCTCACCCGAGGCGGTCCCCGCGTGGGAGGCCCTCGACCAGCCCTTCCACCTCGCCTCCGCCCTCCTCGACCACGCCGCTCAGGACCCCAGGGCCCGCGCCGACCACCTCCGCCGCGCCGTCACGCTGGCCGAAGCCCTCGGGGCCGAACCCCTGCGCGCCCGTGCCGCCGACCTCGCGCGCCGCGCCCACGTGACCCTGACCGGCGAAGGCGCCGCCAAGCGCGACTCCTTCGGCCTGACCGCCCGCGAGGTGGAGATCCTGCGGCTGGTCACCGACGGCCTGGCCAACCGGGAGATCGCCGAACGCCTGTTCATCTCGGCGAAGACCGCGAGCGTGCACGTGTCGAACATCCTCGGCAAGCTCGGCGTGGCCAACCGCGTCGAGGCCGCCGCCACGGCACACCGACTGGGGCTGTTCGAATAGGGCTGTTGCCCGATGTGCCGCCGGACGCCTTAGACCGACCGTCGTGGGCATGACGATCACGATCCTGGGCATCGCGGGCAGCCTGCGCGGCGAGTCGTTCAACCGCAGGCTCCTCGCCGCCGCCCGCCACGAGCTGCCGCCCGGCGCGGAACTGGCCGTGTGGGACGACCTGGCCGCCGTGCCCCCGTTCGACGAGGACGCCGAGGAGGCGCCGGGCGAAGCCGTCACCGGGCTGCGCAAGGCCGTCGCCGAAACGCGTGCGGTGCTCATCGCCACTCCCGAGTACAACAACTCCCTTCCCGGACAGCTGAAAAACGCACTCGATTGGGCGTCCCGCCCGTACGGCGCCGGTGTGCTGACCGGCAAGCCCGCCGGGGTGATCGGGGCGAGCCCGGGTCCGCGCGGCGCGGTCACCGCGCAGGCCGACGCCCGCCGCGTGCTGGCCGCCGCGGGCGCGCTGGTGGTGCCCGGCGAAGTCGCGGTGGGGGACGCGGTCCGCCGGTTCGACGAGCGCGGCCGGCTGCTCGACCACGACCTGCGGACCGCGTTGGCCGACCTGCTGAAGGCGCTGGTGGGCGCATGACCCGCTGGGGCGCCGTGCTGGCGGTGGCGCTGTCGGTGGTGCTCGCCGCGCTGGACCTGACCGCCGTCGTGGTGGCGTTGCCGGTGATGGGGGAGGACCTGGGCGCGGGGCCGACCGTGACCCAGTGGGTGCTGCACGCCTACAACCTGCCGATGGTCGCGTTGAGCATCCCGGCCGGACGCTGGCTGGACCGCGCCGGGCACCGGCCCGCGTTCCTGCTGTCGGTCGTCGGGTTCGGGGTGGCCAGCCTGGCGATCGCGCTGGCCCCGACGGCCGGGCTGGTGCTGGCGGGCCGGGCGGTGCAGGGCCTGTTCAGCGCGTTGATCGGCGCGGTGACCATGCCGGTGATCGGCGCGGCGGTCCACCCGCGGCACCGGGGGCGGGCGATGAGCCTGGTGCTGACGCTGATCCCGGTGAGCGGGGTGGCGGGGCCGGCGCTGGGCGGGGTGCTGACCGACACGTTCGGCTGGCGGTCGGTGTTCCTGATCAACGTGCCGGTGGTGCTGGTGGCGGTGCTGGTGGGGCTGCGGACGATCCCGCGCTCGGAGCGGGGGCTGCCGTGGCCGGGCCGGCGCCTGCTGCTGGAGGCGGCGGTCGTCGGCGTCGGGGCGACGGCGCTGTTCGTGCACGTCTACCTGGCGCCGGTGGCGGTGCTGGCGCTCGTGGTGTGGCTGCGGCTGCCGGAGGCGCGGCCGGTGCGGGACATGCTCCGCCGGCCCCGGCTGGGGCCGGCGCTGGCGGCGATGCCGTTGATCATCGTGGGCATAGCGGCGCTGAACTTCGTCGTGCCCTACCTGATCGCCGACCGGCCCGCGGTGGTGATCGGGCTCGCGGTGCTGTCGATGTCGGCGGGCATGGCCGTGTTCTCACCGGTCGCGGGCGTGCTGGCGGACCGGTTCGGCGCGGTGCCGGTCGCGGCGGTCGGGGCGGTGGTCGCCCTGGTCGGCACGGCGCTGCTGCTGCCCGTGGACGCCACGACCCCGACCGCCGACCTGGTCTGGCGGCTGGCGGTGCTCGGCGTCGGCCACGGCCTGTTCGCCGGCCCGAACGCCGCCGCGATCCTCGCCGAGACCCCGCCGGACCTGGTCGGCACGTCCGGCGGCCTGACCTCCCTGCTGCGCACCCTCGGGTTCTCCGCCGGGCCGGCGCTCGGCGCGGCGATCGGAGCGTTCACCCCCACGGTCGTGGCGTTGCTGGTGGTCACGGCGCTGGGCATCACCGCGTCGGCCGCACAACTGCGGTGGTCCCATCGGGCGGATGATCTGCCGCTGGAGCGCCGGGCGAACTAGCCTGAGGTGGGTAGCACCGGATCTGGCCGGGATCAGGGAGGCGCCACATGAGGATCGCTGACGTCCTGCGGACCAAGGGCTCGGCCGTCGCGACGGTCGGGACCAGAGCGACGGTGGCGGAGCTGGTGGCCGCCCTCGCCGAGCACAACGTGGGCGCGATGGTCGTCGTCGGACCGGACGGCATCGCGGGGATCGTGTCCGAACGGGACGTCGTGCGCAGGCTGCACGACCGCGGCCCGGCGCTGCTGGACTCGCCGGTCGAGGACATCATGACGCCCGAGGTGTTCACCTGCTCCCCGAAGGACTCGGTGGAGAGCCTGTCGGTGCTGATGACCGAACGCCGCATCCGGCACGTGCCGGTGGTGGCCGACGGTGGGCTGGTCGGCATCGTCAGCATCGGTGACGTGGTGAAGAGCCGGATCAGCCAACTCGAAGAAGACCAGGACCAGCTCACGGCCTACATCGTCCAGGGCTGACCGACCGGCGGCGTCGCGTCCCGCGTGACGCCGCCGGTCGCGTGCGGTGGGCGTGCGGGGGCGTCGTGTGGCGCCGCTAGTCGCGGGTGCGGTGGTAGTGGCGGCTGACGCGGGCCCGGTTGCCGCACGACGGTTTGCACCACTGCTGCTTGGGGTGGGTGCGCACGAAGTAGCGGATGCAGCGCGGGGACGGGCACGCGCGCAGGTCGTCGCGCTCGGTGCCCGCCAGGAGTTCGATCGCGGCCGTGGCCAGGTCGGCCAGGAGGCGGTCGCCGGGCGCGGCCGTGTCCACGTGGTGCAGCGTCGGCGGGGTGCCCCACCGCAGTTGGGCGGCCCTCGGGGCGGCGGCCGCGGCGGCGTTGACCGTGCGCAGGGCCTCGTCCAGCGGGCGCAGGTACGGGGTGTCGATGCGGGTGCCGGCCTCCGCCGCGTGCGCGAACAGGGAGCGGACGGCCCACCTCAGGTCGGTGACCGCGCGCAGCAACTCTTCCGTGGCGGGCACGCCCGACCACGCTTCGAGTGCCTCCACCGACGACAGGGTGTCGTCCAGTCCGCCGTGGCCGTCGTGCCGGACCGTGGCGGCGAACTCCAGCGCGCGGTTCATCCTCCCCATCCTAATGGACTTCAGCGGCCTCACCCGCTAGGTTGCCTAACGGTTGAAGCCATCGATCCCATTAGGGGGAACCGTGACGATCACTGGGGACGCGCTCGACGCGCACCGCCGGCTCGCCGTGCTGGTCGCCGACCTGACCGACGACCGGGTCCGCGAACCGTCCGTGCTGCCCGGCTGGACGCGCGGGCACGTGCTGGCGCACATCGCGGGCGTCACGGAAGCCATGGCCCGGCAGGCCGAGAACGAGGGCCTCAAGTTGGAGCCCTACCCCGGTGGCCGGGCGGCCCGGGACGCGGCGATCGAGGAGCGGGCCGGGCGGTCGGCGGCGGAGCACCGGGCGGCGATCGCGGCGGCCGTCACGCGGCTGGAGGAGGCCTGGGCCGGCGTCCGCGACTGGTCGACGCCCGTGGCCTACCGCGACGGCACGCTGGAGGACACCGCGCACGCCGTGTGGCGGGAGGTCGAGATCCACGCGTTCGACCTCGGCCTCGGGCCGGTCACCTTCTCGCCCGCGTTCTGCGAGCACGCCGTGGACTTCCTGGCCGCTCGGGTCCCCGACGGCGTCCGCCTGACCCTGGTGTCGCCCGGTCGCGAGTGGACGATCGGGGCGGGCGAGCCGCACGAGCTGCGCGGCGAGGCGACCGACCTGGTGGTGTGGCTGGCCGGGCGCGAGCCGCTGGGCGAGGTCAGCGGGACGCGACCGGCGCTGGACCCGTGGCCGTAGGAGCCCCGGCGTCCCCGCGCCGCCCACCACGTCAGGCGGCGGGCGGATCGGGGAGCAACTCCAGGTCCCGGATGGCGCGGACCCGGGTGATCAGCACCGCCTGCACCACCAGGCCCGCCACGGCGATCCACAGCGCGGTGCGGTGGTCGAAGAGGCCCGCCAGCAGGCCGCCCAGCGGCGCGCCCACCACGATCATGGCCCGGTTCAAGGAGCGGATCGTGGCGTTCATCCGACCCTGGAGGTGGTCGGGCGTGATGGCCTGCCGGTAGGCCATCTCCGGCGGGCTGCCCGCGCCCACGCCGAAGCCCCACACGAGCTGCGCGGCCGACAGCAGGACCAGCCCGGTCACGGTCGAGTCCGCGAACGGGACCAGCGCGTAGGCCACCGGCGTCGACCACTGGCCCAGCAAGATCACCCGCCCCGGACCGCCCAGCGGCACCGCCAACCGGTTGGACAGCGACGCGCCGACGACCGTGCCGACCCCGCCCACCGCGAACGCGATGCCCAGCTCGAACGCCGAGAACCCCAGCACCTCGTACCCGAACACCAGGAACACCGTCGCCGCCAGCCCGGCGAACAGGAACCACATGTGCCCGGTGACCGCCATCGGCCGCAGCACCGGGTGCCGGTACACCCACGCCAGCCCTTCGCGCAGCTCGCGCCGCAGGTTCCGGCGTTCGGGCGGCACGACCTCCTCCTTGACGCGGATGGTGGCCAGCACCAGGCCCGACAGCAGGTAGGACACCGCGTCCACGAGGATCGCCAGCGGCGCGCCGACGGCCGTGACCAGCACGCCCGCCAGGGTCGGCCCGGCCGTCTGCGCCGTCGCCCGGGTCTGCTCCATGCGGGCGTTGGCGGTGGTCAGCCAGGTCGCCGGCACGAGCTTCGGCAGGAACGACTGGTGCGCCGCGTCGTACCCCAGCGACAGCGTCCCGAACACCGCGACCAGCGCGAACAGCACCGGCAGGGTCAGCGCGCCGACCGCGTGCAGCACCGGCGCCAGGCCCAGCACGGCGAAGCGCGCCAGGTCCGCGCCGACCAGGATCGGCCACCGCCGGTACCGGTCCACCACGACGCCCGCCAGCAGGCCGAACAGCAGGTACGGCACCCACGGCATGGCCCGCAGCAGCCCCACCTCGAACTCTGACGCGGCCAGGTCGTCCATCGCCAGGACGGCCAGCGCCAGCGTCGTGATGTGCGTGCCGACCAGCGACACCGTGTCGGCGGCCCAGAACCGCAGGAATGCTCTTGTCAACTCGCCCCCTCAGGCCACAAGCTTGCCGGACCGCCGCGTGGTTTCGTGGCGGAAGGAGACGACGTGGCACCGACCCGTCGTTCAGTGCTGGCAGGCATCGCGGCGTCGCCGCTGCTCATCGGGGGTGGAGTGGCGCACGCGGCCACGTGGCGGCGCAAGTGGTCCGCTCAGGGCGGCTTGAGCGCGTTCGAGAGCATCGAGGACGACCGCGCGGACTCGCACCCCGGCGTCCAGCACATCTACACGCAGGGCAGCGACTACCGGTTCGACATGCACACGGTGGACCGCGACACGTCCACCGACCGGCAGCGCAACGAGGTCGCGGGCATGCGCACCAACGGCGCGAACGTCAACCTCTACCAGGGCGAGACGTGGCGCTTCACGTACTCGATGTTCATCCCCGGCTCGTTGCAGGCGACGACCACGTTCACGCACATCATGCAGACCAAGATGCCCGGTGTCGGGTCCGCGCCCGTCACCGTGATGTCGTTGCGCCGCACCAACGGCGTGCAGAAGATCGAGTTCAAGGTGGTCGAGGGCAACGTGCTGGTCGGCAACACCGACCTGGCGCCGCTGCACGACAGGTGGATCGACACTTCGGTGGAGATCCGCGTCGGCGACGGCACGTCCGGCCGCGTCCGGTGGGTGGTGCGCAGCGGCGGCACGACCGTGCTGGACAAGACCCGCACCGGCGTGGACACCTGGCTGGGCGACCGGTTGCGCCCGAAGTGGGGCATCTACCGGTCGTTGGGCGACACCTCCGGGTCGCTGAAGAACTGCCACCTGCTGCTGCGGAACCTGGCGGCGGATAAGTTCGAGTGATGCTGCACGAGATCGCCGAGGCCACCCGCCGGCTGTTCGACCTGCTGGACGAGGGGCAGCGCGCGGCGGCGGTGCGGGACGTCACCGACGACGACCTGCGCCGCAGCTGGGCCTACACGCCCGGACCACGTCCCGGGCTGGTCCTCGGCGATCTCGACCGCGCCCAGCGCAAGGCCGTGCACGGGCTGTTGGCCTGCGTGCTCAGCCCGCACGCCTACGCGCAGGCGGCGGCGGTGATGGCGTTGGAGGACGTGCTGGACGACCGCGAGGCCGGGCGGCGCGACCGGCACCAGGGCGACTACTGGACCGTCCTGCTCGGCGAACCGGGCTCGGACGAGCCGTGGGGCTGGCGCGTCGAGGGGCACCACCTGTCGGTGAGCGTGGTGGTGGCCGACGGGCGCGTGTCGGCGACGCCGTTCTTCCTGGGCGCGAACCCGGCGCGGGTGACTTACCGGGGCCGGACCGTCGCGCAGCCCCTGCGGCTGGAGGAGGAACTCGCCCGCGAACTGCTCGACCGCATGGGCCGCACGGCCCGCGGCCTCGCCGTCGTGTCCGACCGCCCGCCACCCGACCTCTACACGGGCAACTCGCCGCACGTCGGCGACATCGAGCCGCAGGGCGTCACGCCGGCGCAGCTGGACCGGGCGTCCCGGGGCCTGCTGGTCGGGCTGGTGCGCTACTACCTCGACCGCCTGCACAGCGACCTGGCCGACGAGGAGTTCGACCAGCTCGACCTGGAGCGCCTGCACTTCGCGTGGCAGGGCTCGGCGTCGCGCGGCGCCGGCCACTACTACCGCGTGCAGGGGCCGGACCTGCTCATCGAGTACGACAACACGGCCAACGACGCCAACCACGCGCACTCGGTGTGGCGCAGGCGGTCCGGCGACTTCGGCGACGACCTGCTGGCCGCGCACCGGGCGGCGGTGAGGCACGAGTGACGCCGGAGGAGGCGGTCGCCGGACAGGAGCGGCTGCGGTCTTTCGTGCGTGCGGAGACCGATCCGGGGTTCACCGTGCGGCACGTCGCCGGGCTCGACGTCGCCTACGCCGACGACGACCGGGTGGTCGGGGCAGTCGTGGTGCTCGACGCGGCGACGCTGGAGACCGTGGACACGGCGGTGGTGGCCGGTGTCGCCGACTTCCCGTACGTGCCGGGGCTGTTCGCCTTCCGCGAGCTGCCGACGTTGCTGGCCGCGCTGGACCGGTTGACCGTGCGGCCGGACCTGCTGGTGTGCGACGGGCAGGGCTTGGCGCATCCCCGGCGGTTCGGGTTGGCCTGCCACATCGGGGTGCTGACCGACCTGCCCAGCGTCGGGGTGGCCAAGACGCCGATGGGCACGTTCGACCTGCCCTCGGACGAGCGCGGCGCGTGGACCGACCTGGTGGACGACGGCGAGGTGGTGGGCCGGGCGTTGCGGACGCGGACCGGGGTGAAGCCGGTGTTCGTGTCCGTGGGGCACCGGATCGACCTGGACCGGGCGTGCGCCGAGGTGTTGCGGCTGTGCGAGGTGCGGTTGCCGGAGACCACGCGGCGGGCGGACGCCCTGGGGCGGGCTCACCTGAGGTAGGCCAGCTCCGGGTGGCGGTCGAGGTAGGTGTCCAGGAGGCTCTTCGCGGTCTTGGTGGAGTCCACGAGCGGGTGCAGGCCGAACGCCGCGAGCGCGGCCGGGTAGGTGCCTTCGAGGACCAGCCGGTCGATCGCCTTGACCGTCTGCACCAGACCGGCGGCGTGACCGGGCAACGGGCTGACCGCGTTCGGCCGCGCACCGCCCTGGTCAACCGTGCACGGCACCTCAACGACCGCCTCGGAGTCCACTGTGGACAAGGTGCCTCGGTTGCGGACGTTGAGGATCAGGTCGGCACGCTCGTCGTTGGCGATGGCGCGCATGAGCATCAAGGCGACATGCTCGTACCCGCCGCCTTCCAACGAGTCGCGCTCCTGCTTCATGTAGGTGGCTTCCCGTTCGAGCCGGGTGGTCTCCCAGTCGACTTCACCGTTGTAGAAGCGCTGTTGCTGCGCCAGCAGAAACGCGCCCCGGTCGTCACCCAGGGCGTCACGCGTGTCGTAGTAGTAGTGCAGGTACTCGTTGGGAATGACCCCCAACGCCCGCAACCACTCGGACCCGAACAGTCGCCCTTCCTCGAACGACCGCAACGCGTCGTCGTCGGCCAACAGGCGGGGCAACAGGTCCTCCCGCTCGACGTGCACGCCTTGCAACCAACCGAGGTGGTTCAGCCCGGCGTAGTCGAACCGGGCGTCCTCGACGCCCAACGCCCGCGCCACCCGCCGGCACAGGCCGTAGGGGGAGTCGCAGATCCCGATCACCCGGTCACCGAGGTGCGCGGCCATCGCCTCGGTCACCAGCCCGGCGGGGTTGGTGAAGTTGACGACCCACGCCTGCGGCGCGACCTCGGCGACCCGCCGGGCGATCTCCCGCGCCACCGGAACGGTCCGCAACCCGTAAGCGATCCCGCCCGCGCCGACGGTCTCCTGCCCCAACACCCCGTGCGCGTGCGCGACCTGCTCGTCGATCGCCCGCCCGGCCAACCCGCCGACCCGGATCGCGGAGAACACGAAGTCCGCACCCCGCAACGCCTCGTCCAGATCGGTCGTCGCCGACACGCGCGGCCCGGAACTGTCGGTACCGCGTGGGACGATGGAACCGGGGGCCGGAGGCCGCCCCAACACCTCCCGCACCCGGGCCAGCCGCGCCGCGTCCACGTCGTGCAGCACCAACTCGTCCACGAGACCGTCGCCCACCAGCGCCCGGTGCACCAGAGGCACCCGGAACCCGCCACCGCCCAGGACCACGAGCCTCACAGCGCACATCCTGCCTCGCCGAGCAACCCGATGAACGCCCGGGTGAGCGGGTCCGGCTCCTTGTGGCCGTACGCGACCAGCGTGCGCCGCACCGGCGGGTCCACCCGCAGCACCACCCCGTCGAACCGCTCCGGCAGCACGTTGCGCGGCACCAGCGCCGGCCCCAGGCCCGCCGCCGCCAGCACGGGCGCCGCCGCCGTCTGCTCGGTCCGCACCGCCGCCCACGGCTGGAACCCGCGCTCCCGGCACGCCGCGTCCACCAGGTCCGCGAGCCCGTTGCCCGGCGCGTAGTGCACCCAGCCCTCGTCGGCGAACACCCGCAGGTCCACCGGCGAGGTCAACCCGCTGTCCGCCGGCACCACGACCACGAACTCCTCCACCCCGAGCGGGTGGGTGAACCCCGGCCAGCCCGGCGGCTCCGGCCCGATCGCCACGTCCGCCTGCCCCTCGGTCATCGCCTCGCGCAACTCGTCGGTGTGCCGGTGCTCGAACAGCCTGATCCGCACGTCCGGGTGCCGCGCCCGCCACGCCCGCAACACCGGCGGCAGCACGCCCAGCGTCAACGAGTACAGCGTGGCCACGTGCAGCTCGCCGCACTCCAGGCCGCCGGCCCGCCGCGCCGCCGTCAACGCCCGCTCGGCGTCGGCGAGCGCCTGCCGCGCGAACGGCAGCCACGCGCGACCCGCCGGCGTGAGCCGCACCGTGCGCGGCAGCCGGTCCAGCAACGGCGTGCCCACCGCCTTCTCCAACGCCCTGATCTGGTGCGACAGCGCCGGCTGGGTGACGTGCAGCAGCTCGGCGGCCCGCGTGAAGGACCCTTCGTCCACGACCGTCACCAGGTACTCGAACTGCCGCAGAGTCATGAACGCAGTTTATATCGACCAGTAGATCTATGCCTTGGACTTATGGGTGACACCCGCGCACGATCGGATCATGGCACTGAACGACCAAGCCCGCGCCGTCCTCGACAAGACCGCCGGCGCGGCACCCCTGGAGACCCTCACCGCGTTCGAAGCGCGCCAGGCCGGCCTCGGGTACCTGGAACTCCAGGGGCCCAAGGAGCCGGCTCGGGTGGAGCACCTCTTCATCCCCGGCCCGACCGCCGACCTGCCCGCCCGCGTCTACTACCCGGAGACCGGCGAAGGTCCCTTCCCCGGCATCGTGTTCCTGCACGGCAGCGGGTTCGTCATCCTCAACCTGGAGGTCTACGACGTGGCCCTGCGCGCCCTGGCCAACGCCACCGGGCACGCCGTCCTCGCCGTCAACTACCAGAAGGCCCCGGAACACCCGTTCCCCGTGCCGCTGGACGACTGCCGCGCCGCCACCGAGTGGTTCCTGGACCACGCGGAGGAGTTGAACGTCGAGAGCCTCGGCATCATGGGCGACAGCGCGGGCGGCACCCTGGCGGCCGTGCTCGCGCACGAGTTCAAGGACCGCCTCAAGTTCCAGGTCCTGGTCTACCCGCCGCTGGACACCGACTTCGAGACCGAGTCCTACGTGGACAACGCCCGCGGCTTCGGTCTGGAGCGCGAAGGCATGCGCTGGTTCTGGCGGCAGTACCTGGGCGACCGCGAGGCCACCGCCGAAGCCGCCCCGCTGCGCGCCACCGACTTCACCGGCCTGCCGCCCACGTTCGTCGCCACCGCCGAGCACGACCCGGTCCGCACGGACGGCGAGCGGTACGCGCGCGAGCTCCAAGCGGCCGGCGTCCCGGTGCGGCTGCGCGGGTTCACGGGCACGATCCACGCGTTCCTGCTGATGGACGGCGTGCTGGACGAGTACCGCGTGCTGCTGGCGGAACTGGCCGACTGGCTGGGGGAGCGGTAGCGATGCCCCTCGCACTCGTCGCGCTGGCCATCGGCGCGTTCGGCATCGGCACCACCGAGTTCGTCATCGTCGGGCTGCTGCCGCAGGTGGCGGCCGACCTCCAGGTGTCCATCCCGGCCGCCGGCCTGCTGGTGTCGGGGTACGCGCTGAGCGTCGTCGTGGGCGCTCCGCTGATCACGGCGTTGGGCTCGCGGGTGCCGCGCAAGCGTTTGCTCGTCGGGCTGATGGTGTTGTTCATCCTCGGCAACCTGCTGTGCGCGGTGGCCGACAGCTACCCGTTGCTGATGCTCGGGCGGGTCGTGGCGGCGTTGTGCCACGGGGCGTTCTTCGGCGTGGGCGCGGTGGTGGCGTCCGGGTTGGTCGCGCCGGACCGGCAGGCGCGGGCGATCGCGCTGATGTTCACCGGCCTGACCGTGGCCAACGTGCTGGGCGTGCCGATGGGCACCGCGTTGGGGCAGGAGTTCGGCTGGCGGTCCACGTTCTGGGCGGTGACCGCGCTGGGCGTGGTGGGTCTGGTCGGCATCCTGGTGCTGGTCCCGCCGCAGCCGGCGTCGGACGGGTTGCGCGGTGAGCTGGAGGTGTTCCGCCGGCCGGGGGTGTGGCTGGCGCTGGGCACGACGGCGCTCGGGTTCGGGGCGGTGTTCGCGTCCTTCACCTACATCGCGCCGATGATGACCGAGGTCGCCGGGTTCTCGCCGGGCGCGGTGACGTGGCTGCTGGTGCTGTTCGGGGCCGGGCTGTGCGTGGGCAACGTGCTCGGCGGCCGGGCGGCGGACCGCAGCCTGATGCCCAGCCTGTACGCGATCCTGGCCGTGCTGGCGGTGGTGCTGGCGGTGTTCGTGTTCACCGCGCAGTCGCAGGTGCTGGGCGCGGTGACCATCGGCCTGCTGGGCGTGGCCGGGTTCGCGACCGTGGCCCCGTTGCAGAGCCGGGTGCTCCAGCAGGCCGAGGGCGCGCCCGCGTTGGCCTCGGCGGCGAACATCGCCGCGTTCAACCTGGGCAACGCGGCGGGCGCGTGGCTGGGCGGCGTCGCCATCGACGCCGGGTTCGGCTACACCGCGCCGAACTGGGTCGCCGCGCTGATGGCGGTGGCGGCGCTGGGCGTGGCGGTGGCGGGCGGCCGGGTCAGGACCCCTGTTCCACTGCGGTGATCGCGGCGAGGAGTTCGGCCTTGAGCTCCGGGGAGGCGAAGCCGGCGTGCACGCCCGCGCGGGCGAGGTCGGCCAGCTCGCTCCGGCCCAGGCCGAACCGCTCGTGGCACAGCAGGTACTCGGCGTTGAGGTCGGTGTGGAACATGCCGGGGTCGTCGGTGGCGAGGGTCACCGGCACCCCGGCTTCCAGCAGCCGGGGCAGCGGGTGGTCCTCGATCCGGCCCACGGCGGCGGTGCGCAGGTTCGACGTCGGGCACACCTCCAGCACGATCCCGTTGTCGCGCAGGTGGGCCAGCAGCTCCGGGTCGCGCACGGCGGCGGTGCCGTGGCCGATCCGCTCCGCGCCCAGGTCGCGCAGGGCCTCCCAGATCTGGTCCGGACCGGTCGTCTCGCCCGCGTGCGGCACGCTGCGCAGCCCGGCGTCCCGGGCGATGGCGAACGCCTCCCGGAACGCCCGGCGCGGCGCGTCGGACTCGGCGCCGCCCAGGCCGAACCCGACCGTGCCCGGCGGGCGGTGGTCGACGGCGTAGCGGGCGCTGGTCACCCCGAAGTCCCGATCCCACGTGCCGGGAACGTCGAACACCCACGCCAGTTCGACGCCGTGCTTCGCCCACGCCTCCGCCCGGCTCGACGTCAGCGCCTCGTCCAGCTCGTCGGGCGCGATGCCGGCCCGCAGGTGGCTGGTCGCGCTGACGGTCACCTCGGCGTAGCGGACGTTGCGCCGCGCCTGCTCCTCGGCCAGCCCGACCACCAGGGCGGCCACGTCGTCGCCGGTGGTCACCAGGTCGTTGACCTTGGCGTACACGTCGATGAAGTGGGTGAAGTCGGTGAACTCGTAGAACGCGCGCAGGTCGGCCTCGTCGGTGGGCACGCCCCGGTGCGGGTGCCTGCGGGCCAGGGTGAGGACGGTGTCGGGGGAGGCTGACCCGACGAGGTGGACGTGCAGCTCCACCTTGGGCAGCGCGGCGATGAATTCACGCATGGCCCGGGCGAGTCTGCACACCCGGTCGGCGCTGGTCAAGCCGCCGATCGTCGGGTGTCGCGTGGTTGTCCACAGTGGACTTGACGCCTACTTGACACGTCTTGCGCCTCAGGGGAAAGGTCTGCGCAAAACCTGTCGTGGACATGATGGGGGAACTGCCGTGAAGGGTGTTCGGAGAGCCGCGGTGCTCGCGGCTCTGGTGACGCTGCCCCTGGGAACGCTGCCCGTGGTCGCTTCGGCCGCGGAAGGCCCGGTCTTCAAGGACGGCGAGGCGCAACCCGTCTTCGACCCGAAGGACGTGGTCAAGGAGAGCGTGTGGGTCCGCGCGCCGGTCGACAGCGACCGAGACGGGCGGGACGACGAGGTCTACACCGAGGTGGTGCGCCAGAAGGCCACCGACCGGGGGCTGAAGGTCCCCGTGGTGTTCTTCAACAGCCCGTACTTCTCCGGCGGCAACGACGTGGCCAACCACAACGTCGACGTCGAGCTGTACGTGCCCAACCGGCACGGCGGCTACGACAAGCGGGACGGGTCGCTGCTCAAGGCGCAGGCGGACGAGCGCATCGCCGCCGCGGTCGGGCCCAACGCCGGTCCCATCCGGTCGGGCCGGTACGAGGACTACTTCATCTCGCGCGGCTTCGCGATGGTGTACGCGGAGTCGTTGGGCACCGGCAAGTCGTCGGGCTGCCCGACCTCGGGTGGGGTCAACGAGACCATCGGGTCCAAGGCGGTCGTGGACTGGCTCAACGGCCGTGCGACGGCCCGCAACGCCGCCGGCGCGGACGTGAAGGCGACCTGGACCACCGGCAACACCGCGATGATGGGCGTGTCCTACAACGGGACCCTGCCCAACGCCGTGGCGTCCACCGGTGTCGAGGGCCTGAAGGCGATCGTGCCGATCGCGGCGATCTCCAGCTGGTACGACTACTACCGCGCCGACGGCGCCGTGGTGGCGCCCGGGACGTTCCAGGGCGAAGACCTCGACGTGCTCGCGGAGTACGTCTACACGCGGGCCGACCGCGAGATCTGCAAGCCGGTGATCGCCGAGATCGCCCGCAAGCAGGACCGCGTGACCGGCGACTACAGCGCGTTCTGGGACGAGCGGAACTACGTCAAGGACGCCGCCAAGGTCAAGGCCGCGGTGCTCGCCGTGCACGGCCTGAGCGACTGGAACGTCAAGGTCAAGCACGTGCACCAGTGGTACGAGGCGCTGAAGAAGCACGGCGTCGAGCACAAGATCTGGCTGCACCAGTCCGGGCACACCGACCCCGACACGCTGCGCTCGGCCGAGTGGCGGCGCACGATCAACCGGTGGTTCTCGCACTACCTGTACGGCATCGACAACGGCATCGAGAAGGAGCCGAAGTCGACCATCCAGCGCGAGGACAAGTCGTGGGTGGACGAGGCCGAGTGGCCCGCTCCGGGCACCGCGTCGGCGCGGCTGTTCCCGTGGGCCGGCGGTTCGGCCAAGGGGGCGCTGCGGTCGGAGTCCGTCCCGGGGCACGCGGTGGTGGAATCGCTGCGCGACGACTCGTCCAAGCTCGCCGACGACCTGGTGGACCTGTCCAGTTCCGGTAACCGCCTGTCGTACGCGACGTCTCAAACGGCGACCGATCTGCGCCTTTCGGGTGTCGCGCGGGTGAACCTGGCGATCTCGTTCGACCGGCCGGCGGCCAACGTGACCGCGCTGCTGGTGGACCGCGCGCCGGACGGCACGAGCCACATCATCACCCGCGGGTGGACCGACCCGCAGAACCGGGTGAGCCCGTCCCGGACCAAGCCCATCGCCCCTGGTCACACGTACCGGGTGGAGGTGGAGCTGGAGCCGCAGGACTACGTGGTGAAGGCCGGTCACAAGGTCGAGTTCGTGCTGCTGTCCAGCGACTACGACTACACCTTGCGGCCCAAGCCGGGTGCGGGGCTGTCGATCGACCTGACGGCGACCTCGGTGGAACTCCCCGTGGTCGGCGGGCGGGAGGCGTTGCGCCGTTCGGTTGGTTAGGAAGTAATTCACGAACTGTCTAGCTGGTGAGTCTTCCACTTGACGGCTGGGCGTGGTCCGATCACCACACCCAGTCGTCAAGGAGGTTGGCAGATGCGCCGCGTCTTAGTCACCGCCCTCGTCGCGCCGCTCTTCGGCCTCGCCCTCACCGCGGGCGAGGCCGTGGCGGCTCCGGCCTTCCAGTTGCCGTTCCCGTGCGGGCAGGTCTGGGAGGGGCAGACCCGGACCAACCACAGCCCGCCCAACTCGATCGACTTCAACCGTTCCGGTGATGACGGTGACCCGGTCGTGGCGTCC
Source organism: Saccharothrix mutabilis subsp. mutabilis (assembly GCF_039521145.1). Classification (NCBI taxonomy): domain Bacteria; kingdom Bacillati; phylum Actinomycetota; class Actinomycetes; order Pseudonocardiales; family Pseudonocardiaceae; genus Saccharothrix; species Saccharothrix mutabilis. Next base: position 125,117 of record NZ_BAAABU010000012.1, read on the forward strand.
GCGGGCGGCACCGTGACCAGGGTGGCGAACGAGGGCAGCGTCAGCTACGGCCGGTGGATCGAGATCGACCACGGCAGCGGGTGGCGGACCCGGTACGCGCACCTGTCCGCGCAGCGGGTGTCCGTGGGGCAGACCGTGCGGATCGGGCAGCAGATCGGCAACGTCGGCTCGACCGGCGGTTCCACCGGGCCGCACCTGCACTACGAGCAGCGGCTCAACGGTGCGGACGTGAAGATCGTGTTCAACGGCTCCCAGGCGTACTACTGGGGGACGCGCAGCTACACCAGCCGCAACTCGTGCAGCGGGGCGACCGGGACGGTCAACACCAGCGGCTCGTCGCTGACCGTCCGGTCGGGGCCGGGCACGAACTACGCGTCCGTCGGTTCGGTGGCGGACGGCGCCACGGTGACCATCCGGTGCCAGGCGGTGGGCGAGTCGATCACCGGGACGTACGGCACCACCAACCTGTGGGACCACATCGGTTCGGGCTACATCTCGGACGCTTACGTCTACACCGGCTCTGACGGCCGAGTAGCCCCAGACTGCTGACCCTTCACTCCCTCTAAGCCGCCCCGGCACTCTGAACACGCCGGGGCGGCTTAGCTTTGCGCAGCATTTGCTTCCTCCACCCCTTTGCGACCGCTCCCGTGGCCCTTTCGTGGTCCCTTTCGGGTGACAAGCCGAAGTTGTCCACAGGCCAATCCTCCCTCCTCGCTTTCCGGTTTCCGGCCGGCCAGAGTCGATCACATGACGACTTCAGTGAACTTGGCCGGCGATGTCCGTTCCCCGGGCGAATTGATCGCAGCACTGCCCCACCTGATCGGTTTCCACCCGACCGACTCGGTCGTGCTGGTGGTCCTGGTCGGCCAGGCGGTGGAACAAACCCTGCGCGCCGACATACCCCCACCGCACGACGACCGCAGGGTCGCCCGCCACCTGGCCGCGCCGCTGTTGCAGTACCCGAACCGCCGCCGGGTGGTCGCCTTCGTGGTGGGCGGCGGCAGCGGCGACCCACCCGAACGACTGCCCCGCGAACACCTGGTAGCGCACGTGGAAGCCGCGCTGGCCTACGTGGGTGTGCCGGTGGCGTGCGCGATCTGGACCCCGGCCACCGCCTGCGACGCCCCGTGGTTCAACTACCACGACCTGGGCGACGAGGGCACCGTCCCGGACCCGTCCGCCACGCCCCTGGCCGCGCTCGCCGTGTCCCGCGGCATGATCACCTACCCCGACCGCGAAACCCTGGCCAACACCCTGACCCCGGACCCGGAACCCGCCCTGACCCGCCGCTCCGCCGCCCTGGACCGCCTGGTGGCCGAAGCGGAGGCGACTTCCTACGACGACCCGGCCACGTCCCTGCGCCACCGGGCGCTGGTCCAGGCGGAGGTGGTGCGGGCGGGAACCCGGAAACGCCCGCTGACCGACTCCGAGGTGGCGGCCCTGGCGTTCGCCCTGTCCGACCTGCTGGTCCGCGACGCCAGCCTGGCGTACGCCGTGGGCGAGCACGCGCGGTCGGCGGAGGCACTGTGGGCGGAACTGACCCGAGCCACACCGTTGCCGGAACGCGCCGAGCCGGCGACCCTGCTCGCTTTCTCGGCGTACATCAGAGGAGACGGGGCTTATGCGGCAATAGCCTTGGACAGGGCCCAGGAGGCGCAACCGGGCCACCGCCTGGCCCGCCTCCTGAGAATGGCGCTGGACAACGGAATGCCACCCGGCACAGTCCGCCAACTGGCAGAACGAGCAGCCGACCTGCCCTTCCCCGAGCGCATCTGACACCGGGCAGGGAACCGCCGAAATCGCACAACCGCCGGTCGCACAACCGCCGGTCGCCCACCCACGGCCGCCCCCACCGCCACGCCGCCGTCACCACAGGCGGCCGGCTCGGCGGTTGGCGTGGCCTGGCGGCCGTCTCCCTCAGCCCTGGGCGGCTTCCCAGCGGTTCGGTTCCGCCCCTCACTCCGGGCGGAGGGCGTTGAGGCGGGCGGCTTGGCGGGTCAGGTGGGCTCGTTCGGCCAGGTTCGGGGCCTTGTGGGCGGCCTCGGTGTAGAGGTGGGCCGCCGTCGTCAGGTCGCCGGCTCGTTCGTGCAGGTGAGCCGCCACCGCGGTGTGGCGGGGGAGAGAGGTGTCCAAGGGCGCCAGGGCGGCCAGGCCCGCCTGCGGGCCGTCTGCCTCGCCGATGGCCACGGCGCGGTTGAGGCGGGCCACCGGGCTGTCGGTCAGGCGGACCAGCTCGTCGTACCACTCGACGATCTGCACCCAGTCGGTCTCCTCGGCCGTCCGGGCGTCGGCGTGCAGGGCGGCGATGGCCGCCTGGGCTTGGAACTCGCCCAGGCGGTCGCGGGCCAGGGCCGCTTGGAGCACCCGCACGCCCTCGGCGATCAGGCCCGTGTCCCAACGGGTGCGGTCCTGGGCGGCCAGCGGGACCAGGGAGCCGTCCGCGGCGGTTCTCGTGCCCCGGCGGGCGTGGTGCAGGAGCATCAGCGCCAGCAGCCCGGCCACCTCCGGGTGGTCGATCGCCGCGGCCAGCTGCCTGGTCAGGCGGATGGCCTCGGCGGCCAGGTCCACGTCGCCCGAGTAGCCCTCGTTGAAGACCAGGTAGAGCACGCGCAGCACGGTGGCCACGTCGCCGGGCTGGTCGAAGCGGACGCCGGCGACCGTCCGCTTCGCGCGGCTGATCCGCTGCGCCATGGTCGCCTCGGGCACCAGGTACGCCTGGGCGATCTGGCGGGTGGTGAGGCCGCCGACGGCGCGCAGGGTCAGCGCGACCGCCGACGACGGGGTCAGGGAGGGGTGAGCGCACAGGAAGTACAACTGCAACGTGTCGTCCACGGCGGGCGCGGGGCCGGGTGGGGGTTCCTCCTCCACCGCGTCCTCGCGGCGGCGGCGGGCGGTGTCGGCCCGGGTGGCGTCGAGGAACTTGCGCCACGCCGCGGTGACCAGCCAGCCCTTGGGGTCCAGGGGCGGGTCGGCCGGCCACACGCGGACGGCCTCGACCAGGGCGTCCTGCACCGCGTCCTCGGCCGCCGCGAAGTCGGCTCCGCGGCGGACGAGGATCGCGAGCACGGCCGGGGTGAGGCTGCGCAGCAGGGACTCGTCCATCGAGGTCACTCGGTGATGGTGGGAGGGGAGGCGTAGAAGGGGCGCAGTTCGAGCCACTCGTGGATCGGCTTGCCGCCGGCGCCGGGGGCGGCCGACAGCTCCCCGGCCAGCTCGACCGCGCGCTCGTAGCTGTCCACGTCGATGACCATCCAGCCGGCGATGAGGTCCTTCGTCTCGGCGAACGGGCCGTCGGTCACCGGCGGGCGACCCTCGCCGTCGTAGCGGACCCAGGTCCCCTCGGGGGCGAGGGCCTGCCCGTCGACGAACTCGCCGGTCTGCTCCAGCCGAGCGGCGAAGTCGCTCATGTACCGCACGTGCGCGGAGATCTCCTCCGGCGTCCACTTCTCCATCGGGACGTCGTTGACCGCCGCCGGAGCGCCGCGGTAGTGCTTGAGCAGCAGGTACTTGGCCATCGTCGTTCTCCTCGGTGTCCTCGCGACCCATTGTGGTCGCGTTCACCTCTGGGACGGAGCGGCGCACCGGATCTCGACATCACCGCCGAAGATTTTTTCGACGGGATCGAGCCGGACCCGCGGACGAGCGCGCCCGCGCCACGCCCCGGGTGGCGTGGCGCGGGCGCGACCGCGGACGTCAGAGCAGCTCGGGGCGCTTCCAGGGCTCGCCGAGCACGTGTTCGGCCAGGAACGCGAACACGGTCTCGTACCAGACCTTGGTGTTGCCCGGCGTCAGGATCCAGTGGTTCTCGGTCGGGAAGTACAGGAACTTCGCCGGCACCCCGTGCCGCACCAGGTCGAAGAACAGCCGCTGGCCCTCCCCGACCGGCACCCGGTAGTCCTTGTCGCCGTGGATCACCAGCATCGGCGTCTTGATGTCGGCGACGCGCAGGTGCGGTGAGTTCGCGCGCACCCGCTCGTCGTCGCGCTGCGGGTCGCCGACCTCGCGGATCCAGTAGTAGGAGCTGTCCGTGGTGCCGGTGAACGCGTCGAGGTGCCACAGCGACGCGTGCGTCACGATCGCCTTGAACCGGTCGGTCTGGGTGGCGATCCAGTTCGACATGTACCCGCCGAACGAGCCGCCCATCGCGGCGGTCCGGCTGTCGTCGACGTCCGGCCGCCGCACGGCCACGTCGGTGATCGCCATCAGGTCGGTGTAGGGCTTGGCGCCCCAACTGCCCCAGCCGGCCTGGATGAACTCCTGGCCGTACCCGAGCGACAGCGCCGGGTCGGGCAGCAGCACGGCGTACCCGCGCGCGGCCATCAGCCACGGGTTCCACCGCCAGCTCCAGGCGTTCCAGCTCATGATCGGACCGCCGTGCACCCACAGCAGCAGCGGCGCGGGGTTGTCCGCCGAGCAGCCCGTCGGCAGCACCAGCCACGCCCGCACGGTCCGGCCGTCCTCCACGACGGTCGAGACCTCGGTCAGCGTGCCGGGCAGCGACTCCACGGCACCGGGCGCGGGCAACGCGACCGGGTGCTGGTCCGCGCCCGTCAGGTCCAGGCGAACCGGCCGCGGCGGGTGGTCCCACGCGCTGCGCAACGCGTAGACGTGGTCCCGACCCACGATGACCTCGCTGTACGCGCCCGACGCGGTCAGCCGGACCACCTCGCCGGACGCCAGGTCGAGCCGGAAGACCGGCTGGTGACCCCGCTGCGCGGCGGTGAAGTAGACGGCCGTGCCGTCCGGCGCGACGACCGGGTGCTCGACCTCCTCCACGAAGTCCGGCAGCAACTCGGCGACCTCGCCCTCCAGGGAGATCCGCACCAGGGCGTTGCGCCACGTCCGGTCACCGGTGGAGTCCAGCGCGCGCACCGCGACCACGCCCGACGAGTCGGGCAGGAACGCGACCTGGCCGAACGAGTGCCCGTCCCGGTCGGCCAACACGCGGCTGGACGACCCGTCGGCGGCGACCAACCGCAACCGGACCCGAGCGCCGTAGGACGCGCTGACCTCGACCCGCTCGGTGTGCACGACCCACCGGCCGTCGGGGCTGATCACGGCGGCGTCGTCCAGGCGCGCCGCCGACTCGGGCGTGAGGTCGACCAGCGCGGCGGGATCGAGGCGCTCGCCGGCGGAATCCGCGGAACCGGCCACACCGGCCACACCGGCCACAGTAGAACCGGCCACAGTGGAACCGGCCGCCGAGCCCAGGCCGGCCGCCGCCGTGGAGCCGGCCGCAGTGGAGCCGGCCGCAGTGGAGCCGGCCGCAGTGGAGCCGGCCGCAGTGGAGCCGGCCGCCGAGGCCGAGCGGGCCGTCGTGTGCGCGTCGGGCAGCGTGCCGGTCAGGAGGCGCGGGTAGGCGGGGCCGAGGTCGGCGTCCCAGTACCGGACCGGGTAGGACTCGTGCAGGATCGCCGTCACGCCCGCGTCCTCGCGGGCCTTGCGCAGCTTCGCGTCCTCGGTGAACGCGCCGCCCGGGTGGGCGCCCGCCGTCAGCAGCAGCGTGCCCGACTCGCCGGCCACCACGACCCGGTCCACGCCGCCCGCCGGGCGGAACAGCTCCCGCGCCTCACCCACCGGCGGCAGCAGCCACAGCGCCGTCTTGTCCTTCGTGGACCCCGGGTCGTTCGGCTTCGCTTGCTGGTCCGGCCTACCCGAAAGGAAGAGAAGATCACCCGACGGCGTGAACACCGGGTTCGACTCGCCCTTCGCGCCGCGCGTCAGGCGGCGGGCCGGGCGGGTGCCGGTGGGGTCGATCTCCCACAGCGCGCCCTGCCACGTCTTGCCGTCCGGGGCCAGGTCCGCCACGACCGCGACCAGGCGCGTGCCGTCGGGGGACAGGGCCAGCGACCCGACCCTGGGCATCCGGGTGTAGGCGGTCAGGTCGGCGAAGTCCTCCGCTGCGATCGCCGCGCCCATCAGGCCCCCTGCGACCGGGACCGGGTGAACTCCCACGCGTCGCGCACGATGCCGGCCAGGTCCACCCGCTCCGGCTTCCAGCCCAGCTCGGTGCGCGCCTTCTCGCTGGAGGCCACCAGCACCGCCGGGTCGCCCGCGCGGCGCGGCGCGACGTCGGCCGGGATCTCGTGGCCGGTCACCTCGCGGCAGGCCTCGACGACCTGCTTGACCGTGAAGCCGAAACCGTTGCCCAGGTTGTAGATCCGGTGCTCGCCCGCCGTCGCCGCGCCGATCGCCTTCACGTGCGCGTCCGCGAGGTCCACCACGTGGATGTAGTCGCGCACGCACGTGCCGTCCTCGGTCGGGTAGTCGTCGCCGTACATGGCGACCTTCTCCCGCGTCCCCGACGCGACCTGCAGCACGATCGGGATCAGGTGCGTCTCGGTGGCGTGCCGCTCGCCGAACCGGCCGTACGCGCCGGCGACGTTGAAGTACCGCAGGGACACCGCCGCCAGGCCGTGCGCCGCCGCGTACCCCGTGATCGCGTGGTCGATCGCGAGCTTGGTCGCGCCGTAGGTGTTGGTCGGCCGGGTCGGCGCGGTCTCCGGGATCGGCACCTCGTCCGGCTCGCCGTAGCAGGCCGCGGTCGAGGAGAACACCAGTCGCGGGGTGCCGTGCTCCAGCATCGCGTCCAGCAGCGTCAGCGCCGTGCCGACGTTGCCGTGCCAGTACTTCGCCGGGTCCTGCATGGACTCGCCGACCAGCGACTTGGCCGCGAAGTGCAGGACGCCGTCGAAGCCCTCGGCCAGCACCTCGCCGATGACGTCGTTGATGTCGCCCTCGATGAGCCGGACCCCGTCGGGGACCGCGTCGGCGTGCCCGGTCGACAGGTCGTCGAGCACGACCACCTCGTGACCCGCCTCGACCAGTCGAGCCGCGCACACGCTGCCGACGTACCCGGCACCGCCCGTCACGAGCAGCTTCACCGTGATCCCCGCTTTCCTCTACTCGTCCGTGAAATCGTCCCGGCCCGCGCCCGCCGAGGGCACCGCCGGGAAGGTCCTCGGGGCGGTCCAGCCGCGCCGCGCGTACGCCGCGAGCACGGTCCGCACCACCTCGTCGTGCCGTTCGACGGGCGTCAGCGCGATCGCCGAACCGCCGAACCCGCCGCCGACCATCCGGGCGCCCAGGGCGCCCGCGGCCAGCGCGGCGTCCACCGCGACGTCCAGTTCCGGGCAGGACACCCGGTAGTCGTCGCGCAGGCTCTCGTGCGACGCGGTCAGCAGCGGCCCCAGTTCCGCCATGCCGCCCGCGCGCAGCACGTCCACCGAGCGCAGCACGCGCTCGTTCTCCGCCACCACGTGCCGCGCCAACGGCTTGAGCCGGTCCGGCAGGCGGTCCACGTCCGCGGGGCCCGCGTCCCGCAGCGCGGGCACGCCCAGCAGCGCCGCCGCCTCCTCGCAGCCCGCCCGGCGCGCGCCGTAGCCGCCGTCGAGGTTGGAGTGGTGGGCGCGGGTGTCGATCACGAGCACTTCCAGGCCGGACGCCGCCGCGTCGAACGGCACCTGCTCGGCCTTGCCCGACCGCACGTCCAGGAACAGCACGTGCGCCTCGGTGCACAGCAGCGACGCGGTCTGGTCCAGCAGACCGGTCGGCGCGCCCACGAAGTCGTTCTCCGCCCGCTGCACCCAGCGGGCGATCTCCGGCCGGTCCTCGGGCACCCCGGCCAGCCCCAGCAGGGCCAGGGCCACCGCGCACTCCAGCGCGTGCGAGGACGACAGCCCCGCGCCGGCGGGCACGTCACCCGCGATCACCAGGTCCGCGCCGGAGGTGACGCCGTGTCCGCGCAGCACCCAGGCGACTCCCGCCGGGTACGCGGCCCACCCGGTCACCGCGCCGGGCTCCAGCGCGGCCACCTCGACCGGCTCGGCGCGCTGCACGCCGCCGTCGTCGCCGAGGGTGGCCACGGTCAGCAGGCCGTCGGCGCGCGGGGACGCGGCCACGGCCGTGCGGTTGGGCAGGGCGAAGGGCAGCACGAACCCGTCGTTGTAGTCGGTGTGCTCGCCGATCAGGTTGACCCGACCGGGCGCCGACCACACACCGCGCGGGGCGGCGCCGTGCAGGCGGCCGAACGCCGCCGCGGCCCGCCGTGCCTGCTTCTCCCGCCCCAGGCTCACCTGGCCTGCACCAGGACCGCGTGCGCCACGGACGGGTCGAGCTCGGCCGTCGTGCCGTTGCCGCGGACCTGCACCACCTTCGCGCCGCCCATCGAGTCGACGTCCACCGTGCCGCCCGGCACCACGCCCGCCGCCTTCAGCTCGGCCATCAGGTCCGGGTCGAGCTGCACGTGCTCGGCGATCCGCCGCACCTCGACGCGACCGCCGCCGCGCCGGGCCACCTCGTCCACGCGGACCAGGTCGGACTCCGCCGGCGGGGCCGGGTCGCCGTCGCCCAGCTTGTCCAGGCCGGGGATGGGGTTGCCGTACGGGGAGGTGGTGGGGTTGCCCAGGAGCTTGACCAGCTTGCGCTCGACGGCCTCGCTCATGACGTGCTCCCAGCGGCACGCCTCGCTGTGCACGTGCTCCCACTCCAGGCCGATGATGTCGACCAGGAGGCGCTCGGCGAGCCGGTGCTTGCGCATGACCGCGATGGCCAGGCTCCGGCCCTGCTCGGTCAGCTCCAGGTGGCGGTCGTCGGCGACGACGACCAGGCCGTCGCGCTCCATCCGCCCCACGGTCTGGCTCACCGTGGGACCGCTCTGGCCGAGCCGCTCGGCGATGCGGGCGCGCAACGGCACGACGCCCTCTTCTTCGAGCTCGTAGATCGTGCGGAGGTACATCTCCGTGGTGTCGATGAGGTCGTTCACACCCGCTCCCCTTCGTATGGTGCCAATGCTAGTCGCCCGGTGAGGGGTGCAGGATGGTGCCGTGCATCCATTGATCAGCACCGAAGCCCTGGTCTCCGCGCTCGCCGACGCCGCTGGGCCGGTCGTGGTGGACGTCCGCTGGCGGCTGGGCGGACCTCCCGGACGTCAAGACTACGAGGTCGGGCACATCCCGGGCGCGCACTACCTCGACCTGGACACCGACCTCTCCGCCGCGCCGGGCGAAGGCGGGCGCCACCCGCTGCCCGCGCCGGACGACCTGCAGCGCGTGCTTCGCTCGATCGGGATCGACCAGGGTCACCCGGTCGTGGTGTACGACGGTGGTGACGGGTCGGTCGCGGCGCGCCTGTGGTGGCTGCTGCGGTGGGCCGGGCACCGCGAGGTGGCCGTGCTGGACGGCGGGTTCGCGGCGTGGGTCGCGGAGGGCCGGCCGGTGACCGCGGAGGTCCCGCCGGCGACCGAGGGCGACATCGTGGTCAGGCCCGGCGCGATGCCCGTGGTGGACGCCGACGAGGCCGCGGCGCTGGCCCGCGAGGGCGTGCTGCTCGACGCCCGCGCCGCCGCCCGCTACCGGGGCGAGACCGAGCCGGTGGACCCGCGCGCGGGGCACATCCCGGGCGCGGTGAACGCCCCCTCGACCGAGCACGTCGGCGCGGACGGCCGCTGGCAGGCCCCCGCGGCGCTGGCGGAACGGTTCCAGGCGCTGGGCGTGCGTGACGGTGCGCGCGTGGGCGCTTACTGCGGGTCGGGCGTGACGGCGTCGTCGGTCGTGCTGGCCCTGGAGGCGGCCGGCGTGACGACCCCGGACGAGCCGGCCGAGCTGTACGCCGGCTCGTGGTCGCACTGGTGCGTGGACCCGTCCCGGCCGCTGGCCACCGGCCCCAACCCCTGATCCACGCGACCCCGCCCTGCGAGGCCGCCGTCGAACTCAGGCGTTGGGGATCTTCTCGAAACCCTTGGTCGCGAGCTTCAGGGCCGCCTCGCAGGGCTTGCCGCTGTCGTCGATCGGCGTGACGTTGGCGGTGAAGGCGGGGGTGAGCCCGACGGTGCCCGGCTCGTCCAGCACGACCACGACGGTGCAGGAGCCGCCCTCCTCCTGCACCTCGTACGCGGTGTTGCCGCCGATCTCGAACTCCCGGCGCTCCTGGTCGTCGGTGGTGTCGAAGCCCACCCGGAACAGCACCAGCGTGAACGGCTCGTCGGTGCTCTGCACGCAGCCCGGGTCGCCGGGCTTCCGGGCGCCGACGGCCTCGGCGACGTCCTGCGGCGTGAGCAGCTCGCAGCTGTCGTAGCCCTCGGACTTCTTGCGCGTGCCGACCTTCACGCTCCCGCCGGAACTGCCCGGCTTGGTGACCGTGGTGCTCACCGCCGTCTTCCGCCCGCTCGTGGACTCCTTGGTCGCGCTGGGCTTGCCGGACGTCGTCTTGGCGGCGCTCGACCCGCCCGCAGCCGGCTTCGCGGAGCCGGTGACCGTCGTGGCGCACGCGGACAGGCCGAGCACGAGGGCCAGCGCCAGCGTGGCCGTGAGGGTGGTGGAGCGTCGCATGTCCTGTCTGACCCCGTTCCGACGCGCGGGGTTCCATCCTGGGTGAACGCGTTCCGCCCCGGCCCGTCGCGGCAGACTCTAGGACCTGCCGCGACGGTCGCACGTCGGGAGCGGCCAACCTGTGATCACACCACCGGTGGGCGCGTGCATTAGGTTCCGGAGGCATGGGCGCCGAAGAGGTCACCGCCACCGCCGCCGTCGTGTGGGACGAGTCGTTCCTCGGCTACGACCTGGGCGGCGACCACCCGTTGAACCCGGTCCGGCTGGACCTGACCGTCCGGCTCGCGACCTCGCTGGGCGTGCTGGACGGCGTCGAGACGCTCGCGCCGCCGCCCGCGACCGACACCGAGATCGAACGCGTCCACGAGCCGTCCTACCTGTCCGCCGTGCAGGCCGCGCCGATGGCCGCCTGGGACGTCGGCCACGGCCTGGGCACCGCCGACAACCCGGTGTTCGAGCGCATGCACGAGGCGTCCGCGCTGGTCGTGGGCGGTTCGCTGGCGGCGGCGCGGCGGATCGCGTCCGGGGAGGTCAAGCGGGCGGTGAACATCGCGGGTGGCCTGCACCACGCCATGCGCGACCACGCCGCCGGGTTCTGCGTCTACAACGACTGCGCGGTGGCCATCTCGTGGCTGCTGGACAACGGCTTCGACCGCATCGCCTACATCGACTCCGACGTCCACCACGGCGACGGCGTCCAGGACGCGTTCTACGACGACCCGCGCGTCCTGACCGTCTCCCTGCACCAGAACCCGCTGAGCCTGTGGCCGGGCACCGGCCGCCCCTCCGAGCTGGGCGGACCGGGCGCGGAGGGCACCGCGGTGAACCTCGCCCTGCCGCCGGGCACCCGCGACCCGGGCTGGCTGCGCGCCTTCCACGCGACCGTCCCGGCGCTGCTGCGGAGTTTCCGGCCGCAGATCCTGGTCACCCAGTGCGGCGTGGACACCCACCGCGAAGACCCGCTGGCCGACCTGGCGCTGTCGGTCGACGGGCACCGCGCGATCTACCGGACCTTCCGCGACCTGGCCGAGGAGATCACCGGCGGGCGCTGGCTCGCGCTGGGCGGCGGCGGGTACGAGCTGGTCCGCGTCGTGCCCCGGTCCTGGACGCACCTGCTGGCCACCGTGCTGGACCGCGACGTGGACCCGGCCACCCCGCTGCCCGCCGACTGGGTCGCCGACACCGCCCGCCGCGCCCCGAACTGGCCGCTGCCCACCACCATGTCCGACGACGCCGACGTGGCGTTCGAACCGTGGGGCGGCGACGCGGACACCCCGCTGGACGCCGCCGTCCGCGAGACCCGCCGCGCGGTGTTCCCGCTGCACGGCCTGGACCCCGACGACCCGAGGGACTGACCCGGTGGACCCGTACGACTACCCGCGGACGTGGGAGGCCGACGTCGTCCTGAGCGACGGCGGCACCGTCCACCTGCGCCCGATCACCCCCGACGACGGCGAGAAGCTGCTGGCCTTCCACGGCCGGCTGTCCGAGCGGACCCGCTACTTCCGCTACTTCGGCCCGTACCCGCGGATGCCCAAGCGGGACGTCGAGCGGTTCACCACCGTCGACCACGCCGACCGGGTGGCGTTCGTCGCCCTGCTGGGTGACGACATCGTGGCCGTGGGTCGCTACGACCGGCTGGGTGGGGGCGACAGCGCCGAGGTCGCGTTCGTCGTGCAGGACGAGCACCAGGGCCGGGGCCTCGGGTCGATCCTGCTGGAGCACCTGGCGGCGGCGGCCCGCGAGCGCGGGCTGAGCCGGTTCACCGCCGAGGTGCTCGCGGAGAACGGCCAGATGGTGCGGGTCTTCCGGGACGCCGGGTACAAGGTCAGCCGCGCGTTCGAGGAGGGCGTCCTGCACCTGGAGTTCGACATCGACCCGACCGAGGAGTCGGTGGCGGTGGCGCGGGCGCGCGAGCAGGCGGCCGAGGCGCGCAGCGTGCACAACCTGCTGCACCCGCGGTCGGTGGCGGTGATCGGCGCGTCGACCGACCCGACCAAGATCGGTCACGCGGTGCTGGCGAACCTCCTGGAAGGCGTCTTCCACGGGCCGGTGTACCCGGTGAACGCCGAGCACCGGTCGGTGCGCGGGGTCCGGGCCTATCCGTCGGTGCTGGACATCCCCGACGACGTGGACCTGGCCGTGGTCGCGGTGCCGGCGGCCGGCGTGGACGAGGTCATGGACGCCTGCCTGGCCAAGGGCGTGAAGGCGCTGGTGGTCGTGACCTCGGGCTTCGGGGAGACCGGGCCGGGCGGGTTGAGCGCCGAGCGGCGGCTCGCGGCGGAGGCGCGGGCGCACGGGATGCGGGTGGTCGGGCCGAACGCGTTGGGCGTGCTGAACACCGAGCCGTCGGTGCGGCTGAACGCGACCCTCGCGCCGAGGTTGCCGGGACGGGGGCGGACCGGGTTCTTCTGCCAGTCCGGTGCGCTGGGGACCGCGATCCTCGCGGCGGCGGCCGAGCGCGGGTTGGGCCTGTCGACGTTCGTGTCGGCGGGCAACCGGGCGGACGTGTCCGGCAACGACATGCTCCAGTACTGGGAGACCGACCCGGCCACGGACGTGGTGCTGCTGTACCTGGAGTCGTTCGGCAACCCGCGCAAGTTCGCGCGGCTGGCGCGGCGGTTGGGGCGGACCAAGCCGATCGTGGCGGTGAAGTCGGGGCGGCACGCGGTGTCCCCGGCGTTGGCGGCGACCGGCGTGCAGGTGGACGAGTCGTCGGTGCAGGCGTTGTTCGAGCAGGCCGGCGTGATCCGGGTGGAGTCGCTGGCCCAGTTGTTCGACACGGCATTGCTGCTGGCCCACCAGCCGCTGCCGGCCGGGCCGCGGGTGTCGGTGGTCGGGAACTCGACGGCGATCGGGCTGCTGGCGGCGGACACGGCGCTGGCCCAGGGGTTGGAGCTGGCCGGGCCGCCGGTGGACGTCGGCGCGCAGGCCGGTCCGGAGGTGTTCGCGGCGGCGGTCCGGGACGCCCTGGAGAACCCGGACACGGACGCGTTGGTGGTCGTGTTCGTGCCGCCGCTGGCGGTGCCGGGGGCGGCGTTCGCGCGGGCGCTGCGGGAGGTGGCGGGGACCAAGCCGATCGTCTCGACGTTCCTCGCGGTCGAGGGCGTGCCGGACGAACTGGCGGTGCCCGGCCCGGACGGCGCGCCGGGGCGCGGGTCGGTGCCGTCCTACCCGAGTCCGGAGCGGGCGGTGCTGGCGTTGGCGCGGGCGGCCCGGTACGCGCGGTGGCGGGCCGAGCCGCAGGGCCACTTCGTGCGGCCGTCCGGGATCGACGCGGTGGCCGCGCAGGCGCTGGTGGACGGGTTGGACCTGGTCGAGGAGCGCCGGGTCGACGACGAGACCGCGGTGCGGCTGCTGGCGTGCTATGGGGTCGAGGTCGTGCCGTTCCGGGTGGTGCGGTCGGCGGAGGAGGCCGTGGCGGCGGCTGCCGCGCTGGGGTACCCGGTGGCGTTGAAGTCGGTGGACGAGCGGTTGCGGCACCGGACGGACCTGGTGGGCGTGCGGCTGGACCTGACCGGTGAGGACGCGGTGCGGTCGGCCTACGACATGCTGGCCGAGGTGTCCGAACGGTCCGATGTGTACGTGCAGCGCATGGCTCCCAAGGGGATTTCCTGCGTGGTGGGACTCCAGGACGACCCGTCGTTCGGCACGTTGGTGTCGTTCGGGCTGTCCGGTTTGGTCAGTGACCTGTTGGGGGATCGGGCATATCGGGCGGTGCCGTTGACCGAGACGGACGCGCGGGCGTTGGTGCGCGCTCCGAAGGCGGCTCCGCTGCTGGCGGGCTACCGGGGTGGGGAATCGGCCGATCTCCCGGCGCTGGAGGAACTCGTGCTGCGGTTGGCGGCGTTGGCCGAAGATCTTCCCGAGGTGCGGGAGTTGGCGTTGGAACCCGTGCTGGCCAGCGCGGCCGGGGCGTTCGTGACCAGCGCCCGGTTGACGTTGGGGCCGCCGCCGTCTCGTCACGACACCGGGCCGCGGCGGCTGCGGTCGCCCGGTGGGGGCCGGTAAGGCGAGTGCGGATTTTGCCGGAATGTCGGGTGGGTGGTGGAAAAATCACTGCTCCCGCGTTACGGCGATCTCCAGGTTGATGCGCAACTGTCACCCTTGACCGATCCGGAAAGGGTCAAGTTCGGCTCGACTATGGACGGAAAACCTTTCGCCGCTTAGGTTTCCGACATCTTTCGAGGACCCGAAAAGGGGAAGAATGGCACTGGCATCGCTGCGCGCCCTCGCTCTGGTGTGCTCCGCCGCGCTGGTCCTGGCCTCGTGCTCCTCCGGCGACGACACGACCCTCGTCGGCAAGGCGACGTCCAACAAGCTGACGATCGCCGTGGCCTACGACCAACCCGGTCTCGGCGTGCGCCGGCTGGACGGCGTCTACAAGGGATTCGACGTGGACGTGGCCCGGTACGTCGCGAAGGAACTGGGCGCGGACGAGTCGAAGGTGAAGTTCATCGAGGCCACGCCGTCGCAGCGCGAGCAGCTGCTCACCAGTGGCACGGCGGACCTGGTCGTCTCCAGCTACTCGATCACCGAGAAGCGCAAGGAGGTGATCGACTTCGTCGGGCCGTACTTCATCGCCGGGCAGGACCTGCTGGTCCGGTTGTCCGACACGCGGATCACCGGTCCGGAGTCGCTCACCGCCGGGATCCGGCTGTGCTCGGTGGAGAACACGACCTCGGCGCAGTACGTGAAGGACCAGTTCGCGCAGTCCGTGGAACTGGTGAACTACCCGAACTTCAGCGACTGCGTCACCGCGCTGCTGGCCGAGCAGGTGGACGCGCTCACCACCGACGACGTGATCCTCGCGGGCTACGCCGCGCAGAACCCCGAGCTGCTGAGGGTGGTGGGGAAGCCGTTCAGCGAGGAGAAGTACGGCATCGGCATCCGCCGCGGGGACGCCGCCGGCAAGGCGAAGGTGACCGCCGCCGTCCAGAAGATGATGGACACCGGCGAGTGGCGCAGGTCACTGGAGGCCAACGTGGGGCAGTCCGGTTACGCCATCCCGGAGCCGCCCAAGATCAGCTCGTGACCCGGGACCCACTCCGATAGCGGTCTGACCGGCGGGTTCGAGGTCGTAGGCTCGCCGGGTGCCTGCTTCGCATTTCGCGCCCCAGTACCGAGCGGACGGACCGGTCCGCGCCGGTATCCCCGAGCACGGTCGCATCCCGCGCTACTACGCGGTGAAGACCGAGCTGCTCTGGCTCATCGAGGCGCTGGGGGAGGGGACGGCGCTGCCCTCCGAGCGGGAGCTGGCCGAGCGCTACTCCGTGTCGCGCGTGACGCTGCGGCAGGCCGTGGGCGAACTGGTGCTGGAGGGCAAGCTCCAGCGCCGGCAGGGGTCGGGCACCTACGTGGCCCCGCCGAAGCTGGTGCAGCCGCTGTCGCTGGTCAGCTACACCGAGGGCATGCGCCGCCAGGGCGTGGACCCGGCGCGCAGCGTCATCACCGTCGAGCACCTGCCGGCGGACGACGTGCTGGCGCGGGACCTGCGGATCGAGCGCGGTGACCAGGTGGTGCACCTGGAGCGCGTGCTGCTGGCCGACGAGGAGCGGGTGGGGCTGGAGTCGACCTACCTGCCGGAGGCGCGGTTCCCGACGCTGCTGGAGGTGTTCGACCCGACGACCTCGCTGTACGCGTGCCTGACCGACCGGCTGGGGGTCGAGTTCGCGGAGGCGGAGGAGCGGGTGGAGACCGTGCTCGCGACGCCCCGGGAGGCGTTGCTGATCGGCACGAACCCGGCGCTGCCGATGCTGTTGCTGCACCGCGTGTCGCACGACGACGACGGCGTGCCGATCGAGCGCGTCCGGTCGCTGTACCGGGGGGACCGGTTCAGCTTCGTGGCCCGGTTGCGGGCCGAGGGGCGTTGATCGGGTAGAGCCGCGCCTGCGCGCGCACGGTCGTCGTCACGTGGGCGACCGGGGCCGCTGAGGCAGGCGCTTGGGCGTTCAGGCCCCGGCGGAGCAGCCGGTCGGGCCGGCGACACCACCACAGGCACGGTCACCACCGACCGGGGTCTCCCTTCGGCGTGCAACCTCCCGGGGGCCGACCGCGTTGTTAGCCCGTCCAAGATCTGCGGGAGGATGCCGGTGGCCGGTTTCGATCAAGACTTCGCCGACTTCTACTCGGCGCGGTTCGACGCGGCGCGGCGCACCGCCTACGCGTTGTGCGGCAACTGGCTGGAGGCCGAGGAGCTGGCCCAGGGGAGCTTCGTCCGGCTCTACGCGAAGTGGCCGCGCGTGGCCGGCGGCAACGCGGAGGGCTACCTGCGCACCACCCTCGTCCGGCTCTTCCTCGACACCAGGCGGCGGGGCCGCGCGAAGGAGCACCTGGTCGCCGAGACGCCCGAGCGGCCGGAGCACTCGCGGGACCTGGCGCGCGTCGACGAGCAGCAGTCGCTGCTGGCGGCGTTGCAGGACGTGCCGCCGAGGCAGCGGGCCACGCTCGTGCTGCGCGTCGTCCACGACCTGCCCGTCGAGCAGGTCGCCCAGGTGCTGCGGTGCTCGGCGGGCACCGTCAAAAGTCAACTGTCACGAGGGATGCAGGCGTTGCGGGCGGCGTACCGCGAGGCCGACACAGCGGAGCGGAGCGTGCGGGATGTGGGATGACGACGACCTCGGGACCGCGCTGCGGGCCGAACTGGCGCGGCAGACCCCGCCGACGGCCCGTGGCGGGCTGGACGACGCGGTCGCCCGGGGCCGGCGGCGGCGTCGGCGCCACCGGTTCGGCGCCGCGCTGGCGACGATGACCGCGGTCGCCGGGGTGGCCTCGGTGGCGGTCGGCGTGGGAGCCCTGCCTTCGGGAGGGCAGGACGTCGGCGCGTCCGGGACGTCCGCGACGGGGACGTCCTCGACCGAAGCGCCGTGGCCGCGGGCCGACCTGCCGACGCGCCCCCCGCACACCACGTGGACCCCGGCGCCGACCGCGCGACCACCGGCCGGCTGGCCGACCGGGCCGGCGCCCAGGTGCGAGGTCCCCGACCCCACCGGCCGCGACCTGGACAGCGTCCGCGGCGACCTGGCGGACTTGCAGGGCCGGGTCAGGGGGCTCGTGGCCGAGGTGATGGGGGTGTCGTTGGACAGCCGCGTCACCGGCATGTCGGTCCCGAGGCCGAGCAACAGCTCGGGGATCGTGGCCGATGTCCCGTCGGTGGACCTCCTGATCGAGCGGAGGCGGCCGGCCACCGGGTCGAACACCGGCACCGGGTTCGACTACACCGTCCACGTGGCCGACACCGGCGGTGTCGGCAGCCTGGTGCTCACCTTCGGCCGGTTCACCGGTGATCCACTCACCGCGGCGGACGAGCAGGCCTACGACCTGGGCAACTGCCGGCCACCGAAGCGGCACGTGCTGGCGGACGGGACCGTGTTGCAGATCTACGACGTGGCGCCGAGCGACCCGTTCGCGTCGCTGGACCAGACCCTGCGGATCTACCTGCCGGACGGACGGCTGCACTCGGTGTCGGTGCGCAACTTCAGCGGCTGGGACTTCGCCACCAACCGGCAGGACCCCGCGCGCCCGCACCGGGTCGGCCCCGGCCGGCCGACGCTGCCGCTGACGGAGGCGCAGCTCGCCGAACTGGGTCTGGCCCTGGTGGGCTGACCCTCGGTGACCTGCTCGCCGACGACGGCAGGCGGGGCTGGGGACCAGCGGGGCGGACGTGGGAGTCGAACCGGGTCATGGAGTTCACCCGCGCCTGACGGGGGAGGCCCGGGGAGGCCCGGGGAGGCTCGGGAGGCCCGGGGAGGCTTGGGGGGCGGGGAGGCTAGGGGGCCCGGGGAGGCCCGGGGGGCGGGGAGGCTCGGGGGCCCAGGGAGGCCCGCACCGGGGGTGCGGGCCTCTTTTCGTAACGGGCAGGTAACTCATCTAGTCCACATGTGGAGTTCATCTGCGTGTTCCTGCGCGGACATGGGTGGTTCGCTGCGACAACGCACCGTTCCCGGCGTGCGAGTGCTCATTGTCGGTGGCGGCGTGCTCGGGACCATGCACGCCTGGCAGGCCGTCGAACGCGGTCACGAAGTGGTCCAGCTAGAACGGGAACCCGAGGCCCGGGGAGCCTCGGTGCGCAACTTCGGCCTGGTGTGGGTCGGCGGCCGGGCGGCGGGCGCCGAGCTGGACGTCGCCCTGCGGGCCCGGGAGCTGTGGGAGCGGGTCGGGGAGCGGGTGCCGGGGATCGGGTTCCGGGCCAACGGGTCGCTGACCGTGTTGCGGACGCCGTTGGAGGTGGCCGTCGCCGAGCAGACCGTCGGGCGCGACGACGCGGCGCGGCGCGGGCTGCGGCTGCTGGACCCGGCGCGGGCGAGGGAGCTGAACCCCGCGCTGCGCGGGGACATGCTCGGGGCGCTGTGGTGCGACCGGGACGCGGCGGTCGAGCCGCGGGTGACCCAGCCGGCGCTGCGGGCCTTCCTGGCGGCGTCCGGGCGGTACACCTGGTTGCCCGGGCGGGAAGTCCGGTCCGTGTCGGCCGGACGGGTGGTCGACGACCGGGGTGACGAGCACCGCGGGGACGTGGTCGTGCTGTGCACGGGCGCGTGGCTGGGCGGGCTGGTCCGCGAGCTGGCCGGGGACGTGCCGGTGCGCCGGGTGCGGTTGCAGATGATGCAGACCGAGCCGTTGGACGAACCGCTGACCACGTCGGTGGCAGACGGCGACAGCTTCCGCTACTACCCCGCCTACCGGGGCGCCGCGCTGGACGCGCTCAACCGCGACCAACCCCAGCCCGAGGTGGCCCGCGCGCACGCCATGCAACTGCTGGTGGTGCAGCGCCTCGACGGCGGCCTGACCATCGGCGACACCCACGGCTACGACGAGCCGTTCCCGTTCGACACCGAGGACGAGCCCTACCGGCACCTGACCGGGGTCGCCGAGGCCCTGCTCGGTCGTCCGCTGCCGCGCGTGCGGCGGCGGTGGGCCGGCGTCTACGCCCAGTGCCGCGACACCACCCAGGTCGTGCACCGCCGCGAGGTGGAGCCGGGCGTGTGGCTGGTGACCGGGCCCGGCGGGCGCGGCATGACGTGCTCGCCCGCCATCGGGTTCGACACGGCCGAGGCGGTGGGCCTGTGACAGCGCTGGTGGTGCTCGACATGGCCGGCACGACCGTGCTGGACGACGGCCTGGTGGAGCGCGCCTTCCACGCCGCGCTGCCCGACGCGACGCCCGCGATGGTGGACCACGTCCGCGCCACGATGGGCCAGTCCAAGATCACCGTGTTCCGGGGGCTGTTGGCCGACGAAGACCTGGCGCAGCGGGCGAACGTGGCGTTCGAAGAGGCCTATGCGGGACTGGTGGCGGACGGGTTGTGCGCGCCGGTGCCCGGTGCGGAGCAGGTCATCACCGACCTCCGCGCGAGGGGCGTGAAGGTCGCCTTCACCACCGGGTTCGCCCGCACGACCCAGCGGCAGATCCTGTCCGCCCTGGGCTGGACCGACCTGGCCGACTTCACGACCACCCCGGCCGAAGCCGGTCGGGGCCGTCCCTACCCGGACATGGTGCTCGCCGCCGTGCTCGGGCTCGGCCTCACCGACGTCCGCGACGTCGCCGTCGTCGGCGACACGCCCTCCGACGTCCTCTCCGGCCTGCGTGCGGGCGCCCGCGTGGTGGCGGGCGTGCTCACCGGGGCCGGTTCCCGCGCCGAGTTGGCAGGCGTGGGCGCGACGCACGTCCTCGACTCGATCCGCGACCTCCCCGCCGTCCTCGAAGGGTTGTAAGCCATGCTGCGCAAGGTTCTCGCCGTCGGGCTCCTGCTGCTCACCGCCGCCTGCGGCGGCACCGCGGGCGGCAGCGCCGACGCCGACAAGACCGTCACCGTCTACACCGTCGACGGCCTGGCGAACTGGTACGGCAAGCGCGCCGAGGAGTTCAAGGCCAAGACCGGCGTCACCGTGCGGCTCGTGGAGAGCGGCTCCGGCGAGGTCGTCACCCGCGCCGAGCGGGAGCGGGCCAACCCGCAGGCCGACGTCCTGGTGACGCTGCCGCCGTTCATCCAGCGGGCGGCGAAGGCCGGGCTGCTGGCCGACCACACGCCCGCCGACGCCGACAAGGTCGCCGACCGGACCGGCCAGTACACCGCGGTCGTCAACAACTACCTGAACTTCATCTACAACCCGAAGCTGGCGCCGTTCGCGCCGAAGACCTGGCAGGACCTGCTGGACCCCCGGTTCAAGGGCAAGCTCCAGTACTCCACGCCCGGCCAGGCCGGCGACGGCACCGCGGTCCTGCTCCAGCTCAAGCACGTCTACGGCGACCAGGGCGCGCTGGACTACCTCGCCCGGCTGGAGGCCAACAACGTCGGCCCGTCGTCCTCGACCGGCAAGTTGCAGCCCAAGGTGTCCAAGGGCGAGATCTTCGTGGCCAACGGCGACGTGCAGATGAACCTCGCCTCGATCCGGGACGACAAGTCCGAGTTCGAGATCTTCTTCCCGGCGGATGAGAAGGGTGTGCGCTCGACGTTCGCCATCCCCTACTTCGCGGGCCTGGCCGCGGGCGCGCCGCATGCCGACAACGGCAAGAAGTTCCTCGACTTCCTGCTGTCGGCGGAGGTGCAGAAGACGATTCCCACTGATGCTCTGGGGCAGGCGACTCGTGCTGATGTGCCGGCGGAGGGTCGGGTGTCGGAGTTGCTGAAGGGCGTCGAGGTGTGGCAGCCGGACTGGACGGCGGTCGTCGCGACCCTGGACGCCGACATCGCCGCCTACACCAAGGCCGTCGGGCGATGACGCCGGCCGTCGAGCTGCGGGACGTGTCTGTCCACTTCGGACGGACCGTTGCGCTGGAGGGCCTGGGCCTGTCGGTGGCGGCGGGGGAGACCCTGGCGCTGCTCGGGCCGTCCGGGTCGGGCAAGTCGACCGCGTTGAAGGCCATCGCCGGGTTCCTGCGGCCGACGTCGGGGCGGGTGCTGCTGGGCGGGCGCGACGTCACCGACCTGCCGCCCAACCGGCGCGGGCTCGGGGTCGTGGTGCAGAGCTACGCGTTGTTCCCGCACATGAAGGTGTTCGACAACGTGGCCTTCGGGCTGCACGCCCGGCGGATGCCGCGTCGGGAGGTGGCGGCCCGGGTCGCCGAGGTGTTGGACCTGGTCGGGATGGGGTCGTTCGGCGGGCGCTACCCGCGGCAGTTGTCGGGTGGGCAGCAGCAGCGGGTCGCCATCGCGCGGGCGCTGGCGATCCGGCCGCCGGTGCTGTTGCTGGACGAGCCGTTGTCGGCGCTGGACGCGGCGTTGCGGGAGGAGATGGTCGCCGAGCTGCTGCGGTTGCGGGCGGAGTTGCCTGGTACGGCGGTGGTGTACGTGACGCACGACCAGGGTGAGGCGTTGGCGTTGGCCGATCGGATCGCGGTGATGCGGGATGCCCGGTTGGTCGAGGTGGGGGCTACCGAGGCCTTGTACCACCGGCCTGCGGAGTCGTTCACGGCGTCGTTCCTGGGGGCTTCGAACCTGATTCCGGTTGAGGTGGTGGACGCCGAGACGGTTCGCGTGGGGGGCGTGTCGGTGAAGGCTTCGGCCAGTGGGGTGGAAGGGCCTGTGGTGTTGGGGGTTCGGCCCCATCGGGTGGGGGTTCGGGAGTATCGCGGGAGTGGGTTGGCGGCTCGGTTGGTGGCCGTGCAGTGGCGGGGGACCGGGTTTCGGCTGGAGTTGGAGTTGGAGCCGGGGCTGGAGTCGGGGGTGGGGCCGGTGCTGGGGGTGGGGCGTCGGGTGCGTGCGGATGTCGTTGATGTGGGTGGGTTGGCGGTGGGGGCGCTGGTGGAGGTGTCCATTCCGGACGGTTGTCCGTTGGTTCGGGTGGCGTGATGCGGCGGTTGGTGTGGGTCCTGCCGCCGGTCGCCGTGTTGGCGGTGTTCTTCGGGTACCCGCTGGTGTTGGTGCTGTGGCAGTCGTTCGTCGCGGACGACGGCGCGGTGGGCTTGCAGACGTGGCAGGCGGTGCTGGGGTCGGCGGAGTTCCAGCGGGCGGTGGTGCGGACGGCGTTGCTGGCGGTGGCGGCCACTGCCGGGTGCCTGGTGCTGGGCGTCTTCCTGGCGCTGGTGATCGCGTTCGCGCCGTTCCCGGGGGTGCGGGCGGTGTCGCGGCTGGTGGACGTGGTGCTGGCGTTCCCGTCGTTCCTGATCGCGTTGGCGTTCACGTTCCTGTACGGCAGCGCCGGGGTGCTGAACGCGGTCCTCGGGGACGGGTCGGTGGACTTCCTGTACTCGCCGTGGGGCGTGTTGCTGGCGGAGATCACGTTCTACACGCCGTTCGTGATGCGGCCCGCGTTGGCGGCGTTCAGCCAGCTCCCGGGTGCTCAGCTCGACGTGGCCGCGAGTCTGGGCGCTTCGCCGCTGAGGGTGCTGCGGCGGGTCGTGCTGCCGGACGCCCTGCCGGCGTTGGCGTCGGGGGCCTGTCTTGTGTTGTTGCTGTGCATGAACGAGTTCGGGATCGTGCTGTTCGTCGGTGCGAAGGACGTCATCACGCTGCCGATGCTGGTCTACACGAAGGCGATCGTGACGTTCGACTACCCGGCGGCGTGCGTGGTGGCGGTGGTGAACGTGGTGTTCTCCGGTGCTTTGTACGCGCTGCACCGGTGGGTGTTCGCGAAGGGAGCGGGCCGTGCTGCTGTGGACGCGGCGTAGTCGGGCGGTCGCCGTCGCGGTGTTCGCGGTGCTGTTCTCGGTGGTGGTGCTGGCGCCGTTGGCGATGATCGTGCTGGCGTCGGTGGCCGGGTCGTGGAACGGGGTGCTGCCGGCTGAGCTGACCGGGGAGCACCTGGCTGGGGCGGTGCGCGGGGACGCGGTGGCCAGTGCTGTGGTGAGTGCGCAGACGGCCGTTGTCACGGCGTTGCTGGCTGTGGTGCTGGGGACCTGGTTGGCGTTGGGGTCGGCTCGGGCTCCTGTCGTGGTGCGGCGGGTGTTGGATGCGGTTGCCCACCTGCCGTTGGCCGTGCCCTCGGTGGTGGTGGGGCTGGGGTTGCTGGTGGCGTTCAGCAGGCCGCCGTTGCTGCTCAACGGGACGCGGTGGATCGTGCTGGTGGCGCACCTGGTGATCTTGCTGCCGTTCACGTTCAGCGTCGTGTCGGCGGCGCAGCGTCGCGTGGACCCGGTGCTGGCGGCGGTGGCGTCGAGCCTGGGGGCCTCGCGGATGCGCGTGCTGTGGCGCGTGCAGGTGCCCGTGCTGTTGCCCGCGATGTCGGCGTCGGCGTCGCTGGGGCTGGCGCTGTCGATGGGGGAGGTCGGCGCGACGATCATGTTGTACCCGCCGGACTGGCGGACGCTGCCGGTGAGCGTCTTCGCCTTGACCGACCGGGGGCAGGTGTTCGCGGCTTCGGCGTCCACGGTGCTGCTGTTGGGGATCACGTTGGCCGGGTTGGTGGCGTTGGGGGCGGTGCGGATGCGTGCGGCCGAGAGGTGATGTGGGGCGAGAGGTGAGGTGGGGCGAGAGGTGAGGTTCGGAGGTTCGGAGGTTCGGAGGCCGAGCGTTAGCGAAGTGTGTCCGAGTAACGCCCATTGGCAGGCGTCGCCTCGGGCAGGTGCGAAGCTATCGTTGGTTCCTCTGAAGTGAGTCTCCCTCAACCCGCAACGGCGCGGGGGAAGCGGGGGTGCGCCGTGACGTTCAAAGAGGAGTTCCTGGCGGAACTCGAAGACTGCCTGCGCGGCTACGGCGCGGTGCCCGTCCTGGACCCGGGTGCGCTGGCGCGGTTCATCGAGTACGTGCGCCTGTTGCCGGAGGACGACGCCCGGCTGCGCTGCCTGGACGGGGTGGACCAGGGGTCCGGGTCGTTCTGGAACAACCCGGCGGTGTGGTGGGAGGCGGTGCCGCGGTTCGGGCTGGTGGTCACGGACTGCTCGGTGCTGTTGGACCGGATGTTGGACGAGGCGATCAGTGACGAGATCGACGTCCTGGAGATGGAGATCCGCGAGCTTCCGGGGTGAGGTGGGCTTGGCGCCCTCAAGAGCGAAAAGCGAAAGCGAAGAGCGAAGAGCTAAGAGCTAAGAGCTAAGAGCTGAAAAGCGGCGCTCGCCGCGCGGCAGGCCCCCGGGGGGTGGAAGGGCGTCGGTTCGTTCCCCGTACGGCCTGCCGGAGGCAACCACCCTTGGGTCTTGTTTGCAACCGGTGAAGCGTGGTTGCAAACAAGACCCAAGCGCGGTTGGGCTGCGCCCAGGCCGTACGGGGAACGAACCGAGGCCCTTCCTGTGGCTGGTAGCCCGTGGCGCCTGCGGCGCGGTGGCGTCTTGGGGCGGCGGGTTGTGGGGGTCGCCCGTGGTGCACCCGGGTCGCCGGACGCACCACGGGGGGACACATCCCACTTGGAGTTTTCCAGTTGGAACTGTCTTGCTGTTACACGGACAGCAGTCGGTCGAAGAACGCGCGGTAGCGGCGGAGGGCCTTGCGGAGTTCCTCCGTGTCCACCTGTTCTCCCTGCTGCCACTGGCCCTCCAGGGAACGCTTGTGGTCGGCGAAGGTCGTGGCCAGGCTTTGGACCACCTGGGCCACCAACTCGTCCGCTCGGCGCACCGCGTCCCTCGGGTCGTCCACGAAGTCCGACTGGAGGGCCCGCCACTCGGTTCGGAACCCGTCTGCCTCGGTCGAACCGAACAGCGGCTCGGTGTCGGAGCGGTCCGTCGTGGGCTGCTCCGGGTGGGCGTACTGCTCGGCCGGCTGTTCCTGTCGGTCCTGGTGCGGAACGTCGGTGTCGGAGTAGCCGGTCGGTTCCTGCTCGTAGTCCGCCACCGGCTCCCGGTACTCGGGGGCGTGCTCGTCGTGCCTCCGGTTGGCGAAGTCCTCGGTGGTCAGCCGCTCGGTCATCAGCGCGCTCCTTCTTCCCTGCGGTCGTCTTCGCGACGGTGCAGCAGGTCCTCGAAAAGCGTGCGGTAGTGCACCATCGCCGCACGCAGGTCCTCGGTGGACGCCTCGCCCCGGTCCTGGCGCTGCGAGATCGTGTGCGCCTCGCGGTAGTGCTCCAGCGTGTTCGCGTGCTCGACGGACAGCAACGCCTCGCGGCGCTCGTACCCCTCGGTGGGGTAGCCGCGCTCCGCCATCAGGTCGGTCACCAGGCGGTCCGCCTGGGTGACGGCCTCCTGCGGCGAGTCGACGAACCGCTCCTGGATGCGCGACCAGTTGCGGGCGTAGCTCTCCCTGGTCACGGGGGTCAGCGGGCGGAGTTCGAGCTTCGCGTGCTCACGCTCGCGCTCGACCAGTTCACGCTCCGCGGCCATCCGGTTGTCGCTGCGCTCGACGGCCCGGTCGTACTCGGGGCCGAACCGCTCGCGCAACCGCTTGCGCTGCAAGAAGAATCGCGACAGCAATGCGACCGCTGCCACGACGACCAGCACGACGACGATGACGCCGATGAGGGTGCCGGTGGACATCTGTGGCCTCCTTGGCTCGGATGTCCACCGGGTTCCCACGATCGAGTGAGGGCGAAACACCTACCCCTTGACGCAGACGACCTGCTTGAGCCGCGTGACGACCTCCACCAGGTCGCTCTGCTGCGCGATCACGGTGTCGAGGTCCTTGTACGCGCCCGGGATCTCGTCCACGACGCCCGCGTCCTTGCGGCACTCCACCCCGGCGGTCTGGGCGGCCAGGTCGTCGGCGGTGAACGTCTTGCGCGCCTTGGTCCGGGACATCTTCCGGCCCGCGCCGTGCGACGCCGACTCGAACGAGTCCGGGTTGCCCAGGCCGCGCACGATGTACGAGCCGGTGCCCATCGAGCCCGGGATGATCCCGAGTTCGCCCTTGCGGGCCCGGATCGCGCCCTTGCGGGTCACCAGGACGTCCTCGCCGAAGTGGTGCTCCTCCGACACGTAATTGTGGTGCGCGCTGATCGGCTCGTCGAAGGTGGTGTGGGGGAAGTGCTGTCGCAGGACGTCGGTGACGAGCTTGAGCATGGTCGCCCGGTTGCGGCGCGCGTACTCCTGCGCCCAGTACAGGTCGTGCCGGTAGGCCGCCATCTCCGGCGTGCCGGACAGGAACACGGCCAGGTCCGGGTCGGGCAGGCTCTCGTTGTGCGCGAGCTTGCGCGCGACCTCGATGTGGTGCTGCGCCAGCTGGTTGCCGATGCCCCGCGAACCCGAGTGCAGCATGACCCACACCCGGTCGTCGGTGTCGAGGCAGACCTCCAGGAAGTGGTTGCCGCCGCCGAGGGTGCCCAGCTGGCGCAGGGCCTTGCCCTGGTCCAGCGTCGGCACGAGGCGGTCGAAGCCGTCCCAGAAGGCGTCGGGCGCGACGACCGGCTCCTTGTGCATGGCGAAACCGACCGGAACGGCCTTCTCCAGCGCGCTGCGCAGGTGCCGGAGGTCGGCCGGCAGGTCGTTCGCGTGGAGAGAGGTGCGGACGGCGGTCATGCCGCACCCGATGTCCACCCCGACCGCGGCCGGGGACACCGCGTCCTTGAGCGCGATGACGGAGCCGACGGTGGCGCCCATGCCGTAGTGCACGTCGGGCATGACGGCAACGTGCTTGACCGCCCAGGGGAGGGCGGAGATGTTGCGCAGCTGTCGCAGCGCCTGCTCCTCGACCTCGTCCGGGTTGGCCCACAGCCGGATGTCCACGCGGGAACCGGCGATCGTCGTTGCGGTCATGGCTCAAGGCTAGGTCGGCCCGCGGTGGCCCGCGATCGGATTACGCCGTGGTCAGGGGGCGAGGCGGGCCGGGCGGAAGCCGCCCGGCCCTTCCCCGCTAGCGGCTGACCGCCCTGCGGTACTGGCGGATCGCCAGCGGAACGAAGACGACCAGGAAGACCACGACCCAGATGAGCGTGGTCAGCACCGGGTGCTGGAGCGACCAGACGTCGGCCTTCGGGAACGCCGGGTTGGTGTTGCCGAACAGCTCGCGCGCGGCGGCGGTCACGGCGGACACCGGGTTCCACTCCGCGAAGACCTTCAGCGGGCCCGGCAGGTTGCTCTCCTGGACGAAGGTGTTCGCGATGAAGGTCAACGGGAAGATCGCGATGAAGCTCGCGTTGTTGAACACCTCCGGGCTGCGCACCATCAGGCCCACGATCGCCATGCCCCACGACAGCGCGTAGGCGAACAGCAGCAGCAGCGCGAACCCGGCCAGCGCCTCGAAGAACGACGAGTGGATGCGCCAGCCGACCAGCAGCCCCGTCAGCGACATCACGACGATGACGATGACGTTGTTCAGCAGGTCCGACGTGGTCCGCCCGATCAGCACGGCCGACCGCGCCATGGGCAGCGACCGGAACCGGTCGATGACGCCCTTCTGGATGTCCTCGGCCAGGCCGCTGCCGGTGATGGTCGCGCCGAACACGACGGTCTGGGCGAAGATGCCCGCCATCAGGAACTCGCGGTAGTCCATGCCGGGGATCTCGATCGACCCGCCGAACACGTACGCGAACAGCAGCACGAACATGATCGGCGACAGCGTCGAGAAGACGATCAGGTCCGGCACGCGCTTGATCTTGATCAGGTTGCGCTTGGCGACGACCGCGCCGTCACCCAACGCCTGCACGATGGTGCTCATTCCCCCTGCTCCTCCTGCTTCTCCTCGGCCGCGTGCCCGGTGAGCGTCAGGAACACGTCGTCCAGCGTGGGCCTGCGCAGACCCACGTCGAGCACCTTGATCGCCTCGCCGTCCAGCCGCCGGATGCCCTCGACCAGCACCTCCGACCCGCCGGACACGGGCACGGTGAGCCGGTGGCCCCGCTCGTCCACCACGATCTCGCCGATCGCCAACCCGCCGAGGACCTCGCGGGCCTTGGCCACGTCCTGCGCGTCGCCGACCGACAGCTCCAGGCGCTCGCCGCCGACCTGGGCCTTCAGCTCGTCCGCGGTGCCCAGCGCGATGACGTGGCCGTGGTCGATGACGGCGATCTTGTCCGCCAGCCGGTCGGCCTCCTCCAGGTACTGGGTGGTCAGCAGCAGCGTGGTGCCGCCCGCGACCAGCTCCTCGATGACGTCCCACATGCCGAGCCGGCTGCGCGGGTCCAGGCCCGTGGTCGGCTCGTCCAGGAATAGCACCTTGGGTGTGGCGACCAGCGCGCCCGCCAGGTCCAGCCGGCGGCGCATGCCGCCCGAGTAGCCCTTCACCGGCCGGTCGGCGGCCTCCACGAGGTCGAACCGCTCCAGCAGCTCGCGCGCCCGTTCGCGGCTGCGCTTCTTGCCCAGGTGGTAGAGCCGGCCCACCATGTCGAGGTTCTCGAACCCGGTGAGGTTCTCGTCCACGGCCGCGTACTGGCCGGACAGGCCGATCTGCCGGCGCAGCTCCTTGGCGTCGGCGACGACGTCGAGGCCGCAGACGGTCGCCTTGCCCTCGTCGTGCTCCAGCAGGGTGGTGAGCACGCGCACCGTCGTCGTCTTGCCCGCGCCGTTGGGCCCGAGCAAGCCCATGATGGTGCCTTCCGGCACCACGAGGTCGAGGCCGTTGAGGGCGACGACCGATCCGTAGCGTTTGACCAGTCCCTCGGCCACGATCGCATCTGCCATGGGGTCATCATGGCCTCGCGGTACGACAATTCGGCGGTATTTTTCACCCGGTCAGCGCAAACTCGTCCCTGACCAGCGGTTTTCGTAACCTTCCGTCAACATGGAGGGCGTGACGATCACGCGAGCCTCCACATCGGACCTTCCTACCATCCTGCCTTTGGTGCGGGAGTTCTACGAGATCGACGGGCACCACTACGACGAGGCGTTCGTGACGGCCGCGCTGGAGCCGTTGCTGGCCGACGACCGGTACGGGCAGGTGTGGCTGTTCGACAGCGGGTACGCGGTGCTCACCTGGGGCTACTCGCTGGAGTCGGGCGGGCGGGACGCGTTGCTGGACGAGTTGTTCGTGCGCAACCGGGGCGGCGGTGTCGGTGGTGCGGTCCTGCGCGCGTTGGTGGACCAGGCGCGCAAGGCCGGCGCGCGGAAGATGTTCTTGGAGACCGAAGCGCCGAACGACGCCGCCCGCCGGTTCTACGGTCGCCACGGGTTCGAAGCCGAGACGTCCACTTGGCTCAGCCAGGTGCTTTAGACCAGGAGCTGGTTGCGCAGTTCGGCGTCACGGAGGATGGGCAGGACGGACGAGTCGAGCACCCGGGCCGCTCCGGGTGCTTCGGCGAGCCGCAGCATCGCCTGGCAGACGTCGGCGAGCGGTTGGCCGCGCACGGTGAGCACCGCTTCCAGCATCTGCTCCGCAGCACCCCGTTCGCGCCCCTCGGCCCACTTGTGGAGGGCCATGACGACCACGCGGTGTGCCTGCTCGCGTCCCTGCGTCAGCACCGGCCGGTTCAGGTCGAACACCTCGATGGTCGCCCGGCCCTTGTCGGTCAGCCCGACGTACTGGCCCAGAGCCGGGGTCGGCAGCAGGTGCTCGAAGGGGTCCTCGACGGTCGGGTCCACCAGCAGCGGCGTGCCGTCGGCGGCCACCGGGAACCGGTCGCGCTTGAGGTTGCTGTTGCACGTGGCGCAGGCGGCGCCGGTGATCACCCACACCTCCACCAGTTCGGCGCGCAGCCGCTGCGCCCGTTCCGAGTTCGGGGTGTCCAGCCCGAACAGGTCCGACAACACGGCGTCGTCGCCGCTGCCGTAGACGATCCGCTCGTACAGCGCCCGGTCCACCGCGAGGCCACGGTGCGGTAGCCGTCGCTCATCTCGCGCAGCGGGAACCGGTGCCCGCCGCTGTCCACCCACAGCCCGTCGGAGTCCACGCCGCGGATGCGGTAGTCGTCGGGCAGCAGGCCGTCGCGTCGCCAGCCGGGACACCGGGCCCAGGCTGGACATCAGCCGCTGCGCGTCGGGCGTGCCGCCGACCATGCGCCGGAAGGGTCCGTACGCGGCGCAGAACCAGCCGGTGGGGTTGTCCTGCCACGGGCCCCGGGTGGCGGCGGTCTTGCTGCCCTCCAGCTTCTCCCGCAACGACGGCTGGAGCCCGCGGTGGCCGCGCCGGTCCTCCTCCGGCGTGGTCCACACCAGGCCCGCCCACAGCTCGCCCGACGGCCGGCGGCCCTTGCCCGACCACCGCTCGGCGCGCTCGTCCTGGGTGAACCGCACCTTGTGGCGGTGGCATCTTATGGGGTGCGTATGCATCTTCTTAGAGCCCGAACGAGTGAACTGAAATTCCTTCGCCGGACCACTAGGGTGTTCGCAGTCTTTTCACGAGGAGCGAGGGCGAATGGCAGCGGTCCAAACCCGACGCAAGCGCAAGCTGGGGCAGTTCCTCAACGCACTGCGCAAGCGCGCCGGCAAGACGGAGATCGACTACCACGCGCTGACCCGCAAGACGCAGTCGACGTTGTCCCGGATGGAAAACGGTTACATCAGTCCGAGTTGGACCGAGCTGAGCGCGCTGCTGGCGCTCTACGGGGCCACCGGCGAGGAGCGGCGCGAGGCGGAAGCCCTGTGGGAGGACGCGAAGCAGGATTCCACGCGCCTGGCCAACGCCGCCGCGTTCACACCCGAGGCGCGCACGTACGCGCGGCAGGAGGCGGACGCGACCGAGGTGCGGACCATCGAGATGATCGTCATCCCGGGCCTGCTCCAGACCGCGGCGTACGCGGCGGCGATCCGCCTGGCGGGCCGGCGCTTCGTGGACGCGTCGGTGTCGGTGGAGCAGGCCGTGGCGGCGCTGGCGAGCAGGCAGCGCCGGCTGCCCGGGCTGAAGCTGCACGCGGTGATCGACGAGGCCGCGCTGCACCGGGTGGTCGGCGGACCAGAGGTGATGGTTGCGCAGTTATCGCACCTTTTGGACATGTCGAAGCAGACCAACATCACGATCCAGGTGATCCCGTTCGGCGCCGGGGCGTACGGGACCATGTCGGGCGGCGGCGCGACCGCCCTGTTGTTCGAGGAAGGCGATCCCTCCACCGTGTACCTGGAGTACGCCGGCGGTGGGAAGTGGGTCGACAACCCTGCCGATGTGGAGAAGTACCTGCTTCACTTCCAGGACATGGCCGGCGAGGTCGCTCTCCCGCCCAAGGACTCGGCTTCGCTGATCAGAGAACTGGCAACCGCACTGAAGGAAACATGAACACGAAGAAGACGTGGCGTAGAAGCTCGTATTCGGGCGCGGCCAACAACTGCGTCGAGCTGGCGGTCGGCCCCACGACCGCGGTTGTTGTTCGTGACAGCAAGAAACCCGGGCTGGAACTGACCTTTCGGGACGGTCCGTTCCGGGCGTTCCTCTCCGCACTCCGCCAAAGCTGACCGATTCTCACGATTCCGCCGCCGCCGCCCGCGTTCGCCCGCGGGCGGTGTCGTCCGGGTCGCGCTAGGCCGGTCGAGTGACGCGGGGGCCACGGTCCATTGAGGACCGAATGACTCCATGTGCGTGATTCCGCAGGTTTCTCGGCAGCGGTGACTTCGGATGTGGTCGTTCGGCCGTCGAATTGTTGTGGCGTCACGGGGTTCGAGATGTGACGCCGCCACGGTTTGCGCCGTCCCGGGCCGCCGGCGGTGCCCAGGCTTCGCTCTGAGAAGTTGTGTGTCATAGCAACTCTCTCGCGGGAGTTGATCGGCGAGACCTCGCTGGATCTTCATAGTCTAAAGTGGACTGTCGTGTAGGCGTCCTATGTGGACATTAATGGTGTGTTGGTCGTGGTGGGGGCGGTGGTGGCGCTGGGGTTGACTGAGCGTGTTCGGAGCCACCCGGGAGTGCGGTTTTAGTTACCCGGTCGGGTGATGAGCGGCGCTTTGCCGAGAACCGGCCCCGATAGTGGGGCGGGTGGCGACCAGGCGGGGGAGGCGTGGGCGGCGACGGGACTGGGCTCAGGTGTCGGCCCTGGTCTCGGCGTTGGCCGCGGTGGGGGCGTTGGTGTTCACGGCGCTGTCGTTGCAGGCCACGCGGGACCAGATCGGGATCGCGGAGCGCGGTCAGCTCACCGACCGGTACAGCAAGGCGGTCGAGCAGCTCGCCCACGGGCGGTTCGAGGTGCGGCTCGGCGCGGTGCACGCGTTGGAGCAGATCGCACGGGACTCGGGGACGCACCGGGTGGCCGTGGTGTCGGTCCTGACGGCCTTCATCCGCAGCGAGCGGCACATCACGCCCGGTGGCGGGGCGGCGTGCGAGGTGGAGGAGTTCTACGACGTCGGGTCGGCCCGCCACGACGTCCACGCGGCCCTGACGGCCGTGGCGCGCCTGGACGCGGGTGACGACGTGGACCTGAGCCTGTCGTGCCTGGACAGCGCCCTGCTGGTCGGCGCGAAGCTGCGGTGCGCGAACCTCGACGGGACCTTCCTGCGGCACGCGTCGCTCATCGGAGCCGACCTGCGTGGCGCGTCGCTGTCGAGCGCCCGCCTGGACGCCCCGGAGGCGGTGGGGCCGGGCGGTGTCGGCGCGGTCCTGCGCGGGGCGTCGCTGGTGGGGGCGCGGTTGGCGGGGGCGACGCTGCGCGGCGCCGTGTTGGAGCGGGTGGACCTCTCCGGTGCCGACCTGACCGACGCGGACCTGGCGGGTGCCGACCTCGACGGCGCGAACCTGGCCGGCGCGTACGTCCGGGGAGCGGACTTCACCGGCGCGACGCTCGACTTCGCCGCCGCCCTGCGCGCCGGCGCCATCGACGACTACCCGCCCGCGCCGCAGGGGTGCGGGCAGTGAGGAGAGCGGGATGAGCGAGCAGAACTGCCCGAACGGCACCGCCTGGCAGGACGGGTGGTACTACCCGGACCCGCCCGGCGACGGCAGCGGCCTCCAGCAGTACGCGAAGGGCCAGTGCTTCGGCGGAAGACCGGGGACCACGTGGCGCTACAAGCACGCGATCCTGCCACCCGAACCGCCCCACCCGCCGGGCCCCTGGGGTGCGGGCACGCCGGACTGACGCGCCCGCCCGCGCAGGTGGGCCGACCCGCCGCGCCGACCCGCCTGCTCAGGTGGAGTGAGGGCCGGCGGGGGCGGGGCCGTGCGAGGACCACGCCGCCCACAGCGCGCCGCACCCGCCGGGCCGCCTCGGCCGTCAGTGCACGCCCAGCACGCCGTCCACGCGGCGCGGGATGCCCAGCGGGTTGTCCGTGCGCAGCTCCGCCGGCAGCAGGGCGTCCGGCCACGACTGGTAGGTCACCGGGGCCAGCCAGCGCCGGATCGAGGTCGCCCCCACCGACGTGTGCAGCGGGTTGGTGGTGGCGGGCCACGGGCCGCCGTGGTGCATGCCCCACGCCACCGCCACCCCGGTCGGCCACCCGTTGAAGATCAGCCGCCCGGCGACCCCGCCCAGCGCGGACGCGACCGCCCCCGCCAGCTCGTGCTCGTCGTCCGACGCGTGCACGGTGCCGGTCAGCGTGCCCGGCAGCCGGCGCAGCACGTCCGGCAGGTCCTCCGGGTCGGTGTAGGTGACGACGATCCCGGCGGGCCCGAAGTGCTCCTCGGTCAGCTTCTCCAGGTTGTCGGCGAACACGTCCAGCGGCACCTCGAACAGCTTCGGCGCGGCCGTGAAGCCCGCCTCGGGCGCGGTGCCCGCGGCGACCTGCTTGGCCAGGCCCGACGCCACCAGCTCCGCGGTGCCCGACCGGTAGGAGTCCGACATCCGCTCGTTGAGCATCGCGCCGCCGGTCGTGCCGTCGACGGCGGACGCCAGCGCGGGCACCAGCGACTCCGGCGCGAACAGCAGCCCCGGGTTGGTGCAGAACTGCCCGACCCCGAGCGTCAGCGACCCGGCGAACCCGGTCGCCACCTCCTCCGGCCGCGCCGCCGCCGCGCCCGGCAGCACCACGGCCGGGTTCACGCTGCCCAGCTCGCCGTAGAACGGGATCGGGTCCGGCCGGCCCTGCGCGATGTCGAACAGCGCCCGCCCGCCGCCGGTGGACCCGGTGAACCCGACCGCCCGCACCGCCGGGTGCTTGATCAGCGTCACGCCCGCCTCGGTGCCGTACACGATCCCGAACACCCCGTCCGGCACGACCGAAGCGACCACGCGCGCGGTCTCGCGGGAGGTCCCGGGGTGCGCCGAGTGCGCCTTCACGATGACCGGGCACCCGGCCGCCAGCGCGGACGCCGTGTCCCCGCCCGCGACCGAGAACGCGAACGGGAAGTTCGACGCCGAGAACACCGCGACCGTCCCGAGTGGACGGAGCATGCGCCGCAGCACCGGTCGGGGCGGGATGGTGTCCGGGTCGGCCGAGTCCAGCACGGCCTCGACGTAGCCGCCCTCCCGCAGCACCTGGCCGAACAGCCGCAGCTGGTTGGTGGTGCGCTTCAACTCGGTGCTCAGCCGCGGCACGCCCAGCGCCGTCTCGGCGTCCGCCACCGCGACCAGCGACTCGGCGGACGCGTCCAGCGCGTCGGCCACCCGTTCCAGCACGTCCGCCCGGTCCGCCGCCGGCAGCGCGGACCACGCGGGGAACGCGTCCGCGGCGGCCCGCGCCAGCGCGTCCACCCGGTCGTCGGTGGTGGCGGGGATCGGCTCGCCGAACGGCTCCCCGGTCCGCGGGTCGTAGCCCTGCACGACGGTCACCGACCCGCCTCCCGCACAGCCGTGTCGAACTCCGGTCCGCACCAGATGCCGCCCAGGTACCGGTGCGCCACCGAGTCCGGGTCGCCCTCGGGGACGTCCGCGGCGAACACCTCGGAGTCGTCCTTCGGCTCGTAGCCCAGCGCACGCGCTTCGTCCAGGGAGAACCAGCGCCGCGTGTTGTCCGAGACGCCCCACACCACCCGGAACCCGGGCGACGGCGCGGACAGGCACGCCTCGAACAGTCGAGCGCCGTCGTCGGGCGACAGCCACGTGGACAGCATCCGCGCGTCCTTGGGCCGTTCGAAGCACG
The DNA here is from genome assembly GCF_039521145.1 of Saccharothrix mutabilis subsp. mutabilis. NCBI lineage: Bacteria > Bacillati > Actinomycetota > Actinomycetes > Pseudonocardiales > Pseudonocardiaceae > Saccharothrix > Saccharothrix mutabilis. The sequence continues at coordinate 160,111 of NZ_BAAABU010000012.1, forward strand.
ACCCGATGCGGATCGCGATGACGTCCATGCCGTACCGGCTCGCGTACAGGCTGCCCAACGCCTCCAGCGCCACCTTGCTCACGCCGTAGTAGGTGTCCGGCTGCGGGAACAGGTAGTCGCCCGCCTCGCCCGACGCCCGCTCGTAGAAGCCGACGGCGTGGTTGGAACTGGCCAGGACCACCCGGCGGACGCCGTTGCGGCGCGCGGCCTCCAGCACGACGTGCGTGCCGTTGACGTTGACCTCCAGGATCTGCGCCCAGGGCTGTTCCAGGCTGTGCCCGCCCAGGTGGATCACGGCGTCGACGCCCTCGCACGCTGCGTCCATCGCGGCCTGGTCGGTCACCGAGGCCCGCACGACCTCGACGGCCTCGCCGTCGGCGGCGGGCGGCTGCTCGCCGATGTCCAGCAGCCGCAGGACGCGGCCGGGCGCGGCGAGCCGGGTGCGCATGAGCGTGCCCACCCCACCGGCGGAACCGGTGATCAGGATGCGTTGGGTCACGGAGAAACCTTTCGCTGTGTCTTCGGCGCGCCTCCGGCGGCCTCGCGGTCAGCGGCCGAACTGGCGGAGCAGTTCGGTGATCGTTCGAGCACCGTGCAAAAGCGCGTCCACGACCTGCTTCTCGTGTTCCGGCGTGAGTCGCCCCAGCGGCACCGAGCAGCTCATCGCGTCCAGCACCGGCGAGCGATAGGGGAGAGCCACGGCGAAACACCCCAGACCCGGGGTGTTCTCCTCGCGCTCGTGGGCGTACCCCACGGACCGGAACCCGGCCAGCTGGGTGTGCAGCGCGCCCCGGTCCACCACGGTGTTGGGCGTCAGCGGTGTCAGTTGCGCCGGCAGGATCGCGTCCACCTCCTGCGGTGTGCGGGCGGCCAGCAGTGCCTTGCCCAGGGACGTCGAGTGCGCGGGCAGGCGGCGACCCACGCGCGAGACGACCCGGAGGTGGTGCTCGGATTCGCGGCTGGCCAGGTACACCACGTCGGAGCCGTCGAGGCGGGCCAGGTGGACCGTCTCGTTGATCTCCCGGCGCACCTGTTCCATGACCCGGATCGCGACCTGCACGACCGGGTCGTGGTCCAGGTACGAGGTGCCGACCAGCAGGGCGCGCACGCCGATGCCGTAGGTGCCGCGGGTGGTGTCCAGCTCGACCCAGCCGCGGGCGACGAGCGTCTGCAACAGCATGTAGAGGCTCGACTTGGGGTAGCTCAGCTCGCGGTGCAGCTCGGTCAGCGTCAGCGGGCGCTCCGACGCCGACAGCACCTCCAGCAACTCCACCGTCCGGTCGGCCGATTTGACGGCGTTCGGCCGTGCGGGTGACGCGGGACCAGTCACCTGTCCTCCCCGGTGAGTACTGAGACGCGCTTCTTGACACGTCGCAGTGGCGATTCTTACAGTCCGCCCATCACGTTCACAAGTACGACTCCGTTTCACACATGTGAACAAGGAGGGCGCTCATGAGAACATCCCGCCGGTCCGTCACCGCTGCCGCCGCGCTGGCCGTCGTGGGACTCGTCAGCTCCGCGTGCGGCACCACGTCCTCCGGCGGGGCCCAGGTCCAGCAGGACCCGAACGCGCCGTTCGAGGTGTGGACGCGCAGCACCGAAGCGCCCGCGAAGGTCTACGCGCAGCTCTTCGCCGACTTCGAGCAGAAGACCGGCGTGAAGGTGGACTACAAGCCGATCTTCACCGACTTCGAGAAGCAGTTGCAGCAGCGCGCGGCCTCGAAGGACCTGCCGGACGTGATCATCAACGACACCGGCTCGCTGGGCACGCTCGTCGGGCAGGGCCTGGTCCCCGAGCTGGACCGCTCCTCCGTCGTCGGCAACGGCGACATCGTCGAACGCGCCTGGGAGAGCGCCAAGGGCGCGGACGGCAAGTACTACGGCGTCCCGTTCTCCGCGCAGGCGTTCGTGACGCTGATCCGCAAGGACTGGCGCGAGAAGCTCGGCAAGCCCTTGCCGCGGAACTGGGCCGACCTCGCCGACCTGGCCGCCGCGTTCACCACGCGGGACCCCGACGGCGACGGCCAGGCCAACACCTACGGGATGCTCGTCCCCGGCACCACCGACCGCGGCTACCTGGCCTGGTGGGCGTCGAGCTACCTGCTCCAAGCGGGCGGCGACATCGTCAAGGCCGACGGCGACAAGTACTCCGTCGCCATCGACTCCGCCGAGTCGGTCAAGGCCGTCGAGTGGATCCGCGGGCTGTTCTGCGACAGCAAGGTCGTCGTGCCCGGCGCGCTGACGCTCAACACCAACGACGCGCACGCGTTCTTCGAGTCCGGCAAGGCCGGCATCTACCACACCGGCCCGTACATGTTCGGCCGCTTCGACCAGAAGCTGGGCAAGGACAAGTACGAGGTCATCGCGCCACCGGCCGGTCCGGCGGGCGTCGGGTCGCTGGCCGAGGGCGAGAACATCTACCTCATGGCCGGGTCGCCGCGGGTGGCCGACCAGAAGAAGCTCGCCGAGTTCCTGATCAGCGCGGGCGCGCAGCGGGCCGGCATGGAGGGCGAGACGCAGCCCGTGGTCCGGCTGCCGGTCAACAAGAACGTGGACGTGGGAACCGTCTACCGCGACGCCCGCTGGAACACCGTGGCCAAGCTCTACCAGGACAGCGCGAAGCCGTTCCCGAGCCTGCCCAACTTCCAGCCGTTCCGGCAGCAGACCGCCGAAGGCCTCAACGGCATCCTCGCCACCTGCTCGACCGACGTGAAGGGCGACCTGGGCAAGCTCGCCGAGAACCTCAAGGAGGAACTCGCCGCCCAGGGGATGGCCGGGTGACGGCGGTGGAGACCGCCCGAGACGTGGGGGCGACGGCCAACGGCGGCGGTGCCGTCGGCCCCCACCCCGTGGGGCGGCGCCGCGAGCGCCGCCTCACGGGCGCCACCCCGTGGCTGTTCCTCGCGCCCGCACTGCTGTTGTTCGTGGTCTTCAAGTACGTGCCGATGGCCGAGGGGATCCGGCTCAGCCTGTTCCAGGTGCGGCCGTTCCTGGGTGACCTGTTCGTGGGCATGGACAACTACGTCCGCATCCTGGAGGACGACCGGTTCCGCTCGGCCATCGGCCGGACGTTCCTGCTCGCCGCCGGCCAGACCACCGGGGCGATGCTGATCGGGTTCGCGCTGGCCCTGGTGCTGGAGGGCCACGCCCGGTCGCTGTGGTTCGTGCGGTCGGCGGTGTTCCTGCCGGTGGTCGCGGCCACCGCCGTGATCGGCGAGATCTGGCGGCTGCTGTACTACCCGGCCCCCGAGGGGTTCATCAACAACATCCTGTCGTTCGTCGGCCTCGGTCCGCTGACCTTCCTGGACAGCCCGGACTCCGCGCTCTGGTCGGTGATGGCGGTGGGCGTCTGGAAGAGCGCCCCCTACGACATGGTGCTGATCCTCGCCGGGCTCGCGGGCATCGACCGGCAGCAGTACGAGGCCGCCGAGATCGACGGGGCCTCGACGTGGCAGCGCATCCGGTACGTGACGCTGCCCGCGCTGCGGCCGGTGGTGACGATCCTGCTCACCCTCGCGGCCATCCGGGGCCTGCGCACGTTCACCGAGGTCTACGTGCTCACCGGCGGCGGACCGGCCGGCTCGACCGACGTGTGGATGACCCGCGTGTTCTCGGTGGCGTTCGAGCGCAACGAACTGGGCATCGCGTCGGCGGGATCGGTGCTGCTGTTCCTCATCACCTTCGCGCTGACCGTCACGGTCCAGCTCTACCGGAGGAGGAAGGCCACATGAGCGTCGCGGAGAAGTGCGAGACCGCGCTGGGCTGGCGCTCCGACCGGTCGGCGTGGGTGTCGCGGGGCGTCCGGGTGCTGTTGTGCGTGGGCGCGGTCCTGTTCTTCACCGGGCCGCTGCTCACCATCTTCTCCGGCGCGTTCGACGACAACCCCGACCCCACCCGGCTCTCGGTGGTGCCGGACAACCCGTCGCTGGACAACTTCGCCGCGGCCGGCGAGAACCGGATCTGGCACTACCTGGGCAACTCGCTGATCATCGCCGGCGGCGCGCTGCTGCTCCAGCTCTCGGTCAGCGTGTTCGCCGCCTACGCGTTGGCGCGCAAGAAGTTCCGCGGTCAGGCGATCGTCCTGCTGGCCGTCCTCACCACCATGATGCTGCCCGAGGAGGTGATCGCCATCCCGCTGTCACTGGTGATCGGCGACCTCCCGGTGCTGGGCATCAGCCTCAAGGGCACGCTGCTCGGCGTCATCCTGCCGCTGGGCGCGTGGGGCTTCTCCATCTTCGTCATGACCGAGTTCATGAAGGAGATCCCGGTTGAGATCGAGGAGGCGGCCACCGTGGACGGCGCGGGGGAGCTGCGGATCTTCGCCCAGATCATCCTCCCGCTGTGCAAGCCGGCGCTGGGCGTGGTCGCCGTGTTCGGCTTCAACATGATCTGGGAGCAGTACCTGCTGCCGCTGATCGTGGCCACCGACCCGTCCGACTACACGCTGACCGTCGCCCTGCTGTCGTTGCGCTCCGACGACCAGGTCGGGCCGGGCATCGTGCTGGCCGGGGCGCTGCTGGCGCTGGTGCCGAGCCTGCTCGTGTACCTGGCGCTGCAAAAGTCTTTCCTGCGTGGGATCACCACCGGAGCGATCAAGGGATGAAGGTCGGTATGCAACTCGATGGGGTGCTGTTCTTCCCGGTGACGCCGTTCGACCCGGACGGGGCCGTCGCCGAGCACGTGCTGGCCGAGCACGTGAAGCGCGGGGTGGCGGCGGGCGCGGGCGGGGTGTTCGTCGCGTGCGGCACCGGCGAGTTCCACGCCCTGGACCTCGCGGAGTTCGAGCGCGCGGTGGCCGTGGCGGTCTCCTCGACCGACGGGCGGGTGCCGGTGTTCGCGGGCGCGGGCGGTCCGCTGCCGGTGGCCAAGGCCTTCGCCCGCGCGGCCCGGGACGCCGGCGCGGACGGGTTGCTGCTGCTGCCGCCGTACCTGGTGACCAACCCGCCGCGCGGACTGGTCCGCTACGTCGCCGAGGTGGCGGGCGCGACCGAGCTGCCGCTGATCGTGTACCAGCGCAACAACGCGGTGTTCACGCCGGAGACGGCGGTGGAGGTCGCGTCGCTGCCCACGGTGGTCGGCTTCAAGGACGGCCTGGGCGACATCGACCTGTTGCAGCGCATCGTGCTGGCCGTGCGGGCCGCGGTGGACAAGCCGTTCCAGTTCTTCAACGGCCTGCCCACGGCGGAGCTGACCGTGCCCGCCTACCGGGGCATCGGCGTGGACCTGTACTCGTCGGCGGTGTTCTGCTTCGCGCCGGACATCTCGCTGGGCTTCTACCAGGCCGTGCGCGACGGCGACGACGAGCTGGTCCGCCGCTACCTGACCGAGTTCTACCGGCCGTTCGTGGAGCTGCGCGACCAGGTGCCGGGGTACGCGGTGGCGCTGGTGAAGGCGGCCGTGAGGGCGACCGGCCTGGACGTGGGCGGCGTGCGCCCGCCGCTGCTGGACCCGACCGACGAGCACCTGGCGGAACTGGAGAAGATCGTCGCGGCCGGACGGGAGCTGGCCGCGTGAAGATCACCTCGATCGACCTCACGCCGGTCGCGTTCGCCGACCCGCCGCTGCTGAACTCCGTGGGCTGCCACGAGCCGTGGGCGTTGCGCACGATCGTCGAGGTGCACACCGACGAGGGCGTCTCGGGGCTCGGCGAGACCTACGGCGACATCGGCCACCTGACCCGGCTGCGCGCGGTCGCGCCCGCGCTGGTCGGCCTGGACGTCCACGACCTCAACGGCCTGCACGCCCGCGTCACCGCGGCGCTGGGCGGGGAGACCGGGTCCGACCGGCACGGCCTGACCGGCAAGCTGACCGCCGAGTCCACTGTGGACCGCGTGTTCGCCGCGTTCGAGGTCGCCACGTGGGACATCCGGGGCAAGGCCCTCGGGCGTCCGGTGGTGGACCTGCTGGGCGGCGCTGTGCGGTCCGCCGTGCCGTACAGCGCCTACCTGTTCTACAAGTGGGACGGCCACCCCGGCGCCGAGCCGGACGGGTTCGGCGCGGCGCTCGACCCGGACGGCATCGTCGCCCAGGCGCGGATGCTCGTGGAGCGGCACGGGTTCGGTTCGATCAAGCTCAAGGGCGGCGTGTTCCCGCCGGAGCAGGAGGTCGAGGCGGTCCGGGCGTTGCGGGCGGCGTTCCCGGACCACCCGCTGCGGCTGGACCCCAACGCGGCGTGGACGCCCGCGACGGCGTTGCAGGTCGCCGCGGAGCTGGACGGCGTGCTGGAGTACCTGGAGGACCCGTCGCCGGAGATCGCCGGCATGGCGGAGGTCGCCCGGTCGTCGCCGTTGCCGCTGGCCACCAACATGTGCGTGGTGGCGTTCGAGCACATCGCGCGGTCGGTGGAGCTGGGGGCGGTGCAAGTGGTCCTGTCCGACCACCACTACTGGGGCGGGCTGTCGCGGTCCAAGGAGCTGGCCGCGATCTGCCGGACGTTCGGCATCGGCCTGTCCATGCACTCCAACTCGCACCTGGGCATCAGCCTGGCGGCCATGACCCACCTCGCCGCCGCCACGCCGAACCTCAACTACGCCTGCGACACGCACTACCCGTGGAACTCGGCGGAGGACGTGCTGGTCGAGCGCCTGTCCTTCGTGGATGGCGCCGTGCCGGTGCCGACCGGCCCCGGGCTGGGCGTCGAGCTGGACCGCGACGCCCTCGCGCGGCTGGCCGAGAACTACGAGAAGTGCGGGCTCGTGCAGCGCGACGACACCGGGTACATGCAGCAGCACGACCCGACCTACGAGAGGAAGCGCCCCCGGTGGTGACGACCGTCGCCCACGTCTACCCGTGGGACATCGTCGGTGACCCTACGGCCGTGCAACGGGTGTCCGGGCTCGGCGTGGACGCCGTGGCGCTCGCGGCGGCGTACCACACCGTGCGCGCGGCCACGCCGTTCCACCCCGACCACCGGCTGGTCGACGCCCGGCACGCGGCGTTCTACCTTCCGGTGCGGCGGGAGGAGTTCGGTCGTCTGGTGCCCCTTGAACCGTCCTGGGTGGAGCCGGATTCGTACCGGCGCGCCTCGGACGCTCTGAAGGCGGCCGGGTTGCCGGTGTACGCGTGGACCGTGCTGACGCACAGCAGTGTGCTCGGCGACGCGCATCCGGATCTGGTGGTGCGCAACGCTTTCGGCGACGCCTATCCGTACGCGCTGTGCCCGGCGCAGCCCGACGTCGTGGAGTACGCGCGCGCGTTGGTGTCGGAAGTGCTCGAACTCGGGCAGCCCGACGGGGTCGTGCTGGAGGCGTGCGGCCCGCTGGGGTTCGTGCACGGCGGCCACCACGAGAAGACCGACGGCACGGACTGGACTCCCGTGCAGCAGAAGCTGTTGTCGCTGTGCTTCTGCCCGGTGTGCGCCGAACGGTACCCCGAGGGGACCGCCGAGGCGGTGCGCGCCGGGGTGGACGGGGGAGCGACCTCGGTCGAGGAGGCGTTGGGGGAGTCGGCCCCGGCGGTCCGGGCGGTGCGGACGGCGGTGTCGCGCGACCTGCGGCGCGAGCTGGTGGCGCCGGCCGGTGACGTGCGGGTGGTCGTGCACGCCACGGCCGACCCGTGGGGAACCGGGCCGTTCGCCACGGTGGCCGACGGGATCGGGGCCGACGTGGACGTGCTGACGCTGACCTGCTGGCCGGGGCCGGAGGTGGCGGTGCCCGCGATCGAGGCGTTGCGGGCGTTCGACGTGCGGACGGCGGCTTACGTCCTGGGCCTGCCGCCGCGCGCCGCCGACGGCGACGCGCTGCTGGCGGAGTGGCTCGCCTACGCGAAGGCGGGGGTGGAGGAGTTCCACGTCTACCACGCCGGACTCGCCTCGGCGGCCCGGCTGGATGCGCTGCGGCACGCCGTCCACGGCGTCCGGGATCACCTGAACGGGTAACTGTGAAAAGGGCGGAGCAACCCGGCGCGCGGGCGGCTCCGTCCTTCCGACATGAGAAGCCTAGGAACCGTCATCGGCGCAGGCGCGCTGCTCCTGCTGACCGCCTGCGCTTCGACCCAGCCGTCGGTGGCGCCGGGGAACAGCGGGCCCACGCTGACCACCGCGACGAGCACCCCGCCCTCCTCGGAGGAGCCGGGGTTCGACAGCCCCGTGCCACCGGGCGCCAAGGAGGTGCCCGAGGCGAAGGTCGACGCCGCCGCCGTGCCCGAGGACCGGCCGCGCACCGTGTGGACCGAGGGCGACGGCAGCACCCTCGGCCTGGTCGCGCAGGAAGCGGGCTGCGGCAAGGCCAGCGTGGAGATCGCCGAGCAGGGGCCGCAGGTGGTGAAGGTCGTCATGGTGGAGACCACGCCCAAGGACGCCCAGGTCTGCACGATGGACATCCGCTACCCGCCGCTGACCGCGAAGCTCGACGCCCCGCTGGGCGAGCGCGCCGTCGTGCTGACCACCCGGCAGGACCAGAAGTAGGTCCGCTCGATCGCCCGCCGCCGCCGTGCGGCGGGACCACCGATCGCCCGCCGCCGCCGTGCGGCGGGACCACCGATCGCCCGCCGCTGCCGTGCGGCGGGACCACCGTCCGCCGCGCCCGAGCGGCGGCCGACGTTCCACCTCCCCCCCGGTGCCCGGTCGACCTGCCCCGTCGGCCGGGCACCTTGCAACCCTTGCGCGCCGAAGTACCGTCCTACGGCTATGAGGAAGTTCGCCGCCGCCCTCGCGGCCCTGGCCCTCGCCGGCTGCACCGGCGGCACGCCCACCGGCGCACCCGGTCCATCCACCACCCAACCGGGCGCCACGGCCTCGTCATCGCCTTCGACAACGTTGTCATCGCCCGGCGCGACCGACCGCCCCGCACCGCCACCGCAGTCCAGCGCCGAGCCGCTGCCCGGTGGCCCGACCGCCGTCCCGGCCGAGCGGATCGACGCCGGCACCCTGTCCGAGCTGTACAAGAAGGACGTGCAGGCCTCCGCGGACGGCCGGACCCTGCGCGTCGTCGGACTCGCCGGCGGGTGCAAGCGGGCGTCGGCCGAGGTCACCGCGCAGGCGGCGGACCAGGTGCGGATCACGCTCGTGACGACCTACTACCCGCCGGCCGGCGGCGGGGTGTGCACGCAGGAGTTCTACGACGTGCCGCTGAACGTCACCCTGGACGCCCCGCTGGGGGACCGCCGGGTCGTCCTGGAGAGCCGCGAGGACACCGCATGACACCCGTTCGGGTGATCTAGCATTCGGCGGATGGCGATCCCCGACGCGTTGAACTCCGCCCTGGCGGACCCGAAGTTCTGGGCGATGTACTGCTTCGAGGAGGACTTCGAGGGCTACGACGAGTACTTCGACCAGGACAGCCACGTCCTGGCCTTCCCCGTGGGCGGCGGGTACTCGCTGGACCTCGACATCAGCGACTCGTACTTCGACCTGGGCCTGCGGGCGCCGGGCGCGGACGAGCCGGTCACCGTCGGCTGGTCCGACGAGGCCCACTTCCACCCGCACGCCCTGCGCTGGGAGGAACTGGACCTGGTGTGCCGGGCCGCCGCGCTGCTCGACCCCGACCTGCGCCACCCCGGTCCGGGCCTCGCGCTGCTGAGCCGGTTCGTCGTGGTCAGCGCGTACGACGACGTCGAGACGATCCGCTCGCTGCTGCACGCCGCGTTCACCGGCCTCAAGCCGAAGGACGCCGAGGGCTACTGGCCGGCCGCGCAGGACGTCGCCGGCGATGCGGACTTCCGGCACCAGGCCGTGGTGTGGCACCGGGACACCGACGGCAACTACAGCGTGCACAAGGACATGTCGACGTTCGACGGCACCGACCTCTACAGCACCCGGACGCGCGGCTCGGACTTCCCGTGGGCGGACTGGCGCTCCCTGCTCGACCAAGCGGAACGCACCCTCGCCGCCGCCGTGGACCCGGCCTGGCTGGAACCCCTGGCGGTCGGCAAGCTCCTCGACCGCGCTGTCACCGACCGCGACCCGGCCGCCGCGCCGGAACTGGCCCGCACCCTGGCCGACGCGGGCTGCGCGAACCGGACGATCCTGACCGCGCTGACCGACCCGGTCCACCCTGCCGAGCCGGCGTGGGTCCTCGAACTCCTCAGCACCGCCCCGCGCGGCGCCCTGCTGCGCGGCCTGCCGACCACCGACGCCCGCGTGTGGTGGCCGCGCGCTTGACCTTGACGCGGGCGTCAATCTTTACGTTCGCGGCATGACGTTCAACGGCAAGGCAGTGATCGTGACGGGCGGCGGCACGGGCATCGGGCGGGCCACCGCGCGCGCCTTCGCCGAGCGGGGCGCGCGGGTGCTGGTCGTCGGCCGCACCGCCGCCCGGCTCGCGGAGACCGCCGAGGGCCTGCCCGGCATCCGCCCGCTGGTCCTCGACATCGCCGACCCGGACGCGCCCCCGGTCGTCATCGACACGGCGGTGCGCGAGTTCGGCCGGCTCGACGTGCTGGTCAACAACGCCGGCGTGGTTCGGCAGGGCCACGACCGGGACGCGGCGCTGGACATGCTGACGACCAACCTGCTGGCACCGACCCACCTCGCCGAGGCCGCCCGGCCGCACCTGGCCGCGTCGAAGGGCGTGATCGTCAACGTCAGCACGTCCATCGGGCAGCGCGGCTGGCCGATGCCCGGCGGAGCGCTGTACGCGGCGTTGAAGAGCGCCCTGGAGTCGCTGACCCGGAGCTGGGCGGTGCAGTTCGCGCCGGACGTGCGCGTGGTCGCCGTCGCGCCAGGCCCGATCGCCACGCCGATCGGGCTGCACCAGGGCCTGACACCGGAGCAGAACGCGGCCCTGCGGGAAGCCCTGGTCGCGCACGTCCCGCTGAAGCGGATCGGGCAGCCGGAGGAAGTGGCGTTCTGGATCACCCGACTGGCGAGCCCCGAGGCCGCCTTCACGACCGGTGTGGTGCTGCCGGTGGACGGGGGCGCCGTCGTGGCATGACGTACCGTCGGGCGGGTGAAGATCGGGCAGTTGGCGCGAGCCGGCGGGGTGTCGGCGCGGGCGTTGCGGTTCTACGAGGAGAACGGGCTGCTGGAGTCCACCCGCCTGCCCAACGGCTACCGCGTCTACCCGGACACGGCGGTCGCGCGCGTCCGCAACATCCGGCGACTGCTGGACCACGGCCTCACGCTGGAGGACGTGGCGCACTTCCGGTGCTGCCTCGACGGCGACGTGCTGGCGGCGGACCCCGATCCGGCGCTGGTCGAAGTGGCCCGCCGCAGGCTGGCGGTCCTGGACGAGCGCATCGGGGCGCTCGTCCGGGTCCGCGACCAGCTCGCCTCGGCGCTTACTTCCGGAAGGTGATCTGGAAGGTCGGCGCGGAGGTCTCGGCGAAGAAGTCGTTGCCCTTGTCGTCCACCACGATGAACGCCGGGAAGTCCTCCACCTCGATCTTCCAGACCGCCTCCATGCCCAGCTCCGGGTACTCCAGCACCTCGACGTGGCGGATGCAGTCCTGCGCCAGCCGCGCCGCCGGGCCGCCGATCGAGCCCAGGTAGAAGCCGCCGTGCGTCTGGCAGGCGTTGGTCACCTGCGCCGACCGGTTGCCCTTGGCCAGCATCACCATCGAGCCGCCGGCCGCCTGGAACTGCTCGACGTAGGAGTCCATGCGGCCGGCCGTCGTCGGGCCGAACGAGCCGGACGCGTAACCCTCGGGCGTCTTCGCCGGACCGGCGTAGTACACCGGGTGGTCCTTCAGGTACTGCGGCATCGGCTCGCCCGCGTCGAGGCGTTCCTTGATCTTGGCGTGCGCGATGTCGCGGGCCACCACCAGCGGGCCGGTCAGCGACACGCGGGTCTTCACCGGCAACTTCGACAGGGTCTCGCGGATCTCCGCCATCGGGCGGGTCAGGTCGATCCGGACCACCTCGTCGGACAGGTCCTCGCCCTCGACGTCGGGCAGGAACCGCGCCGGGTCGCGCTCCAACTGCTCCAGGAACACGCCCTCGGGCGTGATCTTCGCCTTGGCCTGGCGGTCCGCCGAGCACGACACCGCGACGCCCACCGGGCAGGACGCGCCGTGCCGGGGCAGCCGGATCACGCGCACGTCGTGGCAGAAGTACTTGCCGCCGAACTGCGCGCCGATGCCGAAGTTCCGGGTCAGCTCCAGGACCTGCTGCTCCAGGTCGAGGTCGCGGAAGGCGTGGCCGGCCGCGGACCCCTCGGTCGGCAGGTGGTCCAGGTAGCGGGCGGAGGCGAGCTTGGCGACCTTCAGGTTCTGCTCGGCCGACAGACCGCCGACGACCACGGCCAGGTGGTACGGCGGGCACGCGGCGGTGCCCAGCGAGCGCAGCTTCTCGTCCAGGAACCGGGCCAGCCGCGCCGGGTTGAGCAGCGCCTTGGTCTCCTGGTACAGGAACGTCTTGTTCGCCGAACCGCCGCCCTTGGCCATGAACAGGAACTCGTACTTGGGTTCCGTGCCGGGCGCGGAGAACAGGTCGATCTGCGCGGGCAGGTTGGTGCCGGTGTTCTTCTCGTCCCAGAAGGTGACCGGGGCCATCTGCGAGTACCGCAGGTTCAGCTCCTGGTAGGCCTCGAAGATGCCGCGCGACAGGGCTTCCGCGTCGGCGCCGCCGGTCAGGACGGACTCGGTGCGCTTGCCCATGACGATCGCCGTGCCGGTGTCCTGGCACATCGGCAGCACGCCGCCTGCGGAGATGCACGCGTTGCGCAGCAGGTCCATGGCGACGAACCGGTCGTTGCCGCTGGCCTCGGGGTCGTCGACGATCGCGCGCAACTGCTTGAGGTGCGACGAGCGCAGCAGGTGCTGGATGTCGCGGACGGCCTCCTTGGCCAGCAGCGTCAGCGTCGACGGCTCGACCTGGAGGAACTTCCGGCCGGCGGCCTCGACCACGGACACGCCGTCGGAGGTGACCAGGCGGTACTCCGTGGTGGTGTCCGGGCCGAGCGGCAGGACGTCGGTGTACTCGAAAGCTGTGGTGGGCACTGCGGGCACGTCGCGGGCTCCCTTGCGCGCGTTCGGGTTCCAACGAACCTATACCGAGCGGTCCGGTCCGGTCCCTCCACCGTGGTGTGATTCGCGTCGTGGTGGAGAGCGCTTCGAAGCGGCGGCTGGGTGTCGGCGAACTCGACGCCGGCGGTTCGACGTGGCGGTCGGCGTTCCTGGCGACCGTGGCGCTGTTCGCGGACGTCGACGCGGACTCCTTGGCGGGCTACGGCCGCACGGAACCGTTCACGCCGGCGGAAGAAACGAGAATCGCGCTGTACCGCGCGTATCTGTGCCTGATCATGATTGTCGAGGGAACCCCACGCGGCTACCGCGGTCCCGAGCACGACTCACATGTCACGTTCTTCCGCCAAAAACTAGCCGAATACCTGAGCTGACGACCACGCACCCCGCGAGGCCGCGTCGGCTTGTCGCGCCGCCTTTCCCGCCGATCACGCTTTCCGATCGGCGGGAAACGCGGCGCGATGAGCCGACTCCAGGCGGCCGAGCCGCCGCGACGGAGTCGCGGCAGAAAATACGGAAGGCCGGGCCGGCCCCCGACCGCCCCGACCTTCCTCAGCGTGCGACGACCCCCGCGAGATGGGGCGGGGGTGTCGCAAAGCTCGTGTAACACGCGACCGTGCCGTGATCGGCGTCACAAGTCAACCCGGCTGAACGGGTGATCCGCGCACCGGCCGGCCGAAGCCCGCGATCACCGGCCGGTGAGCGACGATCACTAGCTGGCGTAAGCGCGCAGCTTGGCGGCCCGCTCGCCCTGGCGGAGCTTGGCCATGACCTCGCGCTCGATCTGGCGCACCCGCTCGCGGGACAGGCCGAACTGCTTGCCGATCTGGTCGAGCGTGCGCGGCTGGCCGTCCTCCAGGCCGTAGCGCAGCCGGATCACCGCCTGCTCGCGCGGCTCCAGCGTGGCCAGCACGCGGCGCAGGTCGTCCTGCAGCAGGCCGGAGATGACGGCGCTCTCCGCGTCGGTCGCGTCGGAGTCCTCGATGAAGTCGCCCAGCGGGGCGTCCTCCTCGGCGCCGACCGGCATGTCCAGGCTCACCGGGTCGCGCGCGTGGTCGAGCAGGTCGGCCACCTTGTCCGGCGTCAGGCCCGACTCGCGCGCCAACTCGTCGTTGGTCGCCTCGCGGCCCAGTTGCTGGTGCAGGTCGCGCTTGATCCGGGCGAGCTTGTTGACCTGCTCCACGAGGTGGACGGGCAGCCGGATGGTGCGGCCCTGGTCCGCCATCCCCCGGGTGATCGCCTGGCGGATCCACCACGTGGCGTAGGTCGAGAACTTGAAGCCCTTGGTGTAGTCGAACTTCTCCACCGCGCGGATCAGACCCAGGTTCCCCTCCTGGATCAGGTCCAGCAGCGGCATCCCGCGGCCGGTGTAGCGCTTGGCCAGCGAGACGACCAGGCGGAGGTTCGCCTCCAACAGGTGGTTCTTCGCGACGTGGCCGTCGCGGATGAGCTGGCGCAGTTCCCCCTTGCGCGTGGCCGACAGGTTCGCACCCGTCTCCAGCATGTGCTGGGCGAAGACCCCCGCCTCGATCCGCTTCGCGAGTTCCACTTCCTCGGCCGCGGTGAGCAGCGCTGTCTTCCCGATCCCGTTCAGGTACACCCGGACCAGGTCGGCGGCCGGGCCCTGGGCGTCGAGGTCGAACTCGGCGCTCGTGGTGGTCGTGTCGCTCTCGACCTCGCGGTCGAGGACCTTCGGGACGGTCATGGAGCTCCCTCCCCCTTGTTCGCGGGCTGGCAGTGCGGTCACGCATCCCGCGCTGCGCTGCGCGAGGTTGCCTTTCGGCTGTCATCGGGGGAAACGTTCGCCGGTGCGAAATGGTTCCCGCCTCCCCGATCTGAGAGACGTCACTGCCGTCACAGCGGTTGCGCCACGAATCCTGAGATTTGGCTGAGAAGGATCTAGAGTTCCACCAACACGGTGAAGGGACCGTCGTTCACACTCCGCACCGACATCATCGCGCCGAACCGGCCCGTTTCCACCCGCGCGCCCTTTTGGCGCAGTTCCCGGACGACCGCGTCGACCAACGGCTCGGCGTGCTCGGGCCGGGCGGCGGCCGTCCAGGACGGCCGCCGACCCTTCCGCGTCTCGCCGTAGAGTGTGAACTGACTCACAACCAACAGCGGCGCACCGGTCGTGGCGCACGACTCCTCGTCGCGCAGGATGCGCAACTCGTGCAGTTTCCGCGCCATCAAGGGAGCTTTGGCCTCGGTGTCCTCGGCGTGGACGCCCAGCAGCACCAGCAACCCCGGCTCGTCGATCGCGCCCACGCGCTCGCCGTCCACGGTCACCTCCGCCTCGGTGACCCGCGCCACGACCGCTCTCACGCCGGCACCACCATGCCGTGCCGCACCAGCTCCCGGACGATCGGCAGCGCCGCCCGCGCCAGGTCCTCGGCGGGGACGTCGTCGGCGTAGGCGAGCAGCGTGATCAGGTCCTCCAGCGGCAACGCGCCCCGGAAGCCCGCCAGCAGGCGCGCGGCGGTCTCGTCCAGCTCGTGCTGCCACCCGGGCCCGTCCGTGCGGTGCAGGCGGCGCACGACGGACTCCCAGCCGTCCTCGGTGGGCGCGGAGACCTCTTCCAGCAGGACCGTCTCCGGCACGGTGAACCGGGTGGCGAGCACGGCGTCGGCGTCGTGCGTGCGCAGCCACTCGACCCGGTCCAGCCAGGCGGCGGACTCCGGCCCCAGCGGGTCGTCGTAGGCGTGGCGCAGGTCTTCGCACACCACCTCGGGGTGCGCGGCGTCGGTGCGCCGCAGGGTCACGAACCCGAAGCCGATGCCCTCCACGTCCTGCTCGGCGAACCAGTCCAGCCAGGCCGACGCCTTCGCGCGCCCCTCCGCCGACCGCGGGTCCACGCCCGCGTCGCGCAGCCACGTGCCGACGTAGAGCGCCGGGTCGGCGACGTCGCGCTGGACGAACCAGGCGTCCACGCCGCGCGGCAGCCACCGCGACACCCGGTCCGCCCAGTCCTCGCCCCGCCGGTGCAGCCAGGAGGCGAGGAGCTGCCCGACCCCGCCTTCGTTGAGGAAGGACGGGAGCTGCCGCACGACCAGCGCGCTGGCGTCGTCCCCGCCGAGCCCGGAGTCGCGGTAGACGTAGTCGACCCGCGGCGGACCCACCACGAACGGCGGGTTGCACACGACATGGTCGAACCGCCGGTTGCGCAACGGCGCGAACCACTCGCCCTGCCGCAGCTCCACGTCGATCCCGTTGAGCCGGAAGGTGGCGTCCGCGAGCCGCAGGGCCCGTTCGGACAGGTCGGTGGCGGTGATCCTGCGCGCGTGCCGGCTGGCGTGCAGGGCCTGCACCCCGCACCCGGTGCCGAGGTCGAGCAACGTCTCCACCGGCCGCCGGGACGTGGCCCGCGCGAGGCTGATCGACGCGTGCCCGACGCCGAGCACGTGGTCGGCCGGCACGGGCCCGCCGCGCTGCTCGGAGTCGAGGTCGGCGATCACCCACCAGGACCCCTCGTCGTCCCCGTAAGGCCGCACGTCCAACCCGGCCCGCACCCGGTCCCCGTCGCGCACCAGCAGCTGCGCGCCGACGGCTTCGTCGAGGTCGAGCCCGTCCAGCGCCGTGCGCACGGCGGCGGCGTCCTCGGCGTCGCCGAGCAGGAAGAGCCGGATCAACGTGCCCAACCCGCCCGCGTCCGCGGAGGCCCGCCGGGCGGCTTCCGGCTCACCGCGGCCCAGCGCGGCGTGCGCTTGGGGCCCGAGGACGTCCACGACCCCGTCAGCGTCGTACCCGGCGTTCTGGAACGCGCCGCGCAGGCGCGCGGTCAGCGAAGGAGAAAGGTCTGGAAGCACACCGGATTCTCCCGCCCCGGTGCCCGACCCGCTCGCCTCGGGGTCCCTTCACGACGGAAAACGCCCATTCAAGGCGCGCTGATAGCCAGAGCGATAGCCATAGCGAGCCGCTGATCCGGATCCTCCAACGGCAACGGGGTCACCTCGGCCATTTTCTGCATCCGATAACGCAAGGTGTTCGGGTGCACCGACAAAGCGCGGGCCGCTTCCCGCGCGTCCCCCTGCGCCGCGAGCCACGCCCGCAAGGTGGCCGCGTAGTGCGTTCCGTGCTCTTCGTCGTGCCGGACCAGTTCCGCCACCGGCCCCCGGACCGGCAACCGACCGCCGGCCGCCACCGCCGCGAGCCGCCGGAGCAGGACCTTCGCCCAAGCGTGGTCGTAGACGACCGGCTCGCCCGCGGACAGCGCAAGGCACTCGTCGGCCTCGTGGCGCGACGCCGGGAGCTGGGCGGCCTCCGCCCGACCGCCGATGCCGGCCTCCACCACGACCTCCGCCGGCAGTTCGCGCCTGAGCGAGCGGACCCACTCGACCGCCGCCGACGGGTCGTCGCCGCACGGCAGCACGGTGTAGAGGACGTTCCCGAACAGGGCGCTGCGCCCCGGCCGTGACCAGCCGAAACCCGCCGTGGCCCGCTCGAACGCGAGCAGCGCCGCGCCGTGCTCGCCCTCGCCGGCGTGGGCCTGCACGGCGATCACCCGCAGGTCGGTGGTCGGCAGGCCCAGGCGGGGCAGGTTGGCGCCGCTGTCCAGGGCCCCGATCACCAGGTCCGCCTCGGCCTGCCGCTCCAGGTCCGCCGACGCCCTCGCGCGCAGCAGGTGCAGGGCGGCGGTCCGCGCGCCGTCGGCCAGCGCCGCGTGCCGGGCCTGGTCCACGTCCCGGTCCACCTCGACCCACACCGAACCCAGCAGCTCGCGGCCGGCCCGGACGGCGGCCACCAGCCGGCCCCCGAGCTGGTCGGTGAGCTTGGGCACGAACAGCGGCTCGTCGCTGCGGGACAGGTGGGTGAACACGCCGTACTCGTCCAGGGCCTGCCGGGCCTCCTCGGGCACCCGCCGGCCCAGGATGGTCTGGACGCGCACCTGGTCCACGCCCTGTTGCCGGTAGGAGTAGGCCAGGACGCGCGACTGCTGGTCCTCGATGGTGACCGGGCCGCCCACCACGGCGGCGATGGCGTCGGCCACGGCGAACAGGTCACCGGACCCCTTGCGCTGCCCGCCCAGGACCAGCGTCTGCGCCACGTTCGCCAGCTGCCCCCACGCCACGGACGGCTCCACCAGCAGCACCGCCGCGCCCGAGCGCTTGGCGGCGGCCACCACCCGCTCGTCCAGCGGCGGCCGGCCGTGCAGGACCACGGCCGCCGCGGCGGTCGAGCCGACCAGGCGGGCGGCGGCGGTGGGGGTCGGCACGCCCAGGCCGAGCAGGACGTCGTCGGGCGCGGCGGTCGCGGGCTCGGCGGGGTCGTGCAGGGCCACCCCGCGCAGCTCCACGTCCCGGCCCCGGGGCGCGCAGCTCAGGTGCGTGCCCAGGCTGCCGAGCACGTCCACCAGCCGATCAAGGGCCACCACGGTCGGATCGTACGGTCACCCGCCGCGAACGTGCTCGAATACACCACCCTGACGGTGTCGCGGTAGGCCGAGCAGTGGGACTATGGAACACATGGTCGACCACGAGCGCGACGGCACCCCGGTGCTGATCACCGAAGCGGCGCCCTCCTACGAGGAGCAGCACGCCGCTCGCAAGCGCAAGTACGCGATCATGATGGGCGCCCGCATCCCGTGCCTGGTCCTGGCCATGGTCTTCTACCAGACGTGGTGGCTCGCGCTGCTGTTCCTCGTGCTGTCCGTGCCGCTGCCGTGGATGGCGGTGCTCATCGCGAACGACCGGCCCCCGCGCAAGGCGGAGAAGGCCAACCGGTTCGTCAAGGAGCACCGCGCCATCGAGGCCCGCGGGCATCAGGTCATCGACGGCTGAGCCCCAGCCACCGGTTGCGCCTTCGCCACCGGTTGGGCGCCCACGTTCGACACCGCCGAAGCCGCCGCCCGGACGCCCCCGGCCAGGGAGTCCGCCCGGGACGCGCCGCTCAACCACGCCGCGAGCAGCCCCGCGTCGAACGCGTCCCCGGCACCCGTCGAGTCCACGCACTCCACGTCCAGCGCCGGCACCGACAGCACGCCCCGCCGGTCCACCCAGCTCGCGCCGTCCGCGCCCGAGGTCAGCGCCACCGCGCCCACCGCGTCCAGCAGTTCCACCGCGCTGGCCGGCTCCGGTGACCCGGTGAGCGCGACCAGCTCCTCGGCGTTGGGCAGCAACAGGTCCACCCCGGCGATGTCGTCGAGGAACCCGTCGTAGACCAGCGCCGCCGACTGCGGGTCCACCGAGGTGGTCAGCCCGGCCTCGCGGGCCGCGCGCAGCACCGCCAGCCCGGCGGGCCGGGAGGAGGCGTCCAGCAGGACGTACCCGGACAGGTGCAGGTGCTTGACCCCGTGCAGCAGCCCGGGGTCGAGGTCGGCGGGGGAGAAGCGGGCGTTCGCGCCCCGGTCGGGCAGCATGGTGCGCTGCCCGGTGTCGTCCACCAGGACCACGACGCAGCAGGTGGCGGCCTCGGTGTCCACGGCGAACGCGCACCGCACGCCCGCCGCGGTCAGCTCCGCGTGCACCTGCCGGCCGGCCGGGTCCGCGCCCACCCGGGCGACCAGCGTGGGCGTCGCGCCGCACGCCGCCAACCACGCCGCCGTGTTCGCGCCCGCGCCACCGGGCTCGATGGTGACCCTGGCGCGCGAGTCGCCGCCGTGGACGATCGGGCCGGAGTGCCGGGCCACCACGTCCAGCCCGGCGTCCCCGACGACGACGATCGACGTCACTTCGCCAGCTCCACGGCGACCTCGGCGGCCAGGGCCGCGTTGGACAGCACCAGCGCCTCGTTGGCGTCCAGGCTCACGCCGCCGCTGGCGGTGTGGAAGTGCTCCAGCAGCGCCGGCGTGACGTCCTTGCCGTGCACGTCCCGGGTCTTCTCCAGGCCTTCGCGCAGCAGCCGGTCGTGCAGGTCCGGGTCCATCTCGAACTCGGCCGGGATCGGGTTGGCCAGCAGCACGCCCGCGCTGCCCGGGACCTGCCCGAAGTGCGCCGCGACGACGGCCGCCGCCTGCTCGGGCGCGTCCACCCGCCACGGCACGGCGTGGCCGGACTCGCGCCGGTAGAACGCGGGGAAGGAGTCGGTCCGGTAGCCCAGCACGGGCACCGACCGGGTCTCCAGCAGCTCCAGGGTGGCCGGGATGTCCAGGATCGACTTCACGCCCGAGCACACCACCAGGATCGGGGTCGTGGCCAGCACGTCGAGGTCGGCGGACACGTCCCAGGTCTCCCGCGCGCCCCGGTGCACGCCGCCCAGGCCGCCGGTGGCGAACACCGTCACGCCGGCCTGGCGCGCGATGGCGGAGGTCGAGGCGACGGTGGTCGCGCCGTCCTTCTTCAACGCGTAGGCCGCGCCCAGGTCCCGCCGGGACAGCTTGACCAGGTCGTTGGCCGGGTCGCAGACGTGGTCCAGCTCGGCGTCGGTCAGGCCGACCTTGGGCACCCCGCCCAGCACCGCGATCGTGGCGGGCACCGCGCCCGCCGCGCGCACCACGTCCTCCAGGCGCGCGGCGACCTCGCGGTTGCGGCCGGGCGGCAGGCCGTGGGACAGGATGGTGGATTCCAGGGCGACCACGGGCCGGTTCTCGGCCAGGGCGGTGCGGACCTCGTCGGTGATGCTCGGCGTACTCACGAGGGGCCATCCTCCCAGGTAAGCTGGGGACGTGAGCACGCAGACTCTGCCCGAGGTCGACGTCCGCCCGGAAGGCACCGACCACACCGGGGACGACACCCCGAAGATGTTCCACTACGTGCGCAAGAACAAGATCGCCGAGAGCGCGGTCATGGGCACGCACGTGGTGGCGCTGTGCGGCGAGGTGTTCCCGGTGACGCGGTCGCCGAAGCCGGGCTCCCCGGTGTGCCCGGACTGCAAGAAGATCTTCGACGGCCTGCCCAAGGGCGGCGGCGAGTAGGTCACCCGCCGAACAGGTCGTAGAGCTGCCGGGTCGCCTCGGCGCCGTAGGTGACGCTGCCCACCGGCACGCGTCCACCCACCGCGTCGAGGACCTTCGCCGTCCACACGGGCCCGAACGCGCCGCACAGCTCGACCAGTTCCGCGCCGTCGTCCACCAGCCGCCGCGCGGCGTCCACGACCTGCTCGACGCGTCCCACGCCGACCAGGACGGTCCGGCACGCCCCGGTGTCCACCACGGACGTGTCCCGCGCCGGGTCGCAGCCTTCGGCGAGATAGACGAAACCCCAGTGCCGCAGTGCCATGATCGCCTCCTGTTGGTCCTGACCAGGGTGGTCGTGACCAGGCAATCCCGGCGCGCACCGCGGCGTCCACGAGGCCGGGCCTGACACGCGTCAGGCACGGCCTGACGCGCCAGGTCCGACGTGGTGCGCGGCCGGCCCCGGTGTGGGTGCGGTCACAGCTTCCGGGCGAGCGTGGCCAGCCGGTCGGCTTGGTCGTGCGCCGGGCTCCACACCAGCGCGTGCCTCACCCGCGGCGCGGAGCGCAGAGCCGCCCAGTGCAGGCCCTCGGACCGGTCCCACCGCGGGCGCAGCGCCACCGCATCGCCACCGTGGCGCAGTTCCGCGACGAACAGCGACCGCCGCGACGGCCCGGAGCGCACGGTCGGCCGCCAGCCTCGCGCGGCACACGCTCCCAGCAGGGCGTCGTGGTAGCCGGGGGCCAGGTCGCGGTCGTAGAGCAGCAGGTCACGGCCGGTCAGGTCGGCCCACTCGACCTCGTCGCACCCCGCCAGCGGGTGGGTGTCGGCGACCAGCACGCCCAGCGCGGCGTCGCTCACCACCGCGGTCCGCAGGCCGTCCACCGCCTCGGGCAGCGCGATCAGCCCGGCGTCCAGCCCGCCGCCGCGCACCCGCTCCAGCTGCCGCGCCGCCTGGAGGTCCAGCAACTCCACGGTCTCGGCCGCGTGCAGCGCGGGCAGGACCGCCGGCGGCGCGCCCGGCGTCACCCCGATCCGCAGCGGCCGGTCCGCGGTGTCCCGGACGGCCCGCACGGCGAGGTCGGCGGCGTCGAGCAGGCGGCGGGCGTGGGGGAGCAGGGTCAGCGCGGCGGCGGTGGGCGTCATGCCGGCCGGGGTGCGGGTGAACAGGGTGACGTCCAGCTCGCGCTCCAACGCGATGATCTGCTGGCTCAGCGACGACGCGCGGACGCCCAGGCGTTCGGCGGCGCGGGTGAGGTGCCGTTCCTCGACCACCGCGCACAGGTACCGCAGGCGGCGAAGGTCCACGGACCGCACCCTACGGTTTGCGCTCCACCGGCAGGCGTTCGGTCTTCGTCGTGTCCGCCGGCGACGGGGCGGTGCCCAGCTCGCCGTTGCGCTCCGCCGGCCGCCAGGCCCGCTTGCCCTCGTCGGACCGGATGCGTTCGGCGGCCCGTTCCAGCTCCAACCGCCGCCACCGCCGGCGCTGGCGACGGGTCATCTTCGCGGGCCACATCTCCTGGATGGCGCTGTTGAAGTACGCGCCGATGGTGATCGCCAGGCCGATGAAGAACGCGAACAGCAGGAACGCGATGGGCGTGGCCAGCGCGCCGTAGGTGTAGCCGGTCGTGGTGATCCACCGGATGTAGAGGCGCAGGCCGATGGACGACAGCAGGAACACCGCCATCGCCAGCACCGCGCCCGGCAGCAACCGGTGCCACGGCAGCTTGTTGGGCAGCGACACCTTGTAGAGCGTCGCCAACGCCACGACCAGCAACACCGCGGCGGCGGGGTAGTAGAAGGCGCTCAGCCAGAACTCGATGGTGGCGCGCCACCCGCTCGGGAAGATCTCCGGCAGCAGGTCCGGGCCCAGCGCCAGCACCGGCAGCCCGACGATCAGCAGGACCAGGCTCGCCATGTAGAGCAGGAGCGCGAAGATCCGCTGCCACACCTCGTTGCGCACGCCGTACTGGTCGTGCGCGGCGGTGATGGCGTCCACGAACGACGACATCGCCGACGAGCCCGCCCACAGCGAGATCAGGAAGCCCACCGACACGATCTCGCCCTTGCCGATGGTCAGGATCTGGTCGACCGTGGGCGCGATCACGTCGTTGACGACGTCCTGGCTGAAGATCGTCCGGCAGGTCGAGATGATCCGGTCCTTGACCGCGCTGACCACCTCGGGGCCCAGCCAGTCGCCGAGGTAGCCCATCGAGCCGAGCAGGCCCAGCAGCAGCGGCGGGAAGGACAGGATCTGCCAGAACGCCGCCTCGGCGGCCTCGGAGAAGATGCTGCCCTCCCAGGCCTTGGCCAGCGTGCGCGCCAACAGCCGCAGTGGTCCCTTCCGGGGCCTGCTGCGTGCCGTCTCGTCAGTCGGCGAACCCATCGCAGGGTCAAGCATGGTGCATCGCGGGTGATTTCGCGGCATCGGAGCCGAGGTGTCGCCGGGCCGGCAGGTAAGCTGTCGGTGCCCTCGACGGTCATCCACCCGAGGGCATTCGCATGTTCACCGGGGCGCAGGAGGGGTTCAGAGGTTGTCGCTACCGCAAGTCGCCACGACCCGCCCGCTCCGCGCCTGGCAGCGGCGCGCCCTGACCAAGTACCTCGCGGCCGGGCCGAAGGACTTCCTCGCCGTCGCGACGCCGGGCGCCGGCAAGACCACGTTCGGGCTGCGCGTCGCGGCCGAGCTGCTCGCCGACCGCACGGTCGAGGCGGTGACGATCGTCGCGCCGACCGAGCACCTCAAGCACCAGTGGGCGCAGGCGGCGGCGGCCGTGGGCATCGCGATCGACTCGAACTTCCGCAACACCAACGCGGTGACCTCCCGCGACTACCACGGCGTGGCGGTGACGTACGCGCAGGTCGCGGCGCACCCGACGCTGCACCGGGTGCGCACGGAGAACCGCAAGACCCTGGTCCTGCTGGACGAGGTGCACCACGGCGGCGACGCGAAGTCGTGGGGTGACGCGATCCGGGAGGCGTTCACGCCCGCGACGCGGCGGCTGTGCCTGACCGGCACGCCGTTCCGGTCGGACGACTCGCCCATCCCGTTCATCAGCTACGAGCCGGGTCCGGACGGCGTGCAGCGCAGCAAGTCCGACCACTCGTACGGGTACTCGGACGCGCTCAAGGACGGCGTCGTCCGGCCGGTGATCTTCCTCGCGTACTCGGGCGAGGCGAGCTGGCGGACCAGCGCGGGCGAGGAGTTCTCCGCCCGGTTGGGCGAGCCGCTGACCCAGGAGCAGACGGCGCGGGCGTGGCGCGTGGCGCTGGACCCGACCGGCGAGTGGATGCCGTCGGTGTTGAAGGCGGCCGACGTGCGGCTGACCCAGTTGCGCGAGGGCGGCATGCCCGACGCCGGTGGGCTGGTGATCGCGACCGACCAGACGGTGGCGAAGGCGTACGCGGAGATCCTGAAGCGGACCACGGGCCACGACGCGACGCTGGTGCTGTCCGACGACCCGAAGGCGTCGGGGCGGATCGCCGAGTTCTCGGAGTCGACGGACCGGTGGATGATCGCGGTCCGGATGGTGTCCGAGGGCGTGGACGTGCCGCGCTTGGCGGTGGGCGTGTACGCGACCAGCGCCTCCACGCCGCTGTTCTTCGCGCAGGCGATCGGCCGTTTCGTGCGGGCGAGGGCCAAGGGCGAGACGGCGAGCGTGTTCCTGCCCAGCGTGCCGGTGCTGCTGGGGTTGGCCAGCGAGCTGGAGCAGCAACGCGACCACGTCCTGGGCAAGCCGCACCGGGAGAAGGACGGCTGGGACGACGAGCTGCTGTCGCAGGCCAACCAGGTCCAGGACGAGCCGGGCGAGGAGGAGCGCGCGTACACGGCGCTGGGCGCGTCGGCCGAGCTGGACCAGGTGATCTACGACGGGTCGTCGTTCGGGACGGCGGCGTTCGCGGGCAGCGAGGAGGAGCAGGAGTACCTGGGTCTGCCGGGCCTGTTGGAGCCCGACCAGGTGCGCGCCCTGCTGCGGCAACGCCAGGAGAAGCAACTGGTCGAGGCCAGCCGCAAGGCCGCCTCCGCACCGGTGTCCGCTCCCGCCCCGGCCGCGCGGCCGGCGAGCGTGCAGGAGCGGTTGGCCGCCCTGCGCAAGGAACTGAACACCCTGGTCGCGATGCACCACCACCGCACCAAGAAGCCGCACGGGAAGATCCACAACCAGCTGCGCGAGTACTGCGGCGGGCCGCCCACGGCCATGGCTTCGATCGAGCAGCTGGAAGAGCGGATCGCCACTCTGCGCTCCTGGTGACGCCCTGGCAGCAGCTGCGCACCTGGCCCTGCCCCCGCTCATCGGACTGTTCGCCAGTTTCGCCACCCAGCCGCGCCGGGCTGTGCCGCGGCGAGCTGCGCCGGCTGTGTCGCGCCCGGTTGTGTCGCGCCGCGCCCGCCCAGCCTCCGCTCGTCGAGCCGCCGCGATTTCGCCTGCTCAGCCTCGCCGCCCTCGCCCCGGCCGCCGCCAATCCCCAGCCTGCGGAGTGGCTCGGCGTGGCCTCCGGCCGGCCGGCCGGTGGTGGTTGTGGCGAGGGTTGTGGTGGTTGTGGCGGAGGCTGGAGCGAGGCTGCTGGAGCCCGTGTTGGCCCGGCCATTCGCAGTGGCTCGCAACAAACCCCACGTAACCCCTCAGGTGACCGGTCGTAACCGACTACTGCATCCGGAGTAGGCAGATGTCCGTTCGGTTACCTCGTCGTTAGCTCATCGTGCCTACTTTATCGGTCAAGTGTGCTTCCGGTCACCGCCTGTCCCGGCATACGTTGTGCGCCACAACATTTCCCGCGTAGCTCTGAAAGGGATGCGGATGCGCAGCAAGAGCCTCGCCCTCATCGCCGTCGGCACTGGCCTCGCCGTTGCCATGACGGCGTGCGGCGCCAACACGTCCGGCGGTGGCACCACCACGGGCACGAACACTGACAGCGGCTCGGGCGGCGCGAAGGTCGGCGTCATCCTCCCCGAAACCGCCACCTCCGCACGCTGGGAGGGCTTCGACAAGCCGCTCCTGGAGAAGGCCCTCAAGGACGAAGGTCTGACGCCCGACATCCAGAACGCCCAGGGTGACGTGCAGAAGTTCTCGACCCTGGCGGACGGCATGATCAACGCCGGCGTCAAGGTCCTGATCATCGCCACCCCGAACAGCGAAATCGGCGCGGCGGTCGCGAAGAAGGCCGAGGCGCAGGGCATCGCCGTCATCGACTACGACCGGCTCAACCTGGGCGGCAGCTCGAAGTACTACGTCTCCTTCGACAACGTGAAGGTCGGCGAGTTGCAGGGCCAGGGCCTCGTCGAGGGCCTCGCCAAGCTCGCCCCGGGCAAGAAGCCGGCCGAGGTCATCGAGATCGAGGGCGCCCCGACCGACAACAACGCGACCCTGTTCCACGAGGGCCAGCAGAAGGTCCTCAAGCCCAAGTACGAGTCCGGCGACTACAAGCTGGTCCAGTCGCAGCCCATCGAGGGCTGGGACAACCAGAAGGGCGGCACCACCTTCGAGCAGATCCTGACCGGCAACGGCCAGAAGGTCGACGGCGTCGTCGCCGCCAACGACGGCCTCGCCGGCGCCGTCATCACCGTGCTGAAGAAGTACGGCCTCAACGGCAAGGTCCCGGTCACCGGCCAGGACGCCACCCCGGAGGGCCTGCAGGCCGTCCTGCGCGGCGACCAGTACATGACCGTCTTCAAGCCGATCGCCGAGGAGGCCCAGGCCGCCGCCAAGCTGGCCGCCGCGCTGGCCAAGGGCGACACCGCCGCCGCCGACAAGCTCGCCACCGGCGTCACCAAGGACACCAAGGGCAACCGGGACGTCAAGTCGGTGCTGCTGACCGCGCAGCTGATCACCAAGGACAAGGTGAAGACCGTCGTGGACGCGGGCTTCGTCAAGGCCTCGGAGATCTGCGTCGCCGACACCCAGGCCGCCTGCACCGAGCTGGGCATCAAGTAATCCAGCGCTCGCCGATGCGGGGTGTGGCCTCACCACACCCCGCACCGGCGCGCACTCACCCCAGGAGACCTCAAGTGACTGAGCCGATCCTCGAACTGCGCGGCGTGAACAAGAGCTTCGGCCCCGTGCACGTCCTGCACGACATCGACTTCACCGTCCAGCCCGGTGAGGTGACCGCGCTGGTCGGCGACAACGGCGCGGGCAAGTCGACGCTGGTCAAGTGCATCGCGGGCATCCACCCGATCGACTCCGGCGAGGTGCTCTTCGAAGGGCAGCCCGTCCACATCCACGGGCCGCGCGACGCCGCCGCCCTCGGCATCGAGGTCGTCTACCAGGACCTCGCGCTGTGCGACAACCTCGACATCGTCCAGAACATGTTCCTCGGCCGCGAGCGCGGCAAGGCCGGCCTGCTCGACGAGGCCGACATGGAGCAGGCCGCCCGCAAGACCCTGACCTCGCTGAGCGTCCGCACGGTCAAGTCCGTGCGCACCCAGGTCGCCTCGCTGTCCGGCGGCCAGCGGCAGACCGTCGCGATCGCCAAGGCCGTGCTCTGGAACAGCAAGGTCGTCCTGCTGGACGAGCCGACCGCCGCCCTCGGCGTCGCCCAGACCCGGCAGGTGCTCGACCTCGTGCGCAGGCTCGCCGAACAGGGCCTCGGCGTCGTCCTGATCAGCCACAACATGAACGACGTCTTCGAGGTCGCGGACCGCATCGCGTGCCTCTACCTCGGCCGCATGGCCGCCGAGGTGCACACCAAGGACGTCACCCACGGCCAGGTCGTGGAGCTGATCACCGCGGGTCGTTCCGGCGACCTCGGCATCGCCCGCCCCGAATCCGCCACCATCTGAGGACCCCGGCATGACCAACACCACCAGCGAGACGTCGTCCCAGGACACCCCGCCCCCGGCCCCGGGCGCGATCTCGGACTTCGGCATCGACACCACGTCCCGCTCGACCGGCGAGGCGGTGCGCGACTACGGCGCGCGGCTGCGCGGCGGCGAACTGGGCCCGCTGCCCGCCCTCCTCGGCCTGTTCGTGCTGCTGATCGTGTTCAGCTCGCTCGCCGACACGTTCTTCACCCTCGGCAACATCGCGAACCTCCTCGCGCAGGGCGCGAGCATCACGATCATCGCCATGGGCCTGGTGTTCGTGCTGCTGCTGGGCGAGATCGACCTGTCCGCGGGCACCGCGTCCGGCGTGTGCGCCGCGGTCATGGCGCTGCACCTGAACAAGGGCGGCAACCTGCTGGGCGGCATGGGCGACACCGTCTTCTTCGTCTTCTGCGGCGTGCTGGCGCTGGCCGTGGTGCTCGCCGTGCTGATGCGGATCTGGGCCGGCGCGGCCCTGTCCGCGGTCGCGCTGGTCATCGCCGCGATCGGCGTGCCCGTCAACCCGTGGGTCGAGATGCTGCTCGCGATCTGCGTCGGCACGGCCATCGGCTGCATCACCGGCTTCCTGGTCGCCAAGGTCGGCATCCCGTCGTTCGTGGTGACGCTGGCGCTGTTCCTGATGTGGAGCGGCGTCGTGCTGCAACTCATCGGCCAGGGCGGCGTGCTGGGCCTGAACAACGAGGTGATGTTCAAGGTCGCCAACGGCAACCTGTCCACCGCCGGTTCCTGGGCGCTCTTCGCGATCGCGGTCGGCGGTTATGCTGCCGTCGTGCTCGGCAGGCATTTCTCCAGGCTGCGCAAGGGTCTGGTCGCTCCCCCCACCCCGCTGGTGCTGACCAAGGTCGGCGCGGTCGTGGTGCTCGGCGCGGTCGGCACCTACCTGCTGACGCTCAACCGGTCCGCGTCGCCGCTCGTGGTGATCACGGGTGTGCCGTACGTGGTGCCCATCGTGCTGGTGCTGCTGGTGATCGGCACGTTCGTCCTGGAGCGCACCCGCTACGGCCGGCACGTCTACGCCGTGGGCGGCAACAAGGAAGCCGCGAACCGGGCCGGCATCAACGTCGCCCAGATCCGCATGAGCGTGTTCGTGATCTGCTCCTCCGCGGCGGCGATCGGCGCGATCGTGTACTCGTCCAAGGTCGGCTCGGTGGACCCCAACGCCGGCGCCGGCAACACGCTGCTGCTCTCGGTCGGCGCGGCCGTCATCGGCGGCACCTCGCTGTTCGGCGGCAAGGGCCGGATGCGGGACGCGGTGATCGGCGCGGCCGTGATCGCGACCATCAACAACGGCATGGGCCTGCTCAAGCAGCCCGCCGCCGTCGTGTTCATCGTGACCGGCTTGGTGCTGCTGCTGGCCGCCAGCGTCGACGCGCTGTCCCGTCGCCGGGCGGCGGTGGCCCCGCGCTGACGTGACCACCCCCACCGCCGGTGCCCGGCCCGACGAGGTCCGCAGGCACAACCGCACCGCGCTGTTGCGCAAGCTGCACGTGGACGGACCGTCCACCAGGGCGTCGCTCGCGGCCGAGCTCGGGCTCAACCGCAGCACGATCAAGGCCCTGGTGGACGGGCTGGCCGAGTCCGGTGTGGTGGCCGAACGCGTCCCCGCCCAGCGCTCCGGCGCCGGGCGGCCGTCACTGCTGGTGCTGCCGCAACCGCACGCCGCGGTCGTGATGGCCATCGACGTCCGCGTCGAGCAGGTGGCGATGGCGTTCGTCGGGCTGGGCGGCGACATCCTCGGGCGCGACTCGTGGAACCTGCACCACCGGTCCCGCGACCCCGGCGAGGTGATCACGCACATCGCCGACTCCGCCAAGCTGCTGGCCGACGAGCTGGACGTGGCGCCGGTCGGGGTGGGCGTGTCCGTGCCGGGTGTGGTGCGGCGGTCGGACGGTCTCGTGCACGAGGCCCCCAACCTGCACTGGACGGACGTGGCCCTGGGGTCGCGGCTGTCGGCGGTGCTGAAGGTGCCCGTCCAGGTCGGCAACGACGCCGAGCTGGGGGCGCTGGCCGAGCACGTGCGCGGCGCGGCCCGCGGGTCGTCGGACATGGTCTACATCTCCGCGGACGTGGGTGTCGGCGGCGGCGTGATCTCGTCCGGGATGCCGTTGCGGGGCACCGGCGGGTACGTCGGCGAGCTGGGGCACATGGTCGTGCGGCCCGGCGGTCGGCGGTGCTACTGCGGCTGCCAGGGGTGCTGGGAGACCGAGGTGGGGGAGGCGGCGCTGTGCCGGGCGCTGGCGCTGCCCGAGGACGCGCCGCGCGGTGCCGTGGTGGCGGAGCTGCGGTCGTTGGCGGCGTCGCCGGAGGCCGTGGCGCACCGGTTGGGCGAGTTCACCGAGTGGCTGGCCATGGGGCTGGTCACGGTGGTCAACATGCTGGGGCCGGAACTGGTGGTCCTGGGCGACCTGTTCACCGCGCTGCCCGACCAGGTGGTGGACGAGGTGCGCGGGGTGGTGCAGAAGCGCTCCCTGGTCAGCCGAGCCGTCGGCGGGACCCGCATCCTGTCGTCGCCGCTGGGCCGGGACGCGAAGCTGCTGGGCGCCGCCGAGCTGGCCTTCGAGCCCGTCCTGTCCGAGGTCTGACCCGGGGTCGGGTGTGTCGGTTCGCCGAAATGCAGGGGGGCGGGGATCCGTTGATCGGATCCCCGCCCCGGACGGCTAGGGTGCTGGCGGGCCGCGGGCCCGCCGTGATCAGCCCTGCTGCAGTTCAGCAGCGAGTTCGCGCAGCTTCGTGCTGTGCTCGCGGGCGTGGTGCCCGCAGAACAGCAACTCGCCCCCGGACGGGAGCACGGCGCGCACCTGGGCAGCAGCCCCGCAGCGGTCGCAGCGGTCGGCAGCGGTCAAAGCGGGGCGGGTGAGCGTGGTAGTCATGGAAATCTCCCTCCGTCCCGGCACCGTGGTTCGGTGCCCTCACACCTAGCTGCGACCACTCCGCATCTGGCGGGTGCGTCGTGTTCGCTGCTTCCACTCTTGCAGACGCACGGGCGTAAGTCAGTGTTCCCGAGGTCGTGGCGACCCGCGTCACTCGTCATTTACCCGGACACCAGGACGTTCGAACGCGGCACTTCCACCGGTTCGCCACGGGAACCGCTCACGTTCCGCTGTCGCGCCAACGCTTTCGGACCTGCGAATACGGCAACGGACGCACGTGCGCTGCTCCGAACGGTGGGCCCGGAATGCTCCTGGCTGTGACGGGTAACACTTTGGTCAGCCGAGAGCGAACAGAGCCTGGTATTCCACGATCCGGACGCCCGGTGTCCGATTCACCGGCCGTCAACCAACGCCGGAACGGCCCCCAACGCACCCGCTCCGCACCGCGCGGATGGCCGCCACCACACCGCCGCCGCCACACGCCGCCGCCACACGCCGCCGTCGCGCCAGGCCGCCGCATCGCCGCGCCGCCGCCGATGTCCCGCCGCGCTGTCGAACGCCACAACCGCGCCGGCCGCCCGTCGCCGCAACCACCCGAACGCGCGCGAGTCCCCTCGAACGAAACGCCGGCGACCCCTTGAGGGCCACCGGCGTTCGCCGTGTCGCGGAAGCTCAGTCCAGGTAGTCGCGCAGCACCTGCGAGCGCGACGGGTGGCGGAGCTTCGACATCGTCTTCGACTCGATCTGCCGGATGCGCTCCCGCGTCACCCCGTAGACCTGGCCGATCTCGTCCAGCGTGCGCGGCTGGCCGTCGGTCAGGCCGAAGCGCAGCCGGACCACGCCCGCCTCGCGCTCGGACAGCGTCGCCAGCACGGACTGGAGCTGGTCCTGCAGCAGCGTGAACGACACCGCGTCCACGGCCACCACGGCCTCCGAGTCCTCGATGAAGTCACCGAGCTGGCTGTCGCCCTCGTCGCCGATCGTCTGGTCCAGCGAGATGGGCTCCCGGGCGTACTGCTGGATCTCCAGCACCTTCTCCGGGGTGATGTCCATTTCCTTGGCCAGCTCCTCCGGCGTGGGCTCGCGGCCCAGGTCCTGGAGCAGCTCGCGCTGGATGCGGCCGAGCTTGTTGATGACCTCGACCATGTGCACCGGGATGCGGATGGTGCGGGCCTGGTCGGCCATCGCGCGGGTGATGGCCTGGCGGATCCACCACGTCGCGTAGGTCGAGAACTTGTAGCCCTTGGTGTAGTCGAACTTCTCGACCGCGCGGATCAGACCCAGGTTGCCCTCCTGGATCAGGTCGAGGAACGCCATGCCGCGGCCGGTGTAGCGCTTGGCCAGCGACACCACCAGGCGGAGGTTGGCCTCCAGCAGGTGGTTCTTGGCGCGCTCGCCGTCCCGCACGATCCACCGCAGGTCGCGGCGCAGCTGCGGGGTGAGCTTCTCGCTCTCCTCCTCGGCGCGGCGGACCCGCTCGGCGGCGTAGAGGCCGGCCTCGATGCGCTTGGCGAGCTCGACCTCCTCCTCCGCGTTGAGCAGGGCGACCTTGCCGATCTGCTTGAGGTAGGCGCGGACGGAGTCCGCCGACGCGGTGAGTTCGGCGTCCTTGCGGGCCTGCCGCAGGGCCTCGGACTCCTCCTCGTCCCAGACGAAGTCGCCCTCGCCCGGCTTGGCCTCCTCCTCGGCCGGCTCCTCCTCGACGGGCTCGTCGATCAGTTCGACGTCGTCGACCAGGTCCTCGTCACCCGGCAGGGCTTCGAGGTCTTCGGGCTCGTCGCCCTCGCCGGGCTTCTTCGCCTTCGCCGGCGCGGCGGCACCGGCCTTGGCGGCCGTCTTGCGCGGTGCCCGCGTGGCCGTCTTTCCCGCCGCGGCGGTCTTCGCCGCCGGCTTCTTGGCCGGGGCCTTCCTCGCCGAGGTGGCCTTGGGCGTCTCCTCGGCGTCAGCCTTAGCTGCCTGAGTCGTCTTCGCGGCTGCCACGTACGCCCTTTCGCGACTGTCGATCAAGGCAAACCGAAGGGCGCGAACCTCGGTCGCCGGAGTACGGGGGAGAGCCCGCCGGATGTTCGTCGGCGGGGCACCGTTCCATTGTAACGACGAGAATCGCGCGCAGATGCGCATCACCCGCATCAGATGCGCATCGACCCGCGTTTCCGCAGCTAGAACGAACGCGAATGGTTCAGTGTCGGAGACCGTGCGTGGCGGCCACGGCCGCGCCGACGATGCCCGCGTCGTTCTTCAGCGCCGCCGCGACGACCTCGGTGCGGACCTCCAGCAGCGGCAGCCACTTCTCCGCCTTCTTGCTGACCCCGCCGCCCGCGATCACCAGGTCGGGCCAGATGAGGTCCTCCAGCACGTTGAGGTACCGCGACACCCGCGGCGCCCACTCCGCCCAGCTCAGCCCCTTGTCCTCCTTCACCGAGGCGGCGGCGCGCTTCTCCGCGTCGTGCCCGTCGACCTCCAGGTGGCCGAACTCGGTGTTGGGGATCAGCTCGCCGTCGACGAACAGGGCGCTGCCGATGCCCGTGCCGAACGTCAGCAGGACGACCAGGCCGTCCTTGCCCCGCCCGGACCCGAAGCGCATCTCGGCGATGCCGGCGGCGTCGGCGTCGTTGAGCACGACGACGTCCTCCTTCGGCTTCCCGAGGCGCCGGGCGAACAGCTCGGCCGCGTCGGTGCCGATCCACGCCTTGTCGACGTTCGCGGCGGTGTGCGCGACACCCCGCTTGACCACGCAGGGGAGGGTCACGCCGAGAGGACCGGTCCACTCGAACTTCTCGACGATCTCGGCGACCACGTCCGCGACCGCGTCGGGCGTCGACGGCTGCGGCGTCACGATGCGCAGGCGCTCACCGTCCAGCGCGCCGGCCTCCAGGTCCACCAGGCCGCCCTTGATGCCCGAACCGCCGATGTCCACGCCGAACCCGCGGGTCATGCCCATCCCCGTGGCCCTTCCTACTCGATTCAGTAACCGTGGCCGCAGACCTTAGCCTGGACTCCCCCGATAGTCCCGTGAGAGTGACGCAGGAGGAACACCTTGCCGTTGGATCCAGGCGCATTGGTCGACGTCGCGGTGCTGGTCGGGCGCGAGGCGAGCGACCTCGTGCAGTCGATGCGGGCCGCCGCCGTGTCCGATTTCGACACCAAGAGCACCATCACCGACGTGGTCACGGCCGCCGACCGGGCCTCCGAGCAGCTCGTGCGGCGGCGGCTGGCGGAGCTGCGGCCCGGCGAGCCGGTGGTGGGCGAGGAGGAGGGCGGCGACGAGGTCGACGGGCTGACCTGGGTCGTGGACCCGATCGACGGCACGGTGAACTACCTGTACGGCATCCCCCACTACTCGGTGTCCATCGCGGCCCAGGTGGACGGGGTGTCCGTGGCGGCGGCCGTGGTGGAGCCTGCCAGCGGGCGGGTGTGGACGGCGTGGCAGGGCGGCGGGGCGTGGCTGGACGGGCGGCGGCTGGCCGTGTCCGACCAGACGCGGCTGGACCTGACGCTGCTCGGGTACGGGTTCGCCTACCGGGCGGACCGGCGCAAGCGGCAGGCGGAGACGTGGGCGTCGATGGCGACGGTCGTGCGGGACATCCGGCGGGCCGGGGCGGCGTCGCTGGACCTGTGCGCGGTGGCGGCGGGTCGGTTGGACGCCTACGCCGAGCACACCCTGGGCCGGTGGGACTGGGCCGGTGGCGCGCTGGTGGCCCGGGAGGCGGGTGCGGTCGTGTACCTACCGGGTGAAACTCCGGAGTTGGGCGCGGACGCCACGTTCGCCGCCGCGCCGGGCATCGCCGACGCGCTCTTCGCGGCGCTGGTCGAGCACGGCTTCAGCAAGGTCTGACCGGCGAGGACCGGTCAACGATCCCCGCGGAGGTCGTTGCACACCCGACGGACCTGCCGAAATCGCCCGCGCGGGGGAGGAACGGCCCCGCGCGGGTGAGGCGGTCACCCCCGGCTCGGCCGTGCCGGCGCGCAGCCGAGCACCCGAAGCGTCGAGAACCGCCCGCGCCACTTGGCCGAGCCCCGCGGCCGGGCTCAGCAGTGGACGTCGCGTGCGCCCTTGAGGTGGTCCGGGTTGACCGACGGCGGCGGGATCTCGGCCACCTGCCCGCCCTGCCGGTCCGGGTACTGCTCGGCCCACGTCGTCAGCTGGTCGAGCACCCGGCGCGCGTCCTGGTTGGGCTTGACCTCGCCGAACTTCTTGCCGATCGCCACGTCCACCGTCGCGTCCTGGCGCTCGTCGCGCACCAGCTCCAGGCACGGCGCGATCAGGCTCAGCGTCCGCGCCGCCCCCGCGCCCGGCGCGCCGAAGCGGATCTGGCCGCGGCACGTCATGTCCTGCGCCGGGTACACCGGGTCGTTGCCGGGTTCGGCGGCCTGTTGCAGGCCCAGCTCGGTCAGCGTGGTGGCCACGAACCGCGCCTGGTTGCGCTGGGTGCTCGCGTTGACCACGCGGAACTTCACGTCGCTGACCGGCACCGGGTCGGTGCGGTCCAGGGCGTCGTGGGACAGGACCGTGCCCAGCGCGGGCGCGGGCTGCGGCGGCTCGGGCGCGGGCGCCCCGCCGGGGACCGGAGCGGCCACCGACGACGAGGGCGCGCTGCCCGGCGAGTTGCACTTGATGGCCGCGTCCACGTCGCCCGCGTCGGCCAGCACGCGGTTCCACACCACCACGGCGGTGACCGCCAGCACCAGGAACAGCACGATGGCGGGCCACGGCCGCCGCCTCCGGTACCGCGACGACCCGCTGCTCCCCGACCCGGGTCCCACGTCCGCCGACCTCCCCTGGCGTAGAGCTGTTGGTGATCAGGCTATTCCGCCCCGCCGCGATCCGCGTCCCGGGCTCCCGCGTAGCGCCCCGCAATCACCCGGTAGCGGACGGTCAGCGGTGCTCGGAGGCATCGCAACACGGCCGGCACGGGTGGGCAAGACCCGCTGCCAGCCTATCCGGCCTGGCAGCCGAGGGCCTCTCACCCGTCTGCTCAATTAGGGGGAACCCGCTGCACGCCCACCCGATCAATGAGCTACCCTCTCGGCGCTCCGCGCGCTCCCGGACAGCCTGATGCGTCGACGTACAGGGGGTTGGCGCCCGGCCGCGCGGGCGAGACCTCCGTCACTGGGGACGGAGGGCACAAACAGGGGCGCTGGTGCGTTAACCAGCGACACGAACAGTCTCCGTAGACCGCAGGGGTGAAAAGACAATGGCGACCGACTACGACGCACCGCGTCGCAGCGAGGCTGACGAACTCGCTGAGGACTCCCTGGAGGAGTTGAAGGCGCGGCGCAACGAGACGCAGTCCGGGGTCGTCGACATCGACGAGGACGCGTCCGCCGAGAACTTCGAGCTGCCGGGCGCCGACCTGTCCGGTGAGGAGCTGACCTTCAAGGTGCTGCCCAAGCAGGCCGACGAGTTCACCTGCTCGAAGTGCTTCCTGGTGCACCACCGCAGCCGCCTCGCCGAGGAAGTCGGCGGACAGTACATCTGCCGCGACTGCGCCTGAGCCCGGGAACCCTGCCGCGACTGGCGTGACCAGCGCGGACAGCCGACCGGTTCGAGCACCACGACCCGTTCCTGGGCGCTCACCCCAACCGCCGGGGTGGCGCCCAGACGCGTTCCCGGAGATGGACGCGAGCGGAACTCGCGTCTCATCGGGCACTCTTTCAGGCGGACTTCGCCGCGTCCAGCGCGGCCACCAGCTTCTCCGGCGACTTGACGCTGAACAGCCAGTACGGCGTCGGGTCGGCCGGGTCCTCCAGGACCACCTTCACCACCGGACCCACCCACCCGCGGTGCGCGACGAACGCCGCCGGGTCCAGGTGCGGCCCCATCGCCTTGCGCTTGGTCTTCGCGTCGAACACCTCGACCGCGCCGAGCAGCGCCACCGGCACGTGCGCCTCGCCGACCCGCAACTCGCCGCCGGACACCTCGACCTTGAGCGAGCCCATCCGCCACAGCAGCAGCAACGCCAGCGGCACGGTCACCACGTACGGCAGCCACGACCGCACGCCGGGGAAGCCCATGTGGATCTCGGCGGCCAACAGCACCGCCGCGGCCAGCGGCAGCGGCCAACCCCACCAGGGCACGGTCAACCGCTCCCGGAAGGTGATCGGGACGGTCACAGCACTCTCGCTCACACCACCAGGGTAGTCTCGCGCGCCGTGCCCAGCGTCGAGGTCCTGCTGTCCCGGCTCGATCCCTCCGTGCCGCTCCCGTCGTACGCCAGACCAGGCGACGCGGGCGCCGACCTCGTGACGACCACCGACGTGGTGATCGAACCGGGGGAGCGGGCCGTGGTCGGCACCGGCGTCGCGATCGCGCTGCCCGAGGGGTACGCGGGGTTCGTGCACCCGCGCAGCGGACTGGCCGCCCGGGTCGGGCTCAGCGTGGTCAACACACCGGGCACGATCGACGCGGGCTACCGGGGCGAGATCAAGGTCTGCCTGGTCAACCACGACCTGCGCGAGCCGGTGGTGCTCACGCGCGGCGACCGGATCGCCCAGCTGGTGGTGCAGAAGGTGGAGCACGCCGTGTTCCGCGAGGTCGAACAGCTGCCCGACTCGGCGCGGGGCGCGGGCGGCTACGGCTCTACAGGCGGGCACGAGGTGCTCGCCCGGACGGAGGGGTGAGGGCGAGATGTTCGGAAAGCGCCGCAAGCGCGGTAGGCACTCCGCGAACCGGGGGACGGCGCCCGAGGTGGAGGTCGACCTCGACATCCCGGAGGTCGGCCCGTACGACTCCGAGCACGCCCCCGACGACGGCCTGAACCGGCTGGACCTCGGCTCGGTCCTGTTGCCCGTCCCGGAGGGCGCGCAGCTCCAGGTGGAGATGGACCAGGCGGGCGCGGTGCGCGCGGTGCACCTGCTGACCCCGGTCGGCCAGCTCACCATCAGCGCGTTCGCCGCGCCGAAGACGGACCGGCTGTGGCCGGAGGTCGGCGCGGAGCTGATCGCCCAGCTCAAGGGCGACGGGTTCCGCATCAACCGCGAGAACGGCCAGTGGGGCGAGGAGATCACCGCCCGCAACAACGAGGTGTACCTGCGCTTCGTCGGCGTCGACGGTCCGCGCTGGATGCTGCGCGGCGTGGCGGCGGCCCCGTCCGAGCAGCAGGCCGAGCAGGCCGGGTACGCGCTGTACGAGCTGGTCAAGCACACCGTGGTGGTGCGCGGCGAGCAGCCGATGCCGGTGCGCACCCCGCTGCCGATCGAGCTGCCGGAGGCCATCGCCCGGCACATCGCGGCGCAGCAGCAGGGCTAGGCGTTCCGCAGGGCGTCGAGGGCGGCGCGGCCCAGGGCTTCCCGGTCCGCGCCGACCTCGGCCAGCGTGGTCGTCCGCAGGGCGGCCCGCGGCAACGCCGATACCCACTTCCGGGCTACCTCGAACGGGTGGACCGGGTCGTCGGTGCACGCGGCCACCCCGACCGGCACGGCCAGCCCCCGCAACTCCGCCACGGTGGGCGCCTCGGACACCGCCGCTTCCCGCAGCACCGCGGGCAACGCCGCCCCGTACCGCGGCCACGCCCGCCGCAACTCGTCGCCGACCCACCCGTCCACCCCGGCGACCGCCGCGTGCACGCCTTCCGCCGCCACCACCGCCGCGCTGGCCGAAGCCGCCAACGCCGCCGGCGCGCCGTCCGGCCGCCCGGTCCACGCGGGCAGCGCCGCCAGCACCCCCGCACACCGCGACGGGTTGCGCACCGCCCACACCGCCGCGATGTGCGCACCCAGTGACACACCCCCGACGACCAGCGGTTCCCCGTCGTACGCGGCGTCCAGCGCGGCGAAGTGCTCCTGCACCGACCGCGACTGGGGCGCGACGAGCGCGAGGCCCGCGGCGGCCAGCGGCCGGGCGAACACGGAGCGCACGAACACCTCGTCGGAGGCCGTGCCGGGCAGGAGGACGGCGGTGGTGGAAGTCATGGCGCGAACATCCTCCCCCAGTCGGATACCCGGTCGGGTGGACCCGGTTACCCTGGCCTCGTACGGGCCTCATAGTCGAGGTCCACCGGAGGAGCACCCAGGAGTCGGGGATGACTGGAACTGGGGGCGGCTACTGGCGCCGCCTCGTGCGTCGGCTGACCACCGACGTGAGCGAGCTGGACGCCGACGACCTCTCGCGAAAAGCCGTGGAGATCGGCGCCGTCCGGGCGTGCGACTGCAAGTCCGGCCAGGAGGTGACCGTGCTCGGCCGGCTGCGCACCGTCGAGCTGTGCCCCCGGGACGCCGCCGCGACGCTGGAGGCCGAGCTGTACGACGGCACCGAGGGCGTGACCCTCGTCTGGCTGGGCCGGCGGCGGATCGCCGGCATCGAGCCGGGCCGGACCATCAAGGCCCGCGGGCGCATCGCCGTCCGTGACGGGCGCAAGGTGCTCTACAACCCCTACTACGAGTTGCAGACCGCTTCATGACCTCAACCGAATCAGAGAAGCAGCCGACCCTCCTGGAGCAGATGGGCGGGGTCAGCGGCTTGCTGTTCTCGTCGTTGCCGGTGGTGGTCTTCGTCCTGGTGAACGCGTTCGCGGGGCTCATGCCCGCGATCTGGAGCGCGCTGGGGTCGGCCGTGGTCATCGGCATCGTGCTCGCCATGCGCAAGGGCAGCGTCCAGCCGGCCGTGTCCGCGGTGTTCGGCGTCGGCATCGCCGCCTTCATCGCCTACCGGACCGGTGACGCCAAGGGCTTCTTCCTGTTCGGCATCTGGCAGAGCCTGGTCTACGCGGGCGTCTTCGTGGCCTCGATCGTGGTCCGCTGGCCCCTGGCCGGTGTCATCTGGAGCTTCCTCAACGGCCAGGGCACGGCGTGGCGCAAGGACAAGGCGTCGGTCCGCGACTACGACATCGCCACCCTCGTCTGGGCGCTGGTGTTCGGCTCGCGGTTCGTCGTCCAGCGCTGGCTCTACGACGAGGCCTCGGTGGGCTGGCTTGCCGCCGCGAAGCTGGCCATGGGCTACCCGCTGATGGCCGTGGCCCTGGTGGCGACCGTCTGGGCCGTCCGCCGCTCGGACAAGCGCCTCAAGGCCGCCCAGGCCGAGGAGGAAGAGGAGAACAGAGCCGCCGAGGAGCGACTCCGTTCCCAGTACGACTAGCTAGTCCTTGCGCCCGGTGACGGCCACGGTGACGCCGAGCCCGATCATGGCCAGCCCACCCGTGCCCCCGACCAGCGAAAGCCGCCTGGGCGACCGCGCGAACCACCCCCGCGCGGTCGCCGCGGCCAGTCCCCACACGCTGTCGGACACCACGGCGATCACGTTGAACACCAGCCCCAGAAGCAGCATCTGCACCACGACGTGCCCCTGAGCCCGGTCCACGAACTGCGGCAGCACGGCGGCGAAGAACACGATCGTCTTGGGATTGGCCACCCCGACCGCGAACCCTTCCCAGAGCGTCCGCCAAGCGCCCCTCACGACGCCACCCCCGTCGAACGAGGCGACCATCGCGCCACGCTCCCGGAACGCCTTGACCCCGAGGTAGACGAGGTAAGCGGCCCCGACAAGCTTGAGCCCGGCAAACACCACCACCGACCGCTCAACGACCGCGCCCACCCCCAGCGCCACCGCGACGACCAGCGCATACGCCCCGAGGGTGTTCCCGAAAACCGTCATGAGCGCAGCCCGCTTCCCCTGCGCCAACGCCCGTCCGACGACGAACAGCACACTGGGCCCGGGGATGATGATCAGCAGGAACGACATCGCCGCAAAGGCAAGCAACCGGTCAGTGGACACCATGCCGGCATGCTAAGCCGCCACCAGCACACCCACACCCATGTTTCCACCCACAGGACCCCCAGCGCCGCCTGCGGCGAAGCCGCCAAGCGGGCAGTCCACCGGAGGGGACACAACCCAAGCCGGGCTTCTTGCTTGTGTCATCTCCGTATGGCCCGCCCGAAGGGCTACCACATTTTCCCGGGGTTGGGCCAAAAAGTTTTGCGAGGAACGAGCAAAAGTTTTTCGACCAACCGCGGGAAAATGTGGTCGGCTTTGCCGGGTCATGCGGAGATGGCACAAGCAAGAAGCCCCCGCTTTGGCAGTTGTGTCCATCTTCGGTGGCTCGCCCGCCGGCGAGGCTCTTTTACTCTTTGAACTTGACGCTTCGCTGCTCGAATCCACGCTTCGCGGGTCTGAACAGGACGCGCTCCGCTCTCTTGACCTCGGACGCGCTCCGCGCTTGGGAGCGCTGCGCGCGTTGAAGGACGCGCTGGCGCGCTCTCAAGATCAGAAGCGGCTGGGGAGGCCTCCAGTGGGGGGAAGGGCGTCGTGTCCCCCACCGCATGACCTGGCGGAGCCGACCACACTTTTCGGGGGTCGGTCGAAAAACTCTTTGCTCGTGCCTCGCAAAAACTTTTTGGCCCGACCCCCGAAAAGTGTGGTAGCCCTTCGGGCAGGTCATACGGTGGGGGACACGAGGCCCCTCCCCTGGGCTAATTAGCCCAAAGGAAGCGCCTTCGGCGCTTGAAGGGCGCCGTAGGGCACCCGTGGTCGTCTAGTACCCGAGTGAGGAGCGGATCTCGCGTTCCACGTCGGCCGCCGCGACGAACAGCAGCTCGTCCCCACCCTCCAACGTGTCGTCCGGCGTCGGCACGATCACCCGCCCGCCCCGCAGGATCGTGACCAACGCCGCGTCCCGCGGCAGAGCCAGGGAGTTCACCGGCGACCCGGCCAACGGGGTGTCCTCCGGCAGGGTGATTTCCACCAGGTTCGCCTGGCCCTGCCGCAGGGTCAGCAGCCGCACCACGTCGCCGACCGTCACCGCCTCCTCGACCAGCGCCGACAGGATCCGCGGCGTCGAGACCGCCACGTCCACGCCCCACGACTCGGTGAACAGCCACTCGTTGCTCGGGTCGTTGACCCGCGCCACCACCCGGCGCACCGCGAACTCCGTCTTGGCCAGCAGCGACACCACCAGGTTGACCTTGTCGTCACCGGTCGCCGCGATGACCACGTCGCACAACTGCATCCCGGCGTCTTCCAGCGACGACAGCTCGCAGGCGTCCGCCTGCACCCACTCCGCCTGCTCCACGGTGTGCGGCTCGAAGTGGTTCCGGTCCCGTTCGATCAGCATCACCTGGTGGCCGTCGGCCACCAGCTCCGCCGCGATGGACCGGCCGACGGCACCCGCCCCAGCGATCGCGATCCGCACGTCAGGCCTCCTCAGGGGCGTGGGCCGCCGCGGCGGCCACATCGGTCACCGTGCCGGACAGCGCGGCCACGTAGACGACGTCGTCGGCCTGAAGCACCGTCTTGGACTCCGGCAGGACACCCGTCCCGAAGCGCATGATGAACGCCACCCGGCACCCGGTCGCCTCCTGGAACGAGCGCACCGAGTGGCCCACCCAGCCCTCGTCCAGCTCCAGCGGCAGCACGGCCACCGCGCCGGACGGGTCGCGCCACGCCGTCGCCGCGCCCTCGGGCAGCAGCATCCGCAGGAACCGGTCCGTCGTCCACGGCACCGTCGCCACGGTCGGGATGCCCAGGCGCTCGTACACCGCCGCGCGCTTCTCGTCGTAGATGCGGGCGACCACGGCGTCCACGCCGAACGTCTCCCGCGCCACCCGGGCCGAGATGATGTTCGAGTTGTCGCCGCTGGACACCGCCGCGAACGCGCCCGCCCGCTCGATGCCCGCCTCGATGAGCACCT
The DNA here is from genome assembly GCF_039521145.1 of Saccharothrix mutabilis subsp. mutabilis. Lineage (NCBI taxonomy): Bacteria > Bacillati > Actinomycetota > Actinomycetes > Pseudonocardiales > Pseudonocardiaceae > Saccharothrix > Saccharothrix mutabilis. The sequence continues at coordinate 202,153 of NZ_BAAABU010000012.1, forward strand.
TCTGGTCGAACCCGTTGCCGACGACCTGCTGGCCGTGGAAGTCCGCGCCCAGCCGCCGGAAGGACTGGGGGTCCTTGTCGATCACCGCGACCTGGTGGTCCAGGCGTTCCAGGGCCTTGGCCAGGGAGGATCCCACCCGGCCGCACCCCATGATCACCACGTGCACGAAAGCCTCCTGAACGACGCCTGGGAAGAACCTACCGACGATTACTCCGACCAGGGGAGGAGGACCCCTTACGCTGTGCACCCGTGTCCAAGCTCGCAACCGCGGCCAAGCGCCTCCTGGTCGGCAGGCCCTTCCGGAGCGACCGTCTCGCCCACACGCTCCTGCCGAAGCGGATCGCGCTGCCGGTGTTCGCCTCGGACGCCATGTCCTCCGTGGCCTACGCGCCCGAGGAGATCTTCCTCGTCCTGTCGGTCGCGGGGCTGAGCGCCTACACGTTCGCCCCGTGGGTCGGGATCGTCGTCGTCATCGTCATGCTGACGGTGGTCGCGAGCTACCGCCAGAACGTCCACGCCTACCCGTCCGGCGGCGGCGACTACGAGGTCGCCACGGTCAACCTCGGCCAGCGGGCCGGCCTCACCGTGGCCAGCGCCCTGCTGGTCGACTACATCCTCACCGTCGCGGTCTCGATCTCCTCCGCCGCGGCGAACATCGGCTCGGCCGTGCCGTTCGTCGCCACCCACAAGGTGGAGTTCGCCGTCGCCGCGATCGTCCTGCTCACCGCAGTCAACCTGCGCGGCATCCGCGAGTCGGGCGCGGCGTTCGCCATCCCGACCTACGCGTTCATGGTCGGCATCCTGGTGATGATCGGCTACGGCCTGGTCCGGGGCGTGGTCATGGGCGACGAGATGCGCGCCGAGAGCGCCGGGTTCGAGCTGCGCGCCGAGGACGACCACCTGCTCGGCCTGGCGTTCGTGTTCCTGGTCTTGCGCGCCTTCTCCTCCGGCTGCGCGGCGCTGACCGGCGTCGAGGCCATCTCCAACGGCGTCCCGGCGTTCCGCAAACCGAAATCGCGCAACGCGGCGACCACGCTGCTGATGATGGGCCTGATCGCCGTCACGATGCTGATGGGCCTGGTCGTCCTGGCCCAGCTGACCGGCGTGAAGATGGCCGAGGACCCCGGCCACCAGCTCGTGGGCGCGCCCGAGGGCTACGAGCAGAAGACGATGGTCGCCCAGATCGCCCACGCGGTCTTCGAGGGCTTCCCGGCCGGGTTCTTCTTCATCACCCTGGTCACCGCGCTGATCCTGGTCCTGGCCGCGAACACCGCGTTCAACGGCTTCCCGGTGCTCGGCTCGATCCTCGCCCAGGACCGCTACCTGCCCCGCCAGCTGCACACCCGCGGCGACCGGCTGGCGTTCAGCAACGGCATCGTCTTCCTCGCCGCCGCCGCGGTCATCCTGGTCATCGCGTTCGACGCCGAGGTCACCAAGCTCATCCAGCTCTACATCGTGGGCGTGTTCGTGTCGTTCACGATGAGCCAGACCGGCATGATCCGGCACTGGAACCGGCTCCTGTCGACCGAGACCGACCCGGTGGCCCGCAACCGCATGCGCCGCTCGCAGGCCATCAACGCGTTCGGCCTGTTCATGACCGGTTCGGTGCTCATCGTCGTGCTCATCACGAAGTTCACCAAGGGCGCCTGGATCGCCATCGCCGCGATGGCCGCCATCTACGCGCTGATGACCGCGATCCGCCGCCACTACGACCGGGTCGCCGAGGAGCTGCGCCAGCAGGAGCGGCAGAAGCTGCTCCCCGCCCGCAACCACGCGATGGTGCTGGTCAGCAAGCTGCACATGCCCACCCTGCGCGCCCTCGCCTACGCCAAGGCCACCCGCCCCGACGTGCTCGAAGCGGTCACCGTGAACGTGGACGACGCCGACACCCGCCGGCTGGTCGCGGACTGGGACAAGGAGAACTTCAAGGTCCCGCTCAAGGTCATCGAGTCGCCCTACCGGGAGATCACCAAGCCGGTGCTGGACTACGTCAAGCGCGTCCGCACCGACAACCCGCGCGACGTGGTGACCGTGTTCATCCCGGAGTACGTGGTCGGTCACTGGTGGGAGCAGTTCCTCCACAACCAGAGCGCGCTGCGGTTGAAGGGCAGACTGTTGTTCCAACCCGGGGTGATGGTGACGAGCGTGCCGTGGCAGCTCGCGTCGTCGTCCAAGGTGACCGACAAGGACGTGATCGCGCCCGGAGCCATCCGGCGCGGCTTGGACAAACGCGGCGGTAACGAGAAGTGACGGCCACCTGGAAGCAGCGGCTCATCGAGGTCGAGGTGGGCGCGGTCGCCCACGGCGGGCACTGCGTCGCCCGGCACGAGGGCCGCGTGGTGTTCGTGCGGCACGCCCTGCCGGGCGAGCGCGTGCGCGTGCGGATCACCGAGGACACCGGCGGGTCGTTCTGCCGGGGCGACGCCGTCGAAGTCCTCCAAGCTTCACCCGATCGTGTAGAACCGCCGTGTCCGTTCTCCGGACCCGGGCTCTGCGGCGGCTGCGACTGGCAGCACGCGTCGTGGGAGGCGCAGCGCGAGCTGAAGGCCGCCGTGGTCAGCGAGCAGCTGCACCGGCTGGCCAAGCTCGACTGGGAGGTCATCGTCGAGGACCTGCCCGGCGGCCCCACCGACTGGCGCACCCGGATGCGGATGGCGGTCGCCCCCGACGGCCGGCCCGGCTTCCGCGCCCACCGCAGCCACGACGTCGTCCCCGTGGACCACTGCGTCATCGCCGTCCCCGGCGCCCTGGACCCGGTCGTCGGCCGCACCTGGCCGCCGGGGTCCGAGCTGGTCGTGACCCGCGACGCGGGCGGGCAGGTGCACCTGACCGAGGTCGGCCCGCCGGTCGTGCGGCGCGGCCGGCCCGTCCCCGGCCCGGCCAAGCGCCGCGCGGGCAGCGGCACCGCCACCGAACTGGCCGCCCACCGCGCCTGGAACCTGCGCGCCGACGGCTTCTGGCAGGTCCACCCGGCCGCCGCCGACACCCTGGCCGCCGTGGTCCGCGACTGGGCCGACTGCCAGCCCGGCGACCGGGCCTGGGACCTCTACGGCGGGGTCGGGCTGTTCGCGTCCGTGCTGGCCGAGCAGGTCGGCGAGAGCGGCTCGGTGGCCGTGGTCGAGTCCTCGACCGGCGCGGTCGAGGACGGCCGGGTCAACCTGTCCGACCTGCCGCAGGTCGCCTGGTACCCGGGCCGCACCGAGCAGGTCCTGGAGACCCCCGACTTCACCGACCTGCCGCCCGACGTGGTCGTGCTCGACCCGCCGCGCAAGGGCGCCGGCCGCAGCGTGGTGACCGCGATCGCCCGCAGCCGGCCCGCCCGTGTGGTCTACGTCGCGTGCGACCCCGCGGCCCTCGCCCGCGACATCGCGTCCTTTTCACACCTGGGCTACGAGTTGACCCAGCTCAGGGCGTTCGACGCGTTCCCGATGACGCACCACGTCGAATGCGTGGCGCTGCTGGAGCCCGTTCGCTGAGCGGCGTCTCAGCCGGTGGTCCGTAGACTGACCGGACGATCGGGGAGAGAAACCACAGGCGAGGTGGAGCGGTGGGCTTGCTGGAATCCGTGCACGGACCGGCGGATCTGAAACGGCTGGAGCACGACGAGCTGGCGCGGCTCGCCGAGGAGATCCGGCGGTTCCTGGTCGAGAAGGTCTCCCGGACCGGCGGCCACCTGGGGCCCAACCTCGGCGTGGTCGAGCTGACCATGGCCGTGCACCGCGTGTTCGACTCGCCGCGCGACCCCGTGGTGTTCGACACCGGCCACCAGAGCTACGTGCACAAGATCCTCACCGGCCGCGCCGCCGGGTTCGACTCGCTGCGCCAGAAGGGCGGCCTGTCCGGCTACCCCTCGCGCGCCGAGAGCGAGCACGACGTGGAGGAGAACAGCCACGCCTCCACGGCCCTGTCCTACGCCGACGGCCTGGCCAAGGCGTTCCAGCTCACCGGGCGCGGCGGCCACGTCGTCGCGGTCGTCGGCGACGGCGCGCTGACCGGCGGTATGTGCTGGGAGGCGCTGAACAACATCGCCGCCGGCACCGACCGGCCCGTGGTGATCGTGGTCAACGACAACGGCCGGTCCTACTCGCCCACCATCGGCGGCCTGGCCGACCACCTGGCGTCGCTGCGCCTGCAGCCCGGCTACGAGCGGGCCCTGGAACGCGGCAAGAACGCCCTCCAGAGCGCCCCGATCGTCGGCAAGCCCCTCTACGCGGCCCTGCACGCGGCCAAGCGCGGCATCAAGGACGCGCTGAGCCCGCAGGCCATGTTCGAGGACTTGGGCATGAAGTACATCGGGCCGGTCGACGGGCACGACCTCCCGGCCCTGGAGTCCGCGCTGCGCCGCGCCAAGTCCTTCGGCGGCCCGGTCATCGTCCACACCGTGACCCGCAAGGGCATGGGCTTCGCCCCGGCGGAGAACCACGAGGCCGACCAGATGCACGCCACCGGCGTCATCGACCCCATCACCGGCGAGAACGTCGGCCCGTCCAAGCGCACGTGGACCCACGTGTTCGCCGACGAGCTGGCCGCCCTGGGCGGCGAGCGCTCCGACCTGGTCGCCATCACCGCCGCCATGCGCGGCCCGACGGGCCTGGACAAGTTCGCGGGCCTGTACCCCGACCGGTGCTTCGACGTCGGCATCGCCGAGCAGCACGCCATGACCTCGGCGGCGGGCCTGGCCATGGGCGGCCTGCACCCGGTGGTCGCGGTGTACGCCACGTTCCTCAACCGGGCGTTCGACCAGCTGCTGATGGACGTCGCCATGCACAAGCAGGGCGTCACCGTCGTGCTCGACCGCTCCGGCATCACCGGCCCCGACGGCGCGTCCCACCACGGCATGTGGGACCTGTCGATCTGCGGCCTGGTCCCCGGCATCCACGTGGCCGCCCCGCGCGACGCGGCGACGCTGCGCGAGGAGCTGCGGGAGGCGGTCGCGATCTCCGACGCGCCGTCGGTCGTGCGCTACCCGAAGGCCTCGGTGGGCGAGGACCTGCCGGCGCTGGAGCGCGTCGGCACGGTCGACGTGCTCAGCCGCTCCGGCGACGACGTGCTGCTGGTGACCGTGGGCGCGTTCGGCGGGCTGGGCGTGTCCGCCGCGCAGCGCCTGGCCGACCAGGGCATCGGCGTGACCGTGGTGGACCCGCGCTGGGTGTTCCCCGTGTCCCCGGACCTGGTGGCGCTGGCCGCCCGGCACCGGCTCGTGGTGACCGTCGAGGACGGCGGCCGGCACGGCGGCTTCGGCTGGGCGCTGGCCGCCGCGCTGCGCGACGCCGGCGTGGACACCCCGTTGCGCGACCTGGGCATCCCGCAGGAGTTCCACCAGCACGGCGAGCGCGCCGAGGTGCTGGCCGAGCTGGGCCTGACCGCGCAGGACGTGGCTCGTCGCATCACCGAGTGGGTCGTCCCTGTGTTGGATGGCGCGACTCCGTCGCGCGGCGCGGCCGCCCTGTAGTCGGCTCGTCGCGCCGCGTTTCCCACCGATCGGAAGAACTGATCGGCGGGAAACGCGGCGCGACAAGCCGACGACGGCCGCGCAGCCCGAGGAAATCGACGCGACGGTGGAGAAGTAGGCCGGTTACCCTTCCCCCGCCCGGCCAGTGGCCCGGACGGCACTGCCGCTCCGGGTTCCGCGATCGCAAACCGGGCGCACTGGTAGCCGCGCTGTAAACGCGAATCAGGGGTTCGACTCCCTTACCTCGCCGCGACCCCGGTCGAGCACCGGGTGCAGGGCTCTGCGGGCTTCGGGCCCCCGCCCGGCACCCCACGGCCGGGGTCGCGGTCCGCGTTCGCAAGCGTCTTGGGGAGGAGGGGACGTGAAGCACACGCTCATGCCGTGGGAACGCGGCGTGCACTTCAGCAAGGGCTCCGTGGTGGGCGAACTGGGACCCGGCGAGCACCGCACCCCCCGCCGCGACCTCGTGCAGCGCGTCGACGTCCGGCCCCGCTCCCACACCCCCGCCTGGCAGGACATCCCGACCGCAGACGGCGTCCTGGTCCGCGTGACCCTGGTGATCACGTGGTCGGTCACCGACGCCACGGCGTTCGTCGTGACCGCGCCCAACCCCGAGCACGAACTGCACCTGGTCTTCCAGCTCGCCCTGCGCTCCGCCGTGCTGGGCCGCGCCCACGACCAGGTGGACCCGGACCGCGACACCATCGCCGCGGAGGTCCTCGCCGCGGTCCAGGCCCGCGCGGCCCAGCTGGGTGTCGCGGTCGCGTCGGTCGCCGTGCGGGACGTCGTGATGCCGGCCGAACTGCGCAAGGCGGCGCTGGCCGAGATCGTGGCGCGCGCGGAGGCCAAGGCCGCCCTGGAACGCGCCCGCGGCGAGACGGCCGCGATGCGGTCGCTGCTCAACGCCGCCCGCCTCGCCGAGGACCACCCGGCCCTCCTGCGGCTGCGCGCGTTGCAGTCCGCCCAGACCGTCGTGGTGGAACAGCCGTCCTCCTGAGCAGGTTGGGGGGACGGCCGTCCTAAGCACGCTCTCAGGGATGTGTGGCACCTTTGTGAGGTGCGCATCCTGGTAGTCGAGGACGAGGTGCCGCTGGCCGACGCGATCGCGCGCGGCCTGCGGCGCGAAGGCATGGCCGTGGACGTCGCCTACGACGGCGAGACCGGCCACGAGAAGGTCACCGTCACCCGCTACGACGTCGTCGTGCTGGACCGCGACCTGCCCGGCATGTCCGGCGACGAGCTGTGCAAGGAGATCCTCGGCTCCGGCGCGCTGACCCGCGTCATGATGCTCACCGCCAGCGCCGGCATCGACGACCGCGTCGCCGGCCTGTCCCTCGGCGCGGACGACTACCTGGCCAAGCCCTTCGCGTTCCCCGAACTGGTCGCACGGGTGCGCGCCCTGGCCCGGCGCGCCACCCCCGCCACCCCGCCGCTGCTCACCGCCCGCGACGTCGAGCTGGACCCGGCCCGGCGCACCGTGCGGCGCGCCGGGCAGCCCGTCGAGCTGACCCGCAAGGAGTTCGGCGTGCTGGAGGTGTTGCTGGCCGCCAAGGGGTCCGTGGTCAGCAGCGAGGAACTGCTCGAACGCGTGTGGGACGAGAACGCCGACCCGTTCACCACGACCGTCCGGGTCACGGTCATGACGCTGCGCAAGAAGCTCGGCGAGCCGGGCATCATCGACACGGTCGTCGGCTCCGGGTACCGCGTGCCCACCGCCGGCCTGCCTGAGTGACGCCGGCGCTGCGCCGCCGCGGGCCGGGTCTGCGCGCCCGGCTCACCCTGCTCGCCACCGGGCTCGTCGCGTTCGTCAGCGGACTGCTCCTGCTCCTGGGCTGGATGCTGGTCGGCCGCGTGGTCGCGTCCTCGCCCCGGTTCCCGGAGGGCAGCACGGTCGTCGTGGACGGCGTCGAGGTGGACTCCGGGGTGCTCGCCGACGCGCTGGGCCAACAGGCGCGCGACGACGTGCTGCGGTCGGGGACGATCGCCTTCCTGTGCGTGGTGGCCGCCGCCGCGCTGCTCGCGTGGACCATCGCCGGCCGCGTCCTCCAGCCCGTGCACGACGTGACCGACGCGGCCCGGCGGCTGTCCGCCGAGTCGCTGGGGGAGCGGCTGCGCCTGGCCGGCCCGCGCGACGAGGTCGCCGAGCTGGCCGACACGTTCGACGAGATGCTCGACCGGTTGCAGGCCGCGTTCGACTCGCAGCGCCGGTTCGTCGCCAACGCGTCCCACGAGCTGCGCACGCCCCTGTCGGTGATCCGGACCGAGCTGGACGTGACCCTCTCCGACCCCGACGCGGACGAGGAGGAGTTGCGGCGCATGGCGTCCGTGGTGCGGTCGGCGACCGAGCGGGCCGAGCAACTGGTGAGCGCCCTGTTGCTGCTCGCGCGCACGGACGGGCTGGGGTTGGCCGTGCGGGAGCCGGTGGACCTGAACGCCGTGGTCGAGTCCGCGTGGAAGGCCGTGCGCGGCGAGGCCGGGGAACGCCAGGTGCGGGCGTCGTTCGTGACCGCGCCGGCGCCGGCCGTCGGCGACCCGGCCCTGCTGGAGCGGATCGCGGGCAACCTGCTGGAGAACGCCGTGCGGCACAACGTGCCCGGCGGGTGGATCGAGGTGCGCACCGAGGGTGGGCCGGAGTGGACGTCCCTGCGGGTGTCCTCCTCGGGCCCGGTCATCGCGCCGGACCGGGTGGACGAGCTGTTCGAGCCGTTCCGCCGGGGCGTCGCCGACCGGACCGCGCGCACCGGGACGGGACTGGGGCTGTCCATCGTGCGGGCCGCCGTCGCAGCTCACGAGGGTCGCGTGCAGGCGTCCGCCATCCCCGGCGGCGGGCTGTCGGTGGCGGTCTTCCTGCCGTGCGCGCCCCGCTGAAAACTCGTTCGCGTGGCCCCGGTCACACATGATCCGGTTTCGGGGTGGGTACACGGGGGTTGACCTGCGCAGACCGGCCCCCGGACCCCCGATTTGTCTCCGCGTTGGGCGGGGTGTAACTTTCTCTCTGCCAGCGCGGAACGGGCCGGAACGAAAGAGCCGGAACGGAGCGCGGCGAACATCAGCCCCAGATCAAGTCGCAAGAAGCGATGAGTGACGGTGAGCGCGTGTTCTTTGAGAACTCAACAGCGTGCCGAATAGCCAGTAAATTTATGAACCTCGTCAAGAGGTTTCCTTTGAGATTGACTGGACAAC
>NZ_BAAABU010000013.1:0-202297 GCF_039521145.1 Saccharothrix mutabilis subsp. mutabilis
CGTCCAAGCCGCTCACCCACGCCTGGATGTCCTCATCAACCAACACAAGATCGACAAGCTAGCAGAACATGATCACGAACTGCGGCTGGAGTACTAGAAGTGCCCGCCGTCGCCTTCCCAGCGGTCCTCGTCGATGGTTTCCCGCTTCCCGCGCGGCGCGTGCTCGGGGTTCGTGCGCGGTGTCGCGCCGTTCGAGGACAGGATCTCCTCGACGGTCGCGGTGGCGTTCGAAGTCGCCGCGGACCGCAGCACCGCCCGCGCGACACCACCGGGCGTGCCCGGCGGGACCACGAGCAGCCGGATGCGGGTGTGGTCGAAACCGACCAGGGTGACGGTGTCGGGCTGGATGGAGTGGAAGCCCTCCATCCGCACGGTGATGCCCCCGGCTACGAGCTTGCGGGCGGCCGGCTCCCAGGCGTCGAGGTGGTAGGTGACGCGGCGGATCCGGCCGTCCGCGCCGAGGACGGCGAGCAGTGGCGGGAACTCGGTCATGGGGTCGGCCGAGCGGGGCCACCAGGTGCCGTCGACCGCGCCACCGGAGCGCGCCTCGGGTTTCATCGACAACCGCACAGCGGCCTCGACGGGTGGGGTGAGCAGTTCAAGGGTCATGGTGGTGGTTCCTGTCTCCGACGACGCGGAGAAGCCCGCCGGATGTCGTCGTGCGCCCAAGGCGGAGCCGGCTTGACCGTCGACACGCGACAAACCCTCGGTCACTCCATCCTACGCCGCATCGCGGCCAACAGCGCCGATAGCGACGTAGTGCACACCGCGATGGAGGAATCACTTGTGCCATAAGGGATGACGAGCGTGTCGCCGTGCAGCAGCCCGCCGCACGAGTAGACGACGTTGGGCACGTACCCGTCGCGTTCCTCGGTCGAGGGGACTACCAGCGGGTCGGGCAGGCTCGCCAAGACCCGCTCGGGGTGGTCGAGGTCGAGCAGCATCGCGCCGATCGAGTAGACGCGCATGGGGCCCACGCCGTGGGTGAGCACGAGCCAGCCCTCGGCGGTCTCGATGGGCGAGCCGCAGTTGCCGACCTGCACCAGTTCCCAGTCCCGGGACGGTCGCGCCACGCGTTGCAACGTCGTCCAGCAGCGCAGGTCGTCGGAGGTCGTCACGAAGGTGCTCTCGGCGTCGCCGCGGGACAGGGCCGTGTACCGGCCGCCGATGCGCCGGGGGAACAGCGCCATGCCCTTGTTGCGCGCGCCCGGACCGGTGGTCTGGGTGACGCGGAAGGTGCGGAAGTCCTTGGTTTCCAACAGCTGTGGCGCGACGTCCACGCCGTCGTAGGCGGTGTAGGTGGCGTAGTGGGTGTGTTCGCCGTCGTCGTCGGTGAAGTGCACGAAGCGGGCGTCTTCCATGCCGTGACGCTCGGACGGGCCGGTGGGCCACAGCACCCGTTCGCTCAGGGAGGTGTCCTCGGCGAACTCGGCGGTGTAGTTGCACGCGGCGATCCACCGGATCAGCTCGACCGTGCGGTGCGCCTCCTGCCGGGCGACCAGGCCGGGGTGCAGGGTGGCCAGCAGCAGGTCCAGGTCGCGGCCGGTGAAGCGCTCGGGCAGGTATCGGTTGAGCACGGCGGAGACCTCGTCGTCGTGGCCGAACTCGGCGAGCTTGCCCCGGAACAGCTCCTTGTCGTGCACCGGTTCCCGCCGCACGCCGACCGTGGCGAACGCGGAGGGCGGGGTGACGGTGAGCGTGCCGTCGGGCGCGATCACGGCGGTGCGGAACCCCACCGACGACAGGTGGCCCTCGCCGATGCCGCGCACGCTGAGCACGCACCGCAGGTGGCCGCGTGGCACGCCCTGTTGGTCGGGGTGCGCGACCAGCGACGGGTTGCACAGCGCCGCCCCCTCCACCGAGTACTCGTGGGTGAAGTACGCGCCGATCAGCATCCGCCGCGCCTCCGACAGCTCCACGCCCGCGTCGAGGCGGTGGCTGACGCTCGCGAAGTGGTCGGCGAAGGTCTCGCGCAGGTCGCGGTGCCGCCGCGCGAACAGCTTCACCGTGCGGGTCAACGCCGCCTCCACGGCGTCCTCGTCCAGCGCCATCACCCGCCGGATCACCGCCGCGGACCGGGACTCGTGCTCGGGCTTCTCCTCCCCGGGCACGAACAGCCTCGTGACGACCCGGCGCGGATCGGGCCGCAGCCGCACCCGACCGCGGGTGACCAGGGCGCTCACCCTGCGCTCCCGGTGAACGCGCGGGCGTGCTGGAGGGTCGAGAGCAGGGCGAGCGTGGATTCGGCGCCCTGGTTGCGGTTGCGCCCGTCGCGCGACAGGCCGTCGCACCCGCCGCCGGTCTCCTCGTCCAGCAGCGGCACCCCGGCGTCGTTGTCGCCGCCGAACCACGCCACCGCGCGCCGGACCCCGGCCAGCCACGCCCGGTCGCCGGTCACCCGGTGGGCGCGGGCGCAGGCGTCGGCCAGCGCGGCGGCTTCGAGGGGCTGCTGGTCGAACGCCGGGCGGTGCTCGCCGGCGCGCCAGCCGTGCATGGGGGTGGGCGAGAGCCGGTCGCCGTGGGACTCCACGGTCAGCAGCCACGCCAACAGCCACAGGCCGTCGTCGAGGACGTCGCGGTCGCGCAGCAGTTCGCCGGCGGCGATGAGCGCTTCGGGCAGCGCGGCGTTGGCGTAGAACAGGCGTGCTTCTGGCCACGGCCACGGCACCGCCCGGTCCGGGCCGCCCACGACGGCGGGGACGTCCGCCAGGAGCTTCCGCGACAGCTCGTGGTCGGGGGCGACGCGCAGCACCTCGGCCGCGCCCAGCGCGGCGAAGCACATCGCGCGCACCGACGGCGGGCGGTGGTGGGCGCTCGCGTCGAAACAGGTCAGAGCCGCCGCGCGGACCCACGGCAGCGGCGCGCGGGCGGCGGCGGTGCCCAGGCCCCACAGGGCGCGGCCCCACCAGTCGCCCAGGCCCGGCTCGTCCCGCCACACCCGGTCGTGGCCGAGCCGGTTGTGGAAGCGCCCGTCCGCGGCCTGCGCGTGGGCGGTGAAGGCGAGGTAGCGCTCCAGCAGCGTGACCAGCTCCGCGGGCGGGTCCGGCTCGCGGCACAGCACGACCAGGCCGCGCGCCACGTCGTCCAGGCAGTAGCCGTGCTCGCGCAGCGGCAGCGGGCCCAGGGCGTGCTCGTGCAGGCCCACGTCGTCGCTGAGCCGCACGAGGTGGGCGAAGCTCGGGCCGTTCACAGCGGGGTCACCACCCGGGTGGCCGTGAGCCGCTCGGAAAGGCCCGCATAGCCGCGCGCGACGGCGGGCCAGCTCACGCTCGGCGCGAGCCCCCTGGCCCGCTCCCCCATCCCGGCGGCCAGCCCTGGATCGGTCAGCACCCGCCGCAGCGCCGCGGCGATCGCCACCGGGTCGCGGTGCGGCACCACCAGCCCCGCCCCGCCCGCCAGCAGTTCCACGGCGTGCGGGAACCGCGTCGCGACCACCGGCCGGCCCGCGCCCACGGCCTCGATGAGGACGCCGGAGGTGACCTGTTCGGAGGACTCGTAGGGCAGCAGGACGACGTCGGCGCGGCCGACCAGCTCGGCCAGCGCGTCCACCGGCCGGTAGGTCGCGTCGAACTCGACCAGGTCCGCGACGCCGAACGCGGCGGCCCGCTCACGCAGGTGCGTGCGGTAGGCCTCGCCTTCCGACGCCAGGACCTTCGGGTGGGTCTGACCGGCCACCAGGTAGCGCGGGTTCAGGTCCCGCAGCATCCCCAGGGCGGAAATGCCCCACTCGACGCCCTTGCCGCGCCCGAGCAGCCCCCACGTGAGGATCAGCGGCCGGCCCTCGCGCGGCGCGAACGGCGGCGCGTCGACCGGTAGCGCCCCGTGCGGGATGACCACCACGTCCTCGGGGCGCGCGACGGCGTACCCGGCCAGCAGCCGGTCCCGTGCCGCCACCGACATGGTCACCACCGCGTCCGCCTGGCCGACCACGTCCTCCAGCACCCGGCGTTGTCCCGGCGTGGGCTCGGTGAGGACGGTGTGCAGCACGACGATCACCGGCACGCGCAGCCGCGCGAGGACACCGAGCACGTCCTCGCCGTCCCGGCCGGCGTAGATGCCGTACTCGTGCTGCACCACGACCACGTCACAGTCGTTGAGCGACTCAGCAGCCGCCTCGACACCGCCGGCGGCCATCTCGTGCACCACGGGCGGCGTCGCGCCCCGCGGCCGGTCGGTGTCGGCGAGCACGCGGACGACCCGCCCCCGCGCTTCCGGGGTCACCGCGATCAGGTGGTGCAGCAGCGCGGCGGTGAACGTGGCCAGGCCGCACTGCGTAGGGGGGAACGTGCTGAGGAACCCGAAGGTTCGAGCCATGCCAATGCCTTTCAGGGCTGGAGGGCGGCTGTCACCCGGGCACCGGTTCAGTCCGATGTGGACACTTGAGGACCAGCCGAACCGCCCACGGCAGCGTGGGAGGTTCGGTGGACAGGTCCTCCGGCCGGGCTCGCCCGCATCGCCGGCATGCCCCCTGGGTGAGCACCTCGTCCGACTTCGGTCGAGGCTGCTCGGCGGCCATCGTGGGCCGGTGGGGTGGCGGCGGGCGGCCCCGGTCTCACACGGGGTGTGCCGTCCCCGGCCGGGTGATCCGGCCGGTCTGGCTCCTCGTCGAGCACGACGCACGGACAGCTCGACCAGGCCCACGCTACGCCGCGCCGGCGGATTTCCCGCTGAAATTTCGCTGAGAATCACCGAAAACCGAAACTGCCGGCACGCCCGGAGGATTTCCACGAGGAGCGGACCGGGCGAAATTCGTCATGGTGGAATCGAGACCCTGCCCGTCACCACGCAAGACGATCGGACGAGCAGCAGGTCCGCAGACGGCGACCACCACCCCGGCCGATCACCCCTCCGCCCGGACCGAGAACCCACCCCGACGACTTCGCACCCCAACTCCCCCGTGCGGTGCAGTCGGAGGATTCGAAGGAGGTCGAAGCACAGGACCGCCCCAGCGCCCGAGAGATCCATGCGGGGAGACCGCACCGCCGAGCGGCATGTCGCCAGGAGCGATCGATGAACAAGGCGATCGCACTCCTGCCGGGAAGTGGAGTCCCGAGAAATTCGGCCGACCGGTCGGACCGCAGACCGGATTTTCACCGGAACCGGTTTTCCGGTGTTCTTCGGCGTAGTGTGAGGCCCTACCGGGGCACATCGCGCGCCGACGTCCGAGCCGGCGCCGCCCTCGGACGCACCACGATGTCCGGCCGCCTCCGGCCGGAGGCGGGACCGTCGAGATGGACCAGTCCGATCCCACCACCCACCCGACCACCGAGCCCGAATGCCGGTGGACGCTGACGCCGAACTCCGGGGCGGAGGGCTGGGTCGACGGCGGCTGGTGGCCGCGGTCCACCGACCCCGCCACCGAGTTCCCGCCGCTGATCGCCGCCATGGCCGCGCTGGGCCTGCCGGTGCTGCGGGTGTCGTTCCACCTGGACGCGTGGGACGCCGGCGCTCGCCGGCTCACCGTCCACGACGCGGTGGTGGAGTTGGCGGGCTTCCGCACCGCCCAACCCCACATCGTCACGATGATGGGGCCGCACCGCCGCCGCACCAGACTGCTGGTGATCCCCCCGGCCACCCCGGGCGGTGCCGCACGGGCCGCGCTGCGCGCCGCCGCCGACACCGGCGCCGGCACAACCGCCGAGGACATCCTGCGGTGGAACAACGTCCCCGGCACTCCCGCAGCCCCACGCCGGCCACGGCAACGCCCGGGCTCCGCGGGGGACAGCGCCGCGTCGTGACCGCCCCTGCCGGAACACGCGCGTTCGGCTGATCGCGACGTCCAACGGACAGTCGCGGCTGCTGGTTGTTCCGACTCCAGAACGACGAGGGACCGTGCCTGGAGGCGTTCGCCGCGTCCGGTGCGGCACGCCCACGGCCCCTCATGAACTGCGGTCGGGCTAGTTGAGAACGGTCCCGGGCGAGCGGTGGACGGCCAGCAGCGCGATGTCGTCCGCCGCGGCGTGGTCGCCGACGAGTTCGGCCATGACCCGCACGCACGCCGTCTCCGCCGGCGTCGCGGTCACCGAGCGGCGCAGCAGGGCCACGCCCTCGTCCAAGTCCTTGTCCCGGCGCTCGACCAGACCGTCGGTGTAGAGCACCACCAGCGCCCCCTGCGGCAGGTCCACCGCGGCGGTGTGGCGGCCCGTGGTGGCCAGGTTGAAACCGATCGGGGGATCCACGACGGCGTCGACCAGCACGGTGTCCCGGCCCGGCGACGCCACGACCGGCAGCGGGTGACCCGCCACCGACACGGCCATGCGGGCGGTCGCGGTGTGGATGACCGCGTAGGCCACGGTCACCATCGTGTTGTGCTCGAAGTAGGTGGCCTTGCGGTCCAGTTTGCCCAACACCTCGGCCGGGTCCTCGTACTCCAGGGCGTAGGCGCGCAGCGCGCTGCGCAGGCGCCCCATCACCACCGCCGCCGCGAGCCCGTGGCCGACCACGTCACCGATCACCAGGCCGATGCGCCCGCCGGGCAGCTCGAACACGTCGTACCAGTCGCCGCCGACACCGCTGCCCGCGCCCGGCACGTACCGGGCGGCCAGGTCCCAGCCCCGCGGCTTGGGCAGGCGTCCCGGCAGCAGGCTGTCCTGCAGCAACTCGGCGGCGTCCCGCTCGGCCCGCGAACGGTGCGCGTGCACGCCCACCGCGAGCCGGTCCGCGATCAGCCGCAGCAGGTCGACCTCCTCGTCGGTGAACCGCCGGTCGACCAGCGACCCGACGTGCACCACGCCGACGAGGTCGCCGCCCGCCACCATCGGCACGCCCAGCATCGCCCGCAGGCCCCGCCGCCACAGCAGCGGGTTGACCACCGTGGACTCGTCCACGTGCGAGATCCGCACCGGCTCCCGGCGCTGCGCCACCCGCCCCGCGAACCCGGACCCGACCGGCACCCGCACCCCCTGGAAGACCTCCTCCTCCAGCCCGCGGGTCGCCCGCGCCACCAACTGCTCGCCGCCGGCGTCGGTCAACAGCACGGTCACGGTGTCCACCGACAGCAGTTCGCGCACCCGGCCCAGCAGCACCTCGAACAGCTTGTCCAGGTCCAACTCGCGCAGGGCGCTGTCGGTGATCGCCTCCAACACGTGGAGCCGGACTTCCGAAACGTGCTCAGCGGCCATGGGCCGACTCCGTCCGCGTCCCGATCTGCGCGCCCGAGCGGCCGGCACAGGGGCGAGCGCGAGCCCTGCCGGCCACAGCCGGGCGGACGCTTCCCATGCCGACCATACCCCCGGGACGTGCGGAGGCCGGGAGACCCGCAGGGCCCGGGTCGGCCGCGCCGACGTTTATAGAGGTCTGGACCAGTCGGTGCGGTGGTGGGCGTTGGCCCGCGCGACGTTCCCGACCGACACCCGGTCATCGGGGTCGATCACGACCCGCGACTCGGCCGCGGGCGGTCGCCACCACCTCGACCGCGGGCAGGCGCACGGGTGCTCGACCTGCTTGAGCACGAAACCGCCGTGACCGTCCGGCACGGGTTGCATCCACGTCATCGTGCCTGTGTCGCCACAGACCTCGCAGTCGGCTTCCGACTCCACCCCGGCAGCGTCACACCCGCCGCGGCACCCGGCATGACGAGTCACCCGAAAGAACCAGTTCGGCTCTGCTAGAAAGGTTCCTTCGCTCCGGCGCGGAGAGTGACCGCGCCGCATTCCGCGTAGATCGCCCGGCCGCGCCCCGCGACCGGAGCGTGTGCGAATGGCAACTGAGCGTGTATGTTCCCCGGCTGGTCACGTAGTCGCGTCTCATTCGGGGGCACTTGGTGGGATCGGACAGCAAGCCGCCCGGCTTACCGGGTCAGCCGGATCCCGTGTGGCCCGCGGCGAGCGTGGCCAGGGTGCGGCTCGCGACCCTGTGGTTCTGCTGGCTCGGCGGCATCGCCTTCATCGCGCAACTGCTCTTCGCCTGCTCACCGCTCGGGTGGGCGGCCGCGGCGCTGGCCGCGACGACGCTCACGACGTGGTTGGCGCGCCCCGACCACGACGGCTGGACCGGCGCGGCGGTCGAGGCGCTCTGCGTCGCGACCGCCTGCCAGGTGCTGGACTCCGTCCAGCCGATCATCGGTTTCCTGTTCGCGGTCACCATCCGCCGGTCGCTCGTCGGCGGCGGGGACGAGGCGCTGCCGGTCAAGGCGGTCGGCGCGGTGGCGGGGTACCTCGTCGGCTCCGGTGTGGCCGTCGTCGGCGCGGCGGGCGCCTGGCGCGACGGGCTCACGGTGGAGGGCGCCATGCCGGCGCTGCTGCCGCTGATCGGGCTGGTCGTCGCGGTCACGGCCCTGCACCAGACCGCGCGGGCCGCCCGGCTGGCGCAGGAGGCGTTGCTGCGCGCCGACGAGTCCGGGCGGATGGTCCACGCCGTGCTGCGGGCGGGCCCGGTCGGCATCGCCGTGCTCGACGGCGCCGGCGTCGCGGCGATGTGCAACGAACGAGCCGAACGCCTCCTCGCCCCGCACGGCGGCAGGGTCCCGTGCGAGCACGAACCCGACATCACCACCTGCGCCCGCGGCTGCGCCGAGCCGACCGGGAGACCGGTCGAGGTGCACCTCGGCGCGCAGGTCCTCGCCCTGCACACCGCCGCCGTGCCGCTGTCGGACGGCGACCACCTGGTGGTCGCGGCCGTCGACATCACCGACCAGCGCACCCTCCAGGACCAGCTGCGCCTGCGGTCCGAACGCGACGAGCTCACCGGGCTGATCTCCCGCAGCCACTTCCTGGAACTGCTCGACCGCGAGCTGACCCGGTCCCACCCCGTGGCCCTGCTCGTGGTCGACCTCGACGGGTTCAAGGAGGTCAACGACCGGGGCGGGCACGCGGTGGGCGACGCGCACCTGCGCACCGCCGCCGACCGCATCCGCACCGCCGTCGCCGGCACCGGCGCGGTCGCCCGCCTCGGGGGCGACGAGTTCGCCGTCCTGGTGGCACACCACGACAACGACGACGCCGTGACGCTGGCACGCACGGTGCTCACCGCCCTGGCCGACGCGACCGCGGACGACCCGATGCGCGCCAGCATCGGCATCGCCACCTCCGCACCGGCCCCCGAAGCCGGCGAAACCCTGCTCCGCGACGCCGACATCGCCATGTACGCGGCCAAACGCGACGGCGGCAACCGGGTGCGCGTGTTCGACCGGCGGCTCGGCGACCAGGTCCGGGCCCGCCAACAAGCCGAGGACGACCTGCGCGCGGCACTGGGCACCGACCAGTTCGTCGTGCACTACCAGCCGATCGTCGCCCTGGACGACCAGCGGGTCACCGGCGCCGAAGCGCTCGCGCGGTGGCAGCGCCCCGGTCACGGCCTCACCCCACCGCAGGAGTTCATCCCCCTGGCGGAGGAGACCGGGATGATCGTCCCGCTCGGGCGGCACGTCCTGTCCTCGGCGTGCACGCGGGCCGCCGGGTGGCAGTCCGCCGGACGCCCGCTCGGGGTGACCGTCAACGTGTCCACCCGGCAGCTGGCCGACACCGGGTTCGCCGCCGACGTGACGGCGCTGCTCGCCTCGACCGGTCTGGACCCGCACCTGCTCACCATCGAGGTCACCGAATCGGTGTGGGCCGACGAGGCCGCCATGCGCGTGCTCACCGGCATCCGCGAGACCGGGGTGCGGGTCGCGCTCGACGACTTCGGCACCGGCTACTCCTCGCTGAGCTACCTCCAGCGCTACCCGTTCGACGTGATCAAGATCGACAAGTCGTTCACGTGGTCGCTGGAGGACCCCCGCACCGGCGGCGTGGTCCGGTGCATCATCGACCTGGCGGGCGCGTTCGGCGCCACGACCGTCGCCGAGGGCGTCGAGACCGTCGAGCAGGCCGACTGGCTGCGCGCCGCCGGGTGCGGCTACGCCCAGGGCTTCCTCTACGGCCGGCCCTCCGCCGTGCAGGACGAGTGGACCGCGACCGGCACCCGGCCCTGACCGCCGAACGGAGCAGGCTGGTGACGGTTGCCGAGCCCGCCGACGGAGGTTCGGGTTACGGTCCGGCGGCGTTCGTGCGATGCTGGCGCCGGCCGGCGGGGCACGGCCGGGTACGCGGCCGGGTACGCGGCCGGGGGCGGGTTCGGGGTGTCCGGGTCGGCCCTTGAGTCAGGAGCGTGATGTGATGCGGAGGTGAGCGCCACCGAGGTGCCGCGATCCGCGGCCCGGTCGCGGGCGCTGGACCTGGCCGCGCGGCCGGAGATGGCCGAGGTGCGGCGATGGGTGCGCGCGGCGGCGCCGGAAGTGGCCGGGGACCCCCTGGAAGACCTGCTGCTGGTGGTCACCGAGCTGGTCACCAACGCCTACGACCACAGCCGGCAACCGCGGTGGCTGCGCCTGTCGGTGCTGCCCGAGCGGGTGCACGTGGAGGTCGAGGACTCGTCGGGCGACCCGCCGGTGCTCGGCCGGTCGCGCATCTCCGACACCCGCGGCCGGGGACTGGTCCTCGTCGCCGCCCTGTCCGTCGACTGGGGCCACACCGCCCAGGCCGTCGGCAAGACCGTGTGGGCCGACGTCGTCCACCGTCCCGCCTGACCCCGGGGGGCGGTCAGCGCGACGCGGGGTCCAGCACGGCCGCGACCGCCCGGTCGAGGTCCGGGCACACCGCGAGCGCCTTGTCCAGCTCGGTGACCTGCACGGTCTTGAGCACCGCGCCGTGCGCGGCCACCACCGCGAACCCGGCTCCCCGCCGCCCGGTGGCCCGCCGGGCCCGCACGAGCAGCGTGGTCCCCGCCGAGCCGAAGAACGTCACCCCGGCCAGGTCCAGCACCAGCCCGACCGGAACCCGTTCCGCCTCGGCCAGCACCACGGCGAGCACGTCGTCGCTCGTGCCGGCGTCGAGCTCGCCGACGACCCGGACCACGGTCACGCCGGCGACCGGGCCGTCCCGCACCGAGGCGGTCGGGAAGGCGACAGGCTCTTCCGGCATCTGGCACCTTCCGCGTGATCGGCCGGTTGCTCGTCGGTCCACCTTAGAGGGACTGCGACCGCGCGGTCAGCCCGTCAACAGCACGGCGGTCGCGGCGTCGTCGACCGAGTCCCGCACCGTGATCGCCCGGTCCAACTCGGTCAGCCGCAGCGGGTGCAGGACCGCCCGCTGCCCGGCCGCCACCACCACGCGGGTGCCCGCGCGCCGCGCCCGGACCGTCGTCTCCACCAGCAGCTGCAAGCCGTCGGAGCCGAGGAAGGCGACACCGGTCAGGTCCAGCACCAGCCGGCGCGGCTCGCGGTCCAGTTCGCCGAACACCCGGTCGCGGATCGACTCGATGGTGTGCGCGTCGACCTCACCGCTCACGACGACGACCGGCACACCCCGGTGCAGCGTGACGGTGGCGCTCGCGATGGTGTCGACCATGGGAACACCTCTCCTAGGCGGTGCCTCGGCGCCGGGCGGAGTCCGGCGAATCTACGTCGCCCCCGCCCGCCCGGCAACAGCCGCTCCGCGACGGTTCACCTGATCGGTCGAGGGACGCCGGACCGTCGCGGGCGCTGACTGCTCAACGCGGACCGCGACCGGTCCGGACGGGCACGCCCAGCGGACAGCCCTACCGAAGAGACCGTCGCGCACACGGCCGCACCCGGATATGTGCGTATCGGCTCGTGCACGTTCCGTGTTACCACCCGTTGGGGTCACGTGCGACAGGCTCGCGTCTGCTTGCGAGCGCGGCGAACCGGGTAGTTCACTTTGATCAGTTGTGGGTGTGGAGGTGGTAGGGGCATGCGGGCGGGTGGGCACCCGGAGCGGTGGCGCGCGGGAGTGCTGGAGACCGGCGGCGAGATGGGGGCGTTGGTCTCGTCGTTCGACTGGGCGGCGAGCCCGCTGGGACCGGTCGAGACGTGGCCGCAGAGCCTGCGCACCGCCGTGGGGGTCTGCTTGACCTCGCGGTTCCCGATCCTGCTGTGGTGGGGACCCGAGCTGGTGATGATCTACAACGACGCCTACCGGCCCATCCTGGGCGCGTCGAAGCACCCGCGGGCCCTGGGCGCGGCCGGCAAGGACGTCTGGCCGGAGATCTGGGACGTCATCGGCCCGATGCTCGACGGCGTGCTGGCCGGGCGCGGCGCCACCTGGTCGGACGACCAGCTGTTGTCGTTGGACCGCAACGGTTTCACCGAGGAGTGCTACTTCACCTTCTCCTACAGCCCCATCGTGGACGAGTCCGGCTCCACCGGCGGCGTGTTCTGCGCGGTCACCGAGACCACCGAGAAGATCGTCGGCGAGCGGCGGCTGCGCACCCTGGGCGCGCTGGCCGCCGACCTGGTGGACGCGCCCAGCGCCGAGGACGCGTGCCGGCGCACCGCGCACGTCCTGGCGGCCAACGCCGAGGACATCCGGTTCGCCGAAGTCCACCTCGCCGACGCGACCGGCCGGCCGGTGGCCCGGACCGGGGACTGCCCGCAGGAAGCGTGGCCGGTGGCCGACGTGCTGCGCACCGGGCGGAGCACGGCCGTGTTCGCCGACCCGGACGCCACGTCGGGGCCGGCCGCGGCCTACGTCGTGCCGGTGGTCGAGCCCGGCCGGTCCGCGCCCAGCGCGGTGCTGGTGGTCGGCACGAGCGACCGCAGGCCCTTCGACGCGGGCTACCGGTCCTTCCTCGACCTGGTCGCCGGGCACCTGGGCACCGGCATCGGCGGCGCGCGCGGCCTGGAGGCCGAACGCCGCCGCGCCCGCGAACTGGCCGAGCTGGACGCCGCCAAGACGACCTTCTTCTCCGACATCAGCCACGAACTGCGCACGCCGCTGACCCTGATCGCCGGCCCGGTGCAGGACGCGCTGACCGACCGGGCGCACCTGCTGCCCGACGTGCACCGCGAACGCCTGCGGCTCGTGGCCCGCAACGCCGGCCGGCTGCGGCGGCTGGTCAACGGGATGCTCGACTTCGCCCGCATCGAAGCCGGCCGGCTGAGCCCCGAGCGCACGGCCGTCGACCTGGCCGGCGCCACCCGCGCCATCGCCCTGACCTTCGCCGAGGCCATGCGGCACGCCGGACTCGAACTGCACGTCGACACCCCCGCACTGCCCCGCCTCGCCGACATCGACCCGGACATGTGGGACCGGATCGTGCTCAACCTGCTGTCCAACGCGCTCAAATACACCCTGCGCGGTGACGTGCGCGTCGAGCTGCGCGACACCGGCGACGGCGCCCGCCTGCGGGTCGCCGACACCGGCACCGGCATCCCCGCCGACGAACTGCCGCGGCTGTTCGAACGGTTCCACCGGGTGCGCGGCGCGCGGGGACGCTCCCACGAGGGCAGCGGCATCGGGCTCGCCCTGGTCGCCGAACTGGTGCGGCTGCTCGACGGGACCATCACCGTCGAGTCCACCCCCGGCGCCGGGTCGGTGTTCACCGTCCACGTCCCCTACGGCGAGGCCGGCCCGGTCAGCGCGCCCCGCGCGAGGTCCACCGACCCCGCCCCCTACCTGGACGAAGCCCTCTCCTGGACCACCGACCCCCGCCCGACGCCGACCACCACCGGCGGACGCGACCGGCTGCTGGTCGTGGAGGACAACCACGACCTGCGCGACTACCTGCTGGGCCTGCTCGACGGGCACTACGACGTCGAACTGGCCGAGGACGGCGCCGACGCGCTGGACCGCGTCCGCCGCTCCAGACCGGACCTGGTGCTCGCCGACGTCATGATGCCCCGGCTGGACGGGTTCGGGCTGCTCGACGCGATCCGGACCGACCCGGCGCTGCGCGACCTGCCGGTCGTCCTGCTCTCGGCCCGCGCGGGCGAGGAGGCCGCCGCCGAGGGTTTCGCCGCCGGCGCGGACGACTACCTGGTCAAACCGTTCTCCGCCGCCGACCTGCTCACCCGGTTGCGGGCCAACCTCGAACGCGCCCGTGCCCGTTCCCGCGACGCCGCGTGGCGTGCCGCCGTGGTGCGCTCGTTGCACGACGGGGTGTTCGTCGCCGACGCGACCGGCACGCTCGTCGAGGTCAACGACCGGTTCGAGCGCATCACCGGCCTGACCCGAAAGGACCCCTCCCCCGTGCCGGAGGTGACCGACGACGAGCGCGAACTGCTCATCCGGCACCCCGACGGCCACGACGTGTGGGTCGCGGTCACCACCACCGTCGTCGCCGACCACCGCGACCAGCCGCTGGTCGTCGGCACGGTCCGCGACATCACGCGCGAACGCGACCACCGCGCCCGCCGCGCCGCCGCCACCCGCCTCGCCGCGGCCCTGAACACCCCGCTGCCCCTCGCCGAGGTCTACGCGACCAGCGTCCACGGCTTCAGCGAGACCTTCGGCGGGACCGTCCTGATCGCCCACGGCCGCCAGTGGCCACCGGCCACCGTCATCACCGAGGTCGGCTCCACCGCCTGGGCAGGCCTGCCGCAACGCACCCGCCGGGACTGGGCCGCCGGCCGCCGACAGCGCCAAGACCGCCCCGACGTGCTGCCCGGCCTGCACATCGCCGTCCCGGCCGGCGGCGTGTGGGTCCAGTTCCCCGCGCCCCGCCGCGTCTCCGCCGACGAACACCTCCTGGCCGCCGTCCTGACCGACGCGTTGGCCGCCGCCCTCGACCGCGCCCGACAAGACCACCAGCGCGCCCTCACCGAGGACCAGCTCCGCGCCGCCGTCGCCAGCCACCGCGTGGTCGGCCAGGCCGTCGGCATCCTGATGGAACGCCACGGCCTCACCGCCTCCACCGCCTTCGACCGCCTGCGCACCGCCTCCCAACACCGCAACGTCAAACTCCGCGACGTCGCCGAACACGTCGTCCACACCGGCGAGAACCCCTGACCCGACGCGCTTGTCATCGGGATCTCATGTTGGCTCCGGCAGGCTCGGCGGGGCAGCCACAGCCGAAGGGGGACCAGGACATGGTGTGGGGCCTCGACGCCATCATCGAACCCGTCGTGACCATCGCGACGAAGTTCCTCGGCGACCGGGCGGAAGGCGAACGGTCGACGCTGCTGCTCGGCGCGGAAGCCGCGGCGGCGCCGCACCCCGGCTGGCTCGCCGCCACCGCGAGCGCGGAGTGCGTGTCGGCGTGGCAAGCCCGGTTGCGGCGGCTGGGCGAGGAGGTCGACCGCGCCGCCGACGCGGTCAACGACTCGATGGGCGCCTACGTCGACGCCGACCGGGCCGCCGGCGACGCGCTGCGCGCCCAGGCCGAGTGGTTCACGCGATGACGCTGACCGTCTCCGACCTGAGGAACGCCCGACCGGCGCTGTGGTGGACCGCCGCCGAGGACGCCCGCGACGCCGCCCACCACTGCCACGACGTGTCGTCCCTGGCGCGCAACGAAGTGGCCCGCACCCTCCAGGTGTGCTGGGTCGACCAGGCAGGCGAGGACGCCACCCGGTCGTTCACCCGGCACGCGGACACCTACGAAGCCGCCGCGACCGTCCTGGAAGGACTGATGTCCACCTACGGCGCGCTGGCCCAGGCCGTCGAGGCCGCGCAACGCGCACTCGGGGACGCGCTGGACTTCGCGAGCCGGTACTGCCTGGGTGTCAGCGAAGCCGGCGTGGTCACCGGCAACACCGACACCGACCTGGGCAAGTGGGCGGTGAACTGCGCCTCGCTGATGGTGTCGGCGGCGCTGACCGCGGCCAACCAGGCCGACCAGCAGGCCGCCGGCCGGCTGCGGGTGATCACGGCCCTCACCGGCTCGACCGACCCCGCCGCCGTCCGCCGGGCGCTGGACGCCGCGGCCGGCGACCCGGTGCAGATCGCCCTGCGCCTGCTCGGCGCGGGGGAGCTGCACCCGCTGAACATCCCGGCGGAGCTGATGGACGCGGTCCGCCGCGCCGCGCGCGAGACCGGTGTCAGCGAGTCGTTGTTGCTGGCGATCGTCTGGCAGGAACAGCAGTGGTACCAGAACTTCGAGCCGGACGGCGGCCCGCTCACCGAGACCTGGCGCTTCCTGGAGTGGACGGCGCAGCAGACGATCGAGCCCGACAAGTCGCTGGGCATCACCCACATGAAGATGGACACCATCCGCGAGGTGATGAACGGGAACCGGGAGGCCTTCACCACCGAGGACGGCACGTTCCTCGGCGACCTCGGCGACGCCGACCTGGCCGCGTACGTGGAGAAGAACCCCGCGGAGAACATCAGGCTCAGCGCCCACCACCTCGCCCAACTCGCGGAGAACCCGCACGGCGCGACCACGGACAAACAACTGTTCCTGCTCTACGCGGCCGACACCGAACAAGTGCGCGACTACAACGACCGCTACGGCGACTCCACGGCCGCCCGCTCCGGCGACATCCGCGACCGCGCCGCGGCCTGGGACAGCTTCCAGTCCCGCCTCGACGACACCAACGCCTGGTCCCGCCTCACCGAGCAGCAACGCCAACAAGCCCTGACCGACATCGCCGCCAACTCCCCCAGACACACCCCGGTCGACCTGCACCCCCTCTACCCGGCCGGCTCCTCCACCGCACGCGGCACCGGAACCCCCGGCGACGAGCCCTTCCTGCCCTACCCCGTCGAACGACCACCACGACCCCGCTGACCGGCGGGTCCCGTCACCGGTCGAGCCGGGTGCCTGTCCAGCGCCCGGGAAGGCCGGTCCGGAACGCGCGAGCGCCGGGCGTTCCGGAAGGCCCGGGACACCGCGACGAGGAACGCGGTGTCGTCGGCGAGGTCCGTGCCACCGTGGGGCACGAGGCCCGACCGGGCGGGGACGCTCTTGGTGGCGTGGGCGTGCAGGGCGGCGGTGACGGTGGCGGCTTCCACGGCGGCGTCGCGGGCGCGGCCGGTCAGGCCGGATTCGGTTGCCTGGGCGTGGACGGTCTCGGTGACGGCGGGGTCGCGGTAGGGCTGGAGGGCCAGCAGGCCGTCGCGGATCTCGATGACCCGGCGGTAGACCCGCAGGCGGAGGTCGCGCAGCACGAGCACGTCCGGCACGCGCGGCGGGTCGAGGGCGATCGCCGGTTCGGCGCGGTAGAGGGCGCGCCACAGCGGGCCCAGGCGGCGGTGCAGGCGGTAGTGGTGCAGCCAGCCCAGCGCGGTGGGCAGTGCCGCACCGAGCAGGACGAGCAGGTACGCGGTGGTGGGCAACGCTTCCCGGGCCACCGGGGTGCGGCTGGGCGCGAACTCGAAGCCCAGGCGCGGGCTCATCGCCAGGATCGTCTTGTTGGCCAGGTACAGCACTCCGAACACGGTGCCGGCCACCACCAGGCGCAGGCTGGTGCGCAGGACGCGGTCCCCGGCGCGACGCGCGTGCCGCAGGCCCAGGACGACCACGGTGGTCAACGCCGGCAACTGCGCGGCGGCGTAGGCCAGGCAGTACTCCATGACCCACGGCGACTGCGGGCGCAGGTCGGGTGTGGCGGCGAAGAACACGCACATCACCGCGAACCCCGCCGCCGCCCACCACGCCTGCCACCGCGGGCCGCGCGGGTAGCCGTTCATGCGGGCCATGAACTCCTGCCCGGCCCACGCGGTGAGCACCATGCCGGTGTGGTTGACCAGGCGCGCGAGGTCCCCGGACCCGGTCACCTGGCTCACCACCACGGTCGTGAACGGGATCTGCGCGGTCAGCGAGCACGCCAGGCCCAGGAACACCCACCGCAGGCAGCGCCGCGCGCCGGTGCCGCCGCGCCGGGTCAGCAGCACCGCCCAGGCCAGCACGGCCGGACCCCACTGGCGCAACGCGTCACCCATGTCGGCCGCCGTCGAGGGCGTCACGCAGGCGGCCGGTGAACGTCGTGGCGGGTGTGTCGCGCTGGCGGATCAGCGAGGCCAGCGTCTCGGCCTCCCACTCCTCCTCCGAGGTGTACCCGGCACGGCCCAGCACCCGCCGGACCACGGCCGGGTCCAGATGAGGCAACAACACGCGGGACAGTTCGGCCGGTGCCACCGAGGCCGACCGGTGGTCGCACAGCAGGTGCGCCAGCTCGTGCAGGACGATGTGGTCCTGGTGCGGCGGCGAGGTCCCGCGCTCGTGGAAGATCAGGTCCGCGGTGTCGGTGGCGATCCACAGGCCGCAGACCTCGTCGAGGCCGGTCATGGGCAGCAGCCGGATCGGCCGGCGGCGCAGCGCGGCGACCTGCCGGCACAGCTCGCGGGCGTCGAAGGGCGCCGGTGCGGGCAGGTCGCGCAGCAGAGCCGCGTGACGTCTGCGCGCCCGGCGCCGGTTCACGGCCCCGTGCCCGGCTCTGCGCTCGACCCCGCGCTCGACCCTGCGCTCGGCTCCGCGCTCGACCCTGCGCTCGACCCTGCGCTCGACCCCGCGCTCGGCGGGGCGGTCTCGGGCAGCCCCTCCAGCTCGCGCACCCGGTCCACCATCTCGGCGATGGCCTCCAGGCTCTTGGCGGACAAGCCGTTGGCGCGCAGGGCGATCTGCCGCACGGGCGCGTCCCGCAGCGCGGTGAGCAGCGCGAGTTCGGCGTCGATGCGCTCGGCCGCGCCGTCGTCGAAGAAGTACGCGGGAGGCACGCCGA
Organism: Saccharothrix mutabilis subsp. mutabilis; assembly: GCF_039521145.1. Classification (NCBI taxonomy): domain Bacteria; kingdom Bacillati; phylum Actinomycetota; class Actinomycetes; order Pseudonocardiales; family Pseudonocardiaceae; genus Saccharothrix; species Saccharothrix mutabilis. The sequence continues at coordinate 18,380 of NZ_BAAABU010000013.1, forward strand.
AGAAGCCCGCCAACGCCTCCAGGTGCCGCTTGGTCGGGTTGTCCCGCAGGCCCTTGCGCAGCTGCCACAGGTAGGTCGCGGAGATCGTCGGCCCGCCGCCGGCGCGGATGGCCGCCGCCACCTCCTCGAACGAGTACTCGCCGCCGTCGCGCGGGCGCACCGTCCGGAACAGGTGGTCGACCTTGGCGGCCAGGGAACCGACGTCGTCGGACATGGGCCCAGCGTAGTCCGTCACCAACTGGTGTGAAGCGGGAACGGTTCACTCATTTGCTCGCATTGACCGGTTCCTTAATACAGGTTTACGGTCAGTGCCGCTTGCGTCAACTGACGTGAAGCAGGACCGCGAGCCGGGGGGACTCGCGGTCCGCACGCCTTCGCCACTTGGGGGAACCATGGCCGCATCGTCGGCGCGCTCCACCGACCGACCGTTACCGCGCCGGACCAGGCTGCTCGCCATCGCGCTGGCCGTGGTCCTCACCGCCGGCGCCGCCGAGACCACGACAACGCCGGCCGTGGCCGCGCCCGACCCCGCGCCGGCCGCCGGTCCCGTCGTGCAGTCCCGCCCGGACGTCGTGTCGGCCGCGGTCAGCGCGCGGGCGCAGGGGTCCAAGGTCGAAGTCGAGTCGCTGCGCACCGGGTCGTCCACGACCTGGGCCAACCCCGACGGGACGATGACCACCGACGAGCACTCGGGCGCGGTGCGGTTCCGCACGTCCGAGGGCCGGTGGAAGGACGTGGACCTGACCTGGCGGCGCGACCGCGACGGCACCGTGGCGCCCGGCGGACACCCGTTGCGGGTGAAGCTGGGCAAGGACCACGCCAAGGCGGGCGGCCTGCTGGTCGCCGCCGCGGCGCAGGACGGCGCGCGCGAGGTCCGCTGGGACGCGCCCTGGCCGCTGCCCAAGCCCGAGCTGGACGGCACGAAAGCCCGCTACGCCGACGTGGAACCGGGCGTGGACTTCCTCGTGCACACCCGCCGGTCCGGGTTCGAGTACGACTTCGTCGTCAAGAACCGGCCCACGGCCGCGCCGGTGTGGCGAATCCCGTTGCGGATCAAGGGTTTGACCGTGCGGCAGGAACCCGACGGCGCGATCGCGTTCCTGGACGACAAGGGCGAGGTCCACTCCTCGATCCCGGTCGCGTACATGTGGGACGCCGAGATCGACCAGCGCAGCGGCGAACCGGTCAACCGCGCGAGGGTGGACCTGCGCGTCGAGGGCGAGCACCTGGTGGTCGCGCCCGACCCGGCGTGGGTGCTGGACGCCAAGCGGTCCTTCCCGATCACGGTGGACCCGACCTACGCGGTGGCCAACGCGTTCCCGAACTTCGACACCTGGGCGCAATCGGACTACACCAGCGACCAGTCGACCTCGCCGGAGTTGAAGCTGGGCACCTACAACGGCGGCGCGGTGAAGGCGCGGTCGTTCCTCAACGTCCCGGTGGCCCCGTTCAAGGGCAAGCAGATCCTCGGCGCGACCCTGTCGCTGTTCGAAACCTGGTCCTACTCGTGCACGCCGTCCACGATGATCGTCCGCAGCGCGCAGCTCGCCTCCACGGCCACGCGCTGGACCTCCCAGCCCACGATCGGCTCCCAGTACGGCTCGACCAACGTCGCCAAGGGCCACGACAGCGGCTGCCCGGCGGGCCGGATGTCGGTGCCGATCACCCCGCTGGTGCAGGCCTGGTCGAATGCGACCTACACCGTCGGCGGCATGGTGCTGATGGCCGGCAACGAGTCCGACTCCAACTCCTGGAAGAGGTTCCACTCCAGCGAGGGCTCCGCCGACCCGTACATCTCCTACACCTACAACCGCCCGCCGACGGTCCCCGCGAAACCCATGATCGTCAACGCGGTCTCCTACGCCGCGCCCGGCGCCTCCACCTACCTCTACACCGCCAACCGCCGCACCTGGGTGTCGTCCAAGGGCACCGACGCCGACGGCAACAACGTGCGCTACGAGTTCGAGTTCCACACCTCCACCGCCGGCACCGCGGCCACGCTGAAGGCCACCTGCACCAGCTCGTCCTACCCCTCGGGCACCACGGCCGGCTGCCAACCCAACGCCGACCTGCCCGACAACACCGCCATCGTCGTCCGAGCCCGCACCACCGACGGCTTCCTCAAGTCCGGCTGGTCGCCCTGGGCCCTGGTGCGCATCGCCGCCACCACCCCGGCCGTGCCCACCGTGTCCTGCCCGTACCCCAACGGCTCCTGGACCGACACCCCGCCGACCACCGACGTGACCTGCACGATCACCGCCACCGGCACCGGCTGGAGCGCCCCGGGCTACGTCCGGGTCAACGTCGACACCAAGCCCTACCCGACCAACTTCACCGGCGGCCCACCCGGCCACCTCAAGATCACCCCGACCAGCATGGGCGGCGACGGCAAGGTCACCGTCACCCTCCCCCGCACCCCGGGCCAGCACTCCATCGCCGTGCGCGCCGAAACCCCGTCCGGCCTGCTGTCCGGCCTGGGCGGCTACTCCTTCGGCTACGGCGGCGCGAACATGACCAGCCCGTCCACCGCTCCGCGCACGACGACCACCGACGGAGTCCGCATCACCGCCTCCGGCCCACCCAAGGGCACCTCCGGCAGCGTCACCGCCACGCTCAAGTGGCGACTGTCCGGCTACGGCGGCAGCAGTGAGACCACCGGCTGGAACACAGCGACCAACGCCCCTCTGACCGTCACCGACAACGGTGCCGCCGGCGTCGCGGTGTCCGGCACCTGGAGCACCCGAGCCGAAACCCAGGACGCTCAACTCGACTCCGACCCCGGCACCGCCGGACTCCAGCCCACACCACTGGACGAGCGCCTGCCCGCCCTGCTGGACGTGCAGGTGTGCCTGGTCTACTCGGCCTCGACGCAGTGCACGTGGTCGCAGTCGAGGACCACGGTGCTGCGCGTGCCGCACGCGTTCGGCAACGGCTTCCCGACCGCCGAGGCGGGGCCGGGCGAGATGGCGTTGTGGACCGGCGAGTTCCACACCGAGGCCACCGACGTCGAGGTCGCCGGTTACACCGGGACGTTGACGGTCGCTCGGTCGCACTCGACATTCGCGGGCCCCACCGACGCGGTCAACGGGATCTTCGGGCCGGGCTGGACCGCGGCGGTCGACGGAGCCGGTGTCGGGGCCGCAGACCTGCGGGTCGTGGACAACACCCGCGTCGACGGGACCCTGGCACTGGTGGACGGCAAGGACACCACGCAGTTGTTCCAAGCCCCGGACGGCACGCGGCGGACCACGGCCACGTTGCAGAACGGCGCCTGGGTGCCCGCCGACGAGGAGACCAGCGCCGGGCGCGGGCGGTTGACCGTCACCGGCAGCGGCGCGTCGACCACGATCGCCTACACCGAGGACGACGGAACCACCACCACCTTCACCACCACCCCCGCCACCGCGCCGACGTCCGCCGCGGCGGGCAGGTTCCGCGCCTCGACCGTGGCGCAGGCCGGAGTCGCCTCCACGGCGGTCCACCTGTACGACGCGACCAACGGCCGCGTCGTGCGGATCATCGCCCCGGCCGCCCCCGGAGTGACGTGCGTTGACGGTGCGGGCGCGTACACCGGCGCCGTCGGCTGCCGATCGCTGCGCATGGAATACGGGACGTCCGGGTCGGCCAACGGAAGGCTCGTCGCCGTGTGGCTGGAGACGTTCCACCCGGACAAGGCCGGTGGCGCGGGCATGGACTCCACCAAGGTGGCTTCCTACTCCTACGACCCGAGCGGCAGGCTCTCCGAAGCCACCGACCCCCGCAACGGCCTGGCCACCGCCTACGGCTACGACTCGGCGAACCGGATCACCTCCGTCAAACCGGCGGGACAGGTGCCCTACCGGTTGACCTACACGGCCGCACCGAACGTGAAGCTGGCCTCGGTGCAGCGTGACCGCCCGGCGGGCGACCCGACCGGCGGCACCGCGACGCTGGCCTCGTTCGTCTACGGCGTGCCGACCACCGGGCCCGGCCTGCCCGACCTGTCGGCGGGCTCGGTGCAGCGGTGGGGACAGGCCTCGGCCCCGACCACCGGGTTCGCCGTCTTCGGGCCCGGGCACCCGGTGACCTCGACCTCGCCGGCCGACATCGGCAGCGGAGACTGGGAGCACGCCGAACTGCACTACACCGACGGCCAGGGTTACGCGGTCAACACCGCTCAGCACGGCGCCGGCGCCTGGCAGTTCACCGCCACCGACTACGACCCCCGCGGCAACGTCGTCCGGGAGCTGGACGAGCGTGCGCTGCGGGTGGTCGTCGACGGGCGACTCCCGGCGGGAGCGGCGACCGACCACCTGGCCACGATCACCGTCTACAACGCCGACATCCTCGACGGGGCGAGGGTGCTCACCCCGGCGGGCACGATGGTCACCGAGACGTTCGGCCCCGCGCGTTGGGCCGCCCTGCGCTCGGGCGAGATCGAGTGGCTGCGCGTCCACACCAAGGCCGACTACGACCAGAACGCGCCCAACGGGGGCATCAACGCCGCCACCGGCATGCCCTACCGGCTGCGGACCAGCGAGACGTCCTGGGTCCACGACCCGGGTACCGGCACCGACGTCGAGGTCTTGGCCCGCTCCTTCACCGGCTACGCGCCGACGGTGGCCGGCGATCCGGACGGGTGGGCGCTCGGCCTGCCCAGCACGAGCACCACCGACGTCGATCGCGACGGCGCCGTGTCCGCGGGTGACATCGTCAAGACCACCCGTTACGACGCCGAGGGCCGCGTGGTCGAGACCCGCCAACCCGCCTCGGACGGACACGACGCGGGCACGGTCCGCACCGTCCACTACACCACCGAGGCCAACGCCGCGGTCCCCGAGTGCGGTGCCAAACCGCAGTGGGCGGGCCTGGTCTGCCGGAGCCAACCGGCGGCGGCCCCGACCTCGGGACCCTCGCTGCCCTCGGTCTCGACCACCGGCTACGACTACCTGCTCGCCCCGACCACCGTGGTCGAGACCTCCGGCCCGGTGACCCGTACGACCACGACGTCCTACCGCCCCGACGGCAGGCCGCAGTCGGTGTCCACCGCCGTGACCGGACTGTCCGGCTCCACGCCGGTCACCCGGAAGGAGATCGCCTACGACCCGTCCACCGGCGAGGTCACGACCGTCACCGCTCGCGATGCCGACGGCTCCACCGCCGCGACGACCAGGACCACCCAGGACGGGTGGGGTCGCCAGACCACCTACCAGCCCTCCGGCGACGCGCCCACCACCACGACCTACGACGCCGCGGGCGGGATCGCGACCGTCACCGACCCCACCGGAACCACCACCCGGTACAGCTACGACGGCACCGACGCGAACGGTCAGGCCGAGCGTCGGGGGCTGCCCACCAAGGTCGACGTCACCCGGAACGGCACCACCCGCTCCGCCGCGGCGGCCTACGACCCCGACGGCAGCCTCGTCAAGCACGCGCTGCCCGGGGGGATCACCCGGCACATCGACCTCGACCACACCGGAGAAGCGGTCGGGCTGCGCTACACCGGCCAGATCACCACGCGGGGCGACGACGGCTCGACCACCGTCGTGCCCGACGGCGGTTGGCTGACCTGGTCACTGGACAGCGACCTGGCAGGTCGCGTGGTCCGGGAGTGGACCCCCGACGGCGCCGCCTTCACCGGCCCGCCCGCGGCCGACGACCCGCAACCGGACGACCCCGGCGACGTCGGCGACGCGGTCCCCTACCACCGCGCGTTCGACTACGACGGAGCCGGACGTCTCGTCCAGGTCCGCGACAGAACCGCGGCGGGCACCGGGGGCGACGTCACCGATCCCGCGCAGGCACCCCCGTGCCAGACCCGCACCTACACCTTCGACCGCAACCACAACCGCACCGGCCGCACGATCACACCGGCCGCCGACGACGGGTCCTGCGCCACCACCGGCGGCACCACCACGACCCGGCGGTTCGACACCGCCGACCGGCCGGCCACCGGCGCCGACGGCAGCGGGGCCTACACCTACGACCCGCTCGGCCGAACACTGGCGCTGCCCGCGGCCGACGCGCCGACCCCGCGGTCGGGCGACATCTCCCTGTCCTACTACGACAACGACCTGGCGAGGTCCATCAGCCAAGGCGGCGTGACCACGACCTTCACCCTCGACGCCGCCGACCGCCGGTCGAGCGAAACCGTCACCGACGCCGGTTCCACCACCAGGACCGTCCACCACTACACCGACCGCGGCGACAGTCCTTCGTGGACATCCACGGGCACTTCGACCCGGCACCACCTCAAACTGCTCGGCGACCACCTCAACCTCACCATCGACCAGGACGACCAAGCCGACGTCGTGATCGTCAACGCGCACGGCGACATCGTCAGCACCGTCGACCTCCCCGCCGGCGCGACCCCGGCCACCGCCTTGAGCGGCTGGAGCAACTTCGACGAGTACGGCAACCCGCGGTCGTCGACCACCGCCGACACGGCAAGCCCGCGGTACGGGTGGCTGGGCGCGGCTCAGCGCGCCGCGTCCCCGACCGGGCTGGTGATGATGGGCGTTCGCGTCTACAACCCGGTGACCGGGTCGTTCGGCTCGGTCGACCCGGTGGCCGGCGGCAACGCGAACGCCTACACCTACCCCACCGACCCGGTCAACCAGTTCGACCTGGACGGTCAAAAGCTCAAGGAGGAACGCGGCGGGGGTTGCGGCTGCGGCGTCAGCCCCCGCTCGGCGCTGCGCAAGGTGAACAAGGCGCTCAAAAAGGCCAAGAATTCGCTGCGCAAAGCACCCAAGAAACTCCGGAAGTCGCTCATGCGGAAGTTGCGCCAAGCCCAGAAGGCCAAGAACAGGGCATCGCGCAGCGCGGTCCGCGGCAAGGTCAGCGGGGACTGCGTCGAAGCCCTGATCACCTTGGCCGCGGCGGTCCTCGCCATCGTCCTCATCCCGCTCGGCGGACACCCCGTCCTGATGTGGATCATTGCCGGAGGCGTCGCGTGGGCCATCTGGAAAGCGGTCAACCAGGTCGACGAAGAATGCCGCCGCCACTACAACAACAGGCTATGAGCCGAATCACGCCCGGCTGAAAGCCTCCGGCCGCACCCCGGTGGAGCCGGTGGTCGGCGGGAGCGACATCCAACGGCAGCGCGCCGGAGCGGGGAGCTCGTGCGAGCGGGCTCCCCGCTCCGGCGGGAAATCTCGACCACCTCGACCTGTCGCCGACCAGGAGTCCTTCGCCCGGCAGCAGGTCGAGGCGCTACCGGCGGAAGTGCCTGGCCGCAGTGGACATCGGGTGATGACGTAGAGTTCGGGCACCCGGATGTTCAACAGCGCAGCATCCCCGCGAACACCACAGTCAGGTGACGGGAGAGCGCGTTGACGGAGTCGGTGCTGACCTTGGCCCACGACCTGGTCGAGATGTCGCGGCTGGTCGAGGACGATGACGTGGAAGCGATCACCGAGCGGTTCCTGGACCGGCTGGTCCGCACGGTGCCGGACTGCGACCACGCCATGATCACCGTGGAGACTCCCGACGGGCCGGCCGAGACCATCGCCGCCAAGCGGGGACCGCGCGCGACCGACCTGACCGTGGACCTGACCGGCGACAACCCGATCGGCGAGGCGCTGCGGTTCGGCGAACCCCGGCGCATCGGCGACGTCGAGGCCGAGACCCGCTGGACCGCGTTCACCGGGGCGCTGTCCGTACACGAACTGCGATCGTGCCTGGTGCTGCCCGTGCCGACCAAGCACTCGCCCCCGGCGGTGCTCACGCTCGCTTCCCGCACACCGCACCACTTCGACGGTCACGCCTACGACATCGTCCTGCTGCTGACCCTGCACGCCGGCGTCGCGTTCGACAACGTCCGCGTCTACCACGACAGCCGCACCCTGGTCGACAACCTCACCACCGCCCTGCAGAGCCGCCACACCATCGGCCAGGCCCAGGGCGTGCTCATGCACCGGTTCGGCATCGACGCCGAAACCGGTTTCGCAGTGCTCAAGCGAGCCTCCCAACACGCCAACGTCAAGCTCCGCGACCTGGCTCGCACCCTCGTCACCGCCCAGGAGGACGGCGAGCTGACCGAGGCGCTGGCCAAGCACGGCATCACCGGCCCCAACACCTGACGGCCCACGCCACGTCGCCCGCCGGCCCGTGGTCCGGCGGCCCGTGGTCCGGCGGCCCGTGGTCCGGCGGATCGTCACCCGTACGGATCGTCACCCGTCACGGGTGGACGCCGGTGCGAGGTCGCGTTCGGCCGCCCACCGCTCCACGACCTCGGGCGTCCCCCACACCCGTCCCCGGGGCGCGGTGACCGAGCCCACCCGGCCCTCGGTCGCCAGCCGGTGCAGCGCCTCCACCACCACCGGCAACTGGATCTGCAGGCGGGCGGCGATCCGGAACGCGGCCACCGGGCTGCCCGCCGCCGACGCCTCGACCAGCGCCCAGTGCACCTGCCCGCGCGCGGACCACAACGGCTCGTCGTCCAACCTGCGCCGCTCCCGCGGGTCGAGGTGCCTGGGGCACGCCGGGGCGAACCGGCCCAACGGCACCGAGTACCGGACCGGCGCCAGGCAAGGCTCACCCGTCCGCGTCGGACGCCCACAGCGGGGTCGATCCGCGTACGCGACACCACCCGCCCCGGCCGACCACCCGCTCGTGACGCCGTCCGCCACGCCCGTGCCCACCACGCCCGTGCCCACCACGCCCGTGCCCACCGCGTGCAGATGCCCGTCAACCACGTTCCAGCCCACCTCCGCACCGAGGGCCCAAGCGCGCCCCGGGTCTCGTATCGATCCCGTCACCCGACGTACCCACTGGACCGCCACCCGGTTCGACACCACGCCGACACCACCCGAACGAGGGGTTCGCCGCACAACACAGCGCCGACGACGGCACGTTCACCCGCCCCTCTACGCTGGTACGGCCATCCGGCTGCACGGAACGTGGAAGGGTCCAGGGTGACGGCGACGACCAGCGACATCGACAAGGCGGCCATCGACAAGGCGGCCGGCGTGCTGCGCGCCGGGGGCTTGGTGGCGGTCCCCACCGAGACCGTGTACGGGCTGGGCGCCAACGCCGAGGACCCCGCCGCCGTCGCCCGCGTCTTCCAGGCCAAGGGCCGACCGCCCACCCACCCCCTGATCCTGCACATCAGCGGCGCGGAGCACCTGGGCGACTGGGTCGCCGAGGTCCCGGCGACCGCGCGGCTGCTGGCCGAGCGCTTCTGGCCGGGGCCGCTCACCCTGGTCCTGCGGCGCGGCCACCGGGTGCCCCTCGCGGCGACCGGCGGGCTGGAGACGGTGGCCGTGCGCGTGCCCGACCACCCCGTCGCGCTGGCCCTGCTGTCCGCCTTCGGCGGCGCGGTCGCGGCCCCGTCGGCCAACCGGTTCGGCTCGGTCAGCCCGACCACGGCCGACCACGTCCGCTCCGAACTCGGCGACGCCGTCGACTTCGTGCTCGACGGCGGCCCCTGCGAGGTCGGCGTCGAGTCCACCATCGTCGACGCCACGGGCGAGACCCCGAGCATCCTGCGGCCCGGCGGCGTGACGCGCGAAGAGCTGGAGGACGTGCTGGGCCGCCCGGTCGCGGACGGCTCGGGCAGCCGGGTCCGCGTCCCCGGCCAGCACCCCTCGCACTACGCGCCGCGCGCCGAGGTCGTCCTGGTCGAGCCCGACCGGGTCCTCGCCGAAGCGCGGCGCGCCCGGGAGGAGGGGCGCCGGGTGGGGGTCTTCCTCCCGCCCGCCCTCGCCGACGCCCCGGTGGAGGCGCACGCCGTGGTGCCGGTCCCCGCCTCCACGACCGCCTACGCGCGCGGCCTGTACGGCTACCTGCGCGAACTCGACCTGCGGGGGTGCGACCTCATCATCGCCTCCCTGCCGGCGGAGCGGGGACTGGGCCTCGCGATCGCCAACCGGCTCCGCCGCGCCGCGGGGCCGCGCTGACCGCCGCCCCGCGCGCGAACGGCCCGGGTCAGGACGCGGAGAGCGCGCTGACGTCCAGTCCGCGTGCCGCGACCACGTCCGCGCGGCCGTCGGCCAGCCGGTAGCACAGGCCCACGACGGCCGTCCGGCCCGCGTCGACCCGGTCGGCGAGCACGCGGGAACGGTCCAGCAACAGGTCGATCGTGTGCCGGACGTGCTCGGCGAGGATGTCGTCGGCCTCCACCCGACCCGCCGCCCGCGCCGCGAGCACGCTGGGCGTCACCCGCTCCACGACGTCCCGGACGAACCCCGACGGCGTCGTCCCGCCGTCGACCGCGGCGCACGCCGCCGCCACCGCGCCGCACGAGTCGTGGCCGAGCACGACCACCAGCGGGCACCCCAGCACCTCCACCCCGAACTCGACGCTGCCCAGCACCTCGGAGCCGACCACGTGACCCGCCGTGCGCACCACGAACAGGTCACCCAGACCCCGGTCGAAGATGATCTCCGCGGCCAACCGGGAGTCCGAACAGCCGAACAGCGCCGCGAACGGGCGCTGACCCGGCGCGGTCTCCGCGCGCCGCGCCGCGTCCTGGTTCGGGTGCTCCGGCGACCCGGCGACGAAGCGCCGGTTCCCGGCGAGCAGCAGGTCAAAGGCTTCGGCGGGGCTGAGGGCCTGCGTCTCAAGCATGACCGCAGCCTAGTTCAGACCCCCGGCACGCGTCGCCTGGTCGTCGGTGTGCCGCATCCGACACTGACACCCGGTTTGCGGCGCGCCGGGAAGCCCGCGGCTGTGATCCAGCAAGATCGGCTACGCCCCCGCGGCCGGGGCCGGCGGCCGGTCAGGGCGTGGCGGTGAAGAAGATCGAGTGCCAGCCGCTGGCGCCGTCGGGGATCGGTTCGGCGCGTTCGTCGGTCTGGGTGTAGCCCGTGCGGTCGGTGGCGCGCACGTCGAGGGTGTGCGACCCGGCGGACAGGTCGAACTCGGCCCGCCACATGCGCCACGTGTCGACGTTGACCTCGGTGCTGAGCGTGGCCGGCTGCCACGGGCCGCCGTCGAGGCGGACCTCGACCTTGTCGATGCCCCTGTGCTGCGCCCAGGCCACGCCCGCGGCGACGAACCTGCCGGCGGGGACCTGCTCGAAACCCTTCGGGCGGTCGATGCGGGACATGGTCTTGATCGGGGCCTTCCGCGCCCAGTCGCGCTTGACCCAGTAGGCGTCGAACTCGGCGAACGTGGTCAGCTCGGCGTCGACCAGCCACTTGGTCGCCGACACGAACCCGTACAGGCCCGGCACCACCATGCGCACCGGGAACCCGTGCTCGGCCGGCAGCGGCTCGCCGTTCATGCCGATCGCCAGCAAGGCGTCGCTGTCCGGCTTCATGATGTCGGCGACCGGGGTCCCGCAGGTCCAGCCGTCCACGCTGCGGGTCGCGAGCTGGTCGGCACCGGGCCGGACGCCCGCCTCGGCCAGGATGTCGCGCAGCGACACCCCGATGAAGTTGGTGGTGGAGATGTACGGGCCGCCGACCTCGTTGGACACGCAGCACAGGCTGATCGTCTTCTCCACCAGCTCCCGGCCCAGCAGGTCGTCGTAGGTGAGCACCAGTTCGCGGTCCACCATGCCGTGGACGCGCAGCCGCCAGTCCTGCGCGAGCAGCTTGGGCACCGACAGCGCCGTGTCCACCCGGTAGAACTCGGAGTTGGGGGTGATGAAGGTCGGTGTTCCGTCGCGCGCGAAGTCCGCGCCCGCCGGGATGGGCGGCGCGGTCACGTCCGGGGTGAGCCGGATCGACCGGCGGGACGCCTCCACGTCGACCCGGCCGCCGATGAGGTGCCCGCCGGCCGCCGCCACCCCCGCGCCCGCCACGACCACACCGGAGGTGATCAGGAACCGCCGCCGCCCCAGACCGGGGACCACCCACTCCACCGACCGCGTGTCGTCCACCGCGGCCTTCCGCGGCACGCGTCGGGGCGCGATCCGGTGCAACCACAGGAACACGCCGAGGCCCACGACCAGGCTCGCCAACGGGGCCAACACGGCGACCGCGTCCAGGGTGGGGCGGGCGAGCACGGCCACGACGCCGACCAGGCCGAGCACCGCGGCCAGGACCGTGCCCGGCGCCGGGGTGCGCCGGGACAACGCTCCGGCGACGACCGCCGCGCCCGCGATCACCACCGCCATGCCCGCCAGGAGCACGACCTTGTCGTTCTCGCCGAAGGCGCGGATCGCGAAGTCCTTGAGCGGGTGGGGCGTCAGGTCGATCGCCGTGTTGCCCACCGCCAGGAACGGCGAGGCGAACGGGTCGATCAGCGCCGCCACCAGGTGGCCCGCCGCCAACGCGGCGGCCACCGCGATCAGCCCGACCGCCGCCGCTGCCCACAGGGGCAGCCGCGGCGCCCGGGGATCGGTCCTCTGCCTGCGGGTGGATGCGTTCACACCTGGTGTTCGGAGCCGGCCGCGCCGCGGATTGCTCAGACCATCGGCAGCACGACGACCGCCGGCGTGGTGGGCCGGGCCGACCCGCCGCGCGGCTCCACGGTGAGGCCGACCGCTTCCGGACCGGTGAACCCGTTCGCCAGCAGCGGAAGCGGCCGACCACCCGAGCCGGACAGCAGTCCCGCCGGGCGCGGCCCGTCGGCGCCGATCAGCCACAGCTGGTAGGCCCGGTCCTCGGGCAGCTCGGCCAGGCCGTGCGCCAGGAACACCACCTGTCCCCGGGTCCGGGACGCCACGGCGGTGCCGCTGCCGCCGCCGGTCACCTCGCCGCGCACCAGCTTGGCGTCCGGGGCGGCCAGCACCTCCGCGAACCGGCCGGACTCCGCCTCCACCTGGCGCAGGGCCTGGAGTTGCCGCTCCAGCCGGTCGTTGGCAGCCGCGGTGTGCACGCCCAGCGCCACCACCACCGCGACCGCCGCCGCGGTGGTGATCGCCGTCGCCCGCCGCCACCGCCCGCCCCGGCCACCGGCCGCGCGGGGCGGGTCGGGCGGGACCTGCCGCGTGTGCGCGACGGCCGTGAGCACCCGGTCCTTCAACCCGGCGGGCGGCGTCACCTCCGCCCCACCGGCCAGCAGCGCGGTGGTCTCGCGCAGTTCGGCGACCTCCTGCGCACAGCCGGAGCAGCCCGCCAGGTGCTCCTCGAACACCCGCCGCTCCGCGTCGGTGACGGCGTCGAGCACGTACGCTCCGATGAGCGTGTGCGCCTCGATGCGCGTGATGTCGTCGATCACCGGGTCACCCCCAGGCAGTCGCGCAGCCGGATCAGCCCGTCGCGCATCCTCGTCTTGACCGTGCCCAGCGGGAGGCCCAGCAGCGAGGCGGTCTCCGGGTAGGTGTGGCCCTGGAAGTAGCTCAACAGGATGGACTCCCGCTGCACCTCGGTCAGCGTCGACAGGCACCGCCGCACCTGCCGGCGCTCGATCCGCGTGGCCACCTGCTCGCTCACCGCGTCGAAGGGCGTCTCCACGTCCCGCCGGGCCGCCACGTCCTCGCGCCGCGTCGCGGCCCGCGCCGACCGCACCCGGTCCACCGCCCGGTGGTGCGCCATCGTCATCACCCACGCCGTCCCGCTCCCCCGCCCGGGGTCGAACCGACCCGCCGTGCGCCACACCTCCAGCAACACCTCCTGCGCGACCTCCTCCGCCTGGGCGTGGTCGCGCACCACCCGCCACACCAGGCTGAACACCCGGCCCGCAACCACGTCGTAGAGCCGCTCGAACGCCTTCTCGTCGCCGCGCGCCACCAGGCACAACAGCTCCTCGACCGACCGCTCGGCCCCGACGTCGGGCACGGCCTGGAGCTTGCGCTCACGGGTCGCCATCGCGTCACCTTCCCGTCGACACTCTCGACAGGTGTTCGCGGCAACCCGCGCACCGGATCGTGCGAGTGCCGTATCAACCCGATCGGGCGGTTGCGACTCCCCCACCGCCGGCAGGGCGGGCTCCCGCGCCGGCCGGCGGTGGACCGGTCCGTGGTCGGCCGGACGACCAGCAGCAGCACCGCGCCGGCGAAGTGCCCCGGCCACGCGCGGTCCGTCGATTGTCCGGCGGCGTCCCCACCCAGGGCCGACGGTGGGTGGCGGGCCGTCAGGCGGTGGTGTCGGCGCCCTTGACGTAGGTCGGGTGGAGGTGGACCGGTTCGGGTGCGCGCTTGGCGCGGACGCGCAGGTTGAGGAACTCCACGAAGATCGAGAACGCGATGGGGCCGTAGACGTAGCCCTTGGGGATGTGCTGGTCGAACCCCTCGGCGATGAGGCTGCCGCCGATCAGCAGCAGGAAGGACAGGGCCAGCATCTTCACCGTCGGGTGGCGGTTGACGAAGTCGCTGATCCTGCCCGCGGAGACGAGCATGACGACCATCGCGACGACGACCGCGGCGACCATGACGCCCAGCTCGTCCACCATGCCGACGGCCGTGATCACCGAGTCGAGCGAGAACACCACGTCCAGCACGAGGATCTGCGCGATGACCGACGCGAACGACGCCGCCTTGCGCGTGGCGGCGTGCTCGGCGCCTTCGAGCTGCTCATGGATCTCGTACGTCGCCTTGACGAGCAGGAACAGGCCGCCCAGCAGCAGGATCAGGTCCCGGCCGGAGATCTCCTGGCCGAACACGGCGAACAGCGGCGCGGTCAACCCGATCACCCACGACAGCGACGCCAGCAGCAGGAGCCTGGTGATCAGCGCGAGGGACAGGCCGACCAGCCGGGCGCGGCGCTGCCGCTCGGCGGGCAGGCGTCCGGCGAGGATCGAGATGAACACGATGTTGTCGATGCCGAGGACGACCTCCAGCAGCAACAGGGTGGCGAACGCGATCCACAGCTCCGGGCTGAGCATCCACTCCACGCTCGGGTCCTCCGTCCACACGCGACGACACGGCAGGCCGCCTGCGGACGATAGCCGAGACGTTCCCGCCCCGGAGGACGATCCGCAAGCCACACCACTGTTCACCCGATCGTGCGACAGCGGGCAGTGCCACTCCCACGTTCCTTTGTGGACGCTCCGGGCACCCGCCCGCAGCCGCGGACCAAGGCCGCTACCGGCCGTGTCCGCCCCGCCGCCCGGTAGACCGCCGGTGCGGTGAAAGACCCCGGGGACGGTGGACTTCGCGGTCACCGGGGTGGTGTCGGCTGATCCTGCAAGGGGCGGCCCGAGCCGGGCGGCGATCCACTCCACCGCGCCCCAGCGGAGAACGGAGACGACCATGCCGGTCAATCGGAGGTTCATCCTGCGCACGGGTGCGGCCACCGCGGCCACACTGGCCCTGGGGTGCGCGCACCCGCCGGGGATCGCCGCCACGGCTCCCGCGCGGGGCGTGGACGAGTCCGCGTGGCGGGAGCTGCTCCAGGCGCTGAGCCCGGCGGCCCGGTTGTCGCGCCCCGGCGCCCAGGACTACCAGGAGCGCGCCGCGGCCGACAACCAGCGCTACGCCTCCGTTCTCCCGGCGGCGGTGCTGGCCTGCGCGAGCGAACCGGACGTGCGGGCCGCCCTGCGGTGGTGCGCCAAGCACGCGATGCCCTTCGCAGCGCGTTCCGGCGGCCACAACTACGCCGGCCACTCGACCACCACCGGTCTGGTGATCAGCCTGCGGCCGATGAACCGGGTGCTCCCGCACGGCCACCGCCTGCACCTGGGCGGCGGCGCGACGAACTCCGACGTCTACGCCGCTCGCGACGCGGGCCTGTACTTCCCGGGCGGGCGCTGCGGCGGTGTCGGCGTGGCCGGTCTGACGCTGGGCGGCGGACTGGGCTTCAACGACCGCAAGTGGGGCCTGACCTGCGACCGGCTCGTGGAGACCCGCGTCGTGCTGGCCGACGGGACCCTGGTGCGCGCCGCCGACGACGAGAACGCCGACCTGTTCTGGGCGTGCCGGGGCGGGGCCGGCGGCAACTTCGGCGTCAACACCGCGTTCGTCTTCGACGCCGTCCCGGTGAACTCCTTGCGCGCCACCGTGTTCTCCCTCTCCTTCGGCCTCGGCGCGAGCTTGCGGGTCGTGGACGAGTTGCAGCACGTGCTCGACGCGGACCACACCCACGACTTCGACGTCCGGATCGGGTTCAAACACGCGGGCGACGGCACCACGAGCCTGACGCTGCTCGGCCAACGCCTCGGCCCCGAAGACGCCCTGCGCCGCCTGTTCGGACCGCTGTTGCGGCTCGACCCGAGCACGGTGTTCATCGAGGAGCGCGGCTTCTGGGCGGCGCAGGACCACCTGATGGACACCCCGGGCCCGAAGACCTGCTACGCCTCCAAGTCCCTGGTCCCCGACCAGTGGCTGCGCCCCGACACGGTGGCCGCCCTCGCCGAGTGGACCCGCACCTGGCACCCCGGACCGGCGCGCGCGACCGGCTACGTGACCCTGTTCGCGATGGGCGGCGCGAGCGCGCAGCCCCGGCCGGATGAGACCGCCTACCCCCACCGCTCGGGTCGCTACGTCATCGACGTCGGCACCCACTGGGCGCCCGGCACGCCGGCCGAGCAGGTGAACGCCCTGCTCGCGCAGATCCGTGCCATGCACCACACCCTGCGTCGGCACCTGGTCACCGACGCCGCCTACGTCAACTTCCCCGACCCCGACCTCGACGGCTGGGAACACGCCTACTACGGCGCGAACCACCAGCGCCTGACCCGCGTCAAACGCCGCTACGACCCCACCGGCCTGTTCCGCTACCCGCAGGCCATCGGCAAGCCGTGACACCGGGCCGCATCACCCACCGGTGGTCGGACGCGGGCCCCTGACGGCCGTCACTGGTGCGGGATGGGTACGCCCGCGGCACGCAGCTCGGCCTCCACGAGCGCGTTGAGCCGTGTCCACGCCGTCGACTCCCCGTCTTCGAGGTGGTGGTTGATCAGCCCGTACCGGGTGGCGGCGTCCGGGCCGGGCCGGTAACCGGTCGGCGTCGCCAGCAGTTCGCGGTGGGCCAGCAGGTTGTCGGCCAGCGCGGACGCCAGCTCCTCGATCCGGGGGTCGTCCGGGTCCCAGGACCGCGCCTCCCAGCCGCGTTTGGTCAGGTCGGCGAACTCGGGATCGTCCAGCCGGTGTTCCAGTTGGGCCAGGAAGATGTCGAACAACTCCGGTGCCAGCGCCTTGGCCAGCACGAGGGCTTCCCGTTGGCCGGCCACGTAGTCGTCGCTGAAACCGAGGTCGGACAGCCGGTCCAGGATCGCCAGGGCGCGGTCGGGCAGCAGGAGCCGGTCGCCGTCGGCGAGTTGCCGCAGGGTGTCGCGCCGGGCGACCAGCTGCGCGATCCGTTCGGTGAGGCGCCGTTCGACGTCGGTGAGCGCGGCGGCGAACCGCTCGGCGTCGGCGTCGAGCAGCGGCCCGACCTCGGCCAGCGGCACCCCGGCGGCGGCCAGGGTGCGGACCTGGACCAGCCGCAGCAGGTCGGCCGACCCGTACCGCCGGTAGCCGGAGCTGTCACGGGGTGGTTCGGCGAGCAACCCGTGCCGGTGGTAGTGCCGCACGGTCTTCACCGTGACACCGGCGAACGCCGCCGCCTTGCCGATCGTGACGCCGCCGATCGTGCCGCCGCTGGTCGTGACGCCGCCGGTCGTACCCGTCGAGGGAGCCATGCGACGAGTGTGCGGCCTGACCTGAGGTCAAGGTCAACCCGCGGCCCGCTCGCCGCAGAACACCGCCTTGAGGAGCTTGTCCAACGCCTGCGGGAACTTCGTGGCCAGGTCCACCTCGGTGTCCACGCCGGTGATCGAGGCGGTCAGGGTCCTGCGGCCGTCGGCCGTGCTATACATCAGCGCCCCGTAGCCGATGGTGTTGCCGTTGTGGAAGTAGAGCGTGCCGCCGCACGGGACCGAGTTCTCCACGCGCACCCCCAGACCGAAGCCGCTCTTGTCGTGTGGCGTGCGCATCTCGGCCAGCAGCGGAGCCGGCAGGAGCTTGCCGCTCATCAGCGCGGAGAAGAACGTGTGGAGGTCCCGGGTGGTCGAGATCATGTCACCGGCGCCGAACACCAGGGACGGGTTCTGGCGGGTGACATCGACCGTCTTCCACTGGCCGGCGTCCGGGTAGCGGTAGTAAGCGTGGGCGTGCGGCCCGCGGATCCCTGTCCGGGTGCCCGGCACCTCGGTGCCCGACAACCCCAACGGCCGTGGCTCCCGATCGGACCCGACCGGCTCCAGGATCCGCCGCCGCATCTCCTCGGCGTAGGAGTGGCCGGTGACCTCCTCGATCAGCAGCGCGGCCAGCACGTAGTTGGTGTTGGAGTAGTTCCAGTCCCGCCCCGGCGGGAACAGCGGCTCCCGGGACAACGCGAACCGCACCAGCTCGTCGGGCTGGTAGGTGCGGAAACGGTTGTCCACCCACTCCTGGCCCGTCGAGGGCAGCCCCGGCATGACCTTTCCGCCGTAGTAGTCGCCGGTGTGGTTGAACAGCCCGCTGGTGTGCTGCAACAACATCCGCACCGTGATACCCGGGTCCAGCTCGAACCGGGGCAGGTAGCCGGCCACCGGGGCGTCGAGCGCGATCCTGCCCTCGGCCACCAGTTGCAGCACCACGGTCGCGACGAAGGTCTTGGTGTTGCTGCCGATCCGGAACCGCCCGTTGGTCGGCGGCGGCGCAGGCTCGCCCAACTCGCGCAGGCCGGCGCCGCCCACCCACTCGCCCCGCTCGTCGTGCACCCGCAACTGCATCCCGGTGAACCCGATGTCGATGAACCTTTGCATGGCCTCCTGCAACGCCGGACGGTCCTGCCCGGCAGCGGCGGCAGTCCCCGGCGCGGACCCTCCGGCCAGCAGCGTGACCACCAGCGCGGTGACCGCCACGCGCCGGAAGACCCGCGCCCTCTTCCCGAACCCGCCGACCGGCGCAGCGAGCCGAGCCGTGGAACCAGTGCTGTTGTGCCTCATGCGGCCAGGCTCCGGCCTGACCTCGGGGCGGGGTCAACCCCTTCCGCCACACGACCGGACGCCCCGCCCGCACCACCGGCGCGTGCACGGCCCTCACCTCATTGACAACCCGCGCGCCCTCCTCCGGCTCTCCGCCCCCGGTCGGGCCGGCCTCAGGCCAGGTCGATCCGGACCGGGACCGATGCGGCGAGCGTGTGGCCGACCGGCGAGCTGCGGACGACCCGTTCGTGCAGCGCTTCCAGGTCCGCGCGAGGGGCGGGCGAGGTGATGCGGACCTTCGCCGTGATCGAGTCGAACCCCGCGTGCCCCTCGGCCAACCCGAGGAAGACCCGCAGGTCGATGTCGCCCTTGAGGTCCACGGTCAGGTCGGTGAGCGGGATGCCGGACACCGCGGCGTTGGCCGCGTACCCGACCGCCAGGCAGTTGCCCAGCGCGGACAGCAGCTGCTCGACCGGGTTGGCGGCGGTGTCCCCACCACCCAGCGCGGCCGGCTCGTCGGACGGCGTGGGCGCGAAACCCCGCACCCTCGCCTCCGACCGGAACCCGCCGCGCCACGTCACGTGGGCCGCCCACGTCGTGCGCGCGTTGGCCTCGTCCGCGCGGACGGCCTCCACCAGACCGCCCACCGCCTCGACGTCCACGTCGTTGAGCCGCACGTCCACCGTCATCGGAACACTCCCTCACTCACCGTGGTCAGTGCACGCAGTCTGGGGTCGCCACCGAGGACGGGCCAGGGTGAACCACCTTGTGGGAGACGGTGAACGTCGGGAATAGCCGGGCGGGGTCCACGATGCGGACAGTGACCGTCTCACGGCGCGGACCCCGGGGCGACCCTTCTGGTCCCCCGGCGGCCCACCAACGTTGACGCTGGTCGGGGCGGTCCATAGCGGCTCGGTTTGGCGGGTAGCGGCCGGCCGGTGATTTCACGGGGAACACGGGCCGGTCGGTGTGCCACGCTGGCGCACGGGAGAGGGGACGGGGTGGCCTCGATCGGGGAAGTGGCTCAGAGCGTGTCCCAGGCGTGCGACAAGGCGTCGCAGTGCCGGGACGCGCTGGGACAGGCCCAGGACTTTGCCGAAGAGGCGCACGACCTGTTGGCGGCACACCTGCGTGGGGCCGTCGGACTGGAGTCGGACACCGAACGAATGCCGGCCAACTTCCACGAAGTGATCCACGGGGTGAAGGACCTGTGGAAGATCCTCGGGACAGGCATGGACCGAGCACAGGCCGCCCTGACCGCGTTGACCGGCCAGACGGCACCGGCACCCGCTCCGATCGTCCAGCGACCCGCACAACCGCCGCAACAGCCACCCCCGGCCCACCAGGCCCCACCCGGCCAGCCGCCCGTAGTCCCGCCGGACCGGGTCGAGGGCCTACGTGATGAACTTCCCCCGCCGATAACGCCGGGGGAACGCGGCCGGAAAACGCATGGTCGCTGGATCACACCCAACGGCGACGCGGAACCGGTCGTCAGTGGCAAAGACGACGACTCCGACGCCGCCGACGCCATGTTGAAGAACATGGGAATGCGTGCGGCATCGGCCAAGACGGCAGACGTGGAGATCAAGCTTGCAGCGCGCATGGTGCGGGAAGGTGTCCAGCACGCCACCGTGGTGATCAACAACATGCCGTGTGTGGGCCGGTTCGGCTGTGACACGCTCGTGCCGATCCTGCTCCCACCGGGGTCTACGCTCACCGTGCACGGCGTGAACGCCCAAGGTGAGCGGTTCCGCAAGCGATACACAGGAGGGGCACGCCCGTGGTGGCGCTAGAAGCGTGGTTCGACAGGGACGCGACCGAACCGACCATCGTGGACACCCCCGCCGAGCTGGACGCTGTGTTGGACACCGTCGCCGGGTGGCCGGGGCCCAACACCGTTCAACTCCTGATCGCGGACGATCCCGGCCGCGCCATTCTGGATGTGGGATTGGATGCCGAATACGGGCGCGGAGTCCTCTACTACTCCGGCCCCGACGCGCCCGACGGCGTCACCAGCAAAGGGCCGGACGTGGCCGACCCGCTGCCCATCTACTACTTCACCGGTTCGGACACCGAATACCCGGCGGATGCGGAACTCCCGTTGAACGTGGTTCGACGGGCCGCGCACGAGTACATGACCAGTGGGGGCGCGAGGCCAACCGGCGTCGAGTGGCAACCGCGTTGATCGTCGCTCACGGCCGGGCCCCGATGGGGGCAGCGGGCCGGCCGGTACGTCACCGGGTTGACGTACGCGCGTGACCGGTACGTCAACGGGTCGGCCCGGCGAATACGGATCCCTGGATGACGAAAGCGGCCGGGGTTGGGATCACCTCCCTCCCCCGGCCGCTACCCCGTCCCAGCGAGCCGCTAGGCGGTCGTGGCGCTACTGTCCCCTCCCGTGGTGACCATCGCGAAGGAAGCCGCGCGGCGGGGGCCTGCCCCGGCAAGGGCCTGCGCCGCGTCCAACTCGACCGGGTCGGTCAGGGTCCTGTTGTCCTCGTAGGTCACCGTGTCCGGGACGGCGTCGCTGCCCACCGGGTCGGCGTCCCACACGTTGCCCCGGTAGACCACGTTGTCCAGGGGCGGGCTGACGTGCAGGACGGCGGTGTTGTCGGCGCGGCGCACCACGTTGTCCGCCACCGTCACCCAGGACGCGCCGTAATCGGTGTAGAGCGCGAAGTTGTACGGGGTGCGGGTGTCGGTGACGACGTTGCCGCGCACCTGCGCCCCGTCGTCGTGCGAGGTGCCCTGCGGGCCCGAGAGGTAGATCCCGCCGCCGTCCGCGAGCACGCCCATCGACCGCGTCACGTGGTTGCGCAGGATGCGCGTCCCGCGCGCCGGGCCGGCCACGATGCCGCAGTGCGGCACGTCGTCCACCAGGTTGTGCGCCACCGTGCAGGCCTCCGTGCCCAGCAACGAGATGCCGGGCGAACCCGAGTGGTCCAGGCCGACGCGGCGGACGACGTTGTCCTCGACCACCGCCCCGCGCGTGCCGGTCAGGGTGAGCGCGCCGGCGGCGAGATTGTCGAAGTCGCACCCGCGCACCACCACGTCCGCGCCGCCGGTGACGCCGAGCGCCGTCGCTCCCAGACGGGTGAAACGGCAGTCCTCGAACCCGACACCCGTGGCGTCGACGACGGTCACGCACGCCGGCACGGTCTCCGGCTCCCCCGTCACCGTCAGCCACGACTGGCCCTCCACCACCACGACCGTGTCGATCCGCCCGCCGTCGTGGTAGCCGCTGCCGTGGTAGTGCAGAAAACCCCGGTCGCTCACGGGACGCAGCCACGTCGTGTCGGCGAAGACCAGGCCGCGGAAGGACAGTCCCGACGCGCCGGTCACGCTCACCAGCGTCTCCGACTCCGGTGCGACCACCCGCGTCGTGGCGGGGTCCTCACCGGGGCGGGGCAGGTAGTGCAGGACGTGGTGGCCGGGGCGGGACCGGTCCAGGGCGAACGTCCCCGGCTCGCGCAGGAACGACGGGTCGTTCTCCACCCGCGTGGGCAGGCCCGGCCCCGAGGAGGTGTGGCCGTCCCAGGTGGAGTTGTACAGCTCCCGCGCCCAGCCGAACGCGGGCTGCTTCATCCTGATCACCCCGCCCTCGACCGACTCGACCGCGCACCGCGCCTCGGTCCACGGGTAGACGCCCCGGTGGACGAACTCCACACCCGTCCGCCACTCCAACGCCACATCCGTGACGTAACCATCTTCGTTTTCACTCACATTGCCGGGGATACCGTCGATCCCGGCCCGCTCCACCCGCCGACCGTCCACAGTGAGGTGCCGGGTGTCCAGCGCGCCGACGTCGGCCACCCACACCCCGCCGGAACCGTGCCGCCACCCGGTGATCTCCCGTCCGCCGCCGACCACCACCTCTTCCTGCGCAGAGGTGCCGTAACCGTATGCCTGATACGTTCCGGAGTCCTCGGCGGTGAACACCCACGGCCCGGCGTAAGTCCCTGCTCTCAAGTGGACCACCACCTCGCCCGCCACCTCCCGGGCCGCCCGCCGCGCCCGGTCCACCGTCGCGAACGGGTGCTCCTCGGTGCCGGCGGCGGAGTCGTCGCCCGTCGGCGAGACGTACAGCGCATGTGTGTATGCCATAAACGCATTTATACTATAAACAGGGAGGTGTTGGGTGACGCGGGACAACGAGCGGGTCGAACTGCTGTGGCAGGACGAGGACGCGCGGCCGGGGCTGAGCCGCGACCGGGTCGTCTCCGCCGCCGTGGCGGTCGCCGACGCGGAAGGACTGGCCGGGCTGTCCATGCGCAAGGTCGCCGAACACCTCGGCTTCACGACCATGTCGCTGTACCGGCACGTGCCCGGCCGTGACCACCTGGTCGACCTCATGCGCGACGCCGTGCTGGGCGACCCCGCCCCCGACGACCCCGACGCCCCGTGGCGGCAACGCCTGGAAACGCACGTGCGCCACGGGTGGGAACTGCGCCGACGCCACCCGTGGCTGGCCGAGGAACACAGCACCCGCCACGTCCCCGGCCCCAACGCCCTGGCGCACTACGAACAGCTGCTCGCCATCCTCGCCGGCACCGCCCTGCCCCCGGCGGAAGTCGTCGCGACGGCGGGCCTGCTCGGCCGCTTCCTGGACGCCGAAGCCCTCGCCCTGGTCGAGGCCGCCCGCGCGGAACGCGACACCGGCGTCAGCGACGAGCAGTTCTGGGCCGCCCGCGACGGCCTGTGGGCTCGGATGAGCGCCTACCCCACGCTCACGGCGCTGTGGGAGTCCGGCGGCTTCGACCAACCCGACCCGTTCGAGTTCGGCCTGGCCCGCCTGCTCGACGCCATCGACCTCCGCGTCCAACGCGCGCGAAGCCGTGACGAAACCTGCGCGGTCTGCGGCACCCCCATCACCCAACCCGCCTCCGGCCGCCCCCGCGCCTACTGCTCCCGCAGCTGCCAACAACGCGCCTACCGCAACCGAACCCGTTAGCGGCAGCGCCTGCCTTCACGACCCCACGAGACCGGCCTCGTGGGCGAGGACCGCGGCCTGCACCCGGTTGTCGAGGCCGAGGCGGGACAGGATCGCGCTGAGGTGGCCCTTGACGGTCCCCTCGACCAGGTCGAGGCGCTTGGCGATCTGCGCGTTGGACATGCCCGCGCCCAACAGGGTGAGCACCTCGCGCTCCCGCGGGGTGAGGGCGTCCACCTTGGCGCGGGCGGCGGCGGCACGGCCCAACCCGGTGCCGCGCAGCCGGGAGATGACCCGAGCGGCCACCTTGGGGGCCAGGTAGGCGCCCCCGGCGGCGACGGCGTGCACACCGGCGATCAACTCGCGCGGGTCGCCCGACTTGAGCAGAAACCCCTGAGCGCCACCATCCAGCGCCCGGGACACATAGGCGTCGTCGCCGAACGTGGTCAACATCGCCACCGCGGTGGCCGGTGCCGCACGGGTGATCTCCGCGCACGCCGCGAGCCCGTCCATCACCGGCATCCGGATGTCCAGCAAAGCCACATCCGGGCGGTGCGCCAACACCAGGTCCACGGCCGCCCGGCCGTCGGCGGCCTCCGCCACCACCTCGATGTCCGGGTCGACGCCGAGGATGGACCGCACCCCGGCGCGGATCATGGCCTCGTCGTCGGCCAGCAGCAGCCGGATCACCGTTCTCCCCCGTGTGGCAGCGTGGCCACGATCTCGAACACGTCGCCGCGACGACCGGCGCGCAGCGTGCCACCCACCGCGCGGACGCCGGCGCGCAGCCCCGCCAGCCCGCGACGACTGCCCGTGCCGGGTCCGCCACCCGCCACCGTGTTGGTCACGGTCACCACCGTCCTGCCCTCCGCGGTCACCCGCCGGACCCGCACGGCCGCGCCGGGAGCGTGCTTCATGGCGTTGGTCAACGCCTCCTGGACGATCCGCACGACCGTCCGGTCCACCACCGGCGGCGCGGTCTCGCCGTCGGTCTCCAGGGTCACCGCGAGCCCGGCCGCCGCCGCCCGCTCGACCAGCTCGTCAACCGAGCCGTCGGCGGGCCGCAGCGGCGCGGGTTCGCCGTCGCGCAGCACCCCGATGATCTCCGCCAGCCGATCGGTCGCCGCGGCGGCCCCGGAGCGCAACTCCGCGACCGCCCGCCGGTGCGGTTCGGCGAGGTCCGCGCTCAGCTCCAAAGCCCCGGCGCGCAGCGCGAGCAGGCTCAGCTCGTGCCCGAGGGTGTCGTGCATGTCGTGCGCGATCCGGTTGCGTTCACGCAGCCGCGCGACCTCGGTCTGCTGGCGGATCGAGCGGCCGACGCTCCACGGCAGGACGACGGCCGCGAGCAGCACGAACGGCCCCGCACCCCATTCCCGGCCGGCCAGCGCGGCGACCCCGCCGCCCACCAGCGCCCCGACCGCGAAGACCACCAGCGGGATCGCCGGCCGCACCACGACCCGGCCGGCCAGGACGCTGACCACGCCCACCGCCGCGGCGAGCGCGACGCTCCAGGGCGGGACCGAGTCGTCCATGGCGAGCGCGGCCAGTTGGCTCGCGCCCGCGCACACCACGAGCGAACCCGGCGGGAACACGACCAGCAGGGCCAGGGCCGCCACCGGCGCGAGCAACGCGACCGCCACCACCCACCCGGGCAGGTCGGTCGCGCCCAGCGCGACGGCCACCAGCAGGAGCGCGAACAGGACCAACGCCCACCGCGGGGCAGGCGGCCAGGCCGGCCGCCTGCCCTCGGAGCACGTCACGATCACCGACCCTACCTCGCCGTGAGCTGCGGTGACGGCACGCTCGGGCCCGGCCGGACCGCGCCCCGCAGCCGCACCAACGCCACACCCCTGGCAACGCCCACACCCAGGTTCAGCACGGCCGCCACCGCCACCCACACCACCAGCGCGGGCGAGTAGTGCGCGAGTTGGACGTGGCTGATGTCCCGCCCGCCGGCGACCAGCGTGGTGATCGCCGGCAGCGCCACCAGGACGCCCAGCGGCACCAGCCGCGGCGCCAACCGCAGGGCGAGCCGCCACCACGGACGGTCGCCGAAGCGCCGCGCCCACCGGCCGACGCGCCGCAGGTTTCGCACGCCGAGCGCGAGGCTGACCAGGGTCAGGGCGGCCAGGACGAGGTCGACGATCAACCGCGTTCCGCTGCCCACGTCCGGGGTGCCGCCGGTGACCAGGGTGGCCAGGCCGTCCTCCAGCGCGGTGGTGCCCTCATGGGTCAGGGCGACACCGGTGTTGACCAGGACGGCGATGCCGTGGCCGGAGGGCAGCAGCACCTGACCGGCGGCGTAGGTGAACCAGATGCCGCCGTGCCGCACCCGGCCGTCGTCACCGGTGTCCCAGCCCATCGCGTAGGTCGAGTCCCCCTCGGCCCGACGCATCGTGGCCATGCCCCACTCGGACAACACCCGCTCGCCGGAGGCTGTCCTGCCCCCGCTGTTGTGCACGACCAACCACTTCGCCATGTCCTCCGCCGTGCTCACCAGGCCGTCCGAGCCGGCGACGAACCGCTCCGGCTCCGCGGTGGGCACGCTCGCCCCATAGGCGTAGACGTGTCCCTTCGCCACCGCGCCCGGGAGGTCGCGCGGCGTCAGGGCCACGTGGCTCGTCGCCCGCATGCCGATCGGGTCGAGCACGTGCCGCCGCAGGTGGTCGGCGAACGGTTCGCCCGACACGACCTCGACCAGCCGCGCGGCCAGGTGGTAGTTGGTGTTGGTGTAGGCGTACTTCGTGCCCGGCTCGGTGGCCAGCGTCGCCCGGCCCGCCCGCACCACGGCCTCGGCGAGCGAGCCGGGTTGCGGCAGGCTCTTCTCCGCCAGTGTGCCGTCGGTGATCCCGGACGTGTGGGTGAGCAACTGCCGCACCGTGATCCTCTCCCCGCGCGGGTCGTCCACCCGGAAGTCGGGCAGGTACGTCCGCACCGGCGCGTCCAGCTCGACGCGGCCCGCCTCCACCAGCCGCATCACGGCGAGCGCGGTGAACGACTTGCTGACCGACGCCACCGGCATCGGCGTCGCCGCGGTCACCGGCGCGCCGGACGAGTCCTTGCCGTAACCGGCCACGTGCAGCACCTGATCACCTTTGGTGATGGCGACGGCCACGCCCGGGTACGCGGCCTGCCGCGCGAACTCCACGACGAACCGGTCGACGGCTGCCGTGTCCAACCGCTCCCCCGCGAACACCGGGCCGCCGGGCACAGCACCCAGGACCAGCGCCACGACCACCACGAACAGTCCCCGCCACCACGTTCCGCGCTGCCACACGGCGCTCTCCGTTCCCGTCGACGTCAACGACGCTGAACGCTAGGAAGTCGGCGGCCTCGCGACCCGACCCGAACGGCAGGGCGGACCCCTGACTTTCGTCAGGGGTGGACCGGTCGGCCGGTCAGGGGTGGACCGGTCGGCCGGTCAGCGGCGGGACTTCGCCTGGTCGAGGTAGCGGTAGACCGACGGCTCCGAGATGCCCAGCACGTCCGCGACCAGCGGCACGGAACCCTTGATCAGGAACGCGCCCTTGCGGTCGAGGAAGTCCACCGCGCGCAGGCGTTCGCCCTTGGTCAGCTCCCGCGGCGGTCTCCCGAACTCGGCCACCGTGTTGCGCACCAGCACCCTGAGCACGTCGAGCACCTCGGCGTCGCCGAGTCGCGGTTCCGCCGCCGGCTGGTCCCCGACTCCCGTCATGGCGAGGAAGCCGTCCAGCTTGTGCCGCAGCGCGCCGAGCCCGCACGGCCACGCCACGACCTCGCCCCACTGACCGGCGGCGCGCTGGAGTTCACCGGCAGACAGGGCGTGGCCATGGGACGACCGGGCGACGTACGGGTCCGGGTCGTCCCGGCCAGCGACTCGGCCGGCGGCTTGGAGGTGACCATCTCGGGCGAGGCGGTCATCGCGTTCCGAGGCGAACTCGCGGGACGACCGGTGAAATGAGCATTCGGGCGCGCGGCCGTGTCGCCGGGCTCGGGAGCCTCAGCGGTACGCGGGCACGGGATCGACGGCTCGCGGGACAGCATGAAGCGCGTTCCGCCGAGGGTCATCTCAACGCCGAGATCGCATGGAGCCTGCGGATCGCCGAAGACCAGGCGGCCGACGCACGGTCCGCGTGGATCGCCATTCGCACGGACCACAGCCGGCACGACGGAATCCCGCAACACGCTGCCGCGGTGCCCGAAGCGCGAACCACGGGTGGGTTCGTCGCTGTTCACGGCCATGAACCGATCGGCTCGTGCGGGTAGTCGGCCGGATACAGGTCTGTTCGCTGTCGCACGGCGGCGACGATCTCGCAGTACTCGTCGGGTGACAGCGCACCTTGTGCGAGCCGGGCGTCCAGGACGTAGATCGCGTCCGCGCGCGGCACCAGAGGAGGGGTGTGTCGCCCGAACTCCCACACCCAGTACTTCTTCGTCAGGTACTCCTGCTCGGTCAGGGCGCCCTGGCTCCACGCGGCGTCGAGTCCGGCGGCGGCCTGGCTCGACGTCGGGAATTGCGGGTGGTGGAAGATCAGCCTGGAGATGGTTCTCCGGGGTTCCCCGACGGCCCGGTTGACCAGTGCGCGGAATTCCCTCTCGATGTCCGGGTGGGGGAAGCCCGCCGAGCGGAAGGCCAGGTTGCGGGCGGCGTTGCGGGCGTCCGGCGTCAACTTGTACGCCGCGAACAGGACGTCGATGATCCGGAGCTTCTCGGTCCACGGGATCGGGGTGCCCAGGTACGGGGCGGGTCCCGCGGTGATCCTGATGGGCTGGGTGGGCGGTCCGGTCGGAACGACCATGACCGGTCCGGTCGGAACGATCATGACCGGTCCGGTGCGGGGGTCGGAGGGGACCGGCACCCGGTGCGCTACCGGTGCCGGGATGATCGCGATCGGTTGGGTGGGAGGCTCCGCCGGGAGTCCTCGGGGCCCGAGGTCGGTGAAGTCGTCGGCGACGGCGGCGGCGAGTTCCAGGAGTGCGAGCCGGGTCTCCGGCTCGAGCTGTGCCGCCTCGATGTCCGGGTCACCGTCGAGGTGCGCGTCGAACGGGATCCGGACGACCGTGCGGCAGCGCTGGGCGAGGTGTTCGGGCAGGCCGCCCGGGTCGCGCGAGGCCGGCTCGCTGCTTCTGATCACCGTGACGGCACGGGCGACCAGGCTGTGGTGACCGCGGGACTGCAACGCGTCGAGGGTGTCGGCGAGGGCTTGAGCGCCGTCCACCGAGTCGGTCGACACCAGCACGAGCGAGTCCGCCAGGTCGAGGATGCCTCCGATGGCCGGGTTCGTCAGGCCGGTGCCGCAGTCGGCGAGCAGGATGTCGTAGGAACGTTCGAGCAGCGCGAGCACGGCCGGGTATTCCTGAACGCCGAAAGACTCGGACATCGTCGGTCCGACGTCGGACGCGAGGATCTCCAGTTGGCCGGGTGTCTGGAACGTGTAGGCGCGGACGTCCTCGTGTCCGGTGATGTCGAACGCGTCGCGCAGGACGTGGCGGATGGTGGTCTTCGGCTCACCGGTGATCCTGGCCGTCAGTGTGTCGCCGTCGTCGGCGTTGGCATCCACGGCGATCACCCGGTCGGGGCGTCCCGCGGCGGCACGGTAGCGCAGACGGGCCAACGCCGAGCCCAGGAAGGCGGTGATGACGCTTGCGGCGACGCCGGTCCCCACCCCGACGACCGCGATCCGGTGGCACCCGGCAGACGGGCGGGTGATGCGAGTGATCAGCTCGCGTCGCCGCGCCTCCGTCAGGCTTTGCCGCGGACCGTCCGGGCCGCCGGTCAGTGCGTGAACGGTCTTGCGCCATCCCGACAACAGTCGATGCAGATAGGGCCGCGCTGACGGGTTGTCCGCTTCCTCAGGGCCGTCAGCCCGGGTCAGGGGGTTGTCCGGTTGTCCGACTCGGACAACCACCGCTTCTCGCTCAAGGGTCTGGGGATCGTGGACCGCCTGCCGGTGGGCGGACTGGAGACCGACCAGCGCGACGTACAGGACACCGGCCAGATTTCGAAACCGGGTCGCGTTCTCCTGCGCCTTGACGAGTTCCTGCCGCGTGCGCAACAGCTCCTCCTCATGCGCCAGAGAGGTCGTGGCCTGGGTGGAGGGGCGGTGCTTGCGCTGTCTTGTCGGTGCTGCGGTGGCAGCGGGGCCGGCCTGGGCGAGTTGGTCGCGCAAGCGCAGCAGCCGGTCGGTGACCGTGCGGACCTCGGGGGTTGGGCGTTGCGGTGCCCACAGTTCGAGGAACGCCTCGACCAGCCCCGGCGGTATCGGTCCCTTGGCCATCTTCATCGTCTCGGACAACCGGCGCCTTTCGATCGACTCGACGCCGCCGTCGGAGACCTTGAGGATGCCGTGCTCTCGCGCGCGCCGCGGATCCCGGTCGGCCCAGTGGCGGGCCGCGTCGTTCCTGGTGAACCCGCCCTCGCGGGCCAGGCGGTCGAGCGAGGTGACCAGGTCCACGGCCGGTTGTCCGTACCGGCCGCGCAGGGCGTGTTCGTCGATCGAAGGCGGGGCACCGCCGCGGGAACGGCCAGGTCTGGACGGTGTGTCGGCCATGCTGGGTGGTGCACCTCCCCCCTTGTCCGGGCGTTCGGGGTCCGCGCGGCTCGGCGACCGGTCGTGCCTTGTCCGGTTGTCCGTCCGCGGTCGGGTCATTCGCCGATGACCGGTTTGGCGGATCGGACCATGACGGCGGCGGGGTCCTCCACGACAAGGCTGCCGTGGGGTCGTTCAGGGGGCGGCGGGTAGCGCTGCGCGACCATCATCCACGAGGTGACGCTCAGGGCGAGCAGGCCGTACACGGCGAACATGATCTCCGTCGGCACCTGGTGCACCCACATGAGAATGGCGCTGGCGGTGAGCACACCGACGACGAAGGTGAACGCCGTGAGCGCCAGGAGCGCGAACCGCAGCCGCCGCCGGTCGCCTCGGCGGCGCGGCCGGCGTGGTGGTGGCGGTGTGGGTGCCGCCGCGGGTGGCGCCGGAGGCCGGGATGACGGTGCCGGCGGCGCGTCCTCGCTGGTCTGCGGCGGGGCGGCGGGGCTCCCCGTGGCCGCACGCACCTCGGAGGCGGTGTCGTTCGCTTGCGAGGCGCTCTGGTTGATCCTGTGCCAGGTGTTGATCCAGCGCCGACGTTCCTCGGCGGGGACGTTGCACCCGATGAGGAACAGTTCGAGCTTGGGCAGTGGAGGCAGGGTGTCCCCGGCGAGCATTGCCTGCGCGGTACTGCTGGACATGCCCGCGCCGGCTCGTTCCCTGATCTGCCGGTAGGACACGTTCTTGCTCTGGCGCATGGCGTTGAGCAGTTGCAGGAACTCCTTCGGCGTCTTCAGGTCACCGCCCACCCCGACAGCGGGACGCTCCACCGCGAACCGGCTTCGGCGCGCTTCGGCGCGGTCCTCGGCCACGACTACAACCCGATGACCGGCGGAGCGGCCCGCCTGTCCGGCCCGAACACGTCGAGGTCCTCCTCCAAGCGCACCTTCCGGACGTAGGGCGTCCCGCGCCGACGTCCGGTGTCGATCCCGGGCAGGTGGACCGTCCACAGCGCCAGGCCGAGGGTGGCCAGGACGAAGAACCCGAGGATGGTGGGCACGGGGATCGCGTACCGCATGAAGAGGATGGCGCACAGCGGTGCTCCGATCCCCGGGATCAGCAACCACGGCAGGTGCCGGTGGACGTGGTCGGGAGCACGCCGCTTGCGGGGATGGGCCCGGCGCACGCTCTGCAGCGACGGCCAGGCGACGTCGTGGCGCGGTGGCGGGTCGACGTGGGCGGGTGCGGCCGGAGCGGGGGCCGTGACCTGCGCGGCGGGCAGGGTCGCCCGCACCATGATCTCGGGCTCGGCGGACCGGACGAGCCGGTCGAACGCGCCGAGCCAGCGCAGCCGCTCCTCGGAGGAGACCTCGCACACGACCAGGAAGCCGCGCAGCAGGGCCAGGTCGAGGTCGCGCTTGCCCTTGATCACGGCGTGAGCGCTGGTGCGCGAGATACCGGGGACGGCCTGAGCCTTGCGCCCCAGGCGCGCATAGGACAACTCCCGTTCCCGCCGCAGCTCGTCCAGGGCCTCGACCAGCCTGGGCATGGTGGCGGCGGCCATCGCCGTGTCCATCGCCCGCGACAGCGGTTGCCAGTCGCCCAGCACGGAGTCGGCGGGAGCGGGGTTGGTCTCCACCGGCCGCCCAGCGCTGCGCATCGTCGACGAGCGGCGCGGGGACACGGCCGGCGTCGAGGGGCGGGGCGACGGCCCGGGCGCCGTGCGGCGCCCGGGCGACAGACGTGTGGTGGTGCTTTCCCGAGGCATGGGCCTGTCGTCCATTCCGGGTACCCGGTCAGCGCGACAAGCTGACCGACGGCCCGACCCGTAGCGGACGCAGCAGGCCGTGACCCGTTCTCACCCCGACCAGGCTCAGCACCGACACGAACACCAACGTCGTGTAGGTGTCGTAGCCCCAGCGCAGCAGCACCAGGACGAAGACGTACATGACGACGAGCACCACGGCTCGCACGAACACCGCCGGCAGCGGTAAGCAAGCAAGCGATCCGCTGTTCGCGGCGCCGAAGGAAATGATCACGAAACTCACCCGTTCCCGATGTGGTGTGGCCCGGACACGCCACTCCGACGGGTACACGGGGAGCGAGCGGTTGGCGCCGATCCCTGCCCGCGACAGCTACTGGCGGAGCGGTGTTTTCTGCTCCACCATGATGGCTGGAACGGGCGGGAATCGCACGAACCCTCTCCTGTCCGGACGTCCACAGGACGATCTGGACACCAGATCGCCCCAGCTGCACCGCAGGTCAGGGCGTGAGATCCGTCCAGGACAAACTTCTCGGGCCCACTTTTCGTCCCGGACGCGCTGGCAGCCTCCGCCCGCTGCACCTATCGTTGAGCACGAGGAAGCGGGTCCTCTGGGCCGAGCAACCCTCACCTCGACTCCGATCGTCCGTGGCCCGGACACGTGAGCGAGCCCGGCGGGTCGCCGTTGGCGCGGCACCCGCCCCCAAACTGCGTGCCACGCACTCGACCGCCCGGTACGGCCGGGTACCTGCGAGGAGGCGTTGTCCGGTCA
Organism: Saccharothrix mutabilis subsp. mutabilis; assembly: GCF_039521145.1. Taxonomy (NCBI): domain Bacteria; kingdom Bacillati; phylum Actinomycetota; class Actinomycetes; order Pseudonocardiales; family Pseudonocardiaceae; genus Saccharothrix; species Saccharothrix mutabilis. Next base: position 51,058 of record NZ_BAAABU010000013.1, read on the forward strand.
TCGGGCCGGACAACGCGTGTTCAGCCATCTGGCCCGCGCCCGGCATCACGAGCGACACCGGCCCAACGCTTCCCGACTCTGGTTCCATTGCTCGGCGCTGGTTTGCCCGTCGTGGCGCCCAGGTGAGCTTGAGCATCTTGTGGCGTCAGCGCAGCGGAACTGGCCGTGGAGCGTGAGCAGCGTCGGACCCGGCTCCTAGGTTGTCCGGACTGAAATCACTGCGGACAACTCCGGGCGCGGCGCCGGCCGGCACCTACACGCTCCTGGACCACACCCCCACCACGATGCTGGTCCGCTTCCGACCCGGTGGCACAAGCGGCTTCCGCGTCAACTACCGCTTCGACCTCAACGACGGCCTGATCACGAAGGCGACCCTGGAGTACGCGTGAACCGGACCACGTGTCGATGACTCAGGTCAGGAGCTGACCTCCGGTCACGCCGAGGACCTCCCCGGTGACGTAGCTGGACTCCTGGGAGGCGAAGAAGACGTACACCGGGCCCAGTTCGGCGGGTTGGGCGGCACGGCCCAGCGGGGTCTGGCCGCCGAAGCTGTCCACCTTCTCGGCGGGCATGGTGGCCGGGATCAGAGGGGTCCACACGGGGCCGGGCGCGACCGAGTTGACGCGGATGCCCTTCTCGACCAGGTCCGCCGACAGCGCCTTGGTGAAGTTCACGATCGCGGCCTTGGTGGCGGCGTAGTCCATCAGTTCGGGTGAGGGTTGGAAAGCCTGGATGGAGGAGGTGTTGATGATCGACGCGCCCGGCCGCATGTGCGGGACGGCGGCTTTGCACAGCCAGAACATCGCGTAGACGTTGGTCTTGAACACCCGGTCGAACTGCTCGCTGGAGATGCCGAGCAGCCCGTCGTCCTGGGACATCTGGTAGGCGGCGTTGTTGACCAGGACGTCGATGCGCCCCAGCTCGCCCACGGCCCGGTCGACCAGTTCGTGGCAGGCGTCCTCGGTGCGCAGGTCGCCGGGGACGAGCACCGCCTGCCGGTCCGCCCGGCGCACCAGCTCGGCGGTCTCCTCGGCGTCCTCCTGCTCCTCCGGCAGGTAGGACAGCACGACGTCGGCCCCTTCCCGGGCGAACGCCACCGCCACCGCACGCCCGATGCCGGAGTCGCCGCCGGTGATGACGGCCTTGGTGTCCACCAGCCTGCCGCTGCCCCGGTAGCTCCGCTCGCCGTGGTCGGGCGTCGGAGCCATGTCCTCGTCCGTGCCGGGGTGCCGCTGCTCACTGCCCCGCTGCTGCTCGGGCCGCGGGTACTGGTGCCGCGGGTCCTGCCGGGTGTACTGGTCGTCGGCCATGTGCCGCCCCCGTTCTCGTCGCCGGTCCCGAGTCTTCCCGCTCACGGCGCGCTGAACCCTCCTGAAGGGGACGAGATCAGCCCAGCGTGTGACCCTGTTGCCCCTGAACGGCTCGTCGTCGCCGAAACCGGGTCCCGGAAGCGGTGTGGTGATGCTCGCCATCACTTCGGGTAGACCTCCGGCAGGACGCGGAGGTGGTCGTGGACGGTGACGGGGTCGGGTTGGGTGATCTGCTGGCGGCGGCGGAGAGCGCGCCGCCGATGGAGTCGGTCGAGGTCGTCGCGCGGAACCTGGAGAAGCGCTTCGGCGCGGTCGAGGTGTCCTTCCTGCTGGTCGACCTGGTCGGCGAGCAGGTGGTGCGGTTGACCTCCACCGGGCGGGACGGGTGCGACCAGGAACGGGTCGACCTGCGGGGCAGCGCCTACGAGGAGGTGCTGCGCACCCAGCGGCCGTGGCGCGAGCGGAGCGACGACGGGGTGCGGGTGGTGCTGCCGGTGACCAACCGCGGCGACTGCGTGGGCGTGCTGGAGCTGACCGTGCCCACCCTGGACGAGGAGACGCTGGCGCAGTTGGGCGAGGCCGCGCACGCGCTGGCCTACATCATGGTCACCGACCGCCGCTTCACCGACCTCTACCACGTCGGCCGCCGCACCACGCCGATGAGCCTGGCCGCGGAGATCCAGCACCAGCTGCTGCCCTCGGCGGCGTGCTGCGAGGCGGCCCGGTTCACCGTGGCCGGCGCGCTGGTGCCCGCCGACGAGATCGGCGGCGACACCTACGACTACGCGCTGGACCGGGAGACGCTGCACCTGTCGGTCACCGACGCCGTGGGCCACCACGTGGACTCCGCCCTGACCGCCACCCTCCTGGTCGGGGCCCTGCGCGGAGCCCGTCGTGCCGGGTGCGACCTGGCCGAGCAGGCCCAGCGGGCCAACCAGGCGCTGCTCGACCACGGCCGAGGGGCGCTGGCGACCGGGCTGCTGCTGCGCGTCGACCTGGACGGGGAAGGGATCGAGCTGGTCAACGCCGGTCACCCCGCGCCGCTGCGGCTGCGCGGTGGCGCGGTCGAGCAGGTGAGGCTGGGGGTGGACATGCTCTTCGGCGTCTCCGCCGAGCACGCGTACCGGGTGCAGCGGCTGGACCTGTGCCCCGGTGACCGGCTCGTGCTGCTCACCGACGGCATGATCGAACGCAACGCCGCCGGCGCGGACCTGCCCGCCCTGCTCCGCGCCACCGCCGACCTGCACCCCCGCGAGGTCGTGCGCGCGCTGACCGGGGCGGTGCGCAACGCCTCCCGCGACCGGCTCCAGGACGACGCGACCGTGCTGTGCCTGGACTGGCACGGCACCGGGTGCACCGACCGCCAAGCGGACACCGGAGCCGACCCCGACACCGCCTCGTGCACCCGACAGCGCAACGCCAAGCACTGACCCGCGCCACGTCGCACCGCTTCGCAGGCCGTGATCACACGACTGGAGAACGATGTCGTAGGCGCTGATGGCGATGACTGTCCGGTCGGACCGGCACCCACGGGGACCGACAAGCGCGCACGACCGCTTGTCAGCTCGGGTCGTCGGTGGCCGGGCTCGTCGGCTTGGTGGCGGTGCCCCACCGGTGCGCGAGGCGCCGGCAGGCCTCGATGAGTTCGGGTGGGTGGAGGTCGGTGAGGTCCGTGTCGAACGTCGCGAGGATGCCGGCGACACCGGCCCACGACCAGGCGCCGAGGGTCAGTCGGCAGTGTTCGGGGTCGAGGTCTTCGACCACCGAGCCGCCCGGTGCCCAATGGGCCACGACGTGGGCGGGCAGGTTGAGTCGGGCGGTACCGGTGCAGGGCCAGTCGGCCGGGGTGTCGCCGCGGTCGTGGCTGCTCATGACGAAGTGGGCGAGGTCGTTGTCGGGGACTTCGCGGACGGCGAAGCGGTGGGTGGTGGGGCGGGGGCGCATCCGGTCTACGCGGTGGACCCGCCACTGGTCGTCGGCGAGGTCGTAGGCGACGACGTACCACCGTCCCGCCCAGACGACCAGGTGGTGGGGCTCGATGCGGCGGGCCGGCTCGAAGTCGTCGTCGGTGGGGGCGGGGCGGGTGCCGTCGGCGCGCAGCGTCTCGGTGACGAGGACGTGGCGGTGGCGTATCGCGGTTCCGACGGCGGTGAGCGCGGACGGCGCGATGGGTGGCGCCGGGAACTCCCAGTAGTTCCGCAGCCGGGTCAGCCGCAGCGACTCCATCGAGGCGCGCAGCTCGTCGGGCATGACCTGGTGCAACGTGGCCAGGGCGCGGGCCGTGTCGTCTTCGAGGCCGAACACCGTGCTGGGCGCGGTCTGCAACGCCACCGCGACCGCGAGCGCCTGGTCGCGGTCGAACAGCAGCGGGGGCAGGGTGTGGCCGGGGTCGAGGCGGTAGCCGCAGTCGGGGCCGTGGACGGTCGTGATCGGGTAGCCGAGTTCGCGCAGGGTGTCGATGTCGCGGCGAACGGTGCGCTCGCTGACCTCCAGCCGGGCCGCGAGGTCGCGCAGGGGCCATCGCCGACGTGGTTCCAGCAGGGACAGCAGCCGCAACGCCCGGTGTGAGGTGCTCGCCATCGTCTCATCATGACCGCGGTACTGGCCGCTCGGCGTCCACCATTGCTGTCAGGGTCGATCCCATGCAGGCACGAAGCGACAGTAGACGGACGAACATGCGCGTCGTCGTGGTCGGGGGTGGGATCGGCGGGCTCGCGCTGGGGGCGGGGCTGCGTCGCCGGGGCTTCGAGGTGGCGGTGTTCGACCGTGACACCGATGTGGCCGCGACCGGCGGCTACCACATCACTTTGGACGAGCGGGCGTTGTCGGCGTTGGAGGGGTTGGTGGAGCCGGAGATCATGCGGCGGCTACTGGCCTCGGGTTCCGCGCTGCGGGTGCGCGAGCGTGACGTCTTCTGGGACCGCCGCGGCCGACTGCTCGGGTACGGCCCGGACCTCAGCCGCAGTGCGAGTGTCGACGTCGATCGCATCACCCTGCGCACCCTGCTCGCCGAGGCCGTCGGCGACGACCTGCACCTGGGGCGGACCGCGGTCGGTGTCGACCACGACGACAACGGTGCGCCGCGCGTGCTGTTCACCGAGGGCCCTTCCGCCTCCGCCGATCTCGTGGTGGGCGCCGACGGTGTCCACTCGGTGATCGCCCGCCACCTGGCCGGAGGCCCGACGAGCAGTCCCGCGGGCATCATCGGGTTCTCCGGCCGTACCCGCCGCACGGACCTGAGCCCCGCCGAGCGGCGGCGCCTCGGGCCACGTTCGGGGTTCGCGATCGGTCCGCGGGGCGCGGCGCTCTACGTCGGCTTCCTCGACCCCGTCGGCAACGCCGCCCTGGACGCGCCCGACCTGCGGATGTCGGTGACCACCGGACCCACCTACATCTGGGGTGCCATGTTCCCCGAATCCGGCGAGACCGACGCCCTGCGCGACTTGCGCGACGGACGGTTGCGGGCCGCGCTGCTCGACCGGTTCCGGCGGCGGGGTTGGGCCGAGCACACGCTGGAGGTGATCGCCCGCGCCGACTCGCGCAGCGTGGCCGCGTTCCGCTTCAACGCCGCCTCGACTCGCGCCGCCGACCTCGCGCCGTGGCCCGCGGGGTGTGTCACCGCGCTCGGCGACGCCGTCCACGCGACACCACCCACAGCCGGGATGGGGGCCGGCGCGGCCATCCGCGACGCCGCCGCCCTGCTCGAAGAGCTCAGTGACGACACCGCCACGCCCACCGAGGCGGTCAGCCGTTTCGAGGCCGGCATGCGCCTGCGCGGCAGCGAGGTCCTCACCCTGGCCATGAAGACCGTCCGGTGGATCCTCGCCACCGACACCGCACTGGGCGCCGCGGCCAACACCGTGACCATGCCGATCCTCGCCGCAGCGGCCCGGCTTCGCCGTTGACGGGGCAACCGACGGCCGCCGGCGGTCGACGCGAACGGGCACCCCCGGCACGGAACACGGCCCCGCGATCCGGTTGGCCACCCGGGTGGACGTATGGTTCCAAGACCGACCGGCGCCTCGAAAACGCCGCTGCCTGCGGGTATCACGGCCGACACCAGGAGGATCGCGCGGTGGGCATCGAGCTGCAGTACTTCTTCAACTCCCCGCTGCCACTGCCCGAACTCGCAGCCGTGCTCGACCACGAACTCGGCTGCGCGTTCAAGCCCTACCAGAGCGACGAACCCGCCTACTCCACCACGCTGTTGGGCATGGGAGTCTCCCTCGGCCGCCACGACTTCGAAAACGACTGCGAACTCGACTTCGAATCCTTCCAGTACTACCTGGACCTGCAGACCTCCGCGGGCATGGGCGACCGGCGACCCGTCCAGCTGCCGCTGCTGCTGGCGATCACCCACGTCATCCACCGCCGACTCGGCTACCCCGGAATCCTCGTCTACGACCTGCAGATCCTGCTCGCCAGATACGAGCAACGCGGCAGCGGCCCGGATCACACCATGGTCGACACCCTCTCCGGCACCTCCCCGCGCGACTACGAAAACCACCTGCACACCTTGTGGAACCGCTGCCCTCCGGGCTTCGGCAGACCCCACGCCGAGCAACCGCACCCCGCCGAGACCAACCCCACACCGCACCGGCGCTAGCGGGTAGCCATCGGGCTCCCGGCGGGCAAGCGTGTGGTCCACTGTGGACGTGTTTGCCGTGCGGCAGGATGGGAACCCCGGACGGTCACGTACCACAGAACAGGGGGTTGGCGTGTCGGGACTTCGGCGATCCGCGCTGGTCGGCGCGCTGCTGGTGGCGCTGGGAGCGTGCGGCGGGCCCGAGTCGACGCCCCAGACCCCGGGCCCGACGTCCACGACCGGGGACGCCGCGCCCGTCGAACGCGTGTACGTCTCGTTGGGCGACTCGTACGCGACCGGCTACCGGCCGGCGGAGGCGGGGACGTCCGCGGGCGGCGACCGGGCCGGTTTCGCCTACCTCGTCGCCGAACGCTCGCGGCTGCGGTTGATCAACCTCGCGTGCAGCGGGGCCACGTCCACGCAACTGCGGGCCGAGCCCGGCTGCGCGCCCGGCAACCGCGGCCCCGACGCGCCGGACCCGGCGGGACGCACCCAACTCGACGCCGCCGTGCGGGCGTTGCGCGACCACCAGGGTCGGGTGGGCCTGGTGACGGTCGTCATCGGCGGCAACGACCTCGCGCCCTGCGCACGCGAGCAGGACGCGCTGGCGTGCGCCTCCCAGGCCGTCGCCGCCGTGCGGGCCAACCTGGCCGCCACGCTGCCCGCCCTGCGCGAAGCCGCCGGCGACGCCCCGATCGTGGGCCTGACCTACCCGGACGTGTTCCTCGGCGCGTGGGTCTCCCCCGCGTTCCCCAACGGCCGGGACCTCGCCCGCCTGTCGGTGTCGCTGTTCCGGGACTTCTTCAACACCGCCCTCAAGGCCGAGTACGAGAAAGTCGGGGCGACGTTCGTCGACGTCACCGCCACGACCGGCGGCTACGGACCGCTGACGGAGACCACACAGGACCCGACCCACGGCCCGATCCCCACGCCGGTGGCCAAAGTGTGCGCCCTGACCTACTTCTGCCAGCACACCGACGTGCACCCGACACCCGCCGGTCACGAGGCGATCGCGTCCGCCGTGCTGTCCGCCACCGGCCGCTGACTACCGCACCGCACCGTCACGTTCTGTGACCGATTCGGTACAGTTGCCGTATGGTGACGCGTTTCGCGGTGCTGGGCGCCATCGAGGCTCGTACCGGCGGCGAGGTGCTCGAACTGGGATCGCCGAAGCAACGCCGCGTGTTGGCCGTGCTGCTCGTGCACGCCGGGCAGGTCGTGCCGGTGGAGCAGATCGTCGACGCCGTGTGGCACACCGACCGGCCGCACCGGCCCAAGGAGACGCTGCAGACCTACGTCGCCAGGCTGCGACCCGTGCCAGGGGTGGAGATCGTGCGCCGCTCCGGCGGTTACCTGCTCGACGCCGCCCCGGAATCCGTTGACCTGCACCGGTTCCGCGCACTGGTGCGGCGGGCCCGCGAGCTGCCCGACGCCGACGCGGCGGGACCGGTCGCGGAAGCGCTCGGGCTGTGGCGCGGCGAGCCGTTCCACGGCGCCGGCACGCCCTGGTTCGTCACGCAGCGCGCCGCGCTGGTCGAGGAACGCTTCGCCGCGCGCTTGCTCCGTACCGACATCGCGTTGCGGTGCGGCGGGCACAGCGCGCTGGTGCCCGAGCTGATCGCGGCGGTCGCCGAACACCCGCGCGACGAACGGCTGGTCGGTCAGTTGTTGCTCGCGCTGTCCCGCGACGGGCGTCAGGCCGAGGCGTTGCGGTACTACGAGGACCTGCGCGTGCGTCTGCGCGAGGAGCTGGGCGCCGATCCCTGCATCGAGTTGCGCCGGCTGCACCAGCAGCTGCTCGCCGACGACGACGCGGTTCCGCGTCAGCTTCCCGCGCCGCCGCCCGCCTTCGTCGGGCGTGCGGGAGAACGGGCCACTTTGGACGAAGCGACGCGCGGGGTGGTCGTCGTCGGCGGGCCTGGTGGCGTCGGGAAGACCGCGCTCGTCCTGCGCTGGGCACACGACCACGCCCACCTCTTCCCGGACGGGCAGCTGCACGCGAACCTGCGCGGCTTCGACCCGTCCGCGCCTCCCGCTCGGCCGAGCGTGGTGCTGCACGGGTTCCTGGGCGCGCTCGGCGTCCTGCCCGAACGCGTACCGGACGACCTCGACTCCCGAAGCGCGCTCTTCCGGGCACGCGTCGCGGGGCGGCGGATGCTGATCGTGCTCGACAACGCGTGGAACGAGGACCAGGTCCGGCCACTGCTGCCGGGCGGGGACACCTGCCTCGTGGTGGTGAGCAGCCGCAACCGGCTCACCGGGCTGACCGTGGCCGAGCAGGCGCGGCCGGTCACGGTGCCGATGCTCGCCGTCGACGAGGCGATCGCGCTGCTGACCCAGCGGCTGGGCGCCGAGCGGCTCGCCGACACCGACGCGGTGCACGACCTCATCCGGCTCACCGCCGGGCTGCCCCTCGCGCTCTCCGTGGTCGCGGCACGGGCGCTGACACGTCCCGGCTTCCCGCTGCGGGCGCTGGTGGAGGAACTCCGGGACGAACGCCGACTGCTCGACGCGCTGGACGCGGGCGAACCGGCGTCCAGCGTGCGGGCCGTGACGTCGTGGTCCTACCGCCGGCTGTCCGCGCCCGCCGCGCGGTTGTTCCGCCTGCTCGGCGTGCACCCCGGCCCCGACATCGACGTGACCGCCGCGTCCGCGCTGGCCGGCGCGGAGGCCGGGCCGTTGCTCGCCGAGCTGACCAGGGCGCACGTCCTGGACGAGCCGGCGCCCGGCCGGTTCGCCTCGCACGACCTGCTGCGCGCCTTCGCCCGCGAGGTGGCCGGGCCGCAGGAGGCGCGGCAGGCGCTGGACCGGGTGCTCGACCACTACCTCCACACCGGGTTCGCCGCCGAACGCCACCTCTCGCCGCACTGGCCGCCCATCGACCTGGCACCGCCGGGCGCCGGCGCCGCCGGTTCCTACGACGAGGCGATCGAGTGGTTCACCGCGGAACGGGCGGTGCTGCTGGCCTGCGCCGACCTGGCCGCCCGGGAAGGCCGGGACGTGCACGCCTGGCAGCTGCCCTGGGTGCTGTCGACCTACCTCACCCGCAGCGGCCACTGGGACGACCGGGCCGCGACCCAGCGGGCCGCTCTCGCCGCCGCGCGTCGGCTGGGCGACCACGCCGCGCTGGCGGAGACGTTGCTGCTGCTGGGTCGCGGGCACAGCGTCCTGGGTGATCAGTCAACTGCGATCGGCGAGCTCACCGAGGCGCTCGCGTCCTTCCGCGCCGTCGCGAACCCCACGGGTGAGGGCATCACCCACTTCTCGCTCAGCGTCGCGCACGCCCGCCGCGGGAACGCCCCGGCGGCGCTGGACCACGGACGGCAGGCGCTGGCGTTGTTCCGCGCCACCGGCGACCGCGCGTGGGAGGCGTTCAGCCTCTGCGCGACGGGCTGGTACCACGCGCAGCTCGGCGACCTCGACCTCGCGGTCGAGGAGAGCCTCGCCGCGCTGCGCCTGTTGGCGGACGAGGGCGACCGGGACTGCGAAGCGCACGCCCAGCGCACCCTGGGGTTCGTGCGGCGGCAACGCGGTGATCTCGCCGCGGCCGTCGGCCACCACGAACGCGCCCGCGAACTCTTCCACGAGCTGGGCGACTCCTACAGCGAAGCCGTCACCGCCGACTGGCTGGGTGACGCGCTGCACGCCGTCGGCCGGGTTCCGGCTGCCCGGGAGGCGTGGCGGCGCGCGGAGTTCCTGTTCACCGAACTGGAGTTGGACGAAGCGTTCGCGGTGCGGGCGAAACTGGCGGGCTGACCCCTTCGAAAACCTGGAATTCCCAGGTCAGCGGGCCAGGACGACAGCCGGGTGAATCCGTAGGATTCGCCTACATGCGCAGCACCAAGGCAAAAGCTGTTCCCCGCTCTTGGTATTTCAGCAGGTTTTTCTGGCGGTACTACTGGATCAGGCTCGTCGAGCTGCTCGATCGTCCTTTCCTCGTCGGCCCGGCGGTGATCGCCCTGGGCGCGGCGTTCCTGGTCGCGAGCCTCCCGGACGGGACGAAACTCCTGGCCAAGCGCCCCGGCTGGTCCTGGCTCGCGGGACCGGGCGAGGCCGGCGTGGCGCTCAAGGCCGCGCTGCCGCCCGTCGCGTCGTTGCTGACGTGGATCAACTACGCCCTGGCGGCGTACCTGGTGGCCCTCGTTCTGGTGTCGTGGCGGCACAAGCGGCCCGACCTCGTCCGGTGGGGGCTCGGTGTGCTGGTGGTGTCCACGTTCGTGGTGCACGGCATCACGTGGCTCCTCGTCCTGGGGCGTTTCCTCGTGGGGCTCGTCGTCGCGTTCGTCAGGTGGCTGGCCGACCTCATCGCCCTGATGGGGAACGTGTTCTACGACTACGTGATCCAGCCGGTCGTCGGACTGTTCTCGCTCCTGCTGGGAGACCTGGCGTGGGTCGGGGCGTTGGTCGTCGTCGTGGTGGTGTCGGCGGTCCTGGGTGACGTCTGGTCGAAGCAGCTCAAGAGAGCGATGGTGATCGTCGGTGCCTGCGCCGTGGTGGTGGGCGTGGTGGTGGGCGTCGTCCTCGGCTTGCGTGCGCTGTTCGGTCTTGTCCCGGAGTGGCTCTGGCAGCCGGTGGTGTCGATCGGCGGCACCGTGCTCGGGTGGCTGCTCGCCGTCGTCGCGTGCTGGATGGCCGGGCGGTTGTTCCTCGACCAGCTCCGCGGCGGCGCGCACGCGGGCAGTGGCCGGAGGGGGGTGGTGATGGGCGCGATCGCCGTCGGGTCGACGCTGGCCGTGCTGATGCTCGTGGGCAACGTCCACGGGGCGTACGCGCTCTACCCCGCCGACGTCGAGGCCTGGGCGCGAGCGGTGCTGCTCAGCGACGCGCCGAAGCTGGACGCGACGGTGACGCTGCTGGTGATCGGCCTGTGCGTGCTGGGGGTGCTGCGGAACCTGGGCCGGATGCGGACCGAGCCGGGAATGGAGGCGTTCCACCGCTCGCTGCTCTTCACGATCATCGGCGTCTACGTCGCGGGCGGCATCGCCGGGCTGGACAAGGAAACCTCGAACTGAGGCGGCGGTTCTGCCGCGTGGTCGCGTCACGCGTTGCCGCCGAAGGCCGGGGGTCGGGCGCGAGTCGGGGGGGTCGGGCGCGAGTCGGGGGGTCGGGCGCGAGTCGGGGGGTCGGGCGCGAGTCGGGGGGTCGGGCGGTCGGGCCTTCGGGGAAGGCCCGACCGCCGTGGGGAACGGTCACCAGTAGCCGTTGTAGGCAGCCAGGTGCGTGGCGACGTAGCCGTAGCCGCCGGTGCTCAGGTGCAGCTTGTACCAGAGGTACCGCGGGTTGCCCGCGTAGCTGGTGCACGGCCACGGGCCGGTGACCTTGTCGCCGCGGTGTTTGACCCGGACAACCGGGTACGCCTCGCCGGCCCCGAGGCGGATGTTCACGGGGTCACCGGTGATGGTGTAGTGGCAGACGGCCGCTACCGTCACGTCGTCGGTGGTCGACGGCGCCGCCTGCGCCGTCGCGGTCCCGCCCGACAGGGTCAGCACCGCCATGACGGCGGCCGGCACCCACCCGATCCCCCGCCTTCGTCCTCGCGTGGGACGAGGTGTCACTCGATCGCTCATGATCACACACTCCGTAGCTCGGTTTCTCCGACGCGACCAGGTTGAGCAGCCGATCGTGTGAATCGGTTGCCACTTTCCTGCATTGCGCTGGTCAGCCCGTTATCCCTGGTCTGTGCACACGGGGAGGGCGTGGTGACCGCGCGGGTGGTCCTGCTCGGCGAGGTGGCCGTGCGGATCGACGGCCGGTCGGTCGACCTGGGTCCGGCCAAGCAGCGGTGCGTGCTGGCGGCGCTGGCGGTGGACGCGCCGCGGCTGGTGCCGGCCGACCGGTTGGTGGCCCGCGTCTGGGGCGCGGACGCCCCGCGCCGAGGGCGGAAGACGCTTTACAGCTACCTCTCCCGGCTGCGCCGGGCCCTGTCGGGCACCGACGGGGTGGCGGTGGTCGGTCGTTCCGGCGGCTACGCGCTGGTGGTGGACCGGCTCGACCAGGTGATCGACCTGCACCGCTTCCGCGAGCTGTGCGTTCGTGCCCGCGAGCACGGCGACGACGTCGAGGCGGCGCGATTGCTGACCGAGGCGCTGGCACTGTGGCGCGGGTCGGCGCTGACCGGCGTCAACGGCGCCTGGGTCGATGCCGAACGCGATCGGCTGGAGCAGGAGCGGCTGGCGGCGCGGAACGACCTGTCCGACGCCCGGTTGCGACTGGGCCACGGTGCTCGACTGGTGGTCGAGCTGGCCGCGCGGGCAGCCGAACACCCCTGGGACGAGCGGGTCGCCGGACAGTACATGCTCGCCCTGCACCAGAACGGACGCACGGCCGACGCGCTGGCCCACTACCGGCGACTGCGGGAGCGCCTGGTGGCGGAGCTGGGCACCGATCCCGGTGCCGCGTTGCGGGAACTGCACAGACAGGTCCTGGCCGCGGACCCCGCCTTGTCCCCGGCCACGACGGACCCGGGCGGACCGCGAGCAGTGCCCCTCCAGTTGCCGTCGGCGCCGGCGCTGTTCACCGGCCGAGTCCCCGAACTGGCCGAGCTGGATCGCGCGCTCGCCACCTCCGACGACCCGGCCGGGCACGGCGACGGGGGCGCGGGCACGACGGCGGTGATCTCCGCGATCGGCGGCACGGGCGGCGTCGGCAAGACCTGGCTCGCGCTGACCTGGGCCAACCGCAACCTGCACCGCTTCCCCGACGGGCAGCTGTTCGTCGACCTGCGCGGCTTCAGCCCCGGCGACCCCAAGCAGGCGACCGAGGTGCTGGCCGACTTCCTGTCCGCCCTGGGCGTCGAGCGCGACCGCCAACCAGCCGACCCGGACGCCCGCGCCGCGCTCTACCGCACGCACACCACCGGCAAACGCCTCCTGGTCCTGCTGGACAACGCCGCCTCCGTCGAGCAGGTCGTCCCGCTGCTGCCCGGCGGCGGCTCCTGCACCGTCCTGATCACCAGCCGGCACCGCCTGCCCGCGCTGCTCGCCCGCCACGGCGCCCGCCCGGTGCGGGTGGGTCTGCTCACCGACGCCGAGGCCCGCGCCCTGCTCGACACCGCGCTCGGTGCCGCCCGCGGGGCCGACGTCGAGCGGGCGGTCGCCGAACTGATCGCGTGGTGCGGCGGATTCCCGCTGGCGCTCGGCCTGATCGCCGCACGCGTCCGGTCCCACCCGGACCTGCTCCACGACGTCGTGGCCGAACTACGAGAGCACGGCCTGCACGCACTGGACTCCGACGACCCCGAGGCCAGCTTGCCCGCGGTCCTGTCCTGGTCCCTCCGCCACCTCACCGAGCGGCAACGCGAGGTGTTCGCCCTGCTGGGCGTCGCCCCGGGACCGGACACCGACCCGCACGCCGCCGCCAGCCTCACCGGATCATCCACACCCGACACCCGGGCCGTGCTGCGTGCGCTGACCGACGCGTCCCTGATCACGCCCGTGCCCGGCGGCCGGTACGCCATGCACGACCTCGTCCGCGCCTATGCCGGCGCCACCGCGCACGCCACCCTCCCGGCCGCGGTGCGGCGAGCCGCGTTGGACCGGGTGGTCGACTTCTACCTGCACACCGCCCACACCGCCGACCGCCTGCTGGACCCCCACCGCGAAACCATCCGGCTCGCCCCACCGGCCCCCGGCGTCCGCCCCCGCCAACTTCCCGACGTGCCCGCGGCGTTGGCCTGGTTGGACACCCACCACCCCCACCTGCTGGCCGCCCAACACACCGCCATCGCCCACCGCCGCCACGAAACCGTGTGGCACCTGGCCTGGGTCCTGACGACCTTCCAACGCCACCGGGGGCACCGCCACGACGAGTTGGCCGTGTGGCGGGCCGCCGCGGACGCCGAGCTGCCCGACCTCGCCGCTCGCACGCTCGTCCACCGGCTCCTGGGCGACGCGCACGCCGCGCTCGGGCAGCACGAGGTTGCCGTCGCGCACCTGCACGAAGCCCTCGCCCTGGCCGAACGCCACGGGAACCACGCTCAACAGGCCCACACCCACCACACCCTCTCGTGGGTGTGGGAACAGCGCGGCGACGACCGGCAAGCCCTGGAGCACGCCCGCCGCGCCCTCACCCTGTACCGCGCCCTCGACCAGCCGGTAGGGGAAGCCGTCGCGCTCAACGCGGTGGGCTGGTACGCCGCCCGCCTCGGCGACCACGACTCCGGCCGCGCGGACTGCCGGGCAGGCCTGGCCCTGTACCGCCGCCACCACGACCTCGCGGGCGAGGCCGCCGCCCTGGACAGCCTGGGCTACATCGAGCACCACACCGGGCACCACCGGCAGGCCGTCCACCACTACCGGGAGGCCCTCGCCCTGCGGCGCGCCCTCGGCAACACCAACCAGGCCGCCGACACCCTCGACAACCTGGGCCACCCCCACGCCGCCCTCGGCGAGCGCGCGCGGGCCCGGGAAGTCTGGCGGGAAGCCTTGGTGTCGTACCGCGAACAAGGACGCAACGCCGACGCCGAACGAGTCCGCAGGCAACTCCGGGATCTCGACGGACTCGACGACACCACGACCTGAGCCCCACCGGAACTCCTCGTCCAGGTCCGCTCGACATGATGCGCGCTCGACCCCGCCGGGCCGATCGACTGGAGCGACCTCGCCGGTGGCGCGGGCTACTTCGACCAGGCCCACTTCGGCCACGAGTTCCGGGCGTTCACCGGGCTCACCCCCACCCGGTACCTCGAAGTCCGGCGGCGGTTCCTGCGCGAGCACCCCGGCCACGCGCTGGACGGCCGGCCGCTGCCGGCCGATTGATTTCTCACAAGAGCGACGGCTCGCGCCACGTTAACTTGGCCGCACCCCAAGACTTGAGGAGAGGCCCGTGGGCAAGGTGGTCATGTACGGCTCGGTGTCGGTGGACGGTTTCATCGCCGACGACAACGACCAGCCCGGACCGCTGTTCGACTGGTTGACCAGCGGTGACGTTCCGTTGGACGACAGCGGCGCGCTGAAGGTGTCGCAGACCTCCCACGACTACACCCGGTCGTACTGGGACCGGATCGGGGTGACGGTCGCCGGCCGCCACGTCTTCGACCTCACCGACGGCTGGGACGGCACGCCGCCGAGCGGGATCGACCACGTGGTCGTCGTGACGCACCGCCCGGCGCCCGAGGGCTGGGACCCCGCCGCGCCGTTCCACTTCGTCAGCGGGGTCGAGGCGGCCGTGGCCAAGGCGCAGGAACTCGCCGGTGACCGCATTGTCGAGGTCGCCGCCGGCGACGTCGGTGGCCAGGCGCTGGCCGCGGGTCTGGTGGACGAGGTGCGCATGGACGTCGTGCCCGTCGTGTTCGGGTCGGGCAAGCGCTACTTCGGGTCGATCGACGCGCAGCACCTGCTGGAGGACCCCGATGTGCTCCCGGGCAACCGGGTGCTCCACCTGCGCTACCGGGTGCGCCGTTGACGAATGTGAGCCGCCGGTCACGATCATGGCCGATATCGGTTGTCCGCGTGGACCTCCGGGGTTAGCGTCCGGGCCGGATGCTGTCGATCATGGAGGCCTGGAATGTTCTCGATCCCGCTCGGCCGCGACGGGGCGCGGTTGTGCCCGCTCGAACCGTGGCACGCGGAGGAGTTCCTGGCCCACCTCGATCGCGGCCGGGAGTTCATCGGGCAGTACATCGGCTTCCCCGATCGCGCGACCGATGTGGACTCCAGCCGGGCGCTGCTGCGCGAGTACGCGGACAAGGCGGCCTCCGACACCGGCAGGATCTACGGCATCTGGACCGGTGACACCCTCGTGGGCGGCGTGTTGTTCCGCCGGATGGACTTGGCGCAGGGAGTGGTCGAGGTGGGCTGCTGGCTGGAACCGGCGGGCACCGGCAAGGGTCTGGTCACCCGGGCCGCGCGCACGATCATCGACTGGGCGGTGGAGACCCGGGGCGCGCACCGCGTGGAGTGGCGGGTCAACCCGGCCAACGTGGCGAGCGTCGCGGTGGCCCGCCGACTGGGCATGACCCGCGACGGCGTGCTCCGTGACGCCGTGGCGCACCGGGGCAAGCGCTCCGACCTGGAGGTGTGGTCGGTGCTCGCGCCTGAATGGCGCGCTCAGCGCGGGTGAGGCTCAGGCCGCTCAGCGGTTGCCTCCTTCGACCAGCGCCAGCCCGAGACCGGTGCGCAGCGACACGAGGTTGCGGCCCTCGCGCCGGCTGAAGACCAAGCCCGTCGCCCGCAGCACGTCCAGGTGCTGCGACGCCGCCGCCACCGTGATGCCCAGCCGCGCCGCCAGTTGCGACACCGTGGCCGGCTGGTCCAGCTCGGTCAGCAAGCGGGCGCGGGTGGCGCCGATCAACCGCGCCAACCCGTCCCGCGCCGGCGCGGGCGGGCGTTGCCACAGCGCGCCGAAGCCGCGCGCCGGGTAGCACAGCGCCGACCGGCACGGGCCTTCGCGCAGGTAGACGTCGGGCCAGGTGAACGCCGAGGGCACCAGCACCAGGTCCCGCTCCCCCGCCACGACCCGCCGGTCCCACACCCGGACGCCGTCGGCGTGCGTGGCGACGTCCGGGTGCAGTTCGGCGAGCACGGCGGGCGCGCCCCGGTCGACCAGGTGCTTGCCCCGGCGTTCGATGTCGCCCTGCAACACGCCTTCCAGCCGTGGCCACACCGGGGCGATCACCGCGTCGTACACCCGCCGCAGGCGTTCCAGCACCGCGGACAGGGCACCGGGTCCGGCGAGCAGGCCGGGGTCGTCGGGCAGCGCGGCGGCCACCCGCTCGGGCCGGGCGAGGTCGGGCAGCGCGTGCAGCGCGGTGTCCAGGTCGAGGAACCGGACGCTGGGCGTCGGGATCAGGAACTCCGGCACCACCGGCAGCGTCGCCAGCCTGGTCAGCGGGGTGGGGTCGGGGCCCAGCCCGTCCAGGCGGGGGCGCGCCCAGGCCAGCCACGACCGGTGGACGTCGGGAGCGCGGTGGGCGGCGGCGAGCACGCGCAACGCCGCCACGGTTTCCCACAGCGGCGAGACGGCGAATCTGACGGGCACGGTTAATTCGACACTTAAACATCCTCGTTTTCCACTCCGCTGGGCAGGGTGACCGGCATGTCACGAGGGTGGGCGCGGTTGCAGGCCGTCGCGGTGTCGGGTTCGGTCGCGGAGGGGTTGATGCTGACGGTGCTGCCGCTGGCGGCGGTGTCGATCACGACCGATCCGCGGGAAGTGTCGTTGGTGCAGGTGGTGGGGCAGTCGCCCTGGTTGCTGTTCTCGCTGTTCGCGGGGGTGTTGATCGACCGGGTGCGGCGCACGACCGTGCTCGGGTTGGCGTTCGCGGTGCAGTGCGTGGCCGCGTCGGCGTTGGTGGCGTTCGGGGTGGCGGGCGCGTTGAGCCTGCCGTTGCTGCTGGTCGTGGCGTTCGTGGTGACCTCGGCGCAGGTCCTGGGTGACGGCGCGAGCGGCGCGCTGGTGCCGGAGGTGGTCGAGCCCGACCGGTTGGCCGCCGCCAACACCCGGCTGATGCTGATCGACCGGGGTGTCGTGCAGTTCGTCGTGCCCCCGGTGGGTGGCCTGTTGGCCGGCTTCGGGTTCGGGGTGCCCGCGGGTGTCGCCGTCGCCGCGGCCCTGACCGCCCTGGTGCTGAGCCGGGGTGTTCCGTCGACGGCCGTCACACCGGCCGCCGGGCATCCGTTGCGCGACATCGCCGAGGGGTTGCGGTTCCTGGTGGGGACGCGGCTGCTGCGGTCGATCACGATCGCGGTGGCGCTCGGGGCGTTCTCCTCCAGCGCGGCGTTGGCGGTGTTCGTCCTGTACTCGCACGAGGTGCTGGGCCTGGGGTCGTTCGGCTACGGCCTGATGGTGACGGCGATGGCCGCGGGGTGGGTGGTGTCGTCGTTCGTCGTGGGCCGGGTCGTGGCGAAGCTGGGGTACTCGTGGTCGATGCGGGGCGCGCAGTTCGGGCTCGTGGTGACGCAGGCGCTGATCGCGGTGCTGCCGCCGTGGCCGGCGGCGGTGGCGGCGGTGGTGCTCGTTGAGTCGGTCGTGGTGATGGTGTGGAACGTGTGCTCCCAGTCCAGCCGGCAGCGGTTGACCCCGTCCGGCCTGCTCGGGCGGGTGCTGACCGGGCACCGGGCCCTGGCGTGGGGCTTGGCGCCGTTGGGTGCGCTCACGGGCGGGGTGGTCGCGTCGTGGACCGGGCTGCGCTCGGTGTGGTTGGTGGCGGCGGCGATCCAGGTGGTGGCGTTGGCCGTGGCGTGGCGGGGGATGTCACCTCGGGCGTTCGCGGCGGCCGAGCGCGCGGCGGACGAAGGAGCCGTTCGGGCGTGACACGCGGCACCTCTGCGTCGGCTGCGACTTGGCGAACATCACCCGTTCGGACCCGTCTCCAGCACGCTCCGCGAGCCTCCACTCCAGCATGGAATCCGACTTCTGGTACGACTCGTGGGCGATCGGCGGCACGAAGACCAGCTTCCACCTGCCGAACGTGCACGAGCACGCCCGCCTGCTGGACCGCCTCGGCCTGGTCGCCGGCGCGCGGGTGTTGGTGCCGCTCTGCGGCAAGACCGCCGACCTGCGGTTCTTCGCCGAGTCGGCGGCGGAGGTCGTCGGCGTCGAGCTGGTGCCCCGGGCCGTCGAGGAGTTCTTCGCCGAGAACGACCTGGACCCGGTGGAGGAAGAGCCCGACGTGTTCCGCTGCGGCAACCTCGTGATCCGCCGCCAGGACATCTTCAAGCTGACGCCGCGGATGCTCGGCCCGGTGGACCTGGTGTACGACCGGGCCGCGCTCATCGCCTTCCCGGAGGACATGCGCCGCCGCTACGCCGAGGCGATCACCCGGCTGGTGCGGCCCGGCACGCGGTACTTCATCAACACCCTGGAGTACCACCCGAAGCTGCCGACGCCGCCGTTCACCGTCGGCCCGGACGAGATCGTGGAGCGCTTCGGGCACGCGTTCGAGGTCGAGCACGTGGCCGCCGAGCCCAGGCCGGAGCACCGGATGATCGAGAAGTTCGGCCTGACCAGCCTGGTGGAACACGGCTTCCTCCTGCGCGCCCGCTGACAGACCCCTCCCGGTGCCGCCTGGTTCCGGCGAAACCGGGAGGGGCTCGCGTTGATCGCGCTACGGTCTGAAGTGACGTCGTCTCGCGCAGGAGGTTGGGATGTTGGCCGACGCACTGCTGGCAATCGCCGCCGCCGGTGGAACCGCCGTGGTGCAGGCAGCGGGCACCGAGGCCTGGACGAGCGTGCGGCAGCGGGCAGCGCGGCTGCTCGGTCGTGACGCCCCCGAACGCGAACGGGCCGAACTGGAACGGCTCGACCAGACCGCGGCGGCGCTCGAAGTGGTCGAACCGGAGCAGGAGGCCGCGCTGCGGACCCGTCAGGAGGCGTCCTGGCAGACCCGGTTCGAACTGCTGCTGGAGAGCGCCGACGACGCCGAGCGCGAACGGCTCGCCGACGACCTGCGCGCCCTGGTCGAGGAGGTCGCCGAGGCGCGGGGCAACGGCGTGTCGGGCAACACCTTCCAGGGCCCGACTGCGTTCCAGGTCGGCAACCACAACCGCCAGGACATCCGGTTCGGGAACGGCGCGTGACCGGCGACCCTCCACCGGGCGCAGGCTTTTCGGGCAACACCTTCCACGGACCGGCTCCGTTCCAGCTGGGCGACAACAACGTCCAGAACATCCACTTCCACGGATCGCCGGCGGCGGATCCGTCTCGCCGGGAGCTGGTGCTGGCGGGCGCGGCGCACACCACGCGGGGAGAACTGGCCGCGGCGATCCGCCGGGACTGGGCGGCGGCGCGGCGGCAGTTCTTCGAGGGCCCGGCCACGGCGGAGTCCGAGGGCTGGATCGGCCTACTCACCTGGTTGCGGGCCCTGGACGACCTCTCCCCCGGCGACGTCGGCGGTCGCACGGAACTGATCGACCACCGGCTGCGCGACGACGGCCTGCCGGCCGACCTGAAGCTGCTGCACCTGCTCGGCTGGCTCGACCCCGGGGGAGAGGCGACTTACCGCGGGCACCGGGTGACGGTCCGCGGGCTGGTCGACGTCTGCCTGGGCGCACAGGAGCCGATGCCCTTCGAGGACTTGTGCCGGTACCCGCTGCTGGAGGCCCTGTCCCGGTTCCGGGAGCTGAACGAGCTGTCCGCCGTGCAGGACACGTGGAACGACCGTCAGCGGCGGTTCGAGCGGATCCACCCCCTGCACCGCGAGGACGTGCAGCCCGCCCACCTGCTCCTCCTGTCCTCGCTCGACGACCCGCATGCCCGAAAATGGCTCCGGAAGCGGGCCGGGATGACCCCCACACCCTCTGCGCCGGTGGACTGGTACGACACGCTGCTCGATCAGGCCGGCGCCGAAACACCGTTCGGGCACGCCGTTCGCATCCTGCTCGGGGAGTCCGCGGCGGAGGAAGCCGAGGCGCGCCAGGAGCGGCGGCGAGCCGAACGCAATCAGCGTCGGCAGTGGAAGGCGGTGGAGAAGCGACAACGTGAGCTGTCGGACTACCTCGCCCAGCTCATCACTCCGGAGAACGTGCGACTCGCGGTCCTCCGCGCCGTGGCGTGGCACGGCATGTGGGGCGGCTTCACCGCCGTCGGCTACTGGCTGGTGTGGGGAAGGAACGGCGTCTACCCGGCGACCGCGGCGGTGTACTTCCAGATCGCGCTGCTGACGCTGCTCAGCCTGGCAGTGCAGATCCCCCGGGTTCGCCGCCTCGGGGCGGCATATCGTCCCCCGATCACGGCCATCGCCAAGTGGCTGCCTTCCAGTGCGACGGACCTGCGTCGAGCGTTCGGAAGGCTCGTCCTCGCCGGCTTCTTCCTGTTCGCGCAAGACCTTCTGGCCGAGCTTGCTCTTGTTCCGTACTACGAGAAGCCGAACGTCACCCATACGGGGGCGACACTCGCCACCATCCCCTTCGTGCTGCTCGCGCTCGCAGCGCCGGCATACGTGTGGTTGACCGGCGACAAGCTGCGCGCCTGGGACGAGGAACATCGACGGGTGATGCGGCGGTTCGGCCAATCCGCCGACTGACCAGCCCGCCGGTGCACGCCGCCGTTCACCGTGCCCGGCGGGTCGGCCTCAGTCGAAGAAGTCCGCGCCACCACCGTCGTCGCCGCGGTTGCGGCGGTGCGCCGCCCCCATGATCGCGAGCAGCGACCACAACAGGAACAACCGGCTCCTCGACATGCCGTGCACCCTCCTCGACGGGGACCAGCGCCCGTCGGCGAACCGCTGGGCGGCTGCCTCCCAAGCCCGTACAGCGCAACGGTCATCTGGGAGTGCACCCGCGAACACGCCACAGCCGGTGGTGGCCGCGGTGCAGCGGTTACCCGGAGCGGGGAAGTCGGCTGATCGCCCGGATCAGCTCCGCCAGGACGCCGTCGCGTTCGTAGAGCCGTTCCTCGAAGCCCCGGTAGTGGATTTTGCCGTAGGTGACTTCGCTCGCGGTGGGGCCTTGATCGCTGCCGTCGCCCACCGTCTCGGTGTGCCAGGTGAACGTCACCGCCCCGGTCTCGGCGTAGGGGATCTCGAACTCGTGGCCGACGTGGATGCGCCGGTCGGTGAACGCGACCCGTCCCAGGTAGCCGATCAACTCCTCCTGGTCGGGTATGGCGTGCGCTTTCCGTATCGCCACCGCCCGTTTGCCCGGGTTGACCGGGTCGACCCGGACGACGGACGGGTGGTTGAGGACGGCGCGCAGCAGTTGGTCGAAGGGTGGCAGCACCACCACCGAGCCCGCCTTCTCCAGGTCGAGCACCGGCGGGCGTCGCCATTGGGCGGGTTTGGAGAGGTCGACTGTGCCGGAGCGGAAGTCCGAGGTGCCGAACGACACCTCTCCGCCGGCGAACGCGGCCCCGATGAGCGACACCTTCGCGCCGTCGAACACCGCGTCGTCGAAGGAGACCTCGGCGCCTTGGGCGAACACCACGCCGCGGAAGGAGACGTCGCCGACGAACCGCGCCGACCGGAACGACACCGAGCCGCCGTCGAACACCGCGCCGCTGAAGTCGCCGCCGTCGAAGACCGCCGACGTGAAGTCGAAGTCGTGCCCGTTCCAGCCGACCGCCGCCCCCGGCCGCAGGTGGTCCCGGATCAGCCGGATGACGGTGAGGCGCACCTGCCGTTCCTCCCGCGCCGCGCGGTCGTCGTCGGACTCGTCGCCCGCCGGTGGCCGGTAGGGCAGCCGCAGGTACCCGCAGAACACGTCGATGCACACCTGGCGGCGGATCGCCCAGTCGTCGGCCAGGTCGGCCATCGCGTACACGCCGGCGAGCCGCACCGCGGCCTTGTCGGAGCCCAACTGCTCGGCGACGCGGGCGTAGCGCTCGTTGAACAGCCTCGTGTCCTCACGCGCGTGGTCCGCCTCGCCGAGGCGCTGCTTGCGGTAGGCGATGACCAGCGCGGTCACCCCGCCGATGCCACCGGTGACCGTCAACGCGATGGTCAGCAGCCGGTAGCGGCTCTCGGCGTTGAAGTCGACCGGGGCGGCCGGCGCCAGCGGGGGATGACCGAGCAGCCACCACCACATGGCGAACGCGGAGCCGGCCGTGATGACCAACCCGATCAGGACCGCCAACGCGACGTGCAGCGGCAGCAGCGACATCCCCAACGGGCGCGACGCGGGTGGGCGACCTCTCCGGGCGCCGCTCCTCTTGAGCACGGGTAGAGGCTACGGGCCGGGACCGCGCCGATGGCGTGGGTTCGCGTCATCCGACCCGTTCCCGGATCCGATGGGACGTCCGCCGACGTGCGAGGATGGCCCGCCGGAAAGTGCGAGGCCTGCGGACACCACCGGGAGCTGTTGTGACGATCGAGGATGTGGCGGCCGGTGCGGCGCGGCGGTTGTTGTCGGTGTTGCGGGAGATCGCCGACGAGGTCGGGCCGCGGGCGGGTGCGGTGGGGCGGGTGGCGGACTACATCCCGGCGTTGTCCGGCGTGGATCCGGCCGCGTTCGGGTTCGCCGTGGCCGGAGTGGACGGTGAGGTGCTCGGGGTCGGGGACTGGGAGGTGCCGTTCTCGATCCAGAGCGTGTCGAAGGTGTTCTCGTTGGCGCTGGCGTTGGCCGGTGGCGACTCGTTGTGGGCGCGGGTGGGGCGGGAGCCGTCGGGGAATCCGTTCAACTCGTTGGTGCAGTTGGAGCACGAGGACGGGATTCCGCGCAACCCGTTCATCAACGCCGGTGCGCTGGTGGTGACCGATCGGCTGTTGACGCTGACCGGGGACGCGCGGGGTGCGGTGCTGGAGTTGTTGCGTGCTGAAAGCGGCAATCCGGCGATCGACTTCGACGCCGGCGTGGCGCGGTCGGAGGCGGCGCGAGGTGACCGCAACGCGGCGCTGGCGCACTTCATGGCGAGCTACGGCAACCTGGAGAACCCGGTCGAGCAAGTGTTGGAGCACTACTTCTGGCAGTGCTCGATCGCGATGAGCTGCCGTGACCTGGCCGCCGCCGGCCTGTTCCTGGCGCGGCACGGGCTGCGCGGCGACGGGTCGCGGTTGTTGGACCGCAGTGCGGCGAAGCGGATCAACTCGATCATGTTGACGTGCGGGGCGTACGACGCGGCGGGCGAGTTCGCGTTCCGGGTGGGGTTGCCGGGCAAGAGCGGTGTCGGGGGCGGGATCCTGGCGGTCGTTCCCGGGCGGTGCACGCTGTGCGTGTGGAGCCCGGCTTTGGACCGGCACGGCAACTCGGTCGCGGGTGTGGACGCGTTGGACCGGTTCACGACGCTGACCGGCCTCTCGGTGTTCTGACCCGGCACCGACGAGGTCACGGCCGGGTGGACGGGTCCTCGGTCGCGTCGACGCTGCTCTCGGTGGTGGGAGCCGGTGTGGTGGTCGGCTCCGGCTCGGTCGTGGGGGCGTCCGGGGTGGTCGTGACCGGGCGCTCCCCCGTCGTCGGGACCGAGGTGGGGCGCGCCGTGGTGGGTGGCGGCGTGGTGGGTTGGGCGGTGGTGGGGCCGGGTGCGTCCGACGTGGTCTTCTGCGGGGCCAGGACCGCTACGGCCGGGGGTTGCGGTTGGCCGGCTTCGGGTCGCGGTGCACCGGAGGTGGGTTGCGCGGCGGGTTCGGGGGCCGCGGGTGGGGCGGCCGGGTCGTTGCCCGTGGAGGCCGGGGTGGAGTTGAGCGCCGTGGTGACGGCCATCGCCGTCAGGAGCGCGACGGTCGAGCCGGCGAGGGCTTTCCACACCGTGCGCTGCTTGGGGATGACCACGGTGTCGGCCGTCGGGGAGTCGACGGGAACGGGCCTCGCGGGAGCGGCCGCGGCGGACAGGGCGAGCGCGCACTCCCGGGGCGTGGGGCGGTCGGCGGGCGGTGGGGCGGTCATCCTGGTCAGCAGGTCGCGCAGGTCGGCGGGGACGTGCTCCGGGAGGGCGGTCCGGTCGCGCCCGCCGGTCAGGCATTCGAGGAGGACCAGGCCCAGGGCGTGGACGTCCACCTCGGGGCCCGTCCCCTGCTCGGGGGCGAGGTGGGCGTCGCCCTTGTCGTCGAGCAGGACGTTCGACGGCTTGATCTCGCGGTTGACCACGCCGTGCTCGTAGGCGTGGGCCAGGGCCTGGGCGACGTCCGCGCCCACGCGGCGCACGCGGTCCGGCGGCATGGGGCCGCGGTCGATCTCCTCGCGCAGGGTGTGGCCCTCGACCAGCCGCATCACCACGAACGGCCGGCCGGCGTCGGTGTCGGCGTCGTAGACCGCGACCAGGCCGGGGTGGGACAGCGCCGCCAGCGTGCGCACCTCGTCGTCGAACCGGCGGGCCGTCTCGGCGTCCGGCGCGGCGGGGAACACCTTGACCGCGACGTGCCGCTTGAGCAGCGTGTCCCAGCCGCGGTGGACCTCGGCCGTCCGGCCGCCACCGATCCGCTCGTCGAGCCGGTAGCGCCCGGCCAACACGTTCTCGCTCACCGACCGTGACACTGTGATCCCTCCGGTCGTGGGGGCGGCTCCGACATCAAGTGCCCCACGACCGGGCCGCCGAAACGACCGTCCACGATCTGGGACACCGTCGCGGTGGCGGGTCCCGACGCGGCGGTGGTCAGTCGAGGGTGGTGTCGGCGGTGTCACGGACGGCCACCGCGGCGGCGTTCTCCTGGTAGCTCTGCTCGGACACCAGGGTCACGCGGGCGGTGGCCTGGAAGGCCGGGATGGTCGCCGCGCCGCAGGAGGCCATCGTCGCCTTGATCTTGGCGACGGTCAGGGCCAGGGCGTCGCCCAGGTCGCCGACGTAGGGCACGTAGCCGTCCACGCCCTCCTCGAAGTGCAGCTTGTCCTCGCCCTGGTCGTAGCGCTGCCAGTTGCGCGCCCGGCTGGAACCCTCGCCCCAGTACTCCTTGAACACCGAGCCGCCGATGCGCACCTTCTTGCCCGGCGACTGGTCGAACCGCGCGAAGTAGCGGCCCATCATCACGAAGTCCGCGCCCATCGCCAGGGCCAGCGCCATGTGGTAGTCGTGCAGCAGGCCGCCGTCGGAGCAGATCGGCACGTACTCCCCCGTGCTCCGCGCGTAGGCGTCACGGGCCTGGGCGACGTCCATGACCGCGCTGGCCTGCCCGCGCCCGATGCCCTTCTGGTCGCGGGTGATGCAGATCGACCCGCCGCCGATGCCGACCTTGACGAAGTCCGCGCCGGCGTCGGCCAGGAACCGGAACGCCTCGCCGTCCACGACGTTGCCGCCGCCGATCGGCACGCCGGGGAACTCGCGCTTCACCCAGCGCAGCGCCTCGGCCTGCCAGTCGCTGTAGCCGTCGGAGGAGTCCAGGCACAGCACGTCCACCCCGGCGGCGACCAGCGCCGGCACCCGCTCGCGGTAGTCGTGCGTGTTGACCCCGGCCCCGACCCGGAACCGCTTCGCCGCGTCGGTCACCGCGCCGGGGAACTGCTTGTGCTCGGCGTAGTCCGACCGGAACACCAGGTGCTGGAGGTGCCCGGCGCCGTCCACGACCGGCAGGCAGTCCAGGCGTTCCTCCCACAGCAGGGTGTTGGCCTCGGACAGGGTGATCCCGTCCTTGCCGCACACCAGCGCGTCGGCGGGGCGCATCCGGTCGGCGACCGGGAGGTCCAGGTCGTGGCGGTCGACGTGGAAGTCGCGCGAGGTGACCAGGCCGACGAACCGGCCGTGCGGCGAGCCGTCCTCGGTGACGGCGGCGGTGTTGTGCCCGGTGGCCTTCATCAGGGCGACGAGGCGGCGCAGCGGGTCGGTCGGGCGGACGGTGGTGTCGCTGACCACGAACCCGGCCTTGAAGTTCTTCACGAACCGCACGGCGTCGGCCTGGGCGTCCACGGACTGGTTGTGGTGCAGGAAGCTCAACCCGCCGGACCGGGCCAGCGCCACGGCCAGCCGCGGCGAGCTGACCGCCTGCATGATCGCGGAGGTGAAGGGCACCGACAACCGGATCGCCGCCGCCTCGCCCACCGGGTGGCGCACGAGCCCGGTGCCCAGGTCGACCTTCGCGGGTGTGCAGTCCGCCGTCGTCCGGTTGGGCAGCAACAGGAATTCGTTGAACGTGCGCGACACACCAGCGACGATCTCGACCACGAGCGCTCTCTCCGCATCCGCCGTGCCGGGAGACCCCGGACTCCACCACGAGTCCACAGCCTTCCACACCGCTGCCGTCGGGCCGGTCGCGGCGCTGGCCCTCCGGCGACCGGCACCGGCGCGCCACTTCGACCGGCCGACCCCGCTCGCGCACGGCCCCGGGGCTCGGTGGCTTGGGCGGGCCGAACCCGACCAACGCGACGTGCCGCTGTGAGGGGTGGGGAGGCGGTGTGCCTCCCCACCTCCGGCTCACCGCAGCGGGTTGCTGAACGCCTTGCTGTCGCACTCCGGGATGAACGTGTCACGGCACACGTAGATCACGATGGTGCGGATGCCCTCGATGTCGCTGGCGCCCACGTTCGACCAGTAGGTCGAGGTGTTGCAGCCGGCGTTGTGGAAGCGCTTGGTGCCGGTCCAGCGGTAGTCCACGTCGATGTACCAGAACACCGGCTGGCTGTCGCAGGCCAGGTCGGAGATGTTGGCCTTGGCGATGTTGAAGCTGTTCCAGCTCTTCCAGGTGATGGTGCCCCAGACGCGCGCGTGCTTCGTGCCGTTGGTCTCGTAGATGTCGTAGCTCGCGTACGACTCCGCGAACGCGGGCGACGCGCCGACGCCGACGATGACGGCCAGCGCGAGGGCCATCGACGTCAGCGCCTTGATGATGTAACGCACAGTACTCCCTTAAGTGCCCCAGTACACCCGAACGGGTGTGCCGAGGCAGTAAACATGCGAGCAACCCTCATGATCAAGTGATCACAGTTGACCCGTATCGACTCACCCCGCCCCCTGGTGACCTGTCCGAGGTAAGCCGGTGGTCTCGATCGAGCGGGTGTGCCGAGGACGTACCGCAACCTCCGCCGGGTGCTGGACACCTGCCGGGTGGATTCGTGGCCTCGGACGGTGATGTCGCGTCCACAGTGGAACCGAATCGGGGCAGGCTCGGTGCAGCGACCCTCGACGCCAAGGAGCGCAGCGATGAACTCCACCTGGTCACACCGCCGCATCACGGTTCCCCTCGCCGCCGTCGCCCTCGCCACCGGGGCGGTGTCGTGCGGGGACGACGATCGCGGGGCGCGTCTGTCCGAAGACGACGCGAGTGTGGTGTGCCGTGGCGCGGTGGACCTGAGGTTCGAGCCGAGCATCAACTGGCGGCCCAAGACCATCAACGCGACCGGCACGGGCGCCCTGGACGGGTGCGGCTCGAAGAACGGCTCCCACCCGACCCTGAAGTCCGCGCGCGTGACCGTGACCGGTTCGGGGACCGAGACGTCCTGCACGGGCATCGGCGCGGTCAGCGGCACGGTGGACATCACCTGGTACGACGGCGACGGCCGGACCGGGCGAACAGTCGGCACGACCCGCGTCGTCATCGACGACATCGGGAAGGTGCTGACCGGCCACACCACCGCCGACAGCCCGGTGCTGCCGGGGCGCGACGTCACCGCCGAGGGGTCGCCGACCAGTGACGTCTCGTCGTGCCCGTGGGGCTTGGACTCGGGCTCGGCGGCGGGTGCGATCGCGTTCGGCTGACCCGTATCGAAGTCGACGTGCAGCCACTCGCACCTGGCCGAGGCCGTGCCGTTTGACGTGGGCCTACCGGTCGTCCAGCACCAGGTGCGCCGGGGCGATGTCGGCGGAAACCCCCACGCGCGCGGCCGGGGTCGACCACAGTGGGTCGGGTGGGCGGTCAAGGGGGACGCCGGGCGCTGCGCCTGGCCGCGGTGTGGTTGACGGCGGTGCCGGCGTTCGTGCTGGTGGGGTGGCTGGTGACGCTGGCGGTGGGGGTGAGCAGTCCGCTCGCGGCGGCGTTGGCGCTGCTCGGGCCGGCCGCGATGTTCCTCGTGCTGGCGACGCTGGACCCGGGCCTGAGCCCCCTGACGCGGACGCTGCCGGGGCGTGTGGTCTGGTCGGTGGCGGTGACCGTGGGCGGGACGGTCGGGACCCTGTTCCTGGTGGCCGTGCTCGGCGCCGGCTCGCTGTGGCCGGCACCAGTACGAACGCCGGGTGGGCGGTGTCGTGGTGACCGCGCGCCTGGGCGAGCGGGACGACGACGCCGGCTACCGCATCCGGCTGGCCACGGACGAGGAGGTCGTTCGCCTGCTGCCGCCGGTCGCGGGTGAGCACGGCTCGGTCACGCTGTGGCGGTTCGCCGACACCGTCGGTCGGTTGTTCGGCGGACGCGGGTAGGGCGGCTGTTTCCGGCACCCCTGCCGGGGTATCAGGCTCGGGTGAGCGCACGGGAGCGGACCGCCGAGTTGAAGCGCGTGGCCGAGGAGCGGTTCGGGTGGGCGGACCTGCACGAGGACCAGTTGGCCGCCATGCGGCACGTGATGGCCGGGCACGACGTGCTCGCCGTGCTGCCCACCGGCGCCGGCAAGTCGGCCATCTACCAGGTGCCGGCGCTGCTGCTGGACGGCCCGACGCTGGTCGTCTCACCGCTGATCGCCCTCCAGCACGACCAGATCGAAGGGCTGGAGGACAACGCCGTGCCCGACGCCGTGGCGGTCAACTCCAGCCAGGCCGCCGGGGAGCGCACGCAGGCGTGGCGGGCGGTGCGCCGGGGTGACGCCGAGTACCTGTTCCTCGCGCCCGAGCAGTTGGCCAAGGACGACGTGCTCGACGCGCTCGGCGAGCTGGGCGTGTCGTTGTTCGTGGTGGACGAGGCGCACTGCGTGTCCTCCTGGGGCCACGACTTCCGGCCCGACTACCTGCGCCTGGGCCAGGTCGTCGAACGGCTGGGCCACCCCCGGGTGATCGCGCTGACCGCGACCGCCGCGCTGCCGGTGCGCGAGGACATCGTGACGCGGCTGGGCCTGCGCGACCACCGCGAGGTGATCGGCGACTTCGACCGGCCCAACCTGCGCCTGGCGGTCGAGCGGTTCACCGAGGACGCGGACAAGCGCGCCGCCGTCGTCGCCCGCGTCCGCGAGCTGACCGCGGACCCCGCGACCCGCCGCGGCCTGGTGTACGTGGCCAGCCGCAAGGACGCCGACCGCTACGCCGCCGACCTGGCCGACGCCGGGGTGCGGGTCGCGCGCTACCACGCGGGCATGAAGGCCGCCGACCGCGAGCAGGTGCACGGGCGGTTCCTCGCCGACGACGTGGACGTGGTCGTGGCCACCTCCGCGTTCGGCATGGGCATCGACAAACCGGACGTGCGGTTCGTCCTGCACGCCTCGGCCCCGGACTCGCTGGACTCCTACTACCAGCAGGTCGGCCGGGCGGGCCGGGACGGCGACCCGGCCACCGTCACCCTGTTCTACCGCCCCGAAGACCTGCACCTGCAGAAGTTCCTCACCGCCGCCAAACCCCCGCTGGAGCCGCTGCGGCAGGTCACGCGAGCCCTCGCCGGCCACGACTCCCCCGTCCGCCCCGAGGACCTGGACGACGAACTCGACACCTCCACCGCCCAGCGCACCAGGGCGGTCAACCTGCTCGAACAGGCCGGAGCGGTCACCACCGACGACACCGGACGCCTGGACTACTCCGGCCGCGCCCCCGAGGAGGCCGTCGCCGACGCCGTCGAGCTGGGCGAGGCGCACCAACGCCTGGTCCGGTCGCGCATCGAGATGGTGCGCGGCTACGCCGAGACGACCGGCTGCCGCCGCCAGTTCCTGCTCGGCTACTTCGGTCAGCAGCGGTCCGGGCGGTGCGGCAACTGCGACACCTGCGACACGGCCCCGGACGACTCCCCCGCCCCCGGCGACACCACTTTCCCGGCGAACACGCCGGTCCGGCACCAGGAGTGGGGCCGGGGCGTGGTGATGTCGACCGAACAGGACCGCCTCACCGTCCTGTTCGACGAAGTCGGCTACAAGACGCTGTCGTTGGCCGCGGTCACCGAAGGCGACCTGCTCACCCCGGAGTGACCGCGGCCGGAGTCCGATCCTGCCAGCTCGTCCTCGCGCTGTACCGGTCGGGCCGCCAGGCCGACGCCTGCGCCACTACCGGCTCGTCCGCGACCGGCTGGTGGAGGAGCTCGGCGCGGACCCCGGGCCCCAGCTGCGCGGACTGCACCAGCAGATCCTGGAAGGCGAACCGCCCGCGCACCCGCCACCGCCGGTCCCCCGCCAACTGCCCGCCGCGTCCGTGCCCAACGACCCGGACGGCCGGGCCGCGCTGTACCGGAGCCTGGTCGCCGGCAAGCGGCTGCTCGTGGTGCTGGACAACGCCCGCGACAGCGAGCACGTCCTGCCGTTGCTGCCCGGCGGCGGCACGTGCACCGTGCTGATCACCTCCCGCCACCGGCTCACCGGACTGGCCGTCAGCCACGCCGTGCCCACGCTGGAGCTGGACGTGTTCACCGACGCCGAGGCGCGGGAACTGCTCGCCCGCCACCTGTCCGACCGGCGGCTGCGCGCCGAACCCGACGCCGTCACCGGGCTGCTGCGCTGGTGCGGCGGGCTGCCGCTCGCGCTGGGCGTCATCGCGGCCCGCGCCGCCACCCACCCGGAGTTCCCGCTGTCCGTGCTGGTGGACGAGCTGCGCGACGGCGTCGCGGCGCTCGGGTCCGACGGGTCCGGCACCAACCTCCGCGCCGTGTTCGACGCTTCGGTCCGCGTGCTGCCCGACGCCGCCGCCACCGCGTTCACGTGGCTGGCCGCCGCGCCCGGCCCGGACATCGCCCTGTCGGCCGCCGCCGCCACGCTGGACGTGCCGCCCCGACGCGCCCGCGAACTGTTGCGCCACCTCGAAACCGGGCACCTGATCCGCCAACACACCCCCGGCCGCTACCGCATGCACGACCTGGTCCGCGCCTACGCCACCGAACGCGCCCACACCGACCCCCGCGCGGCCCTGCGCGTCATCGACCACTACGCGCGCCCTGATCGCCGACCAGGTGGCGGTGTGGCGGACCGCCGACGACGCCGCCGACGCCGGCGGACAGCCCGACGCCCGCGCCCTCACCTCGTGGCGACTGGGCACGGCCCTCGCCCGCACCGGCGCGCTGGACGAAGCCACCGTCCACCTGGAACGGTCACTCGGGCTCTCCGACGACCCGTCCGGGCAGGCGAGCGTCCACCAGAGCCTCGCCTGGGTCCGCGAACAACAGGGCGACGACCACGCGGCCCTGCACCACGCCACCAGCGCGCTGGAAGTCCTGCGCACGCTCGGCGTCCCGATGAGGGAGGCGCACGCGCTCAACCAAGCCGGCTGGTACGCCGCGAGAGTCGACGACCTTGAGCCGGCGCAACGGTTCTGCGCGGAAGCCCTGGAGATCACCCGCCGGCACGACGACCGGGACGCCGAAGCCCGCGTCCTGGACAGCCTCGGCTACATCGCCCACCTGGCGGGCGCAGATCGAGGCAGGCTCGCGGTGAGTTCGTCGTCCGGGGCGCGGGCGAGTCGGGCCGCCTGACCGGCGTCGAACCACGCTTTGGGCGTGGCCAGGTGCAGGGCGCGGTCCACGCGGGTGACGAGGACCGCCGGCAGCAGGGTCGAACGCGCCCGGCCGGTCGTGCACCCCGGCGTGCAGGTGCACCGCGGACGGGCAGAACGCGACCGTGGTCCGCATCATCGGCCACGCGTGCCCGATCACCGGTCAACCACCCGGCGCCACCGTCGTGCGAGTCATCGAACCTCCAGCGTGCCTCCACCCTCAGGCCCGCCAACTCCGCCCGCACGTCGAACCCACGCGATCAGCCGACCGTCATCCCGGTGACGCCCGCCGTCGCCTGCTGACCCTCGTGCGAGCTCCGCGCCGACCCCCGCGTTCACGCGTTGGACGCCGGCACCCGGTCCTCGGCGCGGTAGGCCGCGCTGACCCGCGCCAGCCACCGGGCGTCGGAGTCGAGGTCTTCGGCGTAGGTCATGGGAGGAGGGGCGTGGGGTTCGGCGACGGTGGTGCCGTGGTCGCGCAGCGCGGCCCGGATGCACGCCGCCTCGGCTCGCGCGGCGGCCTCGTCCGGGTCGCACCCGGCCAGGAGCGCCTCCCGGTGCGCGGTCTCGTACACGGCGGCGTCGAGGTGCGGGCGCAGCGGACCGATCAGCGCGTCCCGGATCTCGATCACCTGCCGGTGCACGCTGTCCCGGGACCGCGGCGCGGGCGGCAGGACGGCGCGGACCGCCTCCGCCAGCGGGGCGAGCGCCGTGCGGAGACGCCGCCGCTGCCGCCGGCGGGCCAGGCGCGGCCACAACGCCGGAACCGCGAGCCCCACCGCGAAGCAGGCGACCGCCGGCCCCAGCAGCATGATCTGCACGCCGTCAGGCCCGCTTTCGACCCACGGCAGCCGGACGCCCGCCGCCGCCGACACCAGGTAGACGACCTTGTGGGTGGCGTGGATCAGCGACAGCACGCACGCGGTGCCGACCAACCGCATGCTGATGCGCAGCGGCGTGGACTCCACCGCGCGGTTGCGCCACGCCAACAACAGCAGTTCGACCACCGCGACAGCAGTGCACAGCACCCAACTGACCACGTACACGGCGACGAACGTGTCGTCGCTGCCGCGCGGCCCCACGAGCGGCCGCCCGAGCCGCAGCGGTCCCGCCACGTAGCACGCGGTCACCAGCGCGAGCGCCACCGGCAGCCACCAGCGCCGCCACCGGGGCAGCGGCTGGTCCCGCTCCACCACTGCGCGGGCGAACGCCGTGGAGAAGTGGCAGGAGGCGATGAGCGCGCCGTGCTGGAGCAGCTGCGGCAACCCGGGCACCTCACCCAGCGCCCGGAACACCACCCAGTAGAGCTGCGGGAGGCCGATCGCGAACGAGACCTCCAGCAACAGCAGGGCCAGGAACACCGCGCGCTTGCCGCGGTCGCCGGGGTGCCGCCGCATCGACCTGCCCCGGACGACGAGCACCGCCCCGAGCAGGACCAGCACGGCGATGTGGAACAGGTCCGCAGTGCGCACGTCAGTCGCCCAGCACGCGCAGCAGCTTGGCCGCGGGGCCGTCGGCGACGCCACGCCGCCGCCGGGCGAGCACCGCGTACGCGAAGTCCTCGGCCTCCCGTTCCTCCCGCTCGCTGAAGGTGCGGTGGCGGCGGGCGAGCATGACGCGCAGCGCGTCCGGTTCCAACGCGCTGAACAGCGGGCCCAGAGCGTCGGCCACGACCGACGACCGGGCGTGCCCGTGCAGGATGTGCCCCAACTCGTGGAGGATGATGTGCTCCTGGTGCGGCCGGGAGGTGTCGGACTCGTAGCAGATGACGTCGGCGTGGTCGGCGGCCAGCCACAGCCCGGACACGCCGAGCGCGCCCAGCGGCGTGCCGAGCAGCAGGATCGGCCGCCGGCGCCGCGCCCCCAGTTCCGCGCACAGCCCGTGGACGTCCTCGAACGTCGCGACGGCTGCTTCCGGCTTGCGGGGGAACCAGCGCCTCACGGTGTCCCCGCCTCCGGGTCACCGAGCCCTTCGAGCTTGCGCAGCTGCTCGGTCAGCGCGGCGACCGCCTCCAGGCTCCCGTCGGACAACCCGACCAGCCGGGTGGCGGCGCGCGCGATGCCCGCGTCCCGCATGGCCGCGGCCAGCCCGAGCTGGGTGGTGACCTGCTCGGTGGTCTGGTCGTCGAAGAAGTAGGCGACCGGCACGCCGAAGAAGCGGGCCAGCTTCTCCAGCGTCTCCTTGGTCGGGTTGGTGTTCTTGCCCGACCGCAGCGCCGACAGCAGCCCGGTGGACAGGCCCGTGGCGGTCGCGATCTCGGGGTGGGTGAACGGCTTGCGGTCCCGAGGGTGCACGGTGCGGATGAGGTAGTCCACCTTCTCCGCGAGCGAGCGTGGCGCCTGCACAACCCTCCTCGGCGTGCCGAACCGCGACCGGCGTCCCGGTGCCGATCACTGTGCTGATCCCGATCAGCGAGCAGCATACCGTTCGGTGACGCGCCCGGGCCCGCCGGCGGTCGGCGCCACCGTCAACGCCCACGCGCCCGCACCGGCCGCCTCGACTGCGAACCGAAGACCGCGAAGGCCGGGACCACCCAAGGCCATGACCACCAGGGCGAGGTACACGAGGAACGTCCCGACACCGCCGGTCCGCTGCCCAGCACGCTGGGTGACTCGGGGACGTGTCGATCTTCCGCGATCGGTGGCACGCCGCGCCCTTGGCCCACCGCCCGCGCAATATTCCGACCTTTGATCAGCACTGAAATAATCATGAGTATTGGAATAAAGGGCATTTATGCTTCAGGCATGTCCAGCACCGCATCCGTGTCCACTCAGGACATTCTGAACGACCCGTTCCGCGCCCAGTTCGAGGTGTTCCTCGACGAGCACCGCCGGATGCTCAACGCCTGCCTCGACGGGTTGAGCGAGGAGCAGGCGCGGCGGTCGTTGGTGCCGTCGCGGACGACCCTGCTGGGGCTGGTCAAGCACGCCACCTTCGTGGAGAAGGTGTGGTTCGACGAAGCGGTGACCTGCCGGTCGCGGGCGGAGATCGGTCTCCCCGCCACGCCGGACGAGTCGTTCGTCCTGGCGGACACCGACACCGTCGCCTCCATCCAGCGCGCGCACCGCGAGGCCTGCGAGGCGTCCCGGCGGGCGACGGCGTCCCTGGGTCTGGACGACCTCCTCCACGGCAACCGCCGCGGCCCGATCCCGTTGCGCTGGGTCTACCTGCACGTGCTGCGCGAGCTGGCCCAGCACTGCGGCCACGCGGACATCCTGCGCGAACAGATCCTCAGTCCCGCTAAGGGTTGAAGCTCAGGCTCCAGGAGTCGATCGTGCCCGTGGTGCCCGGGGCTGTGTCCTGGGCTCGTAGGGACCAGCCGCCGGTCGGGTTCTCTCCGGTCGCGTCCACCACGTAGGCCGCTTGGACGTTGTCGCCGGTGTCGTTGTCGGGGATGTCTTCCAACAGGTAAACGCTGCCGTCCGGGGCGATCAGGTCCAGCCTCAAGTCGCCCCGGTTGGTGTGCTTGATGTCCACCACCACGCGGACCTGGGCGGTGGGGGTGGTTCGGCCGGTGACCGGGATGGTGTTGGTGACCGGAGCCCCGTTGTCGGGGATGGTCGTGTCGTCCTGGGTGTGGTGCTTCGACGGGGCCGGGAAGGTCAGGGACCAGGACTCGATCGTGCCCGTGTCGCCGGGAGCGGTGTCCGTGGTCCGGAGCCGCCAGGTGCCGTTGGCCGGCTCCGACGACGCGTCTACGGCGTACTCGGTCAGGACGTCGTCGTTGTCGCTGCTGCCGGTCAGGTTCTCCAGGGCGTACAGGGTGCCGTCCGGGGCGACCAGGTCGAGTTTCAGGTCGCCCCGGTACGGGTGGCGGATGGCCACCGCGACCCGCAGGCCGGGCGGGACGTGGCCGGTGATGCCGGTGATCGAGATGGTCGACTCGGTGGTGGTGTTGTCGGCGACGGGAACGGGCGTCCGGTTCGCGAAGACGGTGCCGGGGGCCACGGCTTGCAGGCCGCCCAGGTGCAGGCTCCAGCCGTCTATGGTGCCGGTGTTGCCGGTCACCGCGTCGAACGCGCGCAGCCGCCACGTGCCTGCGGCCTTCTCGGCGGACGCGTCCACCAGGTAGGTCTTGAACACGTGATCGGTGGTGTCGTTGTTGGGGATGTCTTCCAAGAGGTAGACGCTGCCGTCCGGGGCGATCAGGTCGAGCTTGAGGTCACCGCGGTTGGTGTGCTTGATGTCCACCGCCACGCGCGTGCCTTGCGGGGCGTTGCCGGCGACGTTCGCGATCGTCACCGAGCTTTCGGCCGTTGCCCAGGCGTCGTCGGGGATGGTGACGTCGCCGCCGTTCCACCACTTGGTGGGCGGCGAGGCCGGTGTCGCCTGCTTGTTCGCCGCCGACCACAGGCTCCATGAGGTGATGTCCACGGTGCCGCTGGTGCTGTCCCGGCGCACCGAGAGCTGCCACCGGCCGTTCGCGACCTCCGCTGACGCGTCCACTATGAACGTGCTCGCCATCGTACTGCCGTGATCATGTATGAGATATGATGTACCGTCCGGGGCGATCAGGGTGATCTGCAATTCGGTCAGCCAGTAGTAGGACGTGGCCAGGGAGAGGCGGAGGTCGGCGGGGGCGTTGCCGGGGACGCCGGCCACTCGTACCGACGACGTGCCGGTCACGCCGCTGGTGGTGCCGTCCACGCGCAGCGATGAACCGCGCAGTTCGGGCCACACGACGGCGGACGTGGGTGTGCCAGTGGGCGCTGCGGACAGGCTCCATGTGTCCACATGGCCCGTGTCGCCCCAAACCCTGTCCCGGACGCGGAGCTTCCACACGCCGTTGGCCGATTCGGCGGAGCCGTTGAACGTGTAGGTCTTCGACACGTCGTCCGCGTCGCCGGTGCCGGCGAAGTCCTCCAGCAGGTAGGCGGTGCCGTCCGGGGCGATCAGGTGCAGGACCAGGTCCGCTCGGTAGGTGTGCTTGACGCCCACGGTGACGTCCCACTCGCGCGGGGCCATGCCGGTCAGGCCGGAGACGGTGAGCGGGGATTCGACCACGCCGTAGTCGGGGATCGACGTGTCCGTGCCGTTCTCCACCCGCCAGGTGGCGGGCAGGGTGGACTGGGGGCTCGACAGGAGTTGGACGCTGAAGCCGTCCACGGTGCCGGTGTTGCCCGTTTTGAGGTCGGTGACGACCAGGTCCCAGCCGCCGTTGGCGAGCTGCGCGACGCCCGGCACGTGGTAGGTCTTGAACACGTCGTCACCGGTGTCGCTGTCGGGGAAGTCCTCCAACAGGTAGGTGGCGGCGTCGTCGGGGGTGCGCAGTTCCAGCTTCAGGTCGCCGCGGTTGGGGTGCTTGACGTCCACGGCCACCCGGACGTCCTTGGCCTCCGTCCCGGGCACGCCCGTCGCCCACGCCGACGTGGTCGCCGACGACCAACCGTCGTCGGGCAGCGCCACGTCCGAGCCGTTGGCGAACTTCGTCACCGGACCGGCGGCCGTGGCCTGCTGGTTCACCGGCGACCACAGGCTCCACCCGGTGATCGACACCGCGCCGCTGCTGCTGTGCCGCACCACGGACAGCTTCCACGACCCGTTCGCCACCTCGGCCGACGCGTCCACCGTGAACGTCCCCGGCATCGTCGCCGCACGATCATGTACGAGATATGATGTACCGTCCGGTGCGATCAGCGCGATTTGGAGTTCGCTCACCCAGTAGTACGACGTCTCGACCGTCAGGCGCAGGTCGGTGGGCGCGTTGCCGGAGATGGCGGAGACCCGCGTGCTACCGGTTCCCGACCCGTTGGCGTCCACGGCGAAAGACGACCCGCGCATCTGGGGCCAGGCCACGGCCGGGGCGAGCACCAGGCTCCACGATTCGATGGTGCCGGTCTCGCCGGACACGGTGTCCTGCACCCGCAGCGTCCACTTGCCGTTCAGGAGTTCCGAGGTCGCGTCCACTCGGAACAGCTTGGGCAGGACGGTCTTCTTGTCGTGCAGGGTGTACGGGGTGGCGTCCGGGGCGATGAGGGTGACCACCAACTGCTCGGGCTTGGGGTGGGTGATGGCCGCCTGCACCTGCATGCCGTTGGGGGCGTTGCCGGCGCCGGCCACGGTCAGCGGGCTCTCCCCCACGCCCAGGTCGGCCACCGGAACCCGGGTCTCGGTGAGCGCCAGGGGGAAGTCGACCACCGACAGGCTCCACGCGTCGATCGTGCCGACATCGCCCCACACGGCGTCCAGCACCTTGAGCTTCCACACCCCGTGCGCGCGTTCGGAGGACGCGTTCACCGTGTACGACTTGGCCAGGTCATCGACATCCGCCGTGCCGGTCAAGTCCTCCAACAGGTAACCGGTGCCGTCGGGCGCCTCCAGGTACAGCGCCAGGTCACCGCGGTGGGTGTGCTTGATGTCCACGGCCACCCGCCACACCTTGGGCGCCATGCCGGTCGGCTTGTCCACCGTGATGGGCGACTCGGACCACCCGTCGTCCACAATGGACACATCGGTGGTGTTCTCCGCCTTCCAGCCCGCCGCGAACTCGGCCTGCGCGCTGGGCAGCAGCTGGATGCTCCACTCGTTGATCGTCCCGGCCCACTGGTCCCGGGCGTCGATCACCTTCAGGTACCACGTCCCGTTGGCCAACTGCGCCACCCCGGGGAGCTGGTAGGTCTTCTGGACGTCGTCCCCGGTGTCGCCGTCGGGCACCTCCTCCAGCAGGTACGTCGCCGCGCCCTCCGCCGCCTCCAGCTCCAGCCGCAGGTCACCCCGGTTCGGGTGCCGCACGTCCACGGCGATCCGCAGGTCGCGGGCCATCGCGCCGGCCAGGCCGCACACGGTGGCCGCGCTGGTCGTCCAGTACCCGTCCAGGGCCACGTCGGTCGGGTTGGCGAACTTCGTGTCCGGCGCGGTGTCCGACGCGGTCAGGTTGATCGGGGCGGACAGGCTCCACGCGTTCACCGTGGGCGCGCCACTGGTGCTGGTGTGCTTGATCCGCAGCTTCCACACGCCGTTCGCGACCGCCGCAGCCGCGTTGAGCTGGTAGGACTTGCGCAGCGTGTACGGGTCTGGCTGCCGGCCGCACGCGTCGGCGACCGGGGGCGGTTGCGGCTGGGAACCGTTGTGCAGCACGTGTTCCTTGTTGTCCGGGGACACCAGGGACACGGTCAGGTCGCTCGCCCAGCTCCACGTCGTGTCGAGCGCGAGGGTGAGGTTGCTCGGCGCGTTGCCCGGCACCCCGGACACGGTCACCGACCGCTCGGTGGTCGTGTTGTTCCCGACGGCGAACGAGCTGCCGGCGATCTTCGGCCACGGCGCGGACACCGGCGCGAGGTTGCTCACCGGCGCGGCGATGCCCCACTTGACCAGCGTCCCGGTGTCGCCCAGGACCTTGTCCTCCACGCGCAGCTTCCACGTGCCGTTGGCCTGCTCGGCCGAGGCGTTGAACCGGTAGGTCTTGGCGAAGTCGTCCACGTCGCCGCCGCCCAGCAGGTCCTCCAGCAGGTAGTCGGTGCCGTCCGGCGCGACCAGGCGCAGCACGAGGTCGCCGCGGTAGGTGTGCTTGACCTCGACGGACACGCTCAGCTCGGCGAGCATGTCCGGGGTCAGCCCGCTGACCGCGAGAGCGCTTTCCGCCGTGGTGAGGTCTTCGACCTTCACCGGCTGGTTGGCCCAGAACGCCTTGGGCACGACCCCGCTGAGCGCCCAGACGTCGGCCGGCTCCAGCGCGACGGGCCGGGCCTCCACCTCGTCCACCACGCCCGCGAGGTGGTCCACCCACCACCCGTCGTGCCGGCCGCGCCCGATCACGAGCCCCTGCTCGGCGCGGGCGACGCTGGTGTAGGTCGCACTGGCCTGAAGGCGGCCGTCGACGAACAACCGCACGGTGTTCCTGGACCGGTCGTAGACGCCCGCGAGGTGGGTCCACTCCCCCGCCCTGGGCGGTGTCGTGCCTTTCAGGACCGTGTCCGGCACGGTGCCGTCGCCGGCGATGGTGAACATCCACGCCTTGTCGTGGTGCAGCCGGAACCCGCTGCGGGCCGGGCCGTCCTGGCTCAGCACGGTCTGCGCCCGGTCCACCGCGTCCAGCTTCACCCACGCCGCCACGGTGAAGCTGTCCGCCGGGTCCACCACCGGGCCCGCCGTGTACGCGTGGCCCGAGACGCCGTCCAGGCGCAGGCCGGCGTTCGTCTTCCCGGCGGTCCAGGACGCGCCGTTCCACAGGGCGAGGCCGTGGCCGTGACCGGTCGCGTCGGTGGCGTTGTCGTCCAGCCTCCACTGGCCGCCGGCGGCGAAAGTCGGTCCGGCCATGGCGTTGGCGACCTCGGCCGGCCCGAGGACGCCGGCGGTC
The DNA here is from genome assembly GCF_039521145.1 of Saccharothrix mutabilis subsp. mutabilis. NCBI lineage: Bacteria > Bacillati > Actinomycetota > Actinomycetes > Pseudonocardiales > Pseudonocardiaceae > Saccharothrix > Saccharothrix mutabilis. The sequence goes on from NZ_BAAABU010000013.1 coordinate 91,088, forward strand.
ACCTGGACGTCGTCGATCTCGCCGGGCCAGAAGTCGGTGAGCCAGCCGTCGTTCTTGCCCCGTCCGACCACCAGGGCGCCTTCGGCGTACCACGTGCTGCGGTACGCCTGGGTCTTCGCGAGCTTTCCGTTGACGTACAACGTGATCCTCCCGGCTGCGTGGTCGTGGACGCCGGCCAGGTGCGTCCACACGCCGACCTGCGGGGTGCCGTCGGCGACCACGTACCCGTCCCCGCCGCCACCGTCGGCGTCCGCGGCGGACATGCCGAAGCTCCAGCCGCGCGGGTAGGACGAGTAGCCCAGGGTGAACCCGCTGTCGCGGCGGCCGTCCTGGCTGACCGCCCACGCCCAGCTGTCCAGTTCGGTCAGCTTGACCCAGCCCATCACGGTGAAGCTGTCGAACGTTCCGCCGGCGGCGCGGGGCGCGACCGGCCCGCTGGTGCCCGCGTGGCCCTCCCGCCCGTCCAGGCGCAACGCGCCCGCCCCCGACCGGCCCGGCGCCGCCCAGGTCGCGCCGGTCAGGCCCAGGGTGTGGCCGCTGCCGGACAGGTCCGCGCCGGTGCCGCCCGTGCCCTCGTTGAACGCCCACTTGGCGGTGGGCGCGAACGACGGCGACCCGGCCCGGTGCTTGACCTCGGCCTCGCCCGCCGCCCACGGGTATATCTGGAGCTCGTCCAGGTCGCCGGGCCAGAAGTCGTCGGCCACGCCGTTGTACCGGGCCCGGCCGAGCGCGGTGGGGCCGCCGGCGTGCCAGGTGCTGGTGTGGTCGGCCTCGGCGGCGAGCCTGCCGTTGACGTACAGCCGGATCTTGCCCGCCTCGTGGTCGTAGACGCCGGCCAGGTGGGTCCAGACGCCGATCCGGGGCAGGGCGGTGGAGTCGGCGGTGGAGGTGGCGCGGTCGGTGGCGCCGTCCGCGCGTTCCATGCCGAACTGCCAGCTTCGCGGGAAGTGGTTGTACTTCAGCGCGAATCCGCTGTGGACGGTGCCGTCCTGGCTGAGTGCGGTGGCCCAGTCGTCCATGCGGTCGAGCTTGACCCAGGCCATGGCGGTGAAGCTGCCGAACGTGCCCCGCGCGGTCGGCTGGACCACCGGGGTCGCGGTCTGGGCGTGCGAGGACGTGCCGTCGAGGTGGATCGCGGCCAGGGTGCCGAGCCGGTCCTTGGTGGTGGTCACCGGGCCGGACACGGTCGCGTCGACGCGGGTGGACAGCGCTTTCGCGCTGGTGTCGAGGAGTTTGCCGCCGACGACGGAGTTGGCGTTCCAGTGCGCGTAGGCGGTGGTCACGAGCGGGCTGACGGTGAACTTGTAGGTGCGCGACGGGCCTTCGTTGCCGGCGCGGTCGACGGCCTTGGCCACCACGGAGTTCGTGATGTTCGGCGGGGTGGACTCGGTCGCGGTGTACGGGATGACGACCTTGCCGCCGGGCGTGTCGGCGGTGACCGGGATCGTCGCCGACGCCGTGCGGCCGATGCCGTAGCGGAAGCCGACCACGTCCTGGTCACCGCCCGCGTCGAGCACGAACGAACCCTTGGTGTAGACGGGCGCGCCGGTGGGCGGGTACTCCGCCGACGAGATCGTGGGCACGGTGGTGGGTGCGGTCCGGTCGACGGTGAAGCGGCACCACGGGCGGTCCGGGCCGGCGTCGAGCCGGTCGTCCACGGTGACGCCGAACTGGTAGGTCGCGCCGTCGCGCAGCGGCTGGGTGGCCGGGACGGGGACCTCCACGGTGCGGGGTTCGCCGTAGTCGGTGGCGGCGGTGGAGACGGCGGTGGGCGGCGCGCCGGTGTCCTCCCACCAGCGGAAGACGCCGCGGATCGGGCGGCCGGTCTTGCCGTCGGGGTCGTCGATGCGGGCGGACAGCTTGGGGGTGGTGGAGTTGACCAGCACGCCCTCGGCGCACGGCTTGCCGTGGACGGTGAGCTGGGAGGCGGGTTCGGGGATCGCGTTGTACTCGCCGACGACCGCCAGCACGGAGTCCTTCAGGCCCAGCTCGGCGACCTCGCGGTCCAGAAACTCCTTGGCGCCGTAGGAGTCGCCGTCCTCGCGGGCCTTGAGCGCGACCGTGGTGGTGGCCCAGCGGCCGGTCGCCGCCTCGACCATGAGGTCCCGGACGTCGAATCCGATGCGGCCGTGCGGGCAGGCGACCGGGTCGAAGCCCTTGGACGTGGTGTTCTCGGCGACCTTGCGCAGGAACGGGGTCGAGTCGCCCCAGGTGGTGGCGGGGCTGATGGCGCCGATGTGCCACAGCTCGACCGGCTGCGGGTCGCAGGACTCCGACCACCACTGGTAGATCTGGAGTTCGGCGCGGACGAGGTGCTTGCCCGCGATGGCGGAGGTGTTCAGCTCGTAGTAGGAGCGCCAGCGCAGGTTGTCGCCGCGCGAGCGCCCGACGCGGCCGATGTGCTGGGAGTCCCAGTAGGCGGCCTTCGCGCCGGTGGCGGTGTCGTGGGACAGCAGGGTCCAGTGCCGTTTCTCGCCCCAGGACGGGCTTTCGGCCTCGGTGGCCGACAGCGGGGCCCAGCCGGTGGCGGTGCGGGTGCGGACCGGGCGGGAGTACATCGTGGCGGTGAGGGTGCCGGAGGGGTTGGCGACGACCTCGGTGTCCTCGGTGCCCAGGGCGTCGACGGGGACGGGCTTGCCGGTGTCGCGCGCTTGGGTGACCGCCGCGTCCTGGGCGGCCTTGGCCGCGGCTGCCGCCAGCTCTGCGGGCGGGGTCGCGGCCGGTGGGGTCGAGGGGTCCGCCGGTGTCGAGGGGTCCGGCGGGGTTGTGGTTGGCGGCGTCGAGGTGGTCGGGGCGGCCGGGGGTGTGGGTGCGGGACCTGCCTGAGCCGCGCCGCTCAGGCAGGTCGCCGCCAGGAGGGCCGCGAGGGTCGTGCGCAGTGCGCGGGTTCCCGTTCTCACCGCGGCCCTACTTCTTCTTCTTGCCCTTGGAGCCGCCCTTGGAGCCGGACGGCTTCTTCTTGCCGTCGTGCGCCGGGCCGGCCGTGGGGTTCTTCTTGCCGTCGTACAGGCCGGGCGGGCTGTAGCCCTTGATCTTGCCCGGCTTGTTGTCGCACGGGTTCCACGGCTTGCACCGGTCGTACTCCCACAGCTCGCGCTCCTCGAAGTACCCGTCGCCGTAGTCGAAGTAGCCGATGCCGTCGTCCTCGCGCAGGTACTCCCCCGAGTCGCCGATCACGTCGTAGCCGATGGTCCGCCCCACCGGCTTGTGGGTCTGCCGGACCGGGGTGTAGGTGCAGGTCCGCACCGCGCCGTCGGTTCGGCACGTCACGTTCCAGTTGCCCGGACCGGGGTCGCTGTAGGGCGAGGTCACCGGCACCCCCGGCAGCGGTGACGGGCGGTTGGGGGTCTCCGGGGTCGCGCCGGGCGGCGTGGTGTAGCCCGGCGGGACCTTCGGCGACCAGCCGCCGCTCAGGCCCTGGGCGACCAGTTCGGTGAACGCGCCCGTGGCGACGGCCGGCCGCGTGGGCTCGGGGTCCGGGCCGTGCGCGGTGTAGAGCGCCCGGTGCCGGCCGGTCTCCGCGACGCGGAACGCCGTCAGCGCGCTGTCCCACACCAGGCCCTGCGGTTCGGGCAGCGGCACGTACTGCGAGGTCAGGCCGCTGGGGTCGGAGTTGGTGACCGGCGAGCCGCCAGCGTAGGCGTACCCGGCCAACTGCTGCGGGTCCTCCTCGTTGAGCAGCGGGTCGGCCGAGACGAACGTGCCCAGCTCCGGGTCGTACTCGCGCGCCCCGAGGTGGGTCAGGCCGGTCGAGCCGTCGGTCACGCCGCCGACGAACCCGCGTTCGCCGGGCCACGCCGGCGCCGTCCCGCGCGGCGCGCCGAACGGGAACTGCCGCCGCACGGTCACCGCCAGGTCGTCCGCGCCGATGGCCACGCCCGCCGTGCCCGCCTGGTCGTCCACCAGCCACGTCACGCCCGCGCCGGTGCGCACCGCGACCGTGGACCCGCCGAACGAGTAGTGCCGCGTCGCGGTCACCGCCCCGCCGGCCGCCCGGACCTCGGTGCCCGCCAGGTACAGCGTGCTGCCGGCCGGGTCGCGGCGCAGCAACCGCGCGCCGTCGGCGTCGTAGTCGAACGTCGTCACCGCGTCCCCGGCGCGCACCTCGGCCAACCGGCCCTCGGCGGTCCAGGACAGCGTCTGGCCGGGCCGCGCAACGGTGTTGCCCGCCGCGTCGTAGCCGTAGGAGTCCACCTGGGTCCCCGAGGTCACCGACGTCACGCGGTGCGCGCCGGGCGTGCCGGCCGCCGGATAGGTGTGCTCACGGGTCACCCCGGTCTCGTGGCGCACCTCGCGGGTGCGGTTGCCGGCGTTGTCGTAGCCGTAGGTGTGCCAGTAGGGCGCGGGGCCGCCGAGCACGCCGGGGTCGGCCGAGCAGTCGGTCGAGGTCCAGGCGTCGACCAGGCGGCGCAGGCTGTCGTGGCGGAAGCACTGGGCGTCGCCGGACACCGCGTCGTGCAGCGACACGACGTTGCCCGCCGGGTCGTGGCCCACGGTCACGTCGGCCACCGTCCCGGCCTCCGACGCGGTGGTCTGGCGGGTGAGCCGCCGGGTGGCCGGGTCGTGGCCGTAGCCGCGGGTGACCCGTCCGCCGAGCACGTGGTACTCGGTGCGGCCGGTGCCGGTGAACCCGGTGTCGGACACGTACGGCAGCAGCTCGGAGACCAGCGACACCGGCAGGCCCAGGGCGTTGTGGCCGGTGGTCAGGGTCTCGGCGGGCAGGTCGCCGACGGCGGGCAGGGTCGTGGCGACCACCTGACCGGCCGCGTCGTAGTCCACAGTGGACTCGTACCGGCCGGCGAGCGCGCCTTCGCGGTCGGGGATGGTCACGGCGGTGCCGGTGGGCAGGCCGTTGGCGTTGTAGCCCAGGACTTCCGACCGGTACGCCTGGCCGTCCGCGAACCGCGCCGAAGACGCCGGTTGGCCCAGGCCGCCGGGCGCGGTGTCGAACGTCCACTCGGTGAGCTTGCGCGCCCCCTCGAACACCGCCGTGCGCCGGTCCAGCGCGTCGTAGGTGTGGGTGAGGGTGGTGCCGCGCGCGTCGGTGACGGTGGTCAGCCGGTCCTTGTCGTCGTGGGTCATGGTCGCCACGCCCTTGTCCGGGTCCTGCGCCCGGACCTGCCGGCCGCGCACGTCGTGGTCGAACCGCCAGGTGTTGCCGGCCGCGTCGGTGACCGAGGACCGCAGGCCGGAGCGGGTGTAGCCGTAGGTGGTGGCGTGGAAGTCGCCGGTCGGGGCGTCCCCGGTGTACTGGCGCAGCTCCACGAGCCGGCCGCGCACGTCGGTGATCTCGGTGGTGGGGGTGCCGCCGGCGGGCGGGTCGGCGCTGACCCGGTCCGGGCCGTGGGTGTAGGTGGTGCGGTGGTGTTCCGCGCCGAAGGTCCGCAGCGCCTCCGCGCTGGTGCGGCCCGCGCCGTCGTACTCGACGACCTCCTGCGACGGCACGTCCACGTCCTCGACCAGCAGCAGTTCGGCGGCCGGCGGGTCGGGGTTGTAGTAGGCGTTGTTGGTGCGCGAGACGCGGCCGTGCGCGTCGTACAGGGTGTCGGTGACGACCCGGCCGCCGTTGGGCGAGGCGGCCTGGGTCTGGCGTTCGCGCAGCAGGCCGTCGTAGAGGGTGTGGGTGGTGGCGTACTCGCCGTTGCCCCGCAACCGGTGCGTGGTCACCACGGCCGGGCCGTCGTTGCGGATGAGGTACTCGTGCCGCGCGGTCGGGCTCTCCGTGGTGGGTCGGCCCGCCTGCCACTGGGCGGTGACCCGGCCCAGCGGGTCGAGGGCGCGTTCGGCGCGGCGGCCTTCGGCGTCGGTGGTGGCGAGGGTCTGGCCGCGCGCCGGGTCGAGTTCGGTGGACGTGGTGTGGCCCAACGGGTTCGTCACGGTCACCTTGGTCACCGGGCCGCCCGTGGCGGGCTCGTGGGCGGTGGTGGTGCGGGCGTTGAGGGCGTCGAACGACTCGATGACGCGGCCGTGCTGGTCGTGCGCGGCGCGAGTGACCGTCGAGTGCACCGGCTGCGCGCCGTCCCACGCGGCCAGGCGCTCGGTCCGGGTCACGTCGCCCTTGGTCGGCGGCGTGTCGATCGAGGTCGCGCCGTCGTAGTAGGTGCGGTCGTCGGAGATCACGTCGAGCGGTGACGCCGTTGTGCCGCAGGGCAGTGCGGTGGTCAGGACGCGGTTGGGCCGGTCCACGACCCACGCCTCGGTGTTGCGGGTGTAGGTGGTCGTGGTGCACACGTCGTCGTCGGCCACCGCCACGTCGCCCAGGTCGTGCACCTCGACCACGTTGCCGACCTCGTCGTGCTTGGTCCTGGTCTGCGTCACCCGGTCGCCCTTGCGGGTCTGCACCGAGTCCACCTTGAGGATGCGCGCCTCCAACGGGCCGCTGTCGCGGTGGCGCACGGCGGTCGGGTCGGACAGCCACGGCTCCTGGAACTGCGCGGAGATCTCCGCCCCGGTGACGGCGTCGCGCACGACGGTCTCGCGGGCGAACCCGGCGTAGCCCGGCTTGTCCTCGTAGGTCTTGTTCTGCGAGTCGGTGACCTCCACCTCGCGGCGGGTGCCGTCGATGAGCAGGTCGTCGTCCATGCCGCGCAGGAACAGGTGCTCGGTGAGGGTCTGCGCGCCGTTCTCGCCGGTGCGCACCTTCACCTTCTGGAACCCGCGCCACGCGCCCCAGGTCTTGAACCGGGTGGGCACCAGCTCGGCCGCGTCGTAGCGCCACGCCGGTCCGGCGTCCACGTACTCGTAGCGGGTGAGCTTGCGCGGCGCGCCGCCCACGCGGTCGATCTCCTTGACCTCGTTGACGACGTACTTGTTGAACCAGCCCAGTTCCGGCGCGGACGCGCCCTGGCGCAGCCAGTAGGCCGGGAAGCAGTTCTCCTCGTTGGTGTCCTGGCGGGGCAGGGTGGCGGGGTCGCAGCGGTCCGGGGAGTAGTCGATCTCGGTGACGCCGCCGGTCTCGTTGTAGACGCGGGACATGCGCCACTTGTTCATCGGCTGCAACCCGTCGACCGCGCCGACCCGGTTGGCCAGGCGGACGCCGTCGAACAGCACCGGCGGCAGGCTCGCGTCGCCGCCGACGTGGCCGGTGCGGGTGATGGAGCGCAGCCACAGGGCCGGGCTGGTGTGGTCGTCGGTGGCCGGGAAGACGTGGTCGAGCACCCACGAGTCGACGTCGGCGTACCCGGCCCCCTGCCGGACCTGGGTGGTGATCTTCGCCAGCCGCTGGGTGCCCCAGAAGCTGGGACCGGCCGCGCCGCACGAGCCGCCCGCGCAGTGCAGGTCCCACGGGGTGTCCGGCCAGTCGGCGGTGCGGGTGGGCGAGCAGGCCGAGCCGGGGACGCAGCGCGGGGCGGCGGTGAACAGGACCCTGCCGGTCGGGGCGGTGCCGGCGCGGTGGCCGTAGTCGACGCGGGCGATGCGGCCGGCGCGCACGTACGGGGTGGCGTTGGCGGCGGACCCGGCGCGGCCGTAGTGGTTGGTCTCGGTCTCGTAGAAGTAGGTGACCTGGTCGCCGTGGGTGTCGGTGACGCTGTCGAGGGTCCAGCGGTAGCCCTGCTGGCACCAGGAGCCGGCGAAGCTCGGGCCGTGGCAGGGCTCGGCGTCGTCGTTGCCGAACACCGGGACGGTCCAGGTGGACTTGGCGTCCTTGTGCGCGCCGAAGGTGTACTTGGTGCCGTCGGGTCCGGTGACCAGCCAGTGCTCGCCGTCGTTGTCGCCGTTGTCCGCGCCGGTGCGCAGTTCGACGCGCCACCCTTCGTCGTTGGCGACGCGCCAGAGCTGCTTGGCGGCATCCCACACCAGTTCGCCGGTGATGCCCGGGAGGACCAGGTGCGCGGCCTGGCGGTCCCAGCACAGGTCGCCGGTCGCCTCGCCGTCCTCGGCGCACGGCTTGTAGGTGCGCTCGATGAACCCGGGCTCGTAGCCGAAGCCCTCGCCGACCCAGGAGGCCTGGTTGTTGGTGGAGGCGGTGCGGCCGTCGACCACGCCCGAGGAGTAGGACAGGGCGATCCGCGGCGTCGGGCCGGGGGCGGGCGGGGTCTGGACGGGGTAGGTCCAGGCGAAGTCGCCGGACTGGACGCCGACGGCCCAGGTGGCGGAGGGGGCCAGGGAGGTCGGGGCGAAGCTGCCCGCTTCCCCGGCGGCGCCGGCGGTCAGGGCGTAGAGCGGTCCGGGGGTGGCGGCGACCTTCGTGCCGTCCGGGCCGCGGGTGGGCCGGTTCGGGCCCTTGACGTCGGCGGTGACGCGGCCGTTCGCCGGGTCGTTGCGGGCGGGCAGCACCTTGCCGGTGGCCACCTCCACCAGCCGCAGCCGGGTGGCGAAGTCGCCGCCGAACGCCGTGCGGAACCGGGTGTAGTCGATCTCGGCCGTGCCGTCCCGGCGGGCGTGGAAGACGATCCCGTCCCCGGTCGGCTGCGCCACGACGTCCGGACCGGCGTCCCACGAGACCTCGGGCGCGGCCGTCACGGCCTGCCGCGACACCGCCAACTCGGGCACGGCCACCCGGCCCGCGACCCGCCCCGGCACCGCCTTCTCCCCGACCCGCGGCACCCCGGGCGCGGCGCCCCCCGCCGGCACCCCCACCACGCCGGACAACACCAACGCGCCCACCAGGACCCTGACGAGCCCTCTGCCAGCCACCATGCGGGTTCTCCCCTGAACGACGTCAGGGCCGGGGCGCCACACCCCGGCCCTGACGCCCACCCTGGAGCCACCGCACCCCGTTCGGCCGGCGCTCGCGGCTGTGCCGAACGGATCCGAACACCCGGTGTCAGTCGCCCACGAACCGCACGACCAGCTCCGGGTCCTCCAGGCAGCGCTGGGCCAGCGCACGCACAGCGCGCACCGTCTCCAGCCCGCCCTTGAACTCGTCCGCGCTCGGCGCGACCTGGTCCAGCTCGGCGATGAGCTGCTCCATCTCCGCCGAGGTGAACTCCAGGTCCCGGTAGGGGTCCACCCGCTTGAGCATGGGCACCCCCGGCCGGTCGTGGACCGTCTGGAACAGCCATGCCAGGACGCCGTGGTCGTCGGTGACCATCGCGACCTCCCGCAACGACCGCCGCCGCCGACTCGTCCCGGGCTGGCTCACCCGGTACAGCACGAACTCCACAACCACCTCCTCCGGTTCCCGGCGGTTCAGGCTGCCGACGCGCGCACCCTGCCCTTCCGATAATGACGGCCGGTGTGATTCTTCGCCTTCGCTTTCTTCTTGCCCTTGGTGGCCTTGCCCGGGTCCACCGGGGTGAACGTCGTCACCCTGCCCTTCGGGTCCTTCACGACCTTCACCCTCGTGACCGGCCGCCCGTCCGGCGTGCGCCCGATCGGCCGGCCGAAGTCGTGCTCGTAGGAGGTCCGGCCCGCGAACTGGTTCTCCTTCTTCCCCTTCTTCACCGTCGTCTTGATCAGCCGCTCGACCTTGGCCCGGCCCTGGGTGCGCAGCTTTTCCGCCTCGGTGTTCTTGCGCGGGTTGATGTGCCGATCCACGATGTGCTTCCACCGGCCGTTGGAGATCTTCTTGCCGCAGTTGTGGACCAGGACGTCCACGCCGTCGGCCTCGACCAGGTAGGTGTGCAGGTCCTCGACGGTCAGGTTGTGGACGGTCCGGTCCTCGACCTCGCCGCGGTCTACGACCCGCTGGACAGTCGCCGCGGCGCCGTCCGCGCCGACCACCCGGTCGCCCGCCGCGAGGGCGCCCGCGGGCACCCAGCCCCGGCCCTCGACCCAGAACGGGTGTCCCGCCGTCGCGGTCAGGACCTCCGGGCCCGCGCGGTCGAGGTCGACGTCCACCAGGTGCTTGCGGCCCGACCCGACGATGACGTCGACCACCGGCCGGCCGGTCACCTCGCCGTCGAGCGGGTTGCGGGCCAGCACCACGTCGCCCACCCGGACCTGCTCGATGGGCACCCGCGTGCCGTCGGCCAGCACGACCGGCGTACCCGGGGCGAACGAGTTGACCTTGCACGTGCCGCCGGTCTTGACCACCCGGCCGGTCTTCGTGGCCGCCGTCTTGACGTTCTTCGCCGTCGACTTGGCCGCCTTCGCCACCGCCCGGCCGGTCTTCGCCGCCGCCGCCGCGCCCTTCGTCCCGGCCTTCGCGCCCGCCTTGCCGACGGCCTTCGCCGCCGCCATGCCGGCCTTGAGCAGGAGCTTCCCGCCGGGCACCAGGTTGGTCGCCGCGCCGGCCGCCAGCTCCAGGGCCTTGCCCTTGTTGCCGGTCGCCGCGTAGGCCGCCGCGCCGACCAGGCCCGCGGCCGTGCCGACCGGGCCGGGGATCCAGGAGGCCACCTCCGCGACCTTGGCGACCTTCTTGAGCACGCCCGACCAGAACAGGCCGTCCGGGTCGGAGTAGGTGAACGGGTTGTTGTTGGAGTACAGGTAGCCGTGGAGTTGCTGCGGGTCCTCCTCGTCGATCACCGGGTCCACTGACAGGAACCGGCCGGTCTCCGGGTCGTACTCGCGGGCACCCAGGTGCGTCAGGCCGGTGGAGGCGTCCTTGGTGCCGCCGACGAAGCCCCGCTCCCCCGGCCACCCCGCCGGCGCGTCGCGTTCCGCGCCGTAGGGCAGGTGCAGGCGGTGGGTGGCCGACATGGTCTCGGCGTCCACTGTGGACTCGGCTGTGCCGTGGTGGTCGGCCGACAGCCAGGACAGCGTGCCCTCGCCGGTGCGCACGGCCACCGTGGTCTCGTCGTGCTCGTAGTAGCGGGTGCCGGTGACCAGGCCGACCTTGTCCACGTGCACCTCGGTGGAGGTCCCCAGGTACAGGGTCGTGCCCTCGGGGTCGTGGCGCAGCAGGCGGTCGCCGTCGGCGTCGTAGACGTACGAGGTGACCTTGTCGCCTTCCTCCACCGACGCCAGTTCGCCGTCGGCCGCCCACGTGAACCGCTGCGTCCGGTCGCCCAGGACGCGGGTGAGCGTGTTGCCCTCCTCGTCGTAGGTGTACTGGTCGGTGCGGCTGCCGCCCGGCCGTTCGGTGGTGACCGAGGTCAGGGTGTGCGGTTGCGGCGCACCGGCCTGCGGGTAGGTGTAGCGGCTGGTGGTGTCGCTCTCGTGCCGGGTCTCGGTGAGCCGGTTGCCGGTCTTGTCGAAGGTGTGGGAGTGCCAGTACGGCGCGGGGCCGGTGAGCGCGTCCTTCGACGGCTCGGCGTCGCAGGAACCGGTCCACGCGTCGGTCATGCGGCGCAGGTGGTCGTGGCGGAAGCACTGCGTGTCCACCGGACGCCCGGCGCTCTCGTTGACCAGTGAGGTGAGGTTGCCCGCCGGGTCGTAGGACAGGGTCCGCCTGACCACCGGCGTCGGGTCGCCCTCGTGCCGCAGGGTCGAGCCGACCAGGCGGCGGGTGCCGGCCTCGTAGTCGAAGCTCTGGTACACCTGCCGGCCGGGCACGCCCATGACCACCAGCGACGCCTCACCCAGCTCCGTGTACCAGGTCGAGTCGACGTACCGGGTCAGGCCGCTGAGCGAGTTCGGGTTGCCCCACTCGTCGAAGCCGTACTCCAACGTCTCCTCGGGCAGGCCGCCCACGCCGGGCAGCGTCGCGGACACGATCTGGCCCGCGGTGTTGTAGGCCAGTCGCGACTCGTAGCGCCCGGCCAGCGGCCCGGTCGGGACGGTGACCGCGGAGCGCACCGGGCGTTCCTGGTCGTCCACCTCCAGCACCTCGTCGCGGTAGGCCCGGCCGTCGACGTACCGGATCGACGCGGCCTCCAGACCCGGCACGGGCGTGCCGTCGGCGAGCACGTCGAACACCCACTCGGCCAGCTTCGTGCCGTCCGCGTGCGACGCGGTCCTGCGGCCCAGCGCGTCGTGGTCGTGGGTGACGGTCCGGCCGCGCGAGTTCGTGGTGGACAGCAGCCGGTCTTCGTCGTCGTAGGTCATCGTGGTCGAGCCCTGGTCGGGGTCGTCCACGCGGACCTCGCGACCGCGCACGTCGTAGTGCGTGCGCCACACGTTGCCCGCCGGGTCGGTGACGGTCTCCAGCTCGCCGGATTTCGTGTAGCCGTACCGGGTCGCGTCGAACTCCAGCGCGTTCTTGTGCTGCCGCAGCTCGGTGACGCGGCCGTGGGCGTCGAACAGCTTGGTCGTCGCCGTCCCGCCGCGCGGCGGTGTCTCGCTGATCCGGTCGCCGCCGTAGGCCGTGGTGGTGCGCCACTTCTCGACGCCCTCGACCTTGAACACCTCGGCGGTCTCGCGGCCCGCGCCGTCGTGCTCGAACACCATCTGCGCGGGCACGGCCTCGTCGGCGACCGCCACCAGGTCCGTGCCCGGCGGGTCGGGGTTGTGGTAGTCGGCGTTGACCTTCGCCACGCGGCCGTGGCTGTCGTAGGCGGTGTCGGTGACGATCCGCCCGCCGGCCGGTGACGGGCTCTGCCGCTGCCGCTCCCGCAGGTGCCCGTCGTAGAGGGTCGTGGCGGTGAGCTGCGTGCCGTGGCCGGTCAGCTTCTTGGCGGTCACCCACGACGGGCCGTCGGCGCGCAGACCGTACTCGAACTCGACGTCCGGGGTGCCGCCCTCGTGGCCCGGTCGCCACACCCTCGCCAGCCGACCCAGCGGGTCGTAGGCCATCGTGGTGACCTTGCCGCTCTCGTCGGTCTGCCGCACGGGGTCGCCCGTCGCGACCTGGAAGTCGGTGGTGTCCGTGTGGCCCAGGGCGTTCGTGGTCTTGACCTGTGCGACCGGGCCGCCGACCGCCGGGGTGTAGGCGGTGGTCTCCGGGTTGCCCAGCGCGTCGTACTCCTCGACCTCGCGGCCGTGGGCGTCGTAGACCGACCGCTCGGTGGTGGTGTAGCGCGGGGTGTCACCGTCCCAGCCGGACAGGACCTCGGTCCTGGTCGGGTCGCCCTTGGTGGGTGGCGCGCCGAACGTGTCGGAACCGTCGTAGTAGGTGCGTTCGTCGGAGATGACGTCGGCGGGCTGGGCGGTTCTGTCGCACGACACCGAGGTCTTGCGGACCCGGTGCGCGGTGGCGATCAGCCACGCGTCCAGGTTGCGCGCGTACTCGACGGTCGTGCAGGTGTCGTCGTCCGGCGTGGACAGGTCGCCCAGGTCGTTGGTGCGGACGTGCGCCCCGAAGTCGTCGTAGAAGTGCTGTTCCTCGGTTTCGCGGTGCCCGCCGCCCTCCAGCGCGGTCCGGGTGCGGCTGCGCTTGACCTCCGTGACGTAGGAGGACAGGTCGCCCGACGGGCGGTGGCGGGTGGCGTTGGGGCCGATGACGACCGGTTCGTGGAGTTCGCGCGCGATTTCCGGGCCGCCGTCGCCGTTGTAGGTGATCTCCTCGTGGGCGAAGCCGCGCAGGACCGGCAGGTCGTCCCGGCCGTCGACCTGGACGGTTTTGCGGGTGCCGTCGGATTTCAGGTCGCCGTGCATGCCTCGGTAGAAGCGGTGCTCTTCGAGGGTTCGCGGGCCGTCCGGGGCGCCGGTGCGGACCTTCACCGTCTGGTAGCCGCGCCACTGGCCCCACGTCTTGAGCTCGGCCGGGACCAGTTCGGCGTCGTCGTGGTGCCAGGCCGCGTCGCCGACGTACTCGTAGGAGGTGACCTCGTCGGGCGAGCCGCCCACCCGGTCGATCTCGCGGACCTCGGTGACCAGGTACTTGTGGAACCAGTCCAGGGCCGGGGCCTGCGCGCCCTGCGGGGTCCAGTGGGCCGGGTAGCAGGTCCTGCCGTTGCCGTCGGCGGCCGGGGTGTCGCCGGGGGCGCAGGACCGGTCGCCGTAGGTGACCTGGACCTGGCCGCCGGTCTCGGTGTGCACGCGGGCCACGCGCCAGCGGCGCATCCACGCCTCGCCGTCGCCGGCCTCGACCCGGTTGTCGAGCAGGACGCCGTCGAAGTTGACCTCCGGCGTGGTCGCGGTGCCGCCGACGTGGCCGGTGTGGGTGATCGACTCCAGCCACAGGCTCGGGTCGGTGACGTCGGAGGTGGCCGGGAACAGGTGGCGCAGGGTCCACGAGTCCACGTCGGTCAGCACGCCCTGGTCGCGGACCTGGGCGGTGATGGCCGCGAGGCGCTTGGTGCCGAAGAAGACCGGCGAGGTGTTGCCGGTGCACGTGCCGCCGTCGCACTGCTGGTCCCACGGGGTGTCCGGCCAGTCCGCCGGGCGGGTGCGCAGGCACGGCGAGCCGGGCACGCACCGGTCGGCGGCGGTGAACACGACCCGGGCCGCGGGGTCGGTCCGGCCGTCGCGCAGGCCGTAGTCGATGCGGGCGAGCTGCCCGCCGCGCACGTACGGGGTGGCCAGCGACGGGGTGTTGGCGCGGCCGTAGTGGTTGGTCTCGGTGTTGTAGAAGTACGCGATGGCGTCGCCATGGCGGTCCAGGACGTAGTCGAGGTTCCAGCGGTAGGCCTGCGCGCACCAGGAGGCGGTGAACGAGCCCGCGTGGCACGGTTCGCCCGCGTGGTTGCCGAACACCGGCACCGTCCACGCCGACTTCGCCGCCTCGGAGCGGCCGAAGAAGTACTGGGTGCCGTCCGGGGAGGTCAGGCGCCAGTGCTCGCCGTCCTGGTCGCCGTTGGTCGCGCCGAAGAGCTGGTCGACGCGCCAGCCGTCGTCCTCCTCGGCCCGCCACACCCGGCGGCTCGCGTCCCACACCAGTTCACCGGCGACGCCGGGCAGCGACACCACGGCGTTCGCGCTCGCGTAGCACAGGTCGCCGGTCGGGGTGGCGGGGTCGTCGGCGGCGCAGGTCGTGTACTGGCGTTCGATGAACCCGGGCTGGAAGTCGAACCCGTCGCCGATCCAGGACGCCTGGTTGTTGGTCGACGCGGTCCGCCCGTCCACCCCGCCGGAGCTGTAGGACAGGGCGACGGTCGGCTCCGGGCCGGGCACCGGCGGCAGGTCCAGCGGGTAGGACCAGCCGAAGTCGCCGGACTGCAGGCCGACCTGCCAGGTCGCCGACGGCGACAGCGAGGTGGGCTTGAAGCTGCCCGCGCTGCCGCTGGGCCCGGCGGCCACCGCGTAGACGGCGTCGGGCGCGGCGACCGCGCGGGAGTCCTCGGGGTCGGCGGCGCGGGAGCGCGGCGGCAGCGCGGCGGAGGCGGTGACCTCACCGCGGATGCGACCGGCCCGGACGTCGTTGGTCGCGGGGACGACCGTGCCGACGCGGCACTCGGCCCGCTCCGGCGCGGTCACGGCGCACGCCGGCAGCCGGAGCAGCGCCAGCCGGGAGGCGTAGTCGCCGCCGAACGCCGACCGGAAGCCGGAGTAGTCGAAGTCGACGGTGACCGGCCCCGCCCGCCGCGCGCCGTCGACCCGCCGGACCCCGAACAGCACACCGTCCACACCGGCCCGCTCGGCGGCCTGCCGGTCCAGCACGTCCAGCACGACCCGTTGCGGCCCCGGGGAACCCAGCGTCACCGGCGTGTCGGCGGCCCGCGCCTGGCCGGTGCGCGGCAACGCCACCTCGACGCTGCCCGCCTTCGGCCACGCCGCCTCGGCGACGGCCTTCACCGCGCTGTCGGCGGCCGGGTCGGCGGGTCTGGGCCGCACCGGCACGCCGGTGCCGGGCACGGACTTGGACCGGCTGGGTTCCGGGCGGCCGGGCCGGTCGGGCGGGGCGGCGGACGCGGCGGGCCCGGTGAGGCAGGACGCCACCAGGGCCGCGACGACACCGACCACCACACCCGACCGCGCGGGACCCCGGGCCCGGTGCCGCGCGGACCGACGACGTGACCAACGCATGCTGCAACCTCCTCGAACTCGCGACGAGCCGAGGGGTCAGCGAACCGGGGTCAGCGGGCGGACAGCGGGGTTGCGCACAGTCCCGAACGGACCGGAACACCCGCAGGCGACCGCGCCGCCCCGCGACGGGGCCGCGCGGACACCGGCGAGGGGGAGCTCAGCAGGTGACCCCGGGGTTGAAGGCCGTGAACATGCCGTCCGGGTTGTGTTCCCACACCCAGGCGTGCAGGTCGTAGTGCACCGGCATGCCCGGCTCGTGGCCCGCCATCGGGCCGTCGAAGCCGACGCCGAACAGGTACGGCCGGTCGGGGGCGGTGTTCACGTCGCCGTCGGCGTCCGCCGCGAACCACTCCACCGCCACCAGCCGCAGCCTGCCGCTGGGCGTCGGCGCGTAGACGAGCAGTTCCGGCTGTTCGGGGTCCAGGCCGGGGCCGGCGAGCGCGGGGTCGAGGTAGTGGAACCCCATGCCGGGGACGCAGCCGCCGACCGGCACGTACCCGGCGTCCAGGGCCGTTCCCACGTCGTGGAACTGGACGGTGGCGATGCGGACCTTCGCCAGGTCCATGCGCACCTGGGCGCCGGCCGGCACCGCGTTCGCGGGCGCGACGCACACCCCCAGCACCGCGAGCAGGGCAGCGACGAGCACGGCAGTCCGTTTCATGATCTCTCCTCCCGAGAATGGGTGAACAGGAGATCTCCTCGACGAGCGCGCTACCCGTGGAGTCGGACCCGGACGGGGGAAGCGTTACACCGAACGGCGCAATCGCCGGTGACGCTCAGGCAGCGGCGGTCTCGTGGCGCGCGGGTGCGCCGAGGCCGCGCGCGTACTCGCGCAGCAGGCCGCGCACGGTGTGCGAGTCGGCTTCGCCGCGCACCACCAGGTGCCCGTCGACCAGCCGGCGCAGCACCCCGCGGGCCTCGCTCAAGGGCAGGTCCGCCGCCGAGGCCACCACCGCGGTGTCCACGGCCCCGGGCAGCGTGCCCAGGAGGCGGAAGACGCGCCGGCACACCGGGTCCAGCGCGCGGTAGGACAGGTCGAAGGCGGCGTCGAGCCGCAGGTCGGCGTGCACGGCCAGCGCGCCGAACGGGTCCACCAGCAGCTCGGCCACCAGGTCGGCGATGGGGGTGGCGGAGGTGTGGTCCACGGCGGTCGCGGCCAGCCGCAGCGCCAGGGGCAGGCGGTCGCACAGGGCGGCCAGGCGGCAGGCGGCCGACAGCTCGGCCGCCACCCGTCTCTCCCCCAGCGCCTGCGCCAGCAGCCGCACCGCGTGCTCCCGGTCCAGCGGCGGCACCTCGACCACGCGGGCGCTGTCGTGCACGGCCAGCCCGACCAGGCGGTCCCGGCTGGTGACCACCGTGCACGAGCCGGCCGCGCCCGGCCGCAGCGGGCGGACCTGCTCGGCCGAGGTCGCCCCGTCCAGCAGCAGCAGGACCCGCCGGTCGGCCACGACCGACCGGAACAGCGCCGCGGCCTGCCGGTCGTCGGCGGGCACCGCGCCCGCTTGGACGCCCAGCCCCACCAACAGGTTCGCCAGGGCCGCGCCGGTCGACGGGCAGTCGCGCAGGTCCACGTGCAGCTGCCCGTCCGGGAAGCGGTTGCGGGCGCGGTGGGCCCAGTGCACGGCCAGCGCCGTCTTGCCCACGCCCGGCCCGCCGGTGACGACGACCAGGCCGGAGTCCGCGGCGTCCAGCTCGGCCAGCGCCGAGCGCCTGCCGACCAGGCCGGGCACCCCGGGCGGCAGTTGGCGCGGCACCACCACGCCCGGTTCGGGCGGTTCGGTCACGCCGCCCGACGTGCCGGCGGAGGCGATGCGGGCCCGCGTGGACAGCCACGCGGCCACCTCCCCGCCGTCCGCGCCGCACGCCCGCACGAAGGTGGCGATCAGCTCGGGGCCGGGCAGCGTGGACCGGCGCAGCATCGTGGCGACGGTGCTCGGCGGCAGGGTGCCGCCGTCCTGCCGGGCCCGTCGTTCGAGCTGCCGGTAGGACAGGCCGGCGACCTCCCGCCGCCGGCGCAGCAGGAGCATGAACTCGGCCCGGGTTCTGGCACCGACCGGATCGACGTCGGACACGCGCTGCTCCCCCCTCGTGCGCCGACGCGGGCTCCCCTCCGGCCGGCGTCGGTACCCGACATCGTCGGTCGTCGCGCTACCGCTGCCGTCATGGGTCCGCTCACGGGTCGCGCCCCGGTGTTTGCGCAGGTTCCGGGGCTGCGGGAGGGTCGGCTAAACGCCCGGTAAACCGCCGAATGACCGCTTGTCGGCCGGCGGTGGCGGCTCTAGCGTCAGCGGCCTGCGGGCGAGGGCCTCCCGCGGGCTGGGGGACGGGTGCGCTACCGGTTGCTGGGGCCGGTCGAGGTGTGGCGGGACGGGGAACGCGTACCGGTCGGAGGTCGCAAGCAACGCTCGTTGTTGGCCGTGCTGCTGTTGGACGCCGGGCGCGTGGTGCCGCCGGCGCGGCTGGTGCGCGCCCTGTGGGGCGAGCGACCGCCGGCGTCGGCGCGGGCGCAGGTGCACAACCACGTGTCGGCGTTGCGGCGCAACGTGGACGTGCGGCGGGTGGCCGAGGGCTACCGGCTCGACGTCGCCGGGGGCGCGCTGGACCTGGCCGAGTTCGACGCGGCCGTGACGGCGGCGCGGGCGGCGGTGGCGGCCGGTGACGACGCGCGGGCGGCCCGGCTGCTCGGGACGTGCCTGGGGTTGTGGCGCGAGCCGGTGCTGGGCGGGGTGACCGAGGAGCTGCGCGAGATGGCCGTGCCGGGGCTGGTGGAACGGCGGCTGGCCGCGCTGTGCGACCGGATCGACGCGGAGCTGTGGCTGGGCCGGCACGGCGACCTGCTGGGCGAGCTGCGCGGGCTGGTCGACGAGCACCCGCTGGACGACCGGTTCCCGTCGCGGCTGGTGCTCGCCCTGCACCGGGCGGGCCGGCAGGCCGACGCGCTCGCGGCCTACGACGAGCACCGGCGGCGACGGCGCGACGAGCTGGGTCTGGACCCGTCCCCGGCGCTGCGCGACCTGCACCGGGCGGTGCTGGCCTTCGACCCGGCCCTGGACCTGCCCGCGCCGCCGGTGGCGCCCGCGGTGCGGGTGACGGGCGGGACGCGGCAGCGGGCCGTGCTGGCGGCGTTGGAGGCGCGGGCCGGTGCGGTGGTGCCGGTCGAGCGGTTGGTGGCGGAGGTGTGGGGCGACGACCCGCCCGCCACCGCGCGGACGATGGTCCAGGTGTACGTGTCGCGGCTGCGGCGGGCGTTGAGCGGGTCGGGCACGACGATCACGACCGAGCCCGGCGGCTACCGCTTGGACGCGCCTCCCGCCACCTCTCCTGGTTCTGCCGTGCCCGTGCCGCGGCAGTTGCCGGCCAAGCCGCGGTTGTTCGTGGGGCGGACCGACGAGCTGGGCACGTTGACCAAGATCGTCGAGCGGCGGGCCGACGAGACGATGTCGGTGGTGGTGATCAGCGGTCCCGGCGGGATCGGCAAGACGTGGTTGGCGGCGCAGTGGGCGCACCAGAACCTGCACCGCTTCCCCGACGGCCAGCTGCACGTGGACCTGCGCGGGTTCGACCCGGTCGGCGAGCCGGTGCCGCCGGGGGTGGCGCTGCGCGGGTTCCTCGACGCCCTGGGCGCGTCCGCGGCCCCCGCCGACCCGGCCGCGCTGTACCGGAGCCTGACCGCCGACCGGCGGATGGTGGTGGTGATCGACAACGCCCGGGACACCGAGCAGGTGCTGCCGCTGCTGCCCGGCGGGGCCGGCTGCACGGTGCTGGTGACCAGCCGCAACCGGCTGCCGGGCCTGGTCGCGGCGCACGGCGCGCAGCCGTTGGCGGTGGACGTGCTGCCCGAGTCGGACGCGCGGGAGTTGCTGGCGCGGGCGTTCGGCCGGGAGCGGGTGAGCGCGGAGCCGGACGCGACGGCGCGGGTGGTGGCGCACTGCGCCGGGTTGCCGTTGGCGTTGAGCGTGGGGGCGGCGCGGGCGTTGACGCAGCCCGGGTTGTCGTTGGCGGTGCTGGCCGAGGAGCTGCGGGTCACCGGGTTGGACGCGTTGGACACCGACGACCTGCCGGCCAACCTGCGGACGGTGTTCCTGGGGTCGTACCGGGCGTTGCCGGCGGAAGCGGCGGCGTTGTTCACCCTGCTGGGGTTGGCGCCGGGCCCGGACATCAGCCTGGCCGCCGCCGCGTGCCTGGGTGGCCAGGACGCCGGGCGCACCGCAGCGCACCTGCGGGAGTTGGAGCAGCGGTCGCTGATCAGCCGGTCCGCGCCGGACCGGCACCGCATGCACGACCTGTTGCACTTGTACGCGGCCGATTTGGCCGCTGCTTTGCCTGCTGCGACGCGTGATGCGGCCGTGCGCAGGCTCATCGCGTGTTACCTGCACACCGCGCGTGCCGCCGACTTGGTCCTGGCACCCCACCGCCGTCCGCTGGACATGCCGCCGCTGCCTCCCGGATGCGCGGTGGGGTCGCCGGCCGACCACGACGCCGCGCTGGCGTGGTTCGACGCGGAACACGCGAACTTGTTGTCCGCCCAACGGTTGTCGGCGCGGGAGGGTTTGCAGCGGGAGGCGTGGTGGTTCGCGTGGGTGCTGACCACGTACCACCGGTTGCGGGGGCACTTGCAGGAGGACTTGGCGGCGTGGCGGGTCGGTGTGGCGGCGGCGGACTTGGTCGGTGCTGCGACCGACCGGGCTGCCGCGCACAAGTTGCTGGGTCAGGCGTGTGCGCGGGTGGGAGAGCATGCGGAGGCGCTTGACCACCTGCGGCTGGCGTTGGAGTTGAGCGAGGAGGTCGGCGACCTGGCCGGGCGGCTGAGGGCGCACCACGCCTTGGCCCTGGCGTGGTCCCGCCAATCCGACCACGCGCAGGCGTTGCGCCACGCGGAGACCACGTTGCTGTTGGCGCGGGAGGCCCGGGACGAGGGGTGGGAGGCGGCGGCGTTGAACGCGGTGGGGTGGTACTCGGCGCGGTTGGGGCGGTTGGACCACGCGCAGCGGGATTGTGCGGCGGCGGTGGAGATGTTCCGGCGGATCGGGGATTTCCAGGGGGAGGGGTCGGCGCTGGACAGCCTGGGGTTCGTGGCTACGGCGCAGGGGGATCATGGTGGGGCGGTGAGCCATTATGGTGCGGCGTTGGCGGTGTTCCAGCGGATCGGGAACACTTATCAGCAGGCCAATGCGCTTGATCATTTGGCTGAGGCGCATGAGGCGTTGGGGGATGCGGCGGCGGCTCGGGGGGCTTGGCGGCGGGCTCTGGAGCTGTACCGGGCGCAGCATCGGGTGGGGGATGTGGAGCGGATAAGCCGGCGCTTGGGTTGAGGTGCGGCCCCGGCGGCATCGGCATCGGCATCGGCGGCCACCCTCGACGGCGGCGATTCCTGGACTGACTCCGGAGCCGACGCGGCCCTCGGCGACACCGACGGCGGCGATCCCTGGATTGGCTTCGGAGCCAGAGATGCTCTGCCGCCGGTAGGTGTCCACCCGCCCACCCCCTCCCAGACCACCTCGCACGAGCCAGGCGCGCGGGCGCGCCAAGCGCGCTTCGCGCGCTGACCCGCGCTGCGCGCGGGACCGGCCGGCCCGGCGAAGCCGGCCGGCCGAGCCGCCGCAGGCGGCCCCGCCGAAGGCGGATGCTTTTGGGGCTCTTGCTGGGTGGCCTGGGAGGGGGTGGGCGGGTGGACACCTACCGGCAGCAAAGCCATCCACCCACCGCAACCACCACCACCAGAGCCACCACCGCAACCACCACCAGAGCCACCACCGCAACGCAGCCACCACCGCAACGCAGCCACCACCGCAACGCAGCCACCATCGCCACCACAGCCACCGCAGCAGCAGCCGTCGCCACCACCACCACCGAAGCCGCGCTCTGTCGGGGTCCGGCCGTAGAATGGATACCGGGGGCCGTGGCCCGCACCCACCCCGAACTCCCGCTTGCGCTCGGCCCACCCCAGGCGCACGATGCGGCGATGGATCGTCGTACCGTTCTGCGTGGCGCGGTGGCCGGGGCGTTGCTCGGTGGGCCGTTCGCCGGGTTCCTCAACCGGGCCGCCGCCGAACCGGCGCGGGCCAACACCCTCGGCCCCGTGCCCGACCTCCGCGACGACGTGGTCCGCCTCTGGCTGCCCGACGGGTTCCGGTACCGGTCGTTCCACGACACCGAGGTCCCCGTCGTGCTCGACGACAAGACCGTCCTCCCCGGACGGCACGACGGCATGGGGGCCTTCCGCGCCGGCCGGGGCAACTACCTGCTCGTGCGCAACCACGAACTGAACGGCCCCGGCAAGGCGTTCGGCGACCCCGGCAAGGCCTACGACCCCGCCGCGCAGGCCGGCACCACCACCGTCGAGGTGACCCGGTACGGCGAAGTCGTCCGCTCCCGCACCAGCCTCAACGGCACGATGATGAACTGCTCCGGCGGCCGGATGCCGTGGGGCTCCTGGATCACCTGCGAGGAGACGGTCAACGGCCCGGACGTCGGACCCGACTTCACCGGCACCCCCAACACCGCCCTCACCCGACCGCACGGGTTCATCTTCGAAGTCCCCCTCGACGGCGAGTCCGACCGCGAACCCATCACCAACGCGGGCCGGTTCGCGCACGAGTCCGTCGCGTTCGACCCGATCGGCGGCCACCTCTACCTCACCGAGGACAACTTCGGCTTCGCGTCCGGCTTCTACCGCTACACGCCGCACCGCAACCCCTTCGCCACCGGCAGGCTCGACAACCGCGGCCGGCTCCAGATGCTCAAGGTCAAGGGCGTCCCCAACGCCCACCTGGAAGCCGCGCAACCCCAGGGCGCCGGCTACCAGACCGAATGGGTGGACATCGACGACCCCGCCCCGACCTTCGCCCACACGCCCGGCCAGCCGGCACCGACCACGAACGACACCGCGCTCAACCACGTCGCCGCGCAAGGCCAGGCGCGGGGCGCGGCCCTGTTCTCGCGCCTGGAGGGTTCGGCCTACGACCGCGGCGTCGTCTACTTCACCTCCACGCAGGGCGGCGGCCCCGCCGAGACCGGCCCGGACACCGTCTCCGGCTACGGCAACGGCACCGGCCAGATCTGGGCCTACGACACGGGTTCGGGCGTGCTGACCCTGCTCTACCAGTCCCCCGGCCCGGACGTCCTGGACTTCCCGGACAACGTCACCACCAGCAAGCGCGGCACCCTGGTCGTCTGCGAGGACGGCGTCAACGACAACTACCTGCGCGGCCTGACCCGCGACGGCCGGCTGTTCGACATCGCCCTCAACCGCCTGACCAGCCCCACCGGCACCCCGCGGTTCAACGACGAGTTCGCGGGCTCCACGTTCAGCCCCGACGGCCACACCCTGTTCGTCAACATCCAGGCCGCCAAGGGGATGACGTTCGCGATCTGGGGACCGTGGGGCAGGATCGGCGTGTGACCGACTTCCCCCCGCTGTCCGACGCGGACCTGCACCGCATCCGCGCCGGCAGCGACGCCTTGCGCCGCAAGGAGTTCTTCGCCACGGCACTGGACACCGGCCTGGTGTGCGCGATGGGCGCGGACGGGAAGGTCGCGTTCGTGGAGGACGTGGACTGCGAGGTCGCCGCGAACCTGTGAACCCCGTTGGCGGCGTCCACTGTGCACTCGGTGGGGTAAACCGGGGGTAACACATAACCACCCGTGCGGCGGCGTCCGAACGCCCTTCGTCAACAACCCGCCGCCACTCGGGCGACACCCCACCCACACGCCACCGCCGCAGGTCACCGGCCCGGCCCAGCGCCCGGGGCCGACGACCACCGGGCGTCACCGGAAGCGATCTTGGCCGCCGTCACCCCGCCTTGACGTGAAAGCTATTCACAAGTGACGATCGGGTCGCCGCGGCTCCCTTCCCCTGCCAAGTGAACCGAGGTAACCCCTGATGACACCTCGTCGAACCCTGCCCGCACTCGCCCTGGCCGCCGCCGCGACACTCGCCTTCGCCCCCACGGCGGCGGCCGTGCCGCACACGGCGAACTTCGCCTGCCAGGGCAACACCCCGCTCGGCGCGCAGAACTTCACGTTCACCCAGAACGCCGAGGTCACCGCGCCCGCGACGGTCGCGCCCGGCGGCGGTCTCACCGTCGTGATCGACCCCGCGCCCAACACCGTCCCCACGTCGGTCAACGGCTACACCGTGCGGCGCGTGCAGACGCTCGCGCTCAAGGTGCCGATCCCGGCGAACTCCACGTACGTCTCCGCCACCCTGTCCGGCGGGTCGAACGTGGGCACCACCAGCCTCAGCGTCAGCGGCGGGATCGCGACCCTGTCCGCGAGCGGTCCCATCGCCGGTGGCGCGACCTTCGAGTTGCCCACGGTCACCGTGCAGCTCACCGCCGGCGCGTCCGGCACGATCCAGACCAAGCTGCACGGCACGTCCTACAGCGACCCGGGCCTGACGTTCACCGCCGTGGTGTCGTCGTTCATCGGCAACGTCAACGTCCCGACCCGCTGCTACCCCGACCCGAACCCGGTCATCACCACCACGACGATCGGCTGAGGCCCGCGGCGGTCCCGTGCGAGGCGCCCGCACGGGACCGCCCACTCAGGCCGAACCCGGGTCCACCGAGCGCTCGAAACACGTCTCCAGCACCACGATCGCGTTGGTCCCGGACACGCCCGCGATCTCGTGCACGTCCCGCAGCGCCGCCTGCAACTCGCGCGTCCCGGCGGTCCGGACCTTGAGCAGCAGCGACGCCTTGCCGGCCACGATGTGGGCCTCCTCCACCGCCGGCAGCGCACGCAGGGCCTCGGCGGTCTCCGGCGACCCCATCCACGCCGACGAGTCGACCAGCACGAACGCCAGCACGTCCAGGCCCAGCGCGGCGGGGTCGATCTCGATCGTCGTCCGCCGGATCACCCCGCGCTCGCGCAGCTTGCGCACCCGCTCGTGGGCCGCCGCCGCGGACAGCCCGACCCGCGCCCCCAACGCCGCGTAGGACAGGGTCGCGTCCTCCCGGAGCAGTGCCAGCACCGCGCGGTCCGTGTCATCCATCTCGCACTCCTCACCAGACGTCATCAAGCAGTATAGGCTTTGAGCAAGATGCTGTTCGGCGATGAGGAGCTTCAAGTGGATGTCTTCCCGACCAAGGTGGAGTCGTTCGACGAGCGGTTGCTGATCTTCGGGGACGACCTGTTGGAGCGCCTGCACACGGGCGGCAAGTGGACCGAGGGTCCCGTGTACGTCCCCGCCGGCCGCTACCTGCTGTGGAGCGACATCCCCAACGACCGCGTCCTGCGCTGGGACGAGACCACCGGCCACGTCGGCGTCTTCAAGTCGCCCGCCGGGTACGCCAACGGCCGCACGCTCGACGCCCAGGGCCGCGTGATCACCTGCGAGCAGGGCGAACGACGGGTCACCCGCACCGAGCACGACGGTTCCACCACGGTGGTCGCCGACCGGGTGGACGGCAAGAGGTTCAACAGCCCCAACGACGTCGTGGTCGCCGCCGACGGCGGCGTGTGGTTCACCGACCCGCCCTACGGCATCCTCAGCGACTACGAAGGCGTGCGGGCGGAGTCGGAGATCGGCGGGTGCCACGTCTACCGGGCCGACCCGGTGACCGGGGAGGTCCGGGTCGTCGCCGACGACTTCGTGCGCCCCAACGGCCTCGCCTTCTCCCCCGACCAGACCACCCTCTACATCGTGGACACCCGCCGCAACCACATCCGGGCGTTCGACGTCGAGGGCGGGAAGCTGAGCGGCGGCGACGAGGTCGCGCGGTGCACGGCCGGCCAGTTCGACGGCATCCGGCTGGACGAACAGGGCCGCATCTGGGCCGCGGCGGGCGACGGCGTGCACTGCGTCCACCCCGACGGCACGCTGCTGGGCAGGATCGGCGTTCCCGAGGTCGTGTCGAACGTGTGCTTCGGCGGCCCCAAGCGCAACCGGCTGTTCATCACCGCCACGACCTCGGTCTACTCGTTGCTGTTCAACGTCAACGGCGCGCGTCCGGTGTACTCGGCCGTTCGATAGGTTGCGGGGCATGACCGACTTGCGGGAAGTCGCGCCCGGCGTCCGCGCGTGGGTGCAGGCGGACGGCACGTGGCACGCCGGCGGCGAGGTGGTGCTGATCGACACGTGCGCGACCCGGCGGCGGACGCAGGCGTTCCTGGACGCGGTGTCCGCGGCGAGCGGCGGCGCGCCGATCAAGGCGGCGTTGAACACCCACCTGCATGGCGACCACGTCTACGGGACCCGCTGGTCGTCGTGCCCGGCCACGGGCCGCTGATCGAAACTCCACAGTGGACGGAAGTCCTGGCCGCCCACGCCCGCTACTACGAGTTCGTGGCGACCACCGCCGAGTCGGCGCCGGCCCGCGGCCTGACCCCGCTGGAGGCCGCGCGCGAGGCGGACCCCGGCGCGTTCGCCGCCCTGCCCGACAGCGAACGCCTCGTGCTCAACCTGCGCCGCGCGGTCTGACCGGTCAGCGGCCCCGCGAGGTGGCGTGCCCGAGGACGCCGACCAGCACCAGCACGAACCCGACGAAGAACAGCGTGACGCCCGGCCCGACGTCCGGCGTGTCGGGCCGGGAGGGGGTGCTGTGGTACGGGTCGGACCCGAACGGCCCGGTGCTGTCCATGCGCGAACCGACGGCGGTCAGCACCTCCAGGAAGAACAGGCCGACCCCGCCGACGGCGAACACCACCCCGATCCACACGCACGCCTGCACCCACCCCGGCGCACCGGCGAGGTTCCCGCGACGGCCACGGCCGCTGAGCCGGTGGTGGGAGGCGTGGTGGGACGAGTGGTGGTGAGAGCGGCCGTGGTGGTAGGACTCGTGGCCGTAGGGCGGTTGTTCGTAGCCGTAGTGGGGCTGGGGCGGGTAGGGGTCGTACCCGGCGGCCTGCCCGCTCTGGTCGAAGTACCCGTCGGCCCGGTCGAAGTCGTGGTCGGCTCGACCCGAGTCGTACCCGCTGCTCCCGCCGGAGTCATGGCTCGACGAGCTGTCGCTGCCGCTGCTACTGCTCCCGCTGTCGTCCATGTGCTCTCCCCCAGTCTCCGTGCGCGCAGTCATAGCACGTCGGGCCCGACCGGAGAGGGCGTTCCGCACAACGTCTGCAGTGGAACCCGATGGTCGAGTTGACGCTGTTGGGCGAGGTCACCCTGCGGGTCGACGGCCGGCCGGTGGACCTGCACCGCTTCCGGGCGCTGTGGACGGGGTCGCGGTCGGTGTCCGCGCTGGGCGAGGTCGAGCAGGCGCGGGCGGTGTGGCTGGAGGCGTTGGAGCTCTACCAGCGCCAGGAACGCGACCTCGACGCGGACCGCGTGCGCCGGCAGTTGGCCGACCTGGGCGTGTTCCCGGAGATCCGCGCGTGCGCGACGAACGGGGGCGCCGTCGACTAGGACTCGACGTGCTGGGTGACCGTGCCGCGCACGAAGTACCGCTGCGCCACCAGGAACAGCGCCACCATCGGCACGGTCGCGACGGTGCTCGCCGCCAGCACCAGCTCCCACTGCGCCTCCCCGCCCTCGCCGAAGCGGTCCAGCACGGTCTTCAGGCCGCGCGGCAGGGTGTAGAGCTGCGGGTCGCGCAGGTAGATCAGCGGCTTGATCAGGTCGGTCCACGCCGCCTTCAGCTCGAACACGAACACCACGATCAGGCCCGGCCGCGCCAGGGGCAGCGCCATGCTGGTGAACAGCCGCCACGGGCTCGCCCCGTCCACCCGCGCCGCGTCGAAGACCTCGCGCGGCAGCCCCAGGAAGAACTGCCGCAGCAGGAAGATGTAGAACGCCGACCCGAACAGGTTCTGCGCCCACAACGGGACCTGGGTGGTCGCCAGGCCCAGCGCGTGCCACTCCAGGTACACCGGCACCATCGTCACGGCGCCGGGCAGCATCATCGTCGCCAGCACCACGCCGAACAGCAGGCTGCGCCCCCGGAAGCGGAACAGCGCGAAGCCGAACGCCACCGCCGCGCTCGCCGCCGTCGCCGCCAACGCCGCCGCCACGCCCACCGCGGCGCTGTTGGCGATCCACGTCGTCAACGGCACCGCCCGCCACACCTCGACGTAGTTGCCCGGCGAGAACGGGCTGGGCAGCAACGCGTTGTCGAACACGTGCGCCCGGTCCTTGAGCGAGGCGCTGACCAGCCACCAGAACGGGTACCCGAACGCCAGCGCGACGACGAGCAGCCCCGACCACACCGCGACCCGTTTCATCACCGCTCGCCTTCGTAGTGCACGTACCGGCGCGACAGCCGCACCTGGACGGCCGTGACCACGGCGATCACCACGAACAGCCCCCACGCCAACGCCGACGCGTACCCCATCCGCAGCGACTCGAACGCCTCGCGGAACAGGTGGATCACGTAGAACAGCGCCGCGTCACCCTCACCGGACTGCTTGCCCCGCGCGCCGAAGAACATCGTGTAGGCCTCGGTGAACACCTGGAGGGACGCGATCGTGTTCACCACCACCGTGAAGTACACCGTGCCGCTGATGCCGGGCAGGGTGACGTGCCAGAACTGCCGCCACGGGCTCGCCCCGTCCAACCGCGCCGCCTCGTAGCGCTCCAGCGGCACGCGGGTCAGGGCCGCCAGGTACAGCACGGCCGTGCTGCCGACGGTCCACAGGCTCATCACCACCAGACCGGGTTTGATCCACACCGGGTCGGTGGTCCAGTTGGGACCGGTGAACCCGAACCAGCCGAGGAACGCGTTCACCGCGCCGTTCTGGCCGTTGAGCAGCAGCAGGAACAGCGCGGCCAACGCCACCGGCGGCGTCATCACCGGCAGGTAGACGATCGTGCGGAAGAACCCCGCCGCGCGCCCGGCCCGGCGCAGCAGACCCGCCAGCGCCAGGGCGAGCACGACTTGCGCCGGCACGTGCAGGGCGGTGAAGAACAGCGTGTTCCACAGCGCCGTGCCGGCCCGTTCGTCGGTGAGCGCCTCGCGGTAGTTGTCCAGGCCGATGTACTCCGGCGGTTTGAGCATGTCGTAGTGGTTGAGCGACAACCACAGGCTGAACAGCATCGGGCCGGCCGTGAACGCCAGGAACCCGACGATCCACGGCAGCAGGAACAGCCACGCCGCGCGGCCCTTCACCGGGCGCCCACGCGGCGCAGGGCCCGTTCGGCTTCGCGTTGCGCCTGGGCCATCGCGTCCTCCGGGCTCTGCCGGCCGGTCAGGACCCGGTTCACGCCGCCCTCCCACGCGCGGACCAGTTCGCTGGCCGCCGGGCTGGGCGCGAGGGCGAACGCCTTGTCCTGCAACGCCAGCACCTGCGGCACGCCGCGCTCCAGGATGCGGTTGCCGCGCGGGTCGAACACGTCGCGGAAGATCCGCTCGTCGGCCACCCGGTTCGCGGTGAACGTGCCCCCGTACGGCTTGCCCTTGGCGGCCAACGCGTCCCGCCGCGCGGTCGCCGCCGTGACCCACGTGTCGGCGTCGGTCATCGTCACCAGGAACCGGCACGCCAGGTCGGGGTGCCGCGCGCCCTTGGGGATCGCCCACGCCTGGCCGGAGGACTCGGTGAGCGGCTCGCCGCGCCGGTCGGTGAACGGGGCGATGGTCACGTCCGCGTCGGGCGAGTTGGTGGCCAGGGTGTTGAGGTACCAGGACTCCATGGGCATCGCGGCGAGCTGCCCGGTGACGTAGGCGTTCTGCGCGCCGAACTGGTCGAACGTGTCCCGGAACGCCTTGAAGGACGCCCATCCGCCTTGCCGGCGCACGAGGTCCGTGGTGTAGCGGACGGCTTCGACCACGCGCGGGTCGTCCAGGCGGGCGCCGACCAGGTCCACGCCGTTCGCCTTGGCCCACAGCGGGAGGAACTCGGGCACCTTGGGGTCGAACGCGATGTGGCGGGGCCGGGTTAGCCGGGCGGCCAGGTCGGCCAGGGCGCCCCAGTCGGTCGTGGAGAACGTGGCCGGGTCGACGCCGGCGGCGCGCAGGACGGGGTTGTTCAGGATCAGGACGCGGACCATCGCGAAGTCGGGCAGCCCGTAGACCCGGCCGTCGTGGGTGACCTGGCGCAGCGCCGCCGCGCGGAACTCGCCGAGGTCCACGCCGTGCTCGCGGACGCAGTCGTCCAGGGCGAGCACCGCGCCGCGCGCGGCGTAGCCGCCGAGCTTGCGGCGTTCGGCGTAGACCAGGTCGGGCGGGTCGCCGGCGGCGACGGCGGACAGGAACTGCTGCTCGTCGAACGCGCCCTCGTTGATCCGGACGTCCACCTCGGGGTGGGCGGCGCGGAACACGGCGACCCTGGCGGTGGCGTGCTCGTCGGGCTGCCCGAACCCCATCGTGACCAGCGTGTTGGGCGCGTCGGCCGGCGACGCCCCCACCCCGCCGCAGCCGCACACCAGCACCGCGACCAGACCGACCAGCCATCCGCGCACGACCGCCTCCCCGCAAGCCGGCAGTAAGGACACGGTGCCCGGTGCCGCCCATGATCACTCCAGAACCGCCCGAACGGCCCAGCGGGAACGGGGACGGCCCGAGTGGCGGCCCGGCGGTGCGACGACGACACGCTCAGGGTGATGAACAGCCATTACGAGGACGACGACGACTGGCCCACGACGTGCGCCGCGGCCGGTGCGGCACCCCGCCGCACCGGCCCCACCCTGCCCGCCCTCCGCCGGAAAGGTCAACCACCGCAACGGAAAACGAACACAAGCGACCACCGGAAACCTACCGGGAGGTATTCGGAGACGACCATTGACCGGCACCGACTGCGCGCTCTAGCCTTCACCGCCAATGGGTCACGTTCAGACCTTTACGGAGATGGCCATGCGCACTCTGGGTCGTGCAGGCGTTCTCGGCTTCGCCCTTTCCCTGGGCCTGACCGTGGCACCCCTGCCCGCTGCACCAGCACCGGCACCAGCCGGCTGCCCCACCCTCGACCGCACACTGCCCTGGCACGGCGAGAACCGCGCATCCCTGCAAGCATTGCTCGACGCGCACTGCGGGCGCAAGCCCGGCCGACGCCCGGTCGCCGCGTTCGACTGGGACAACACCGTCATCCGCAACGACGTCGGCGACGCCACCGTGTTCTGGTTGCTGCGCAACGACAAGGTCCTCCAGCCACCGGGCCGGGACTGGCGGGCGACCAGCGCGTACCTGACCGACGCCGCCGCGACCGCCCTGCGCACCGCGTGCGGTGCCGCCGAACCGGGCACGCCGCTGGTCACCTCCGGCCCGGACACCCGGTGCGCCGACGAGGTGCTGAGCGTGTACGCGCAGGCCAAGACCACGAGCGGCGCGACCGCCTTCGCCGGGGCCGACCTGCGCCGAGCCGAGCCGGGCTACGCGTGGGCCGCGCAGCTGCTCGCGGGCCGCACGGACGCGGAGGTCGCCGCGTTCGCCGCCGCCGCGCGCGCCGAGAACCTGGCCGCACCGGTCGGCGCCACCCAACGGGTCGGCAGCAGGCAGGTAACCGGCTGGGTGCGGTACTACGACCAGCAACGCGACCTGATCGGGGCCTTGCGCCAGACGGGGTTCGACGTGTGGGTGGTGTCGGCGTCACCCGAACCCGTCGTGCGCGTGTGGGCGGCCGGCGCCGGCATCCCCGCCGACCGCGTGATCGGCATCCGCAACGTCCACAAGGGACACCGGCTGACCTACGCGTTCGAGGGCTGCGGCGGAGTCCCGGACGGACCTACCGCGCCCATCACCTACATCGACGGCAAGCGGTGCTGGCTCAACAAGGTGGTCTTCCACGTGCCCGACCGGCGCGCGTTCGAACGCCAACCCGCCGCCCGCCGCCCGGTGTTCGCCGCCGGCGACTCCACCACCGACCTGACATTCCTCGCCGACGCCACCGCGCTGCGCCTGGTCGTCAACCGCAACAAGGCCGAGCTGATGTGCCACGCCTACGACAACAGCGACGGCCGCTGGCTGGTCAACCCGATGTTCCTGCAACCGCTCCCCCGGCGCGCCACCCCGTACCCGTGCGGCACCACCGCCCACACCGCCTCCGACGGCACCCCGGGACCGGTCCGGCGCGCGGACGGCACCGTGATCCCCGACCAGCTCGACACCGCGTTCTGAACCGCCCTCCGCGATCACCCCTGCGATCCTTGGAGTCCCCCGATGGACCGACGAAGCTTCCTGGCCGCCGCCCTGGCCGCCGGGACCTACTCGATGCTGCCCCCGAGCCTCGTCCGCGCGCTCGCCCAACCCGCACCGACCGGCGGCCTGGAGATGGTCGAGCACGTGGTCGTCTTCATGCAGGAGAACCGCGGTTTCGACCACTACTTCGGGTCGCTGCGCGGCGTGCGCGGTTACGGCGACCGCAACGCGATCACGTTGCGCGCCAACGGGAAGTCGGTGTTCCACCAGCCCGACGGCACCGGTTACGTCCTGCCCTACGGCACCGACAGCCACCAGCTCGCCGGCACCCCGCACTACTGGACCGACGGCCACGACGCGTGGAACAAGGGCAAGTACGACCGGTGGGTCCCGGCCAAGGGCAAGCACACCATGTGCTTCTACGACCGCGCGGACCTGCCGTTCTACTACCAGCTCGCCGACGCGTTCACCGTCTGCGACGCCTACCACTGCTCGGTGATGGGCTCCACCAGCCCCAACCGCAGCTACCACGTCACGGGCATGATCGGCAACGAGCCGGACGGGTCGCGCGCCATCGGCAACGCCGCCTACGCCGAGGACACCCACGCCGGTTACACGTGGAAGACCTACTCCGAACGCCTGGAGGCCGCGGGCGTGTCGTGGAAGGTGTTCCAGGAGTGGGACAACTACCAGAACAACAACATCGAGTTCTTCCAGGTCTTCAAAGCGGTGGCGCGCAAGGCGTTGCAACCGTTGGGCCTCAAGAGCATGCACACCTTCTACGGCAAGGTCCGCGCCGCGTCCGCGACCGAACGCGCGAACCTGCTCGCCAAGCTGGACCAGGGTGTCGCGACCCTGACGACCGCCGAGCGCAGCCTGTTCGAGCGCGGGTTGCGGCGGGTGCCGACCGGGGACCTGACCGCGTCCTTCCGCGCCGCCGTCGCCGCCGACGCCCTGCCGACGGTGTCGTGGGTCCTCGCCTCGGAGGACCAGTGCGAACACCCGTCCTCGGACGGCCCGAGCACCGGGTCCGAACTGGTGTGGCAGGTGCTCGACGCGTTGGCGTCCAACCAGGCCGTGTGGAACAAGACCGTGTTCCTGCTCAACTACGACGAGAACGACGGCTACTTCGACCACGTGCCGCCGCCCGTGCCGCCGACGACCGAGACCTCCGAGTGGGTCAACGGCGCGCCGATCGGCCTCGGGCCGCGCGTGCCGCTGCTGGTCGTGTCGCCGTGGAGCCGGGGCGGGAACGTGTGCTCGGAGCTGTTCGACCACACGTCCGTGCTGCGGTTCCTCGAAGCCGTGACCGGCGTGCGGGAGACCAACATCAGCGCGTGGCGGCGCAACCTGTGCGGCGACCTCACCGCCACGCTCGACACCGCCGCCCCGGGCCCCTACCCCGGCTTCACGCGCCCGGTGCCCACCGCCGGGTCCGGCCCGTCCACGCCCGCGCCGCCCAGCCCGCAGGTCATGCCGACCCAGGAGCCCGGCACCAAACCCGCCCGCAAGCTGCCCTACAACCCGCGGGTCGGCACCCGGCAGACCAAGTCGTCCGGGCGGGTCTGGTTCGACCTGACCAACAACGGCACCCGCCACACCCACTTCTCCGTCTACGCCAACGCGCACCGCAGCGACGGCCCGTGGCGCTACGACGTCGCACCGGGCGCGACGACCTCGGACTACTTCAGCGTCCAGACCTACGGCGGCGGCAAGTACGACCTGTCCTGCTACGGCCCCAACGGGTTCTGCCGCCGCAGCACCGGCGACCTGAACGCGCCCGGCGCGACCGTGGAGGTCACCGCGACGACCAGCACCGCCGAGGACGGCCTGGTCACCCTCACGTTCACCAACGCCGGCGCCACCGAGGTCACGTTCACCGTGAAGGCCAACGCCTACCGCACCGGCTCGTGGACCTACGTCGTGCCGGCCGGCGCGACGCGCACCGACACCTGGCACGCCGGGTGGTACGGCAACCGGTGGTACGACCTGACCGCCACCGTCAACACCGACGCGTCCTTCTCCCGCCTGTTCCGCGGCCACATCGAGACCGGCGTTCACGGCGTGACCGGCTAAGACGCGGTTGTGGTGGGGCCACACACCATCTCGGCCCAGGACAGTGGCCCCACCACATGGTTCTCGCGCGGCCGAGTGCCTAGTTTCGGTGCCATGCACCTGACCCGCGAGCGCTCGACCTGGCTGGCCGACCGCGAGGCGGCGGCCGAGTACGCGGCCCGGCGGCTCGCGGACGACCGCGGCATCGACCCCGGCGCGTTCGGTGTCGTGTGGGCGAACATGCGCAAGGGGCACCGGTTCGGCGAGCTGCGCGTGCTGCCCGGGTTGGCGGAGGCCTTCGAGGACTGGGTGGCCGAGCACCGCTGACGTGGGCAACCACCACACGGCCGCCGGCGAAAATGGTGGTGTCCACCAACGACCGGCGGCCCCGGCGTTCCTAGCATCGGCGTAACGCATGT
Organism: Saccharothrix mutabilis subsp. mutabilis; assembly: GCF_039521145.1. Lineage (NCBI taxonomy): Bacteria > Bacillati > Actinomycetota > Actinomycetes > Pseudonocardiales > Pseudonocardiaceae > Saccharothrix > Saccharothrix mutabilis. The sequence goes on from NZ_BAAABU010000013.1 coordinate 125,238, forward strand.
GACTGCGATCACCTCAACGTGGAGGAAGCGTCATGCCGATCCGTCCCCCTGCCCGCGGCCCCGCCGCGGTACTGCTCGCCGCCGCGACCGCCCTGGCCGCGGCCACCCTGGTCGCCACCCCCGCCTCGGCCGCCACCCTGCGCGAGGTCACCGGGTTCGGCACCAACCCCGGGAACCTCCAGATGTTCCGGTACGTGCCCGATGGCCTGCCGTCCGGCCGCCCGGTCGTGCTGGCCCTGCACGGCTGCACCCAGAACGCCTCGTCCTACGCCACCGGCACCGGCTGGCTGAAGCTGGCCGACCAGCACCGGTTCACCGTCGTGTTCCCGCAGCAGCGGTCGGCGAACAACGCGAACTCGTGCTTCAACTGGTTCGAGCCCGGCGACACCCGGCGCGGGTCGGGCGAGGCGCTGTCGATCAAGCAGATGGTCGACCGCACCCGCCAGGACGTCGGCGCGACCGCCGCCTACGTCAGCGGCCTGTCCGCGGGCGGCGGGATGACCTCGGTCATGCTCGCCACCTACCCGGACGTGTTCTCCGGCGGCGGTGTGGTCGCCGGCCTGCCCTACGGCTGCGCGACCTCGGTCTCCACGGCGTTCACCTGCATGAACCCGGGTGTGAACCTGTCGCCCGCGCAGTGGGGCGACCGCGTCCGGTCGGCGTTCTCCCACTCGGGCCCGCGCCCGAAGGTGTCGATCTGGCACGGCACCTCCGACACGACCGTGCGGCCCATGAACGCGGTCGAACTGGTCGAGCAGTGGACCAACGTCAACGGCACCGACCAGACCCCGGACACGACGGACACCGTCGGCGGTTACCCGCACCGGGTGTACGGCGGCACGGTCGAGCACTTCGAGATCACCGGCATGGGCCACGGCCACCCCGTGGACCCCGGCACCGGGTCCGCCCAGTGCGGCACGGCCGGCGCGTACGTCCTCGACGTGAACATCTGCGCGGCCCACCACCTGGTCCGGTTCTGGGGCATCGCCGACTCCGCGCCGCCGACCACCACCACCACGACCTCCCCCGCCGCCCCGCCGTACACCGACACGGCCCTGGGGACGCCGACGGACCACTACGTCGCCGGCCGCGTGGACGTGACCGAGTACAACACCCTGGGCACGCGCTACGGCTACTCGACGCCGATCACCCTCTACCGCTGCGCGACCGACTGGACCGACAAGCCCGACTGCTCCCCGATCTGACCGCTCGGCGGCACCGGGCGCCCGCCCGGTGCCGCCCCTCACCGCAGCACGGGACCGCCGACCGACGCCCACTCCGACCAGTGGCCGCTGGGCACCACCTGGTACCGGCCGCCGACGGGCCGCACCGGCGACCCCGCCAGCACCTCCAGCCGGCCGTCCGGGTTGGTCCCGACGTCCAGCGCGGACGTGCCCGGCCCGAACGACTCCCAGGCCGACCAGCCCGACCCGTTCTCCCAGCGGTGCCACGTGGCGGAGCCGTCGGTGGCGAACACCTCCAGCCGGCCGTCACCGTTGCGCCCGATGTGGACCTTCGCGTGCGCCGGCCCACCGAAGCCGGACCACGACCAGGCCCCGCCCGGCCCGTCCTGCGCGGCCCGCGCCAGCCCACCGGCACCGGAGGCGACCAGTTCCAGCGCACCGTCCGGCCGCCGCCCGACCGCGAGGTCGCCGACACCGCCGACCCGCCCCAGTTCCGCGAACCCGGCCTCCCACCCCGCCGGTCCCTGTCCGCGCCGCCGCACCACCCCGTCGGCGAGGGCGAACACCTGGAGCCCGCCCCGCGCGGCACGCCCCGTGGCCAGGGTGGCGTCCGCCGGCCCGCCGAACGCCGTCCACCCCGACCACTCGCCGCCGGGCGAGGTCTGCCACCGGTGGTAGATCCCCACGGGCCCGGACGCGAACACCTCCAGCCGACCATCCGCGTTCTGCCCCAACGTCATGCTCCGCGCGGCAGTTCCGAAGGACTCCCACTCGCCCCACCGGTCGGGCGAGGACTGGGCCCTGCGATCCACCCGCCCCTCCCCCGCCGCCAACACTTCCAGCCGCCCGTCGACGTTGCGCGCCAACGACAACACGGCCGAACGCGGCCCGCCGAACGGGTACCACTGCGACCACGACCCGCCGGGCGTCACCTGGTACCGCCCCCACACCTGGTCCGAGCCGCCGACGAACACCTCCTGCCGACCGTCCACACCGGACACGACGGCGACCCGGTCCGACGACGCGGACGACGCCTCCACCGAGTACTGCCGACTGCCGTCCCGGAAGTCCAGCCCCGCCAGCCACACCCCGCGCTGCCCCCACCCCGCGTGGCTGACCCACCACCGCCCGCCGTCCGCCACGACCTCGGCCGCGTGCGCGTAGACGTGCCCGCTCAACCCGTCGGCCGTGAACCGGAACGGATCGGCGCTGGTGAAGACGTCGGTGCCCACGTAACCGCCCCGCGGCCCGAGGAACAACCGCCAAGCCCCGTCGGCGAAGACCACGAACGGCGACTCGGTGTTGCCGCCGCCGACCCCCGACGACGGGTCGCGGAACGCGATCCCCCGCTCGCCCCAGTGCACCAGGTCCGTGCTGGTCCGGTACGCGACGACGTGGTTGCCGCCACTCGCCGGCTCGGTGGCGGTGTAGTACATGACCCACCGGTCCCCCACCCGCACCACGTGCGGGTCACGCGCCACCGCCCCGTCCCGGAACAACGGCCCACTGGGCAAGCGCGTCCACGTCTCCAGATCCCTCGACGTGGCCAGGTTGATCGCGTGCCGACTCGGGTCCGCGCCACCGCCCGCGTAGAACATGTAGTACAGGTCGCCGTGTTTGATCACGTGCGGCGCCCACAGGTGCGTTTCGCCGTAGGACGGGTCGGTGTGCAACGCGGGCGGCCGGGTGGTCCAGGGGCCGCGCAGGTCCGGTGCGGTGGCGTGGGCGAAGGTGTCCTCGTCCTCGTCATCGGCCGGTTCGGTGTGGGTGATGCCGAACAGGTGCCAGGTGCCCGCGTCGTCGCGGATGAGGGTGTGGTCGTTGATGTACCGGGCTTGGGTCGTGCTCGGGTCGTAGACCTGCACGAACGGCGTCGCGCCGACGTCGGCGACGGCCGTGGCGGGCGCCACCAGTGCGGCGACCACCACGGCCACGAGCAGCTTCACGACACACCCGGGCCGGCGGACCCGTTGAGCCAGGCCCACTCCGACCACGTTGAGAACCCGGTCTGCCACTTGTGGAACACGCCCGCCTGACTGGTGCCGAACACCTCGATCCGCCCGTCGGCGTTGTTCCCGGTCGCGACCTCCGCCCCGCCGGTGCCGAACGTCTCCCACCCCGAGTAGGGCGAATTCGGCCGCTGCTGCCAACTGTGCACAGCGGTGTCCCCGTTGATGGCGAACACCTCGACCCGCCCATCGACAGACCGCCCGGTAGCCAACTCTGCGTTCGCTATCCCGCCCGTGCCCTCCCACCCGGACCACGACGTGGAACCGGTCTGCCACTTGTGGAACACCCCGGCATGGCTGGACGCGAACACCTCAAGCCGCCCGTCCTGGTTGTGGCTCACCGCGACGTCCCGGCCACCCCCACCGAAGTCCTCCCACGCCGACCAGCCCCCGTTGGGCGAGGTCTGGTAGAGGTGCTGGAACGTGCTGTCCGACAGGGCGAACACCTCAAGCCGCCCATCCGGCGCGGCCTCCATCGCCAACCGCGACAGGGAAGGCCCACCCAACCCCTCCCAAGCCGACCACCCGGCCCCCGTCTGCCACCGGTGGAACACCCCACTGGCGTTGGACGCGACAACCTCGATCCGCCCGTCGGCGTTGGCCCCGACCGCGACCCGGTACCCACCACCCCCGAAGTTCGCCCACCCGGACCACGCCCCACTGGGCGAGGACTGCCACATGTGGTCGAAAGTGCTGTCGGACAAGGCGAACAACTCCAACCGCCCGTCCCCGTTGGCCGCGATCCCCAACTGGGCACCCCGCGGCCCACCCACGAACCGCCACTCCGACCAACCACCGTTCACGGCCGTCTGCCACGCGTGGTAAACCCCGTCCGCCCCGGCCGCGAACGCCTCCAACCGCCCATCAGCCGACCGAGCGGACACCACCCGCCCACTGGCATACGGATGCACCCGCCGCCCCATCCCACTCCACAACGCGTCCGCGATCACGACCGCGTCCCCCGCTTCCACCCCGTACCGGTACCGGTACTGCGCCGCGGGCCGCTGAACGTCGGCGGCGACGTCCCCGATCGAGGCGTTGTTCCAGGAGCCGTTGGGATACTCGCGCTCCATCCCGTTCAGGAAGGAGTTGGTGGCGAACACGGGATCGATGCACTGCGCCGGCTGACACCACCCAGCCGAGGGCCGCTGCTGGAAGAGCCCGAGCGAGTCGTGGTCGACGGCCTCGGAGTAGTTCATGATGCCGGTCTCCACGATCACGGTGGAGATCGCGATAGCGGCGGCGTGGCGGTTCAACCCCCGCGCACGCACGGTGTCGACGACCACCCGAGCACAGGACATCCGGTAGGCGGTCAGGTGCCCGGCCATCTTGGTCGCCAACTGCGGGTTCAACTGAGCGGCAAGATTGCCATCCATAGCCGACGGCCCGTTGGCGTCACAGGGAGCGGTGGCAATAGCGGCCCGCACGTCCTGCGGCCAGATCTCATCGGGATCAACGGGCTGCGCACCAGCAACCGGCACCCAAACACCCATCAAACAAAGCACAAGAACAAACACACGTCTCAACGACACAACTCCCCCTCAACGAAACATGAATTCGCGCGCGCAGCGCGCCAATAGGGCCTGGCGAGGTCACAACTCAACCCGGGCTTCTTGCTTGTGTCATCTCCGTATGGCCTGCCCGAAGGGCTACCGCGCTTTCCCGGGGTTGGGCCAAAAAGTTTTGCGAGGAACGAGCAAAAGTTTTTCGACCGACCCCGGGAAAGTGTGGTAGGCTCCGCCAGGCCATATGGAGATGGCACAAGCAAGAAGCCCCCGCTCTTTCTTTTGCTTTTGTGTCATCTTTGGCGGCCTGCCCGCCGGCGAGGCTCTTTTAATCTTTAAGAGTGACGCTGACGCTCTCAAGCCGAGCGCGCTTCGCGCTTGGGAGCGCTCCGCGCATTGGGACGCGCGGAGCGCTTGAAAGATTAAAAGCGCCTCGCCGGCGGGCAGGCCCCCGGGGGTGGAAGGGCGTCGGTTCGTTCCCCGTACGGCCTGCCGGAGGCAACCACCCTTCGCTGCTCTTGGCAACCGGTGAAGCGTGGTTGCCAAGAACAGCGAAGCGCGGTTGGGCTGCGCCCAGGCCGTACGGGGAACGAACCGAGGCCCTTCCTTGGGCTCAAGAGCCCAACAAAAGCGCGCCTGCGGCGCGAACCTCGCGACGCGCCTCGGCCCAGCGGCGGGCGGCTAGGCGATCGGGGGTCCGGCGGAAGCGTTCAACCACGACCATTCGGACCAGGTGGCGAAACCCGTCTGCCACTTGTGGTACACGCCCGCATGGCTGGTGCCGAACACCTCGATCCGCCCATCCGCGTTGTTCACCGCCGCCACCTCGGCCCCGCCGGTACCGAACGTCTCCCACCCCGAATAAGGCGCGTTGGGCCCGGTCTGCCACATGTGCGCGGCGGCGTCCGCGTTGATCGCCACCACCTCGACCCGCCCGTCCACCGTTCGGGCACTGGTCAGTTGCGAGTTCGCCGGTCCACCGACGCCCTCCCAGCCGGACCACGACGTGGCGTTGGTCTGCCATCGGTGGAACACGCCCACCGGGCCCGAGGCGAAGACTTCCAGCCTCCCGTCCGTGTTGTGGTTGACCGTCAGGTCGTGCCCGCCGCCGCCGAACGCCTCCCACGCCGACCAGCCGCCGTTCGGCGAGCTCTGGTAGACGTGCTCGAACACGCTGTCGGACAGGGCGAACACCTCAAGCCGTCCGTCCGGAGCGGCCTCCATCGCCAATCGCGACGACGGAGGTCCGCCCAATCCCTCCCAAGCCGACCAGTCAGCCGGTCCCGTCTGCCACCGGTGGAACACCCCACTCGCGTTGGACGCGAAGACCTCCACCCGCCCGTCGGCGTTGGCGCCCACCGCGACCCGGTACCCACCGCCGCCGAAGTTCGACCAACCCGACCACTCCCCGCTGGGACCGGTCTGCCACATGTGGTCAAAAGTGCTGTCCGACAACGCGAACAGCTCCAACCGGCCGTCGCCGTTGGCCGCGATCCCCAACTGGGCGCCGCGGGGCCCGCCCACGAACCGCCAGTCCGACCAACCGCCGTTCACGGCCGTCTGCCACGCGTGGTGCACCCCGTCCGCCCCGGCCGCGAACGCCTCCAACCGTCCATCAGCCGAGCGCGCCGACACCACCCGCCCACTGCCGTACGGGTGGGGACGGATCGCCGAGTCCTCGATGATCTTCCGGTACCGCAGTGCCTTGTAGTCGCCGTTGGGGTGGCCGTCGAGGTACCGGTCGTTGATGTTCGCGCGCAGGTGGGAGACCGGGGTGGAGCCGAAGGAGTAGTAGGCGAAGCCGCCCCGGTCGTCGGTCCACTCGTGGAAGATCAGGACGTGGTCCCAGTGCGAGTTGAGGATGTCGCCCGCCCTCAGGTCCGCGCGTGGGATCTCCTGCGAGTAGTCGGGCAACGTCCCGGTCCACGGGTTGGCGTCCAGGTGCCACGCCATCGCCACGTACCCCGAGCAGTCCCGGCGGTACCGGTAATCGCCGCCGGGACCCCACGCATAGCCCTGCTGGTCGTAGGGGCCGGGCTGGTGGTCGACCCAGTACTGGGCCCGCCAGATCACCTCGCTGCGGGTGATGGGGCCGCCGCGCACGGAGTCGGCGCGGGCCGGGGTGGTCGTGAGCAGTCCGCTCGACACGGCGGCCAGGACGGCGGGCAGCGCGAGGACGGTTCTTCGTCTCATCACGGGTGCCACAGGACGTCCATCATCACCGGCAGCTCACGGCCGATGCCGTTGCGCGCCACGCACTCGATCCAGTGGCCGCAGTCGTACTCGACCATCCAGCTGTTGCCGATCCCGCTGGCCAACAGGTGCTGGTGGAACTCGTAGGTCAGCCGGTGCGCCTGCGCCTCCAGCAGGTCGTCGTGCCGCGTGCCCGCGTACAGCACGGTGTGCACGCCGCTCAACCCGCTGACCCGGTGCCACGGGTTGTTGAACCCCCACGACCCGTCCCACGGCGCGCCGAACGGGCCGTCCAGCGGCAGGCCCTTCTCCGGCAGGGGCGCGGTGACGGCGGTGCGCATGCGCTGGTCTTCCAGGTTGTAACCGCCGGACATGCCGATGGCCATGCGGAACAGCCACGGCCGGTGGGTGGCGTGCCGGATCGCCGTGTAGCCGCCCATGGAGAACCCGGCCACCGCGCGGCCCTCGCGGGCGCGGATGGTGTTGAGGTTGTCGTCCACCCACGGGATCAGCTCGTCGAGGTGGAACCGGTCCCACTGCTGGACGCCGGCGGACTGGTTGACCCAGTTGGTGCCCCACCCGGCCCAGCCGGCCTCGGCGGCGACGGTGATGATCGGGTACCCGTGGGTGACGGCCTCGATGTTGGCCTCGTTGTGCCACGCGCCGGGGCTCTGCGCCCGCCCGTGGTACAGGTACAGCACCGGGTAGGAGACGTTGGGGTTGTAGTTGCTCGGCAGGGTGATGATCACGTCGTGGTAGGTCCACGCGAGGGCGCGGGTGTCCACGGAGTTGGTGTGGATGTTGACCACGTACGTGCGCGGCGTGGTCTGCATGACGTTGCGGACCTCGATGCCGTGGCCGTTGTGGAACTGCGGCGCGGCGCTCGCCGGCGTGGCGCCACCCAGCAGGCCGCCGAGCAGCACGAAGGTGAGCAGGATGACTTTGAGGCGTTTCACGTGCGGGTTCCTCCCCGGGATGAGCCGCGAGAGGTGAGTGGTCCCCTACCACCCGGTAGCTCTCGCTGCGCCCGGTAGCGCATCATGTGCGGAGTGTCAGGAGGTCCTTCGCTGGAGAACGCCGGAAATTCTGGAAACCCGGACGACGTGGCCGCGTTCGCCCGGGAGCTGAAGCACTGGACCCGGCGCGGGCCGCGCGGGCCGGTGAAGGTGGCGGCGCTGGCGAAGCGGCTCGCGGTGTCGCAGAGCACCCTGTACGCCTACCTCGCGGGCACCACCCTGCCGTCCAGCCAGGCCCTGGACGACCTGCTCACCGCGCTGGAGGTGCCCGCCGACGAGCACCGGCGGCTGGCCACCGAGCGCGACCGCCTGCACCGGCCGCGCGGGGCGGCCCGGCCGGACCGGCCGGCCGAGCTGCCCGCCGACCCGGCGGGGTTCACCGGTCGCGCGGCGGAGCTGGCGGCGCTGGACCGGGCGCTGGCCGAGGGTCCCCCGATCGTCGTGGTCGCCGGGCCGGCCGGGGTGGGCAAGACCGCGTTGGCGGTGCGCTGGGGGCACCGGGCGCGGTTCCCCGACGGATGCCTGTACGCCGACCTGCACGGCTACTCGCCGGGCGAGCCGCGCGAGCCGGGCGCGGTGCTCGCGGGCCTGCTGCGCAGCCTGGGCGTGGAGGACATCCCCGACGACCCGGCCGAGCGGGCGGCCCGGTTCCGCAGCGCCCTGGCCCGCAGGCGGCTGCTGCTGGTGCTGGACAACGCCCTGGACGTCAACCAGGTCCGGCCGCTGCTGCCCGGCGGGCCGCCCGCGTTCACCGTGATCACCTCGCGCACCGACCTCGCCGGGTTGCAGGTCCGGCCGGGGGCGCTGCGCGTGGACCTGCGGCCGTTCGGCCCCGACGACGGCGTGGAGCTGCTGCGCGCCCAGGTCGGGCCGCGCGTGGACCGGTCCGCGCCGGCCGCGTTGCGCCTGGCCGAGCGCTGCGGCGGGCTGCCGCTGGCGCTGCGGATCGTGGCCGCCCGCGCCCAGGGCGGGCGGTCGCTGGAGGAACTCGCCGACGGGTTGGGCCCCGGGCTGGACGGGTTCGACGTCGGCGACCCGGACACCGCCGTCCGCACGGTGTTCTCGTGGTCCCTGCGCCACCTCGACGCCCAGGCCGACCGCGACTTCCGCCTGCTCGGCGCGCACCCCGCGCACACCATCGCCGCGCCGGCCGCCGCGGCGCTGCTGGACACGACCGTGAAGGACGCCGCGAAACGGCTGGACGTGCTGGTCCGGGCGCACCTGGTGCAGCACTCGGCGGGCCGGTACGGCATGCACGACCTGGTCCGGGCGTACTCGCGCGAACAGCCGGTGGAGGGCCTGGACACCGCGCTGGACCGGTTCTTCGACCACTACACCGACACCCTGGCGGCGGTCATGGACGTCCTGCACCCGACGGCGGGCACCACGCCGAAGCTGCCCGTGCGCACCGCCCGCGACTGGCTGGACGCCGAGTGGGACACCCTGCTCACCCTGGTCCGCGCCGGCGCCGCCGCCCGCCTGGGCACCGAACTGCAACGCCACCTCGACCAGGGCGGGCGGCACAGCGACGCGCTGGTGGTCCTGGAGCACGTCCGGTCGGCGGCCCGCGACGCCGGCGACCGGGCCGCGGAAGGCGCGGCGCTCTACCACCTGGGCGTCGCCTACCTGCGCCTGGGCCGCCACCGGGAGGCGATGGAGCACCACCGCCAGGCGCTGGTGATCTGCCGCGAGGTCGGCGACCGCGACGGCGAGGCGGGGGCGTTGAACAACCTGGGCAACCTCCACGAGCGGCTGGGCCACTACCCCGAGGCCCTGGCCCACTACCGGCAGGCCCTGGCGCTGGTCGAGGGCTTCCGCAAGGGCCGCGCGGTGCTGCTGGTCAACATCGGCGTCGTCCACGCCCGGCTGGGCGACCACGAGGCGGCGGTGCGGGCCTACGAGAAGGCCCTCGCGACGTTCACCGACCTGGGCGACCAGGGCGGCATGGCCCGCGCGGTGGGGAACCTGGCGGAGGTCCACCACCTGGCGGGCCGGCCCGAGCAGGCGTTCGCGTTGTTCGCACGGGCCTTGGACCTGGCGCGGGAGATGGGCGCACGGGGCATCGAAACAGAGGTGCTGAACAACCTGGGCGCGGCGCACGCGGCCACCGGCCGCACCGACCTGGCCGCCGGCACCTACGCCGACGCCCTGGCGGTGGCGCGCGAGGTCGGCGACCGGTACGAGGAGGCGCGGGCGCTGGAAGGCCTGGGCACGGTGACCGGCGAGGTCGAGCGCTGGCGGGACGCCCTGGCCGTCTACCGCCAACTCGACCTGCCCGAGGCCGCCCGCGTGGCGGACCTCCTCGCCGGCCGAACCCCGCCCGCCGGCCCCTAGGGTCGGGGGTGTGGATGCGAAGACCGTCGACACCTCGACGACCGCGTGGCGCCAGTGGCAGGACAGTCCGTGGGGACGGTTGCGGTACGCGCTGGCCGAGCACAACCTGGCCCGCCACCTCGGCGACGCGCCGCTGCGGGTGCTCGACCTGGCCGGCGGGGACGGGTCCGACGCGGTGCGGCTGGCCGTGCGGGGCCACGACGTGACAGTGCTCGACAACTCCCCCGCGATGCTCGCCGCCGCCGCCGAACGCGCCGCCGCCGCCGGGGTCACGATCACCCGCGTCGAGGCGGACATCGCCGACCTGCCCGAGACGGCTTACGACGTCGTGCTGTGCCACAACATCGTCCAGTACCGCGACGACGCGCTCGCCCTGGCTCTGGACGCGCTGCGGCCGGGTGGCCTGCTGTCGGTCATGGCCATCAACCGGCACGCCGCTCCCCTGGTCACCGCCGTGCGCCGACTCGACCCGGCCGCCGCCCTGGCCGCCCTGGACACCGATCAAGCGCACACGGCCACGTTCGACACGACGATCACCCTCTACACCGCCGAAGACCTCAGCCGGCTCATGCGCGTCTCCGGGTGCCGGGTCCTCGCGCACTACGGCATCCGCGCGGTGTGCGACTACATCGCCGACGACGAGCGCAAGCACGACCCGGCCTTCTACGCCGACCTGGAACGCCTCGAACTCGCCCTCACCGACCGGGAGCCCCACAAGCACACCGCCCGGCTCTTCCAACTCGTCGGCCGCAAGGACGTCCCGTGACCCGCCGCCTCACCAGGCCCCGCCGCCGGCGTCCGCCGGCGGTCGAGGACCAGGCCCGGGCCGCGGGCGCTCAGGTCACCTGCAAGCCCACCACGCACGTGTCGTCGTCGGTGTTGGAGTCGCTGCCGTCCAGCAGGTCGTCCAACCGGTCCTCCAGCGTCCCCTCGAAGCGGGCCGACACCACCAGCAGCCGTTCCAGGCACTCGTCCAGCGGCACGTCCCGCCGTTCGATCAACCCGTCGGTGTAGAGCAGCAGGGTGTCCCCGACCTCCAGCTGCACCTCGTCCTGCTCGTAGGTCCCCTCCGCCAGGGCGCCCAGCAGCACACCGCTCAGCAGCGGCAGCGCCGTCGCCTTGCCGCCCCGCACCAGCACCGGCGCGGGGTGGCCGGCCCGCGCCCACCGCAGCACCCGCGTCTCCGGGTCGTACACCCCGCACACCGCCGTCGCCAGGATGTGGTCGGTCAGGTGGTGCGCCACCAGGTTCAGCCAGGTCAGCATCTGCCCCGGCCCGGCGCCGGTCGCCGCCAAGCCCCGCAACGCGTTGCGCAGCACGACCATCCCGGTGGCGGCCTTGATGCCGTGCCCGGTGATGTCGCCGACCGACAGCAGCACCTGCTTGGACGGCAGCACCACCGCGTCGTACCAGTCGCCGCCCACCACGTGGTCGCCGCCGCTGGGCCGGTAGCGCACCGCGATCCGCAGCCCGAACGCCTCGATCGACGGCTCCGCCGCCGGCATGATCGCGTGTTGCAGCTGCACGGTCAGCCGTTGCTGCTCGGCAACGTGCTGCTCGGTGTCGGCCAGCCGGTCCCGCGTGGCCGACAGGGCGACCTCGGTCCAGTGCTGCGCCGAGATGTCCTGGAACGCCCCGCGCACCGCCAGCAGGTGCCCGCTCGGGTCCAGCACGGGTTCGGCCACCACCCGGATGTGCCGGGCCACGCCGTCGGGCCGCAGCAGCCGGAACGCCGCCGACCCGGCCCGCCGGTAGCGCAGGACGGTCCGCAGGAACCGGTCGATGGCGGGCACGTCGTCCTCGTGGGCGTGGGCGGTCAGCTGCGCCAGCGGCACCGGGTCGGCCGCCGGTTCCAGGCCCCACAGCGAGTAGAGCTGGCTGCTCCAGGTGATCTCGCCCAGCGCGGTGTTCTCCTCGAACCCGCCGACCCGGCCCAGCCGCTGGGCGTGCTGCAACAGCGTCGCCAGCCGCGCGACCTCGTCCTCCACCCGCCACACCACCAGCACCGCGTCGCCGTGGCGGGTGATGCTGATCGCGGCCACCACGGTCAGCGGGACCTGGTCGACCATCTCGGTGAAGGTCATCCGCTCGGTGCGGAACGACTCGCCGGTGGCGTAGACGTGCTCGACCTTGTCGAACAGCTGCCCGGCGCCGGCCATCGGGTAGGCCTCCAGCAGCAGCGCCCCGGACACCAGGCCGCGCGGCCGGCCGGTCAGGTCGACGAACGCCGGGTTGAGGTGCGCGATGCGGAAGTCCGCCAGCGCGCCCGTGTCGTCCAGGTGCGGCCGGAGCACCAGGGCCGAGTCGAACAGCCCGTCGGCCAACGCCTCCAGCTCCGACACGTCCGGGGTGGTGGCCGCGGCGGCGTCGGCGTCCAGCGCGTGCCCGCACAGCTCGGCCAGCGCGTCCAACTGCCGGTGTACGGGCTGGGGCTGCGGCTCCAGCGGACGCGGCCAGCACACCTCCAGCACGCCCAGCAGCCGGCCGCCGGTCACCGTGGGCAGCACGGCCCGCCCGCCGGACGGCCCCACCGACGGCAGGCCGGCCGCGGCGAGGTCCTCGATCCACACCGGTTCGCGCTCGATCAGCGCCCGCCGCGCCGGGGTGGCCACGCCCGGCGGCACGTACCGCCACCGGCTCGCCTCGCCGGGGGTGATGCCCGCGAACCCGGCGAGGGTGAGCGAGGAGTCGGTGGCCGCCGACCAGATCGCCACTGCCGTCGCGCCCAACGGCCGCGCCGCGTGCGCCAGCACCGACTCGGCGACCCGTTGCGTGTCGCCGCCGGACAGGACCGCGCTCTCGGCGGTGCGCAGCCGCACCGCCGCCGACAGCTCGTCGCTCGCCCGCACCAGGAACTCGCCGACCGCCTCGGTGACCCGGTCCTGCGCGGCCTGGTTGACCAGGTCGGCCGCCAGCTCCAGCGGGGTCACCGACGCCTGCTCGGCCAGCGTCTCCAACTGGCGGGCGGCGTGCGCGGGACCGCAGCGCAGCCGTTCCACCAGCACGCCCTTGGCCAGCTCGATCAGGGCGCGGCCGTCGGCGGCGGCGTTGGCCTCCTGGATCTCCCGCCGCAGCCGCTCGACGGTCGCGGCCAGGCGGCTGACCGGTGTCGCGCTCACGCGCCCAGCCAGCGCTTGACGGAGGCCACCAGGGCGTCGGCGTCGACCGGCTTGGTGACGTAGTCGTTCGCGCCCGACGCCAGGCTCTTCTCCCGGTCGCCCAGCATCGCCTTGGCGGTGACCGCGATGATCGGCAGGTCGGCGTGGTCGGGCATGTCCCGGATCGCCGCCGTGGCCGCGTAGCCGTCCATCTCGGGCATCATCACGTCCATCAGCACCAGGTCGATCTCCGGGTGGCCCTGGAGGGTGTCGATGCCCTCGCGGCCGTTCTCGGCGTGCAGCACGTGCACGCCGTGCAGCTCCAGGATGCTGCTCAGCGCGAACAGGTTGCGGGCGTCGTCGTCCACGATGAGCACGGTCCGGCCGGCCAGGCTGCCGTCCACCGGCCGGGGCTCGGGGGTGGTCGGGTCCTCGCGGCGCACCAGCGGCAGCACGTCGCCGGGCGCCTCCGCGCTCAGGTGCAGGGCGATCCGCTCACGCAGTTCGTCCAGGCTGGACAGCAGCTCCAGCGGCTGCGGGCCGGTGCGGGACTGCAACGCCCGTTCCTGCTGCGGGTCCAGCCGCCGGTTGTTGTGCGCCAGCACCGGCACGGTGCGCAGGGCCGCGTCGCCGTCCATGGTCTCCAGCAGCCGCAGCGCGGCCCCGCCGGGCATGTCCAGCTCCAGCACCACGCAGTGGAACGCCTCGGCGGCCAGCGCGGCGGCGGCCTCCTCCGCGCCGATCGCGGTCACCACCTGCACCGGGCCGCGCTGGTCGTGGCTGTCGGTGAGGTCGGCGACGGCGCTGCCGGCCACCAGCGACAGCAGGCCCTGCGGCCGTTCCTCGACCACGAGCAGCCGCCGCTGGTGGGTCTGCGGCGACGGCGCGGGCTCGACGTCCTGGGGCGCGGTGTCGGTGTGCTGGGTGGTCGCGGTCTCGGCGAAGTCCGGCCGCGCCACCGGCAGGTACAGGGTGAACGTGCTGCCCTGGCCCGGGGTGCTCTCGGCGGTGATCGCGCCGCCGAGCAGGTAGGCGATCTCGCGGCTGATCGACAGGCCCAGGCCGGTGCCGCCGTACTTGCGGCTGGTGGTGCCGTCGGCCTGCTGGAACGCGCCGAAGATCGACTCCAGTTGCTGCTCGGCGATGCCGATGCCGGTGTCGATCACCCGGAACGCCAGGGCCGCGCCGTGCCGGCGCACGGTCGTGGGCGGCTCGTCCGGGGCGGCCGGTTCGATGCGCAGCTCGACGCTGCCGGTCTCGGTGAACTTCACCGCGTTGGACAGCAGGTTGCGCAGCACCTGGCGCAGCCGCGAGTCGTCGGTGAGCAGGTCGGCCGGGACGCCCGGCGCGGTGGTGACCCGGAACCCGAGGCTCTTCTGCGTGGTCATCGGGCGGAAGGTGACCTCGACGTAGTCCAGCAGCCGGCGCAGCGGCACCCGCTCCGGGCTGACGTCCATCTTGCCCGCCTCCACCTTGGACAGGTCGAGGATGTCGTTGATCAGTTGGAGCAGGTCCGAGCCCGCCGAGTGGATGATGCCCGCGTACTCGACCTGCTTGGGGGTGAGGTTGCGGGTCGGGTTCTGGGCCAGCAGCTGGGCCAGGATGAGCAGGCTGTTGAGCGGGGTGCGCAGCTCGTGGCTCATGTTGGCCAGGAACTCCGACTTGTACTTCGAGGCCAGCGCGAGCTGCTGGGCGCGGGCCTCCAGCTCCTGGCTGGCCAGCTCGATCTCCAGGTTCTTGGCCTCGATGTCGCGGTTCTGGCTGGCCAGCAGCGCGGCCTTGTCCTCCAGCTCGGCGTTGGAGGCCTGCAACTCCTCCTGCCGCGCCTGGAGTTCCTCCGAGCGGGCCTGGAGCTCCTCGGCCAGGCGCTGGGACTCGGTGAGCAGCTCGTCGGTGCGGGAGTTGGCGATGATGGTGTTGACGTTGACCCCGACGGTCTCCATGAGCTGGTCGAGGAAGTCGCGGTGGATGCGGGTGAACCGGTGCACCGAGGCCAGCTCGATCACGCCCAGCACCTGGTCCTCCACCACGATCGGCAGCACCAGGATGTTCACCGGCGAGGTCTGGCCGAGACCGGAGGTGATGGTCAGGTAGTCGCCGGGGACGTCGTCCACGGTGATCGGGCGGCGGCTGCGGGCGGCCTGGCCGACCAGGGACTGGCCGAAGGTGAACCGGGACGGGCGGCCCGGCTCGTCGGGGCCGCCGTAGGAGCCGATCAGCCGCAGCTCGGCCGTGTCGGTGGTGTCGTCGGCCAGGTAGAACGCGCCGTACTGGGCCGAGACGAGCGGGGTCAGCTCGTCCATCACCAGCTCGGCGACGACCTCCAGGTCCCGGCGGCCCTGCATGAGGCTGGAGATGCGGGCCAGGTTGGTCTTGAGCCAGTCCTGGTCGCGGTTGGCCCGGGTGGTCTCGCGCAGCGACTCCACCATCGAGTTGATATTGTCCTTGAGCTCGGCGACCTCGCCGGAGGCCTCGACCGTGATGGACCGGGTCAGGTCGCCCTCGGCGACCGCGCTGGTGACCTCGGCGATCGCGCGCACCTGGCGGGTGAGGTTGCCGGCCAGCTCGTTGACGTTCTCGGTGAGCCGCTTCCAGGTGCCCGAGACGCCCTCGACCTCGGCCTGGCCGCCCAGCCGGCCCTCGCTGCCCACCTCGCGGGCCACGCGGGTGACCTCCGCGGCGAACGCGGAGAGCTGGTCGACCATGGTGTTGATGGTGGTCTTGAGCTCCAGGATCTCGCCGCGCGCGTCCACGTCGATCTTGCGGGTCAGGTCGCCCTGCGCGACGGCGGTGGTGACCTGGGCGATGTTGCGGACCTGGTTGGTCAGGTTGTTCGCCATGAAGTTGACGTTGTCGGTCAGGTCCTTCCACGTGCCCGCCACGTTCGGCACGCGCGCCTGACCACCGAGGATGCCCTCCGTGCCGACCTCGCGGGCCACGCGGGTGACCTCGTCGGCGAACGCGGAGAGCGTGTCGACCATCGTGTTGATCACGCCGGCCAGCGCGGCGACCTCGCCCTTGGCCTCGACGGTGATCTTCTGGCTCAGGTCGCCGCGGGCCACCGCCGTCGCGACCTGGGCGATCGAGCGCACCTGGCCGGTCAGGTTGGAGGCCATGACGTTGACGTTGTCGGTCAGGTCCTTCCAGGTGCCCGACACGCCCCGCACGGTGGCCTGGCCGCCCAGGTTGCCCTCGGTGCCGACCTCGCGGGAGACGCGGGTGACCTCGTCGGCGAACGCCGAGAGCTGGTCGACCATCGTGTTGATGGTCTCCTTCAGCTCCAGGATCTCGCCGCGGGCGTCCACGCGGATCTTCTGGGACAGGTCGCCGCGCGCGACGGCCGTGGTGACCTGGGCGATGCTGCGGACCTGCGCGGTGAGGTTGTCGGCCATGACGTTGACCGACTCGGTGAGGTCCTTCCAGGTGCCGGAGACGCCCTTGACGTCGGCCTGGCCGCCCAGCCGCCCTTCGGTGCCGACCTCGCGGGCCACCCTGGTGACCTCGTCGGCGAACGCGGACAGCTGGTCCACCATCGTGTTGATGGTGTTCTTCAGTTCGAGGATCTCGCCCCGCGCGTTGACCGTGATCTTCTGGGAGAGGTCGCCGCGCGCGACGGCGCTGGAGACCTGAGCGATGGAGCGGACCTGCGCGGTGAGGTTGCCCGCCATGAAGTTCACCGAGTCGGTGAGGTCGCGCCAGGTGCCCGAGACGCCCTTGACGTCCGCCTGCCCGCCCAGCGCGCCTTCGGTGCCCACTTCGCGGGCCACGCGGGTGACCTCGTCGGCGAACGCGGACAGCTGGTCGACCATGGTGTTGATGGTGTTCTTCAGTTCGAGGATCTCGCCCCGGGCGTTCACAGTGATCTTCTGGCTGAGATCACCGCGGGCCACCGCCGTCGCGACCTGCGCGATGTCGCGGACCTGGTCGGTGAGGTTGCCCGCCATGAAGTTCACCGAGTCGGTGAGGTCACGCCAGGTGCCGGCGACGCCCGGGACCTGCGCCTGACCGCCCAGCCGGCCCTCGCTGCCGACCTCGCGGGCCACGCGGGTCACCTCGTCGGCGAAGCTGGAGAGCTGGTCGACCATCGTGTTGACGGTCTCCTTCAGCTCCAGGATCTCGCCGCGCGCGTCCACGTCGATCTTCTGCGACAGGTCGCCGCGCGCGACCGCCGTGGCGACCTGCGCGATGTCGCGGACCTGGCTGGTGAGGTTGCCCGCCATGGCGTTGACGGAGTCGGTGAGGTCGGCCCACGTGCCCGACACGCCCGGGACCTGCGCCTGGCCGCCCAGGACGCCGTCGGTGCCGACCTCGCGGGCCACGCGGGTGACCTCCGAGGTGAACAGCGAGAGCTGGTCGACCATGCCGTTGAAGACGGTCGCGATCTCGCCGAGCAGGCCGTCGGCCTCCTCCGGCAGCCGGGTCCGGAAGTCGCCGTCGCGCACGGCGGTCAGGCCCGCCAGGAGTTGGCGCAGCTCCACCTGGTCGCCACCGCCCCGGGCGCCGTCGCCGCCTTGGCCCCTGCCCCGGGCAGCGCGCACTGATCCCGCAGCCGCGTCTGTCATCTCCACCCTCGCTCCGTCCGCAGGCCGGTGGGAACACGGCTCGCGGGGCGGTCGGGGTGGGGTGGGGAGCGTGGACGTGGGTCGTCAGCGCATCCTCCCGCCGCACGGCGGCCGACCGTCGCGAAGCCGGTCACACGGGATGCTGCGCTGTTGAACATCCACTTCGGGGGAGACTCTACGGCACCTCCGTCCGGTGGCCGCCGCCGCGGTCCGCCAGACACCGCCCACGGCAAGACACCGTCCACAGTGGACCTGCCGGCGCGAAGGCGAACGGTCCGTCCGCCGCGACCCCGGCTCGGGGGATCGCCGCGGACGGACCGCATCAACCGGTTTTCCGGTACTTCCCAGTGCTTGCCTGCCTATCCGCGGATCATCGCCGCCTGCGGTCAATCGCTGTCGGCGTAGGAGAAGGTCTCCTGGTGGTAGGCGCCGTGGTCACTCGCGTAGGCCTCTTCGTTGTGGTAGCCCGCGCTCGACCCGTCGTGGTGGCCACCGCCGTGATGGCCGTCGTGGGTCCACGAAGTGGTACTGAACGAACCCGCGCCGTGCGGACCCGCCGCCGCGGCGTGCTCGTGGAAGTACGTGTTGCCGTGGTCGTCGGCGAAGGCGACCACGGTGTGCGCCCACGCGCCGCCGGGGCCCGCGACAGCGGTCTGCTGACCGTACGCAGCGTCAGCGAAAGCCAGGCCCGCGCCGGCGACCAGCATGGGCGCGGCCAGGGCGCCCGCGGCGATCAGGCGGTGGAGAGTACGCATTGAAAAACCTCCATCTGTAAGGGACTTGCGTTCCCATGATGGACACCGGCGCATCGACACGCCGCGCAGTTACCCCATTGTGTAAAGCCGTCCCTCGGTGACTGTGCGTAACAGGCGTTGGTGTGACGGAGGGTGACGTTTAGCGGTGTGCTTCAGGCCACGTCCAGGGGAATACCGGTCTCACCCACCGTTCGGGCGTGACCGGGGTCCGGTTGGCGGGCCGGGGCGACGGTCGGGAACCCGTCAGCGCCGGCGGACCGCCCAGGCCACGGCCGCGCCCAGCACCAGCCCGCCGACCACGTCCGACGGCCAGTGCACGCGGGTGCGCACGCGGCTGTAGGCGATCACCGCGACCAGCGGCGCGACGGCCGCCCCCGCCCGCGGGCTCTCCGCGCCCACCGCCGTGCCGAACGCCGCCGCCGTCATCGCGTGCTTGGACGGGAACGACGACGAGTCGGGCCGCTCCGGCAACGCCCGCCGCGCCGGCAGCCGGGACGCGGGCGGTCGCCGCCGGAACACCGCCCGGCTCAGCAGGTGCCCCAGCGGCAGCGCCACGCCGGCCGCCACCAGGCCGCGCACCGCCGCCCGCCGCTCCCCCACCCCGGCGAGGACCGCCGCGACCGGCACCCACACCGCTCCGCCCCGCGCCACCAGGCTCGCCGCCACCACCCACGCGGGCGGCCGGGAGGTCGGCATGGCGTAGCTGTCGCGCAGCGACTCCCGGTCGAGCTCGGCCACCTCGGCCAGGGGATCACGTGTCGGCATCTCACCGTCTTACCCGGTCACGGCGACTCTCAACACATCCGCAACCGGTCCCGCAGCGTCCGCGCCACCTGCGCCATCAACGCCTCGGCGCCCGGCTGCACGACGGCCGGCACCCGCGACTCCGTCAACGCCGCCACCGCGTAGGTCTGGCCGTCGGCGTGCTCGACCACCCCGACCTCGTGCCGCATGTTGAGCACCGTTCCGGTCTTGGACGCCCACCGGCTCGCGTCGGACATGAAGTCCGGGGCCAGCCGGTGCCGCAGCACGTTGTCCCGCATCAGCTCCCGCACCCGGGCCGCGACCGCCGGCGTGATGGTCGTGGGCCGCCACAGGCCCTGCAACAGGTCCACGAACGCGCGTGCCGACCCGGCGTTGGCCCGGCTGATGTCCAACTGCGGCACGGGGTGGCCGCGTCCCTCGGTGGCGGCCGTGATCGCCAGCGAGTGCGCCAGGTGGACCTCGGCGGGCGCGAACCGCTCGGCCGGCGTCTCGACCAGGTCCTGCATCAGGTGGCGGACCGCGATGCCGTCGTAGCCAAGCCGGCGCAGCTCGGCGGTGACGGCCGCGGGCGGGGTGAGGGCGAACAGGGCGTCGGCGGCGACGCTGTCGCTGATGGACGTGCTCAGGTAGAGCAGGTCCTCCAGCGCGATGGTGGCCGGGTGGCGGAACCTGCTCACGCCGGTCGGCCCGGGGATCGCGCTGCGGCCGGGCGCGAGGACCACGGGCGTGGCCGGGTCGAGTTCGCCGCGCGCGACGCGTTCCAGCGTGGCCACCGCCAGCGGCACCTTGACCAGCGACGCCACCGGGAACTCCACCTCGGGGTCGATGCCCAGCTCGTCGCCGGTGTCCAGGTCGCGGACCAGGAACGAGCCGCGCAGGCCGCCGTCCTCCAGCGCCGCCCGCAGGTCGCGCAGCACGGCGGTGGTCACGACGCCCCCAGGCACGGGCCGACCAGCGGGAGCGCGCGGACGCGGTTCGCGTCGTCGCGGGACCGGGCCGTCACGTCGTAGCCGCGCGCGACCCGCACCTCGCCGATCGGGCGCCAGTGCAGCCCGAGGTCGTCGGCCTGGGCGGGCGAGCACAGCAGGAGGTCGGCGGAGGCCAGGACCTCGGCGGTGGCCGCGACCAGCGAGGACGTGACGACCACCTGGGCGGGTCGCAGCCCGACGGCGGCGCCGAGGCGGGTGATCCGGTCGCGGACGTGCGGCACGTCGTCCTCCGCCTCGACCCAGATCCGGCGGCGCGGACCCCGGTCGGCGCGACCGGCGCGCAGCGTCTCGACGTAGACGGCGGTGGCCGGTCCCGGGTCGTCGCGGCCGGCGAGCCCGAGCGGCACCCGCCACACGCCGTCGTCCGGCGGCACCGCGACCAGCGCGGCCCGCACCTCCAGCGTCCGGGCGAGTTCGGCGCGCCGGGCCGGCGGCGCGGGGTGCGGGTCCAGCGTCAGGTCGTGACGGCGGGCGTCGGCGACCAGCCGGGCCAACGGCCGCGCGGCGCTGACCAGCGGCACCGCCAGCCGGAACGGCCGCCGCCGGGCCTGCTCGGCGTCGTGCTCCAACGCCTCGGCCAGCTCCACCAGCCGCCGCGCGGAGGGCAGCAGCTCCCGCCCGAACGGGGTGAGCGAGACGCTGCGCGAGGACCGCGTGAGCAGCCGCGCGCCGAAGTGCTTCTCCAGCGCCGCGATCCGCCGGCTGGCCACCGACTGCGGGATGCGCGCGGCGGCGGCCCCGGCCGTGAAGCTCCCGCACCCGCTGACGGAGACGAACGCCTTGCACGCCGCGACCACGTCCACACGCTCACTATATGCCGGATCGGCATCAATCGGCTCGATCCCGTCTTGGACGGCATAGCCGGGCGCTGGAACCCTGGCTGTCGTGACCGGACGTACGGTGCCCGCCCGACTGACCCGCCGCACGCTGCTCGGCGCGGCCCTCCTGCCCCTGGCCGCCTGCACGACCCCGCCGCCCGCTCCGCCGGCCACCCAGACCACGACGATTGCCCAGATCGCGACGACTGCCCCGCCCACCACCACGCCGGCAGTCGAGCACCACTCGCGTTTGTACGAGTTGGAAAGCAACTTCGCGGCGCGCCTGGGCGTCTACGCAGTGGACACCGGTTCCGGCGCGACCATCGCCCACCGCGCCGACGAGCGCTTCGCGTTCTGCTCGACGTTCAAGGGCCTGGCCGCGGCGGCCGTCCTGCACCGCCACCCGCTGTCCCGCCTGGACACGCTGGTGACCTATTCGGAAACGGACCTGATGAGGAGCTCCACCATCACCAGGCAGCACGTCGCCACCGGCATGACCCTGCGCGACCTGTGCGACGCGGCCGTCCGCCACAGCGACGGCACCGCCGGCAACCTCCTCCTGCGCGAGGTGGGCGGCCCGGCGGGGTTCACGCAGTTCGTCCGCGCGCTCGGCGACACGGTCACCCGCATGGACCGGTGGGAACCGGACCTCACCAGCGCGATCCCGGGCGACCCGCGCGACACGACCTCGCCCCGAGCGATCGGGACCACCTACCGCGAAGTCGTCCTGGGCGAGGCCCTGCCGCCGGAGCGGCGGGACTTCCTCCGCGACCTCCTCGAACGCAGCACCACCGGCGCCCGCCGCGTCCGCGCCGGACTGCCCCCGGGCTGGCGGGCGGCCGACAAGACCGGCACCGGCGACCGCGGCACGGTGAACGACATCGCCCTCGCCTGGCCGCCCGACGCGAAGCCGCTGGTCATCGCGATCATGTCCGACAAGTCCGAGCCCGACGCGAACTACGACGAAGCCCTCTTGGCCCAGGCCGCGGCCTACGTGGCGGAAACCCTGACATGACCTTGCGCACCACCGTCCTGACCCTGGTCGTCGCCCTCCTGCTCGCCACCGGCGCGGTGGTCTACCTCGGCCTCGACCACCGGTTGCCGGTCTACGACCCGCAGCCGGGACGTCCGCTGGCGATCCTCGAAGAGGTGCCGGGCCCGCCGACGGGCCCGGTGTGCGACCTGGACAACCGGTACGTCGACGAGAACCCCGAGGGCCTGCACCCGGACGTCCTGGCCGCGTGGCACCGGCTGACCGCGGCGGCGGCCACCCAGAACGTCCGGCTGTGCCTGAACGACGGCAAGCGCAGCAACGCCCAGCAGCGGGCGGAGTTCGAGGACGCCGTGCGCAAGTTCGGCACGGAGGAGCTGGCCGCGAAGTACGTCCTGCCGCCGGAGCGGTCCCAGCACGTCAAGGGGCGCGCGGTGGACATCCAGCCGCACTCGTCGGCCCTGTGGGTCGAGCGCAACGCGGCCACGCTGGGCTGGTGCCGGCGCTACGACAACGAGTACTGGCACTTCGAGCACGACCCGGCCTACGCGACGACCGGCTGCCCGCCGCTGCTGCCCAGCGCGACCGGCTAGTCGAGCAGTTCCACGGTCACCGCCGCCACGTCGCCCACCTCCAACGACTCCGCCTCGCGCACCGCCCGCTTGACCGGCAGCACGTAACACCCCCGGGCGCTGTCCGGGAAGATCGACGTGGACCACGACGTGCCGCCCACCGTGACCCGCACGCGCACCGACCCGAACCCGCGGCGCGCGCCGCCGACCAGCTCGCGGACGTCCTCGGAGGACTCGGCGGGCAGGCTCACGAACACCCAGCTGTCGTCGCGGCGGGCGTCCCAGATCCACAGTTCGGCGTCGAAGTCGATGACCACACCGCGAGGATCGCACGGGGCACCGACAATTCCGGGCGTGCCCACCGACGGGCGTTCCCACCGACGGGCGTTCCCACCGACGGGCGTTCCCACCGACGGGCGTTCCCACCGACGGGCGGGGCGCGCCGGCAGCGTTTACGGTGACTGTCCAAGCTGGACGATGCATCGGGAAGCGGGTGACCGGTGGACGCCTCACGCTGGGCACGGGCCGTGGCCGTGGTGTCGGCGCTCGCGCTGGCCGGGTGCGGCGGCGGCGAGGAGAGCACCGCCCCGTCCGTCACCGGCGACCCGCCGCGGCCCACGACGTCCGCGGCCCCCACCGCCGACCCCGCGACCACCACCCTGGCCCAGGCCGCCGTGCTCACCCCGAACGACCTGGGCGGGCCGTGGGCGGTCTTCCGGCCCGAGACGGCGGCCGAGGCGGTGACCGAAGGCGACTGCGGTCACGACACGCAGTACGCCAAGCTGCCGCTGTCCGCCCGGCACGTCGGCCCGCAGCTGCAACGCGGCGACGCGAAGTGGTACGTCTCCTCGGCCTCCGCGGTGTTCCCCGACGAGACCGGGGCGAAGGAGTGGGTCGAGACGCGCAAGTCCGGCGCGTACGTCGAGTGCCGCCGCGCGGCGCTGGAGAAGGAGCAGAAGGACGCCGGCGACCAGCGGTTGTCGGTGAAGACCGCCGAGACCACCGGTCCGGGCCTCGGGGAGAACGGCTACGAGGGGTACGTGCGCTACCAACTGCACGCCGACACCGGCGACGGGCCGCGACCGGCGAACGGCTCGTTCAGCCGCCACACCTACCGCGTCGGGCGGACCGTGATCTCCGTGTCGGTGGACGTCGTGAGCAGCCAGAACGACCCGCCGGACCTGCCGGACAAGGTGGCCGACGAGATCAAGAAGGGCCTGACCGCCGCGTTCGCGCGGGTCCGTTAGCCCAGCAGCAGTTCGGGCAACCGGGCCAGGGCGCGGCGGAACGGGGCGCCGTCGTCGAACAGGCGCCCGTAGACCAGGCCGCCCTCCGCCCAGGCGAAGGCGTCCTCGGCCGCCGCGCGGGCGTCCTCGGGTGACCGGCCGCCCCGGCGCGCCACGTCGGCCATCGCGGAGATCCACACCTCGGCCACCTGCGCCGCCCGCCGCCGCACGCCCTCGGGCGCGCCGCTGAGCGGCAGGGTGTCCAGCACGCACGACAGCAGCCCGCCACCGTAGAACGCGCTGATCCGCTCCGCCGTGCGCATGACGCCCGTGCGCGGGTCGGGGTCGGTGCGCATCGGTTCCAGCAAGTCCTGGAACAGCCGCTCGACCCGCCCCATCACGGCTTCGGCCATCTGCGCCTTGCCGTCGGGGAACCGGTGGTAGAGCGACGCGCGCTTGAGCCCGGTGGACTCGGCGAGCGCGCCCAGGGACGCGCCTTCGTAGCCGGTCGTGCGGAACACCTCCGCGAGCCGGTCGTACAACTCGTCGTCCTGCACCGACGGTGGACGCGCCATACCACCTGTTTACCGAACGAACGGTCAAGACGCAAGGTCGGCTTGGCCACATTGCTTTACCGATCGTTCGGTAATAACTTCGACCACGTCACCGAGCAAGCCCCGAGGGAAGGAACCGGACATGCCGTACATCAAGGTCGGGCAGGAGAACACCGCCGACATCAACCTCCACTACACCGACCGCGGCGCCGGGCAGCCGGTCGTGCTGATCCACGGCTACCCGCTGTCGGGCGCGTCCTGGGAGAAGCAGGAACAGGCGCTGCTGGAGGCAGGCCACCGCGTGATCACCTACGACCGCCGCGGCTTCGGCCAGTCCAGCCAGCCCAGCACCGGCTACGACTACGACACCTTCGCCGACGACCTGCACCGGGTCCTGACCGCGCTGGACCTGACCGACGTCGTCCTGGTCGGCTTCTCCATGGGCACCGGCGAGGTCGGCCGCTACCTGGCCCGCCACGGCTCGGCGCGGGTGGCCAAGGCCGCGTTCCTGGCGTCGCTGGAGCCCTACCTGCTCAAGACCGAGGACAACCCGACCGGGGTGGACGGCTCGGTGTTCGCGGGCATCGAGGCCGCCGCCAAGTCCGACCGCTACGCCTGGTTCGACCAGTTCTACGCCGACTTCTACAACCTCGACGAGAACCTGGGCACGCGGATCAGCGAGGCGGCCGTGCGCACCAGCTACGCGATCGCGGCCGGCGCGGGCGCGAAGGCCTCGTGGGCCGTGGTGCAGTCCTGGCTGACCGACTTCCGGGCCGACATCCCGAAGATCGAGCAGAGCGGCGTGCCGACGCTGATCGTCCACGGCACCGGCGACCGCATCCTCCCGGTCGACGCCTCGGGCCGCGAGTTCGCCAAGCGGCTGCCGAACGCGCGGTACATCGAGATCGAGGGCGCGCCGCACGGCTTCCTGTGGACCCACGGCGACGAGGTCGCCCGGATCCTGGTGGAGTTCCTGGCCGGCTGAGCCGACCCCCACGCGCTCCGCACGGGTGCTCCCCGGGCGGAGCGCGGGGCCGTCCTACGCGGTGAGGGCCCGGGCGATGTCGTCCCACAGGTCGTCGGGGTCCTCGATGCCGACCGAGAGCCGGATCGTCCCGCCGGAGATGCCGGCCGCGTTCAGCTCCTCCTCGGTGAGCTGGCGGTGCGACGTGCTGGCCGGGTGCAGCACCAACGTCTCCGTGCCGCCCAGCGACGGGGCCAGGTGCACCAGGTCGAGCGCCTTGACGAACCGCCGGCCCGCGTCCGCGTCGGCCAGGTCGAACGAGAACGCGCTGCCGAACCCGTCCAGCAGCTTGGCCGCCACGTCGTGGCTGGGGTGGGTGGGCAGGCCCGGCCAGTGGACGGCCCGCACGGACGGGTGCCCGACCAGGCGGTGGGCCAGGACCGCGGCGTTCTCCTCGTGCCGGCGCATCCGCAGCGCCAGGGTGCGCAGGCCGCGGAGGGTGAGCCAGGCCGCGAACGGGTCCGGGGTCACGCCCAGCTCGATGCCGTGCTGCCAGACGTGGCGGTGGCGCTCGGCGTCGGCGAACACCGCCACGCCGCCGGTGACGTCGCTGTGGCCGCCCAGGTACTTCGTGGTCGAGTGCACGACGACGTCCGCGCCGTGCTCGATCGGCCGGCACAGCAGCGGCGTGGCGAAGGTGTTGTCCACGACCACCAGCGCGTCGCCGGACGCCGCCGACACCGCCGCCAGGTCGCTGACGTGGCCGGTCGGGTTGGAGATCGTCTCCAGGTAGAGCACCCGGGTCGTGGGGCGCAGCGCGGCGCGGACCTCGGCGGGGTCGTGCCCGCCGACGAAGGTCAGCTCGATGCCCCAACGCGCCGCCAGGTCGTGCAGGAGGGCGTGGGTGCCGCCGTAGAGGGAGCGTTGGGCGATGACGTGGTCGCCGGCGGAGAGGGTGGCGAGCAGGACCGCGTTGATCGCGCCCATGCCGGAGGACGTGGCCAGTGCGGCGGCGCCGCCTTCCAGGTCGGCGAGGGCGTTCTCCAGGGTGCGGACGGTCGGGTTGCCCAGGCGGGTGTAGACGAAGGCCCCGTCCGGGCGGTTCATCGCGTCGGCGAAGGTGTCCGGGTCGCTGAACGCGAAGCCGGAGGTCTGGTGCAGCGGCACGGCCAGCGGGCGGCTGCCGGTCAGGTCGGGGACGGCCGGGTGGACGAGTCGGGTGTCTGGGCGCATGGGCTCGATCTTGGGGTGCACGATTGGTTCGTGCCGAGAGCCAATTCGGATAAATTGGTTTGATTGTGAGGCCAATACCGGTGGACGAGCTGGTCGGTGCGCTCGGACGGTGGTCCGCCGGGCGCGGGTCGCTGTACCTGTTGCTGGCGTCGAGGTTGCGCGAGCTGATCGACGAGGGGCGGGTGCCCGGCGGCACGCTGCTCCCGCCGGACCGGGTGCTGGCCGCCGGGCTGGCGGTCGGGCGCACCACGGTCGTGGCCGCGTACGACCTGTTGCGCCAGGAGGGCCGGCTGGTCCGGCGGCGCGGCAGCGGGACGTGGGTGCCGCAGGCCGGTCCGTCGCCCGCGCGGGCGGAGACGGCGAACCCGATGTTCCTGAACCTGTTGGAGCCGCCCGACGGCGTCCTCCAGTTCGCGTGCGCCGGGCCGTTGAGCCCGCCGGCGTCGGTCGTCGAGGCGCACCGGCGAGCGCTGTCCCGCCTGACCGACGACATGGGTTACCACCCGCTGGGCCTGCCGGCACTGCGAGCGACCCTGGCCGCGCACTACACCGCATCGGGTACACCCACGTCACCCGATGAGGTGCTGGTGACCACCGGCGGTCAGCAGGCGCTGGCGTTGATCACCCGAGCGTTGGTCGCGCCGGGCGACGAGGTGCTGGTGGAGGCGCCGACGTACCCCGGTGCCCTGGACCTGTTCCGCGAGGCCGCCGCCGCGCTCCGGCACGCGCCGCCCGGTGGGTTGGCCGATGCGCTGGCCGGGGTGCGTCCGGCGTTGGTGTACGCGGTGCCGACGTGCCACAACCCGACCGGGTCGTCACTGAGCCCGTTGGAGCGGCGGCGGTTGGTGCGGGTCGCCGGTGAGGTGCCGTTGGTGTTCGACGATGCTCTGGCGCACCTGGATTTCAGTGCGCCCGCTCCCCCGGCGGTGCCGTCGGTGATCACGGTGGGGTCGTTGAGCAAGATCGTGTGGGGCGGGATGCGGGTGGGGTGGGTGCGGGCCCCGTCGGCGGTGGTGGCGCGGTTGGCGCGGTTCAAGGCTGTGCACGACCTGGGCAGTGCGGTGGTGGAGCAGCTCGCGGCGGTCGAGTTGATGCGTGATTTCGAGGCCGTGCGGGGTGAGCGGGTGGCGTTCCTGCGGGCGAGCCATGATCACCTGTGCGGGTTGCTGCGCTCGGAGCTGCCGGAGTGGGAGTTCACAGCGGCGACGGGCGGGCAGACGCTGTGGGTGCGGTTGCCGGGCGCGGATGCCGCCGCTTACGCGCAGGTCGCCCTGCGGCACGGGGTGGCGGTGCTGCCGGGCGGCGCGCTGGACCCGTCCGGTGGGAGCACGGACCGGCTGCGCCTGCCGTTCGTCGCGCAGCCGGAGGTGATCACGCGGGCGGTGACCGGGTTGGCGGCGGCGTGGCGGCGCTTCGCGACCGAGCCGGCGGGTCCGCCGGTGGTGCCGACCATCGCCGTGTGATCGGCGGCAGCGGTGGCGGCGCACCCGCGCGGGTGAGATCACAGCGGTGTCGGGATGGGTCCGGGACGTGAGAGCGTTCACTTGGACAGGTATCGGATTCGAGGAGCGGAGCGACCACATGGCCACTGTCACCGAGAAGGCGGTCCTCGCGGGCGGGTGCTTCTGGGGCATGCAAGACCTGTTCCGCCGCCACCCCGGCGTCGTGTCCACCCGGGTGGGCTACACCGGCGGGGACGTCCCCAACGCCACCTACCGCGACCACGGCACGCACGCCGAGGCGATCGAGATCGTCTACGACCCCGCGCAGCTGAGCTACCGGCAGATCCTGGAGTTCTTCTTCCAGATCCACGACCCGACGACCCGCAACCGCCAGGGCAACGACATCGGCACCAGCTACCGCTCGGCGATCTTCTACGACGGCGACGAGCAGAAGCGGGTGGCCGAGGCGACCATCGCCGACGTCGACGCCTCCGGGAAGTGGCCCGGCGAGGTCGTCACCGAGGTCGCCCAGCTCGGCGACTTCTGGGAGGCCGAGCCCGAGCACCAGGACTACCTGGAGCGCTACCCGAACGGGTACACCTGCCACTACGTCCGCCCGGACTGGCAGCTCGGCGAGCGGTGAGCACGCCGGTCGAGCAGCGGTGAGCACGCCGGTCGAGGTGGTGGCGCTGCACGTGTCGAGCGTGCACGCCCACGAGGGCAGGCCCGCCGACGGCCCCCGCCCGGACCCCGCGCCCGTCGCCCGCGGCCACGTCGTGGTCCGGGCGGGCCTCGGCCTGCTCGGCGACCGTTGCTTCAACCACTCCGGGACTTCCTCGCCGTCAGCGGCACGCGCGAGGACTTCGTGGACTTCCACAAGTACGGCGCGGGCGAGAAGGCCGTGTGCGACAGCCAACTGCTCGCCGACACCGTGCAGTGGACCACCGACGTCCAGGCGGTCCGGGCGATCATCGCCGAGGTCGTGCCGGCGCGGGCCGGGGCGATCGGCATCCAGGACGCGGTGATCAGCGTCGGAGCCGGCACCTCGGCGCGGGTGCACCAGAAGGACGGCGGCACGGTCAGCTACGCCAAGCCGGCCGACCTCGGGTCGCGGCCCGTGGTGGGCGGCGCGGTCGCCGTGACGCTGCCCGGACCGTCGGTCACGCAGGTGGTCGTGGGCTGAGGCCCGGCGGGTGGTGGGGCGTCCGGGAGCCCCACCACCCGGCGGGTCACTCCACGTCGTAGGCGAGGTTGGGGCGCAGCCAGCGCTCCACCTCGGCCACCGGCACGCCGCTGCGGGCCGCGTAGTCCTTCACCTGGTCGCGGCCGATGCGCCCGACGGTGAAGTAGCGGGCGGCCGGGTTGGCGAAGATCAGGCCGCTGACCGCCGCCGCCGGGGTCATCGCGAACGACTCGGTCAGGCCCAGGCCGACCGACCCGGCGTCGAGCAGGGCGAACAGGGCCTGCTTCTGGCTGTGGTCCGGGCACGCCGGGTAGCCCAGCGCGGGCCGGATGCCGCGGAACTTCTCGGCGTGCAGGTCCTCCAGCACCGGCGTGGAACCGGGCTCGAACCACGCCTGCCGCGCCTTGAGGTGGAGGTGCTCGGCGAACGCCTCGGCCAGGCGGTCGGCCAGCGTCTTGACCATGATGGCCCGGTAGTCGTCGTGCTCGGCCTCGTAACGGGCGGCCAGGTCCTCGGCGCCGTGGATGGCCACCGCGAACGCGCCCAGGTGGTCGCCTTCGGGCGCGACGTAGTCGGCCAGGCTGCGGTTGGGGCGGCTGTCGGGCTTCGCGGTCTGCTGGCGCAGCATCGGGAAGCGCACCGGGCCGCCGTCGGTGGACAGGACCAGGTCGTCGCCCTCCGCCGCGGCCGGCCAGAAGCCCAGCACGCCGCGCGCCCGGAACGACCCGTTCGCCACGATCTCGTCGAGCAGGGCGTTGGCGTCGGCGAACAGGTCGCGGGCGACCGGGTTGTCCAGGACGGCCGGGTACTTGCCCTTGACCTCCCAGGCCAGGAAGAAGAACTGCCAGTCGATCATCTCGCGCAGCTCGGTCAGCGCCGGCTCGACCACCCGCAGGCCGGTGAACTCCGGGGTGGGCAGGTCCTCGAACGGCACCCGCTCGCGGTTGGCCCGCGCCTGCTCCAGCGTCAGCAGGGCGACCCGCTTGCGGTCCTCGTGCTGCCGCCGCAGGCGCTCCTGCTCGGCGCGGTTGCGCTCGTCCAGGCCCTCGACGCGGTCGGGGTCGAGCAGCTCGGACACCACGCCCACCACGCGCGAGGCGTCGGCGACGTGCACGGTGGTGCCCTCGAACGCGGGCGCGATGCGCACGGCCGTGTGCTGGCGGGACGTGGTCGCGCCGCCGATGAGCAGCGGCAGCTTCACGCCCCGGCGCTGCATGTCCGCCGCGACCGTGACCATCTCGTCCAGCGACGGCGTGATCAGCCCCGACAGGCCGATGGCGGAGGCGCCCTCGGCGATCGCGGTGTCGATGATGACCGAGGACGGGACCATCACGCCCAGGTCGATCACCTCGTAGTTGTTGCAGCCCAGCACGACGCCGACGATGTTCTTGCCGATGTCGTGGACGTCGCCCTTCACGGTGGCGAGCACGATCTTGCCGGGGCCGCCGGAGGTGTCGATGCGGCCCTCGGCGCGGGCCTTCTCCTTCTCCGCCTCCATGAACGGCTCCAGGTAGGCCACCGAGCGCTTCATCACGCGCGCGCTCTTGACCACCTGCGGCAGGAACATCTTGCCCGAGCCGAACAGGTCGCCGACGATCTTCATGCCGTCCATCAGCGGACCCTCGATGACCTCCAGGGGCCGCGCGGCCCGCTGCCGGGCCTCCTCGGTGTCCTCCTCGATGAAGTCCACGATGCCGTGCACGAGCGCGTGCGCGAGCCGCTCGGCGACGGGGGCCTCGCGCCAGGACAGGTCGGCGACCCGCTTCGTGCCGCTGCCCTTGACCGTCTCGGCGTGCGCGACCAGCCGGTCGGTGGCGTCGGGGCGGCGGTTGAACAGCACGTCCTCGACCAGTTCGAGCAGGTCGGCCGGGATGTCCTCGTAGACGGCGAGCTGACCGGCGTTGACGATGCCCATGTCCAGGCCCGCGCGCACCGCGTGGAACAGGAACGCCGAGTGCATCGCCTCGCGGATGATGTCGTTGCCCCGGAAGGAGAACGACAGGTTCGAGATGCCGCCGCTGGTGCGCGCGCCCGGGCAGCGCTGCTTGATCAGCGGCAGGGCGTCGATGAACGCCTTGGCGTACTCGTCGTGCTCGGCGATGCCGGTGGCCACGGCCAGCACGTTCGGGTCGAAGATGATGTCCTGCGGCGGGAACCCGACCTCGTCGACGAGCAGGTCGTAGGCCCGGCCGCAGATCTCGACCTTGCGCGCGGCGGTGTCGGCCTGGCCCAGCTCGTCGAACGCCATCACGACCACGCCCGCGCCGTAGGCCCGGATCGCGCGCGCCTGCTCCAGGAACGGGCCTTCGCCCTCCTTGAGGCTGATGGAGTTGACCACGCCCTTGCCCTGCACGCACTTCAGGCCGGCTTCCAGCACGCTCCACCGCGAGCTGTCCACCATGATCGGCACGCGCGCGATCTCGGGCTCGGTGGCGATGAGGTTGAGGAAGGTGGTCATCGCCTCCTCGGAGTCGAGGAGGTCGGCGTCCATGTTGACGTCGAGCAGGTTCGCGCCGCCGCGCACCTGGTCCAGCGCCACGTCCACCGCGCCCTGGTGGTCGCCGGACTCGATCAGCCGGCGGAACTTCTTGGACCCGGTGACGTTCGTGCGCTCGCCGATCATGACGAACCCGGTGTCCGCGCCGATCGCGAACGGCTCCAGGCCGCTGAACGCGGTCAGCGGCGCGTCGGTGACCGGCCCGCGGCCGGGGCGCATGCCCTTGACCGACTCGGCGATGCGCGCGATGTGGGCGGGGGTGGTGCCGCAACAGCCGCCGACCAGGTTCACGATGCCGGAGCCGGCGAACTCCCGCAGCAGCTCGGCGGTCTCGTCGGGGGTCTCGTCGTAGCCGCCGAACGCGTTGGGCAGCCCCGCGTTGGGGTGCGCCGCAGTGTACGCGCCGGCGATCCGGGACAGCTCGGCGACGTGCGGACGCATCTCCGCCGCGCCCAGCGAGCAGTTGACGCCCACCACCAGCGGCTCGGCGTGCTCGACCGACCGCCAGAACGCCTCGACGGTCTGGCCGGACAGCGTGCGGCCGGACAGGTCCACGATGGTGACCGAGATCCACAGCGGCAGGTGCGGCGCGACCTCGCGGGCGGCGGCGATGGCGGCCTTGGCGTTGAGCGTGTCGAAGATCGTCTCGATCAGCAGCAGGTCCACGCCGCCTTCGGCCAGCGCCGCGATCTGCTCCGCGTAGGAAGCCTTGACCCGGTCGAACGTGACGGCGCGGTAGGCGGGGTCCTCGACGCGGGGCGAGAGGGAGAGGGTGACGTTGAGCGGGCCGACCGAGCCGGCGACGAACTTGCCGCCCGCCTCGTCGGCGGCCTGGCGGGCGAGGCGGGCGCCCTGGACGTTCATCTCGCGGACCAGGTGCTCCAGGCCGTAGTCGGCCTGGCCGATGCTGGTGGCGGTGAAGGTGTTGGTGGTGGTGATGTCCGCGCCGGCGGCCAGGTACTGGCGGTGGACGTCGAGGATGACGTCCGGGCGGGTGAGGTT
The DNA here is from genome assembly GCF_039521145.1 of Saccharothrix mutabilis subsp. mutabilis. Classification (NCBI taxonomy): domain Bacteria; kingdom Bacillati; phylum Actinomycetota; class Actinomycetes; order Pseudonocardiales; family Pseudonocardiaceae; genus Saccharothrix; species Saccharothrix mutabilis. Next base: position 158,130 of record NZ_BAAABU010000013.1, read on the forward strand.
GAGCAGGTCGGGGTCGCCGGTGACGTCCTTGGGGTGGGCGTCCGCGATGAGGTCGCCCCGGTAGTCGGCCGGCCCGAGCCCGGCGGCCTGGAGCATGGTGCCCCACGCGCCGTCCAGCACCGCGACCTTCCGGTCCAGCAGTTCCCGCAGTGCCTCGGACATCCGGACTCCTCCCATGGCGTGTCACATGGAAGGCGCCCTTGCGGTGGTCGGACCTGGTCGAGCGTGGCGGACGTGAGTCCGTTGCAGCGCCTCTCGACCAGTGGTCGCGAGCTTAGCAAAAGATCACCCGTGAGCGGTTCTCACGACCTGGGGTTTTAGTGGAGTGCGAGGCTTCTACCAGCAGGAATACGGCGAGGTGACACACTCTGGGGTATCTCACGATGTGGGCGGGTGGGGGCGCGCGGTGGGCGGCGGTTCCACTGGCCGGGCGGCGCGGGCGGGCGGCGGCGAGGGCGGGCGGCGGCAGGCGCGGGCGGCGGCGAAGGCGGCGTGAGGTGGGTGGCGATCGGTGAAGTGGGGCGGCGCGCGTTTCGTTCGCCCGCCCGCCGCCCCCGCCAAGCCGCCCCCGCGCAAGCCCGAACTGCATCCCGCCTTCGGCGGCGCGCCCGCGGCGCGGGGGTGGCCTCAGGAACGCTGGCCGGCGTCGTAATAAGCCACCAGGTCCGCCGGCAGGGCGGGGACGTCGACCGGCACGCCGCCCGAGCGCAGGGACTCCGTGGCCGCGCACCCGGTGGCCACCGCCTCCCGCGCCGCCACCGGGGAGGTCAGCGTGGCCCCTCCCGAACGGACGAAAGCCAGGAACTCCGCCACGATCCGGGGGTCCGCCCCGCCGTGCCCGCCCTCGGCCTCCGGGATGCGGACCGTCACGTCCGGCTCCCCGTGGCCGCGGTGGCGGCGGTTCCACACGTGGACCTTCGCGCCCGGGGTGTCGCCGATGTTCTCCAGCCTGCCCTCGGTGCCGATCACCGTGTAGTTCCGCCAGTAGTCCGGCGTGAAGTGGCACTGCTGGTAGGTCGCCAGCACCCCGTTGTCCAGGGCCAAGTTGACCATCGACAGGTCCTCCACGTCCACCACCGGGTTCAGGCCGGTCTGCGCCAGCGGCGGCCAGTTCGTGCGGTACTCCTCCCAGTCGTGGCTCGTCTTGTACTCCGGGGTGGTCAGGCGATCGGTCACCCGGCCGTACACCGACAGCGCGCCCATCGCGTTGACGCGCCTGGTGTAGCCGCCGGCCAGCCAGTGGATCACGTCCAGGTCGTGCGCGCCCTTTTGCAGCAGCAGGCCGGTGCCCCTGGCGCGTTCCGCGTGCCAGTCCTTGAAGTAGTAGTCGCCGCCGTGCCCCACGAAGTGGCGGCACCAGACCGCCTGCACCTCGCCGATCGCCCCGTCCAGGACCAGGTTCCGCATGGTCTGGACGACGGCCATGTGCCGCATGTTGTGTCCGATGTAGACCTTCACGCCGGAAGCGCGGGCCCGGGACAGGATCAGGTCGGCGTCCGCGATGGTGATCGCCAGGGGTTTTTCCAGGTACACGGGCACGCCGGCCTCGAACGCCGCCAGTGCGTGCTCCACGTGCAGGTGGTCGGGGCTCAGCACGAAGACCGCGTCCAGGTCCGCCTTCAGCAACTCCTCGGCGTCCGCGGTGGTGGACGCGCCGAAGGTCGTCGCCGCCAGCTCACGCCGGTCCGGGCGGGGGTCGGCCACCGCGACCACGGCGCTCCCCCGCCCCGGGCGGTGGGCGTGGGTGATCAGAGGGGCGCGCAGGCCGTAGCCGATGACGCCGATCCGCAGGTCCGTCAACGCCTCATCCCTTCGAACCGGTGAACGCGATGCCCTCCAGCACGCGCCTCTGCATGACGATGAACACCACGATGACGGGCAGCGTCGCCAGCAGCGACCCGGCCATCAGCACCGGGTAGTCGGTGAAGTGCTCGCCCTTGAGCGTCGCCAGGCCCGCCGACAGCGTCATCTGCTCCGGGTCGTTGTTCACCACCAACGGCCACATCAGGTCGTTCCACGACCACAGCACCGTCAGGATGCCCAGCGCCACCAGGCCCGGCCGCGCCAGCGGCAGCATGATGTGCCAGTAGATCCGCAACGGGTTCGCCCCGTCCAACCCCGCCGCCTCCTCCAGGTCCTTGGGCAGGGACAGGAAGAACTGCCGCAGCAGGAACGTCCCGAACGCGCTGAACACGCCCGGCACGATCAGCGCCTGCAACGAGTTCAGCCACCCCAGCTCCTGCATGATCTGGTACTGCGGGATCAGGAACAGCTGGCTGGGCACCATCAGCACCGACAGGAACAGCATGAAGATCGCGTCCCGCCCGGGGAACGTCAGCCGCGCGAACGCGTAAGCCGCCATCGAGCACAGCAGCAGTTGGCCGGCCGTGCGCCCGGCGGTCATCAGCACCGTGTTCAGCAACTGCTCGCCGAACGGGATGCTGTGGAACACCTTGGTGTAGTTCGACCAGTCCCACGCCTCCGGCAGGATCGTCGGCGGCACCCGCACGGACTCGCCGAACGACTTCACCGACGTCAGGAACTCCCACACCAGCGGCGCGACCATGACCAGCGCCCCGACCACCAGCACCGCGTGCACCGGCCACGTCCGCCGCGCCACCCGCTCAGGCATAGTGCACCCACCTCTTCTGCGCCCGGAACTGCACGATCGTCAGCAGCAGGATCACCAGCAGCAGCACGAACGCGATGGCCGCCGCGTAGCCCTTGTCGTTGTCCACGAACGCCCGCTCGAAGAACAGGAACACGATCGTCTGGTTCTCGTCGATGGCCGGGTTGCGCAGCGCGGCGCTGTTGGAGCCCAGCATCAGGTAGATGACGTCGAAGACCTGCAACGCGCCGATCGAGGTCAGGACGGTGACGAAGAACGCCGTGGGGCTGAGCATCGGCAGCGTGATGCTGAAGAACTGCCGCACCGGCCCGGCCCCGTCGAGTTCGGCGGCTTCGTAGAGGTCCTTCGGGATGCCCTTCAGGCCCGCCGCGAAGATCACCATGTTGTAGCCGACGGTCATCCAGATGCCCACGACCGCCGTGGCGTACAGGGCGAACCGGGGGTCGGCGACCCAGTGGTGGCCCTCGATGCCGACCAGCGACAGCAGGTGGTTGATCAGGCCGATGTCACCGTTGTAGAGCCACCGCCACACCATGCCGACCGCCGCCGGCATCGTCACCACGGGCAGGAAGTACAGCACCCGGTACACCGCCGCGCCCCGCAACCCCGGCGTGTTGATCAGGGCCGCGAGCACCAGCGACACGGGCACGCCGAGCAGCACCAGCGCCGCGTACAGCAGGGTGTTCTTCAGCGCCTTCAGCACTTCCGGGTCGGAGACCAGCTTGACGTAGTTCTCCGCGCCGATCCACGTGTGGCCGCCGAACGCGCCCCACTCGGTGAAGCTGTAGTACAGCGTCTGGAACACCGGCCAGATGTAGAACGCCAGCAGCCCCAGGCCGTTGGGGGCGATGAACGCGAACCCCCACAGCCACTCCCGGCGGCGCAGCCCCTTGCGCGCGGGTCGCCCCGTCGCCGCGCGGGGCGGCGCGGCGACGGGGACCTCCTCCAGCGTGGTCACTTCTCCTTGCCCAGTTCCTCGTCCACGGCCTTGGCCAGCTCCCTGGCCGCGTCGGCGACGTCCTTCTCCCCGGTCCACGCCTTGAGGAGCAGGTCCTCGGCGTGCTTGGTCCACGCGGAGGTGTTCTTGGAGCGCGGCAGCGGGACGGAGTCGGGGACCTGGTCGATGAACGCCCGGAGCTGGAACTGCGGGTGCGCCTTGACCCACGTGTCCTGCGTGCCCTCGTAGGCGGAGATCACCGCGCCGGCCTCGGCCTGGATCTGCTGCGCCTGCTTGCCGCTGGCGAACACGGCGAAGTCCGCGGCTTCCTCAGGGTTCTTGGACTTGGCGTAGGCGACGTTGGCCAGGCCGTGGATGACGACCGCCTCCTTCTTGCCCTTGGGCAGCGGGGCGACGTCCACCTTGCCGGTCAGGTCGGCGTTCTTGGCGAACCCGTTGGCCTCCCACGACCCGCCGTAGTACATGGCGACCTTGCCGGAGGAGAACAGCTGGGTCGGCTCGGTGTCCGACATCTGCTGGACGGTCGGCGAGGAGCCGGACTTGATGAGGTCCACCCAGAACTTCAGGCCCTCGACCGCCTCGGGGTCGCCGAAGCCGGACTTCTTGCCGTCGGGGGCGATGACCGTGCCGCCGGCCTGGAAGATCGTGTTGTAGTAGTTGGCCTGGGAGTCGGCGGGGGCGGCGATGCCGTACTGGCCCTTGGCGGGGTCGGTCAGCTTGGCCGCGGCGGCCTTGAGGTCGTCCCAGGTCCAGGTGGCGTCGGGGTGCTTGACGCCGGCCGCGTCGAAGAGCGCCTTGTTGTACCAGAGGCCGATGGTGTCGTAGTCCTTGGGCAGGCCGTACTTCTTGCCCTCGAACGTGTAGAGGTCCACCAGGGACTTCGGGTAGGCGGCGGTGTCCACGCCGGCGGCGGAGATCCGCTCGTCCAGCGGCTGGAGGACGCCCTGCGAGGCGTAGAGGCCGATGCGCGGGCCGTTCATCCAGAACACGTCGGGGGCGCTGCCGCCGGTGACCGCGGTCTGCAGCTTGGTCCAGTACTCCTTGTTGGCGGTGAGCTGGACCTTCACCGTGACGTTGGGGTGGGCCTTGGTGTACTCCTGCGCGATCTTCTCCATCGCGGGCTGCTGGTCCTTGTCCCAGATCGCGTAGGTCAGGGTGACCGGACCGCCGTCCGAACCCGCTCCGCCGCCACCGCAGGCCGCGGCGCTCACCGCGACCGCCGTCGCGGCGAGCGCCTTCCACCACCGGTTGATCATGTGCACGCTCCTCGCGCCAAGGGGGGTGCGCGACGCTGTCCCATGTCACACACCACGTTGTGCTTGCGGGCACACTATGTGCGCATTCTTGCGCAGTCAACGGCTGTTTATTACAACTTCGCTCATCACTGAGCGTGCTTTGCGCAGCTTCGAGCGTGATCGTGCGCAGGGTTCAGCCACGTGGGACCGGTTCAGAACCTGCGTGTCGCCGCGCCCCGCGGGCTCGCCCTCCCCGGCCGTCGGTCAGGCCGAGGGGTCGCCGAAGTCGAGGGCGAGTTGGCCGGTCGGGCGTGGCGGACCGGCGGCGTGGCGGCGGGCGTCCAGGCACAGGCCGCAGTCGACCGGGTCGGTGGTCGGGAAGTAGACCTGCCACCACGGGCGGCCGGCGGCGAAGTAGCCCGCGTGGCAGTCCGGCGCGGGGATCTCGACACCGCGCTCGTCCACCACGAAGCCCGCCCGGTGCACGGTGCGGTTGCGGCCGATGCGCAGGCCGCGACCGCGGAACTGCTCGGCCGCCCACGCCTCGCCGGGCGCGCCGGGGTTCGGGTCGAGGTCCGGACCGGGCGCCGGGTCGCCGAACAGCGGGAGGGTCACGCCGACGATCGTGCCGACTTTCTTTCGCGCCCGCCAGGCAACCGGGGTAGAACAGGAACCGGAACCCCCACCGGACACCGATCGAAAGGGGCTCGCACATGGGCGTGGAGGACGAGGTCTTCCGCCAGGCCGACGCCGTGGACCTCCCCGAACGCGACACCGTCGACCAGCGCACCCCGGTCGACCCGGACGCCGAGCCCGACGAGGTGCCACCCCTGGGCGACGCCTGGCAGCAGGCCGACCCCGCCGACGTCGCCGACCAGCACCGCGTCGTGCCGCTGGACGACGAACCCGACCACTTGTAGCGACCGCGGCAGTACTTCCGCGACATGTCGGCGGCGGCGGCGTTCGGCCGCCGGCCGCGCGCCCTGCGCACGTCCGCCCGGTGCGCGTCCGCCCTGCGCACGTCCGCCCGGTGCGCGTCCGCCCGGTGCGCGTCCGCCCGGTGCGCGTCCGCCCGGTGCGCGTCGGCCGGCCCCGCGGCCGGTCCCGCGTTACGGCGCGGTCGGGCGCGGGGCGAGGACGGAGGTCAGACGTGGCGCAGCGGCCGGCCGCGCCAGGGAGCCGTCTCGACGTCGCCCTCCGCCCGCCGGCGGGCCTTGCCGCCCAACCGTTCCAGGTAGACCTTGCCGTCGAGGTGGTCCACCTCGTGCTGGAAGGCCCGCGCCAGGTAGCCCTCGGCGGTGATGTCCAGGGCGGAGCCGTCGAGGTTGTGGCCCGTGCACCGGACGCGTCTGGCCCTCGGCGTCGGGTAGGACAGCCCGGGGATGGACAGGCAGCCCTCCTCGCCGTCCCGCAGGCCGCCCGGCAGGCGTTCCAGCACCGGGTTCACCACGCACCCCTTGCCCTCCGGGCCGCAGTCGTAGACGAACACCCGCAGGTCAACGCCGACCTGGTTGGCGGCCAGGCCCGCGCCGGGCGCGGCGGCCATCGTGGTGAACATGGCGTCCACCAGGCGTTCCAGGGCGGTGTCGAACTCGGTCACCGCCCGGGTCGGGGTGTGCAGGACGGGCTGTCCGAACAGGACGATCGGGGGACGCGGACCCACCTCGATCACTTCGCCAACTCCTCGGGGGAGGCCAACGGGAACAGCCGGGTCACCACAGCGACGGTCGAGGGTCTTGCCCGACCGGGTCACGCGGTCGGCGGGCATTCCATGGGTTGACCGGGGCGGGGTTGATCGCACTCGTGGGGTGCACGTGGACGCTCACGCTTGTGCGCGCTGCCGGTCGTGGTGCCGCCGCGCCTTGAGGCGGTTGCCGCACGCCGTCATCGAGCACCACTGGCGGCGGCCGGTGCGCGAGGTGTCCACGAAGTGCAGGACGCAGTCCGGGTTGGCGCACTTGCGGATGCGGTCGGGGTGTTCGGCGCGCAGGCGCAGGTGGTCGCGCAGGCACACCCAGGCCGCGTACCAGCGCGGATCGGCCACGTCCGGGTGCTCGGCGGCGACGGTGAGCCGCAGGCGGCCGTGGTCGAGCAGGGCGTCGAGGGCGGGGAGGTTCGCCTCGTCGGCGATGGCGGCGATCACCGCCTCGCGGGTCGCCTTCAGCTCGGCGCGGGGCACGGGGTCGGTGGGCAGGCCGTGGTCGGCGAGCCAGGCGCGGGTCAACTCGTCGTGGTCGAGCACGTCGTACCAGGTCGTGCCGGTGATCCAGCGGGTGTTGAGGAGGTCGAGGCCCAGCGGCTGGTCGGCCAGGGGCCGCTCGGGCCAGTCGCGGGCGCGCAGCGCGTCGGTCAGCACGGCTCGTCCTCCTAACCTTTTTCGGACGCTTGACAGGTTAGCACGGATCATGCTTGGGTTGATCTAACCGTTCTGAGCGACTTGAACAGTTAGGTGCAACGCCATGACGACCTACCACCACACCGACATCGACGGCCTGAGCGTCTTCCACCGCGAGGCCGGTCACCCCGACGCGCCCGCGATCGTGCTGCTGCACGGCTTCCCGACCAGCTCGCACATGTTCCGCGACCTGATCCCCGCGCTGGCCGACCGCTACCGCGTGATCGCGCCGGACCACATCGGGTTCGGGCAGAGCTCCGCGCCCTCGGTCGACGACTTCGACTACACCTTCGACCGGCTCACCGAGGTGACCACGAAGCTGCTCGACCGGCTCGGCGTGCGCCGGCACGCGCTCTACATCCAGGACTACGGCGCGCCCATCGGCCTGAAGATCGCGTCGCGGGAGCCCGAGCGGGTCAGCGCGATCATCACCCAGTCCGGCAACGCGTACCTGGAGGGCTTCACGCCGTTCTGGGAGCCCCTGTTCGCCTACGCCACCGCGCCCGGCCCGGACACCGAACCCGCCGTGCGCGCACTGCTCACCGCCGAGGCGACGCGCTGGCAGTACACGCACGGCGTGAAGGACGTGACCCGGATCAGCCCCGACACCTGGTCGCACGACCAGCCGCTGCTCGACCGGCCGGGCAACGCCGAGGTCCAGCTCGCGCTGTTCCGCGACTACAAGAACAACCTCGACGCGTACCCGGCGTTCCAGCGGTACTTCCGCGACAGCCGGGTGCCGCTGCTGGCGGTGTGGGGGCGCAACGACGAGATCTTCGGGCCGGACGGCGCCACCGCCTACCGCCGCGACCTGCCCGACGCGGAGATCCACCTCCTCGACGCCGGGCACTTCGCGCTGGAGGACCAGCTGGACACCATCGCCGGCTACGCGCGCGGCTTCCTCGGCCGCGTCCTGGGCTGAGGTCCGGCGGTCGCCGCGGAGGTCAGCGCACGGCTTCGGCGAACTCCGCCATCCGCTCGGCGAACCCGTCGGCCGGGCTGAACCACACGGCGACCGCCTCCGCCCCGGCGTCGGCGAACGCGTGCGCCCGCTCGACCGCCTCCGCCACGTCCCCGCCGGGGTGGGCGATCCGCACCGTCGGCTTGACCGGCCGGTCCGCGAGCGAGCGCAGCCGGTCCAGCCGCGCGGCGAACCCGGCGGGGTCCACCCCCACCGCCTGCCACTCGTCGCCGAACCGGGCGGCGCGGCGCAGGGCGGCGTCGCTCATCCCGCCCACCACGATCGGCACCCGCCGCAGGGGACGCGGCTCGAACACCCCGGTGTCGTAGCCGTAGTACCGCCCCTCGAACGGCCCCTCGCCGTGGCAGAGGTGCCGCAACAACCGGATCGCCTCGTCCGTGCGCGCACCCCGGTCGGTGAAGTCCGAGCGCAGGGCGGCGAACTCGGCCCGGTCCCAGCCGACCCCGACGCCCAGCGCGAACCGCTCACCGGACAGCCGGTCCAGCGTCGCGACCTGCTTGGCCAGCACGAACGGGTCGCGCAACGGCACCACGAGCACCGACGTGCCCAGCCCGATCGCGCTGGTCCGGGCGGCGATGTAGGACAGGGCCACCAGCGGCTCGTAGACGCCGCCGTACCGGTCCGGCCCGTAGGAGTCGGGCGGCAGCACGTGGTCGGGCAGGTAGACCCGGTGGTAGCCCAGCGCTTCCGCCCGCGCCGCGAGGTCGGCCAGGGGGTGCGGCGGCATGTCCGGCGACTCGTCGGGCAGCACGACCTCCAGCTCGGCCTTCACCGCCGCCCTCCCGTGACGAAATGTTCGACCATGCTCCGACGTTAAGCACTCACATCGGTGTCAAGGTCAACTGCTCGGTGTTCTGGAGTGCGTCACATGCTGATCGGCGAGCTGTCCGAACGGACCGGCGTGAGCCCCCGGCTGCTGCGGTACTACGAGTCGCAGGGCCTGCTGGAGACGTGCCGCGCGGCCAACGGCTACCGCCACTACGACGACACGGCGGTCACCACCGTGCGGCAGATCCGCGCGTTGCTGGCCTCGGGGCTGAGCACGGAGGTGATCCGGTCGGTGCTGCCGTGCACGTACGGCGACGAGGCGCGGGTGGACCTGTGCCCCGAGGTGCGCTCGATCCTGACCCGCGAGCTGGCGGCGCTGGACGAGCGCATCGCGGGCCTCCAGCAGTCCCGGGGCGCGCTGGCCGCCTACCTGCCCTGAGCTACTTCGGGAGCTTGGCCCACACCTCGGCGGCGACCTCCTTGACCGCCGCGCACGCCTGGTCCGCCGGGGTGCCCGACGGCAGGCTCACCGAGACCACCGCCAGCTCCTGCAACCCGTCCTCGAACGGGATGTGCGTGGTCTCCGCGACGCAGAACGACACCGAGGAGGCCGAGGACTTGTGGATCACGGTCGGGCGTCCGCCGACGTCCTCGCGCACGGAGTCCTTGCCGTCGGGCTCGGACGGCTTGCCCACCGCGTAGGTGAGCCGGGCGCGGGGCGTGGACGCCTCGCCGTCGTTGCTCCACCGGCACTGGTGGCCCGCCGGGTACTCGTAGGCCTTCGGGCCGGTCAGGCCGGGCACCTTGGCCAGGCTCGCCCGGACGGCGTCGCAGGCGACCAGCTTGCCCACGGACTTGGCCCCGAACCGGCGGTGCTCGACCTCCTTGGCCAGAACACGGTCGGCGACGACCTTCGTGGCGTGGTCGGCGATGCGGCACATCTCGGTCGAGGGCACGGCCTTCTCGCTGTAGTTCTCGACGCTCACCGACAGCGTGACCAGGTCGGTGAACACCAGCCGCCGGGCGCACCGGACCGACTCGCCGGGCTCCTCGACGATCCGCAGGTCCTCGTAGTCCACCAGCTCGCCCTTGAAGTCGCGCTCGGACGCGGCCTGTTCGAGCGTGCCGAACAGGACCTCCAGCTTCGCGCCGCCGGTGACCGTGACGGTGACCAGGCAGAAGTCCAGCGACTCGGGCCGCCCGTCGACCGCCTCGCCGAACTGCTTGAGGTCGCGGGCCTCGACGTAACCGCACGGGTCGACGGTCGGCAGGTCGCCGAGCAGGCTCTCGGCGGTGGTCTGCGCCTTCCGCGGCGTCGTCGGGTTGGGCACCGGCACCGGCGACCCGGTGACCTGGGTGGTGCAGGCGCTCAGCGCGAACACCAGCCCCACGACGGCGGCGACGCGCCCGGACGGCCTGATCATGCGCGCAGCCTAGGTGACCGCGGGTCCCCGCAGGCGCACAACGGGATCACCGATCCGCATCGACGCGTTCATGATCGGTAATGTCGGGGGCACGATGACCTCTTTCGACATCCCCGACGCGCTCGTGCGGTCCCACCGCTCCCCCGCCGGCCGCGCCTGGCTCGCCGCGCTGCCCGCCTCGGTCGCCGAACACCTCGAACGCTGGTCGCTGCGCCCGGACGGCGCCGTCCGCAACGGCATGGCCTCGCTCGTGCTGCCGGTCGTGCGGGCCGACGGCACGCCGGCCGTCCTGCGGCTCCAGCCGCCGACCGAGGAGACCGCGGGCGCGCTGGCCGGCCTGCGGACGTGGAACGGCGACGGGGTCGTGCGCCTGCTGGACCACGACGACACCGGCGGCGTGATGCTGCTGGAACGCCTCGACGCGACCCGTCCCCTGTCCACGGTCGCCGACGACGACGAGGCGTTGACCGTCCTGGCGGGCCTGCTGGCGCGCCTGACCGCCGTGCCCGCGCCGCCCGGCCTGCGCCGGTTGGCCGACATCGCCGCCGCCATGCTCGACCAGGTGCCGTGGGCGGTGGCGCGGCTGGGTCCCGACGACGCGGCGCTGGTGCGGACGTGCGCGGCGGCGGTCGCGGAGGTGCTGCCGGAGCCGGGTGACCGGCTGCTGCACTGGGACCTGCACCACGACAACATCCTCGCGGCCGACCGGGAACCGTGGCTGGCGATCGACCCGGAGTCCCTCGCCGGAGACCCGGGTTTCGACCTGCTGCCCGCGCTGGACAACCGGTGGGAGGCGGTGGCCGACGACGTGCCGCGCGGCGTGCGCCGCCGGTTCGACCTGCTGACCGGGACCCTGGGGCTCGACCGCGACCGGGCGAGGGCGTGGACGCTGGGCCGGGTGCTGCAGAACGCGCTGTGGGACGTCGAGGACGGCAAGCCCGCGCTGGAACCGGTCCAGGTCGCCATCGCCGCGGTGCTGCTCGCCGCCGGCTAGGGTGACGTGGTGCTGGGAGTGGTCGAGAGCGTGTGGCGGTACCCGGTGAAGTCGACCGGGGGCGAGCCGGTGGACCGGGTCGAGGTCGAGGAGCGCGGGCTGGTCGGCGACCGGCTGTGGGCGGTCCGGGACGCGGACGGCAAGTTCGGGTCGGGCAAGAACAGCCGCCGGTTCCGGCGGATGCCCGGCCTGCTGGCGTTGCGGTCGCGGTACACCGGCGACGGCGTCGAGGTGCTCGACCCGGACGGGTCGGCGTTGACCGGGGAGGGCCTGCGGGCCTGGCTCGGGCGCGACGACGTGTCCCTGGTGCGCGAGGGCGCGGTGTCGCACTTCGACGAGCTGCCGGTGAGCGTGCTGAGCACCGCGACGCTGGAGTGGTTCGGGCAGGCGCTGCCGGGTGTCGCGGTGGACGAGCGCCGGTTCCGGCCCAACGTCGTCGTGCGCACGCCGCCGGGCACGCCGCCGTTCGTGGAGGACGCGTGGCTGGGCCGGGAGCTGACCGTCGGCGGGGTGCGGCTGGAGGTGGTGCGCTCCAGCGAGCGGTGCGTCATGGTCAACGAGGAGCAGCGCGGGCTGCCGCGGTCCTCCGACGTGCTGCGCAAGATCGCCGACGCGCACGACAACAAGCTGGGCGTGCTGGCCCGGGTGCTCGTGCCCGGCGGGTTCGCGGTGGGCGACGAGGTGGCGCTGTGCACGTGATCCGCGTGAACGACCGGGTCCACATGGTCACCGGGACCAACGTCAACTGGGCGCTGGTGTCGGACGGGACGGCGCTGACCCTGGTGGACACCGGCTACCTCAACGACTCCGCCGCCCTGCTGGCCTCCATCACCGCGATCGGCCGCCGGCCGGAGGACGTGACGGCGATCCTGCTGACCCACGCGCACCTGGACCACATCGGCGGCGTGCCGGCCATGGTGGACCGGTTCGGCACGCCGGTGCTGACGGGGGCGGAGGAGGCGCGGCACGCGCGGCGGGAGTACCTGGAGCAGATCACGCCGGTGGAGATGCTGCGGCTGTGCGGGCACGCGCCGAGCCGCCGTTGGGTGCTCGACACGGTCCGCGCGGTGTTCCCGCGGATCAGGATGTCGTTGCGCGAGGTGGGCGTGGTGCCGCCGAACGTGCCGCTGGACGTGCCGGGCGGTCTGGTGGCGGTGCCGACGCCGGGGCACACCAGCGGGCACACGGCGTACCTGATGCCTTCGACGGGCGTGTTGTTCAGCGGCGACGCACTGGTGACCGGCCACCCGACATCCCGGCGCGGCGAGGGCCCGCAGCGCCTGCCCGAGGTGTTCAACACCTCCGAGCAGGGCACCGCGGACGCCATCGCCTCCTTGCGCGAGGTCCCGGCCGACACCCTGGTCCCGGGTCACGGCGGCCTGGCACGCGGTCCGCTCAGCGGGATGGTCGACGCAGCCCTGAGGTGAGGCGCGGGGGTGCGGTCACTTCAGCTCGGCGGACGACTTGCCCAGCAGCCGTCGCGCCACGATCAACTGCTGGATCTGTTGCGTGCCCTCGAAGATGTCCAGGATCTTCGAGTCCCGCGCCCACTTCTCCAGCAGCGACGTCTCGCTGTACCCCGCCGCGCCGGCCAGTTCGACGCAGCCCAGGGTCACGTCCGAGCCCGTCCGGCCCGCCTTCGCCTTGGCCATCGACGCCTGTAGCGAGTTGGGCTTGCGGTTGTCGGCCATCCACGCCGCCTGGAGCGCCAGCAGGTACGCGGCCTCCCAGTCGGCCTCCAGCTTCAGGAACTTCGCCGCCGCCGCGTGCTGCGAGCCGGCCGGTCGGTCGTAGTCGACCTCCACGCCCGCCTCCGCCAGCACCCTCCTGGTCTCCTCCAGCGCCGCCCGCGCGACGCCGACGGCCATCGCGGCCACCAGCGGGCGGGTGTTGTCGAAGGTCTGCATGACGCCGGCGAAGCCCTGCTCGGTGTTGATCTCCGGGCTACCCAGCAGGTTGTCCTTGTGCACCCGCACGTTGTCCAGGCGGAAGTGCGCGGTGTCCGAGGCGCGGATGCCCAGTTTGTGCTCCAGCCGCACCAGTTCGAAGCCCGGCGTGCCGCGGTCGACCACGAACGACTTGATCGCCGCCTTGCCCAGCGACCGGTCCAGGGTCGCCCACACCACCACGCAGTCCGCGCGCTCCCCCGCCGTGACGAAGATCTTCTCGCCGTTGAGGACGTAGTGGTCGCCGTCCTTCACCGCGGTGGTGCGGATGGCGCCGGAGTCCGAACCGGTGTCCGGCTCGGTGATCGCCATCGCGGCCCACTTGCCCTGGTACCGCTTGAGCTGCTCGTCGTTGGCCACCGACGCGATCGCCGCGTTGCCCAGGCCCTGGCGCGGCATGCTCAGCAGCAGGCCGACGTCGCCCCAGCACATCTCGATGGTGCCCAGCAGCAGCTGGAGGTTCGAGCCGTTGCGGTTGCCCTGCTTGGACTTGTCCGCGGACGAACCGCCGCGCCGCACACCGCCCGCGCTGGCCCCGCCGCCGGCCGCGGACAGGCCGTCCAGCAGCGCGGCGAGCATGTCCAGTTCCTTGGGGTAGGTGTGCTCGGCCTCGTCGTACTTGCGGGAGTTGGGCCGCAGGAACTCGGCGGCGGCCTGGTGCGCCTGGTCGACGAGCTGCTCGAACTTCTTCGGAACTTCCAGGTTGATCATGATTCCCTCTCCGCCCCGTCAGACGAGGACGACGCCCTCGGCCAACCCGACCGCACGCAGGTCCCGGTACCACCGCTCGACCGGGTGCTCCTTGACGAACCCGTGCCCGCCCAGCAGCTGCACCCCGTCCAGGCCGATCTTCATGCCCTTGTCCGCGCACAGCGCCCGCGCCAGCGCGGTCTCCCGGGCGAACGGCTTGCCCTGCTCGGCGCGGCCGGCCGCGCGGTAGGTGACCAGGCGCATGCCCTCCAGCTCGATCGCGATGTCGGCGACGGAGAACGCGACGCCCTGCCGGTGGCTGATCGGCTCGCCGAACGCGACCCGGTCGTTGACGTACGGGATCACGTAGTCCAGCACGGCCTGCCCGGTGCCCACGGCCAGCGCGCACCAGCCCAGCCGCGACAGCCGCACGCAGTCCGCGTAGGACTTCTCGTCACCCAGCAACGCGGTCGCGGGCAGGGTCACGTCGTCCAGGTGCAGCCGGCCCATGCCGGCCGCGCGCAACCCCATGCCGGGGTCGGCCTCGACGGTCAGGCCCGGCGTGCCGGACTCGACCAGGAACAGCGCGGGACCGCGACCGGCGAGGTCGGCGGCCACCACGAACAGCTCGGCCTTCGCGGCGTTGGGCACCATGGCCTTGACGCCGTTGAGCACGTACCCGCCGCCGGACCGGTGCGCCTTGGTGCGCAAGGCGAACGGGTCGAACAGCGGGTGCGGCTCCTGGATGGTCAGCGCGGCGGCGGGCACGTCGTCGCCGGTGAACGCGGGCAGGTACGTCGACTGCTGCCCGGCGTCGCCCCACAGGGTCAGCGCGGTGCTCACGGCGGCGGGCGCGAGGCACGCCACCGCGAGACCCATGTCGCCGTGGGCCAGGGCCTCGGCGATGAGCACGCCGCTGACCGCCGACCGCTCGCTGCCCGCGCCGCCCAGCTCCTCCGGGACGCCGACCAGGCTCACGCCCAGCTCGTTCATCGCGGCCAGGACCTCCGGCGGCGCGGCGCACGCGGTGTCCGCGTCCCCGGCGACCGGGCGGAGCTGTTCGGCGGCGAACTCGCGCAGCATCTCGGTCATCATCTGCTGCTCGTCGGTCGGCGTGATGTCGAACAGCCCCTGCTCGGGGCGGTTCGGCAGCCGCGCGGGCTTGCCGAGCTTCTGCACCGCGCCGAACCGGCGGCCGGCGGCGGCGACGGTGCGAAACCCGCTCCTGGTCGCCTCGTACACCCCGCGCTCGACCGGCTTGCGCAGCCCGAACCGGTCCAGCACGTCCGACGCGGCGACCCGGTTGAGGACGGCCAACGCCATCCCCATCGGGTCCCGCCTGCCCTGCCCCGTGGTACTCGCCACCGCGACTCCCCTGTTCCACACCCGACGACTATCTACTTCAGAGTAACCTACTCGGGAGTAGATACGGGAGTCCCTGCCGGCTCACACCCGGTTCACGCACACCGCCCGGCCCACGGCGTACCAGTCGTGGGCGAAACCGTCGTCGTCCTCCCACGCGTTGAGCTGGAACCACGACGTCCCGATCGCCCACAGGTTCGGCGACACCTGGCCCGCCGGCGTCACGCCGCCGGCGGCGATGAACGACCACCCCGCCGCCAGCCACCGCTGGTGCGACTCGCAGCGGACGTCGAACATCTTGTCCGACTGGTCGGTGACCGAGGCCGCGGTGTGCACGCTCTGACCCGGCAACGGGTCGGCGCACACCGCGTAGGTCGAGAGCCGCCACGTGCCCGCGTACCCGTCGGGGTCCTCCATGCCGGTCACGGCGACGCTGGTCAGGTCGGAGGCGAAGGACACCTGGTTCACCCAGACCTGGCCCTCGCCCTGGGTGTTCCAGCCGGCGGTCAGCAGCTTCTTGCCGGCGGGGCAGGTGGCGCGGACCTGCTTGTTGGTCGAGGTGGTGTCCGAGTGCTGGACGAGGATCTGGTGCCCCGGGACGGGCAGCGCGCACACCGCCTCCACGATCAGGCTCCACTCCCGGTCGGTGCCGTCCTCGTCCTCGCGGGCCAGGGCGACGGCGGCGGTGGCGGTGGGGATGAGGGCGGTGACCAGGGTGTCCCGGGGCGCGCCCCGGGTGAAGGCGCGGGCGCCGATGAGCTGCTTGCCCGACGGGCAGGACACGGAGTTGATGCGGCTGGTGGCGGAGGTCGGTCCGGCGGGGTCGGACCAGACGACCTCGTCACCGGGGATCGCGGCGTGGGCGGGGGTGACGGCCGACAGGGTGGCGGTCAAGAGGGTGGCGGCGGCCGTCAGCGCGGCCAGGACAAGCGGACGGATCACGCGGACCTCGCAAGGGAAGTCGGGTTTTACCGTCCGAGACGCCTGGGACCGCCCGGGGTTGCTACACCAGCCGCGAGAGCAGGTGCTCGTGGGCGTCGTCCCACGCCTCGAAGGCCTCGTGGACGTCCCGGACCAGGCCCGACGCGGGGTGGCGCTCGTGCAGGCCGGCCAGGAAGGGCCGCAGGACGCCCGACCGGTCCACGTACTCGACCAGTTGGACGATCGCCGCGTGTTCCACCGCGTCGGACAGCGCGTCCGGGTGGAAGTCGGCGGTCGGGACGGGCAGCACCTCGGCCGCCGCCTCCGCCACCGCCCGGACGCCCAGGTGGTCGGCCACCGCCCCGGCCGCCAGCCGGACCGCCGGGCGCAGCTCGGGGTTGTCGCCGCGCAGCACGTGCACCAGGTCGGGGGTCAGGCGGGACGGGACGATCCGCGCGCGCGGCCAGGTGCGGGCGAAGCGGGCGGACCACTCGCCCAGCAGTTCGTCGCTGCGCAGCGACCACGCGACGGTGGGCAGGTCGGCCGCCGGGTCCGGCCCGCCGACCAGCCTGGTCCAGTCGCGCAGCCACGCCGGGTCGGGCCGGAACAGGCCGGACAGGCCGTGCAGGACGGTCGCCTCGCCGGCCGCCGCCCGCACGACGGCCCGGCGCAGTTCGTCCACCGGGTACCGGTCGCGTTCGCGCCCGGGTCGACCGGAGTCCCTGCCGCGCAACAGGAGCAGGAACCGGCCGCCGGCGGCCAGGAAGCGGTCCAGGTCGGTTCCGCGCAGGGCGTCGACGCGGCGGTCGTACTCGGCCAGGTCGTCGGGGTCGTGGGAGGCCAGCGCGTCGATCAGGGCGAAGCGGTCCACCCGCGCGCCGCCGGGCACCCGGGCCGCCGTCGGCCAGTACTGCCGCCAGCGCGCCGCGTCGCAGTAGGCCCGCGCGAGCCACTCCGGCTCGACCGCGTCACCCCGGCGGCGCAGGCGGTCCTCGAACAGGCGCAACGCGTGCTCGGCCAGGCCGTCGGCGAGCAGGTGCGCGCCGTGCGCGGCCAGCCACGGGTTCCACACCTCGGCGGGCAGCTCCAAGGCCTCCTCGTCGGTCAGGTCCTCGCCGCGCAGCGCCCGCAGTTGCGCGGCCACGCGCGGGTGGAAGTCGCCGCCCGGCGGCGGGAAGCGCCCGCCCAGGACCTCGGTGACCGGCCGCCGACCGTCCTCCAGCATCAGCAGGTGGTACAGGGCCTCGGCGCCGGCCGCGTCGTCGCGCAGGTGCTCGTCGCGGCCCGAGGCGTACCAGTCGGCGGCGGCGCGGTGGATCGCGCGGACGCGGTGGCCGTGCCGGGGGTCGCCGGACATCATGCGCAGCATCGCCCGCCGCACCTCGGGGTGGTGGCGCAGGCCGTCGTGGGCCGCCGCGACCAGCCACACCTCGTCGCCGAGCAGGTCGACCAGGGCGTGCTCGTCGCCGTCGGCCAGGTCGATCCCGCAGTGCGGCGCGAGGACGTGCCGGACCAGGGCGGGTGTCACCCGGCGCAGCACCAGGCCGGGGTGGGCGAGCCGGCGCACGCGGTCGTCGCGGATGTGGGCCAGGAACCGGTCGTAGAGCACGGCGGCGCGCAGCTCGTCGTCCAGGCCGGGGTGGGTCTCGTGCGCCGTGGCCACGAACCGGCGGCGCTCGGCGCGCGACAGCTTGCCGTAGAACCGGGCCGCCACGCGCAGCGCCAACGGGTTGCCGCCGACCGCGCGGGCCACCACGCCGGCCGCGTCCCGGTCCACGCCGAACCCGGTGACCACGCGGACCGCCGCGTCGGCGTCGAGGTCGCCCAACTCCAGCGGCGGCACCATGACCAGGTCGTCCATCGTGGACACCGGAGCGCGACCGGACACGATGACCCGCAGGCCGTCGAGCCCCATCTCGTGCCGCAACCGCCAGATCCACTCCTGGATGCGCCGCTCCGGGTCGTTCCACCCGCCGCGCCGCGCCCCGGCCACCGGGCGGTCGCGCTGCCACTCCTCGAACGTGTCCAGCACCAGCACGACGGTCCGCCCGCGCAGCGAGTGCAGGTCCAGCAGGACCCGCGCCTCCAGCTCGAACCCGGTCGCCGTGCGCACGTCGGTCTCCACCGACTCCACGGCGAGGTCGGTGCGCACCTGGCGGCGCTCCTCGCGGGCCTGGTGGCGCAGGGCGGAGAAGTCGGCGGAGGCGACCGGGGCGGCCCAGCCCAGTTGGCGGGTGACCTCGAAGGACAGCTCCAGCTCGGCGTTGACCCGGAACACCACCCGGTCGAAGTCGATCACCACGGCGATCGGCCCGTCCGGGGCGTCGGCGTCGAGCTGCCGCTCCAGGTACGGCCGCACCAGCGCGGCCAGCAGCGTCGACTTGCCCGCGCCGCCCACCCCGGTGACCGCCAGCACCGGCACCGGGCCGGCCGGGTCGGCGGGCGCGCACACGAAGTCCCGCAACACCGCCAGCTCGCGGTCGCGGCCGTGGACGCCCATGTCGAGCAGGGTCGCGTAGCTGTCCCGGACGGCCATCAGCCCGGCACGCCTGCGGGCCTCGGCCAGGTAGCCCTGCCGCCCGCCCAGCGGCGCGGCCCACGTCAGCGCCTGGAGGATCGCCCGGTCGTCGCGCTGTTCCCGGGCGAGGCGGCGGAACAGCTCGCGCACGCCGTCCCGCCCGGTGGCGGCCAGGTCGCGCAACGTCCGCCCGGCTTCGTCGGTCGGGACCCGGGCGGCGTCCTCCAGCGCCGCGGCCACCCCGTTGGCCGCGGCGAGCCGGGTCAGGGCCTCCTCGCGCGGCCCGCTGCGCATGGTCCACCGCCAGTCGCCGCCGACCAGCGCGCGGTCGAAGTCGATCGCCACGACGTCCAGCACCCGGTCGGCTTCCTCGGCGGACAACCCGCGCACCAGGTCACGCGGCGCGACCGCCCCCGACAGCGCGGCCCGGTCCCGCACCGCGCGCACCGCGCCCTCGGCGACCGGCGGCGGCTCGGGCGGGGCCAACCGCCGCACCAACGCCTCCCGCTCCGCCGCCGACCGCCGCGCCAGGAACGCCTCCAGCAACCGGTCGGCGTCCGTCCCGCCCACCGCGGCGGCGGGGTCGAGCCCGGGTCCGTGGGCGGCCATCACGCCACCTCGCGGGCCTTCAGCATGTTCGACACCAGGTCGATGGCCTTGGTCGCCGCCCGGTACCCGGTCAGCCCGCCCGCCTTGGCCCGCTCCAGCGCGAACCCCGCGAACGCCACGTCGTCCGGCCCCGGCGCGCCACCCGGCCCGACCAGCGCGTACGCCACGTCCTCGGCAGTGGGCGGCTGAAGGTCCTCCACCGACAGCGCGAACCGCTCGGGCGGGGTCTGCTGCCACGACACCATCACCAGCCGCACGGTCCGGTAGTCCGGCAGCGCCCCGATCAACGTCAGCAGCAGGTTGTCGATCCCGTGCTGGTCGCTGACCCGCGCCCGGTCGAACCCCTCGAACACCAGCCACACCGCGCGCCGGCCGCCCACGCCGTCCAGCGCCGCGCCCAGCCGGGGCGCGATCCCGTTGCGGACCCGGCTCTGCCCGGTGGTCACCGCCGCGCCGCACGTCGCGTCGAGTTCGGCCGACAGCGTGCCCGCGATGTGCTCGGCGAACCCGGCCGCGTCGGTGGCCAGCGCGTTGGCCACGTCCAGCGCCACCACGACACCGTCGCTGTGCGTGCGCACGTACTCCCCCACCAGCCGCTTGGTGAACCGCAGCCCGGTGTCCGGCTCGCCGCGCACGATCAGCAGCCGGTCCTCGGCCGGCGCGCCCTCGCGCAACGCCCGCCACAGCCGTTCCTGCGTGCCCCGGCGACCCACGACCCGCCGCGGACCGGCCGGGCCGCGCACCTCCTGGAGGTAGGGCACCACGTCCTCCAGCTCGTCCAGCTTGGCCAGCCACCGGCACACCGGCACCGCCCGGTTGCGCGCCTCCGCCTGCACGCCCCGCGCGTCCGCGACGGCCTGCAACGTCCGCCCGCCGCCCTGGTGCAGGGCCACCACCCGCCACTCGTCGTCGAACAGCGGCGCGCCCGACGAGCCGGCCACGGTGTTCGCGTCGTGCAGGTACCGCACGGCGGGCGCGCCGAGCTGCTCGTCGAGCTGCCCGATCGACCACAGCAGGGGCTCGGCGGCGCCGCTGGCCCGGCCCGGGTGGTGCAGGACGTGCACCGGGAACGGCTCGCCCGGCGGCTGCGCGCCCAGCCGGGTCCGCCGGTCCACGCGGCGCGGCTGCGCCAGCCGGATCAGGGCCAGGTCCCACGGGCCGTCGGTCTCGGTGATGCCGGAGATGTCGCGGACGTCCGGCAACCCCAGCCGTTCCGACGCCGTGGGCAGGCTGCACCACGCGAGCCACCGCGCGTGCAGCTCCGCCTGCTCGCCCTCGAACACGCGAACCTGGTCGGGCACCGCCTGGAGACCGGCCGCGCCGCGCGAGTCGGCGGCCGGCGGGGGCAGGTAGTCCTCGGCGTAGCCGAAGGTCAGCCCGAGCTTCTCCCGGCTGCCCTCGACCGCGGTCATCACGCCGTTCTCGGCCCGCACCAGCTCCGCGACGACGTGCGCGGCGGTGGCGACCAGTGTGGGCCGCACGAGCACGCCGGTGCCGCGGTGCCGGCCGTCGATGTCGATGCGGCACACCCGGTCGCAGCTGTCGAGGAACCGGCGGGCCGACACCAGCGCGCTCTTGGGCGTGAAGTCGCCGTTGACGAACAGCTGGAGGTTGAACGCCGTCGCCCCGAGCAGCGCGGTCAGCCGCTCCTCGAACCCGGGCAGCACCAGCTCGTCGTTGATCAGGTCGATGGCCAGCCGGCGCAGCAGCCCGCGCCCCTCGGCGACGTGCAGCGCCTCGGCCGCGAACTCGAACGGGTCGGCCCCGGTGTCGCGGCGCAGGTGGATGCCGTGCGCCAGGCGCAGCGGCTCCCACACGCGGTCGAGCAGGACGGGGTCGTCCAGCTTGACCGCGTGCGCCAGCGCGACCAACCCGGGGTCCCAGCGACCCTCGTCCACCGGCGCCGCCACCGCACTACACCCCCACCGCCGCGTCCAGGTCGGAGGTGATCCGCTCGGCCGCGTGCGCCCAGTTCTCCCGCAGGTGGTTGCCCGCGAAGTGCAGGCCCAGCACGGTCCGGCCGTCACCGTCGAGGTCCACCAGCGCCGAGCCGGAGTTGCCGCCCAGCGTGCTGATGTCGTGGGTGAGGATCCAGCCCTTCGGGTCGTGGGCGACCTCGCCCGCGCCGGCCATGATCGCGCCGGGGGCGAGCCGCTTGAAGCCGCGCACGCCCGCGAAGATGCTCGCGAACAGGTCCGGCGAGGTGGACCCGCCCGGGTAGCCGACCAGGTAGACGCCGCGCCCGCGGGTCGCGAGCCCGCCCATGCTCACCGGGTCGTCGCCGCGGGCCACCTTGACCGGGGCGGGGAAGGGGCGGCCGGGCACCGGTTCCAGCTCCAGGATCGCGAGGTCCAGGCCGCCGAAGTTCAGCTCCGGGAAGTCCGGGTGCCGGGTGCCGGCGTCACCCTCGCGGCCGACCGCGACGACCCGGCGGACGGGGAACCGGCGCTCGGGCAGCGGATCGCGCACCTCGTGTCCGAAGTGGACGGACACGCCGGTCTTGAGCCGCCCTTGGAACCGGCCGTCGCTGCGCACACCGCCGGGCGCGATGGCTTGCAGCACGTGGAAGTTCGTGGCCACCAGGCCGTCGCCGACGACCCAGGCGGTGCCGTGGTAGCCCAGCCGGACCTCCGGCGACGGGTCGTCCACCCGGCCCACCGACCGGCACACGTCCCGCACGGCGTCCGACACCCGCGACAGCGAGGGCGCGAACAGCCCCAGCGAGGGGGTCTGCAAGTCCACGAAGTCGTCCTCGACGAACAGCACGGGCCGCGACCCGTCCGCCCGCACGACCGCCTCCAGCCCGGACATCTCGTCCTCGCCCAGCGACGCGTCGACGCCGTCGCCGTAGAGGTGGCTGATCGCCTCGTTGGCGTTGTCCAGCAGGGCGCGCTTGGCGTCCTCGTCGGCCCGGACCCCGGTCTTGCGCTCCACCCAGGCGATCTCGGCTTCGAGCTTGTCGAGCAGTTCGGACTTGGGCGGCGGGGTGCCGGGCGCGCCGCCGACGCTCTCCAGCCGCGCCGCACCGCGGCCCTGGCCCAGCAGGTGGAGGTAGTTCCTGGCGTCGGTCATGGCGTCACCCGCAGTCGTTTCCCGATCTTGCCGGTCATCGTGGCGGTGCCCGCCGCCGCGCCGGCCGCCACCAGGCGGTTGTCGGCGAGGCGCAGCACCAGGTACGTGATGCTCACGTCGGCCACCAGTGATACGTCGTCCCGGCCGATCGGCCGGTCGTTCACCAGTTGGGTGGTCGTGCCGGCCGCGCCCTTGACCAGCACCACGTGGTCCACCGACCCGTCGTGCAGCGCGTCGTGCAGGCAGGCGTCCGCCCACGGCGAGCGCGTCGCGCCGGCCGGGACGGCGGTGACGGCGGCCAGGAAGGTGTCAACCGAGGCGAGGAACGACTTCAGCTCGTCGCGCTCCGCCTCCTGCGCGCCGCCGAGCCGGTCGATGCGCTCGGCGACCTCCTTGCGCCGGTCGTCCAGCGCCGCCAACGCGGCCTCGACGCGGGTCGCAACGGGCATCCGGAAGTCGTCGTGCCGCACCACCACGTTCTTCGCCACCAACTGGCCCATCACACAGGCGGCGGAGGCGAGGTCGTCAGCCGGCACGGCAGCGGTGGTCACGGTCCGCTTGCTGGACGTGAGCTGCATCAACGCCGGCACCGCCTGCGCCACGAGCGCCCCCACGCCGAGCACCCCCACCGCCTCCTGCATGGAGGGCTGAACCGTCTTCAGCAGCTCGTCGGCGGCCCGCGTCAGCCGCTCGACACCGCCCATGACCGCCCGATGCGCGGCCACACCGCCCGCCAGGTCCACGTCCCCGGTGACCAGCACCGGCCCGGACGGCCGGAGGCCCGCGACCACCTCCGCGACCTTGGCGGCGGCGTCGTCCAACGCCCGCAACGCCAGCGCGCCGCCACGAACGGCCTGGTCACCGGACACCGTGGTCGACCCGAGCTGCACCTTGGACAGGTCGGGAACCAGCGCCGCCCACCTGTCCCGCTCGGCGCGGTCGGCCGCGACCCGCGCGGCCCGGGCGTCCGCCGCCGCTTTCTCCGCCTCGGCCGCCCTCTTGACCGCGTCCGCCTCGGCCGCCTTCTTGACCGCGTCCGCGTCGACCGCAACCCCGCGCGCACCATTTTCCTTCGTGTCCATGGCGAGGACCTCCTGCCGTCACGGCGTGTGACTCGCCGTCACTCCGGTCCTCGCCACGTCCACCCGGCGTATTACCATTGGCGGAACAGGTTCACCCGTTCAGGCGAACGTATCCATCACCGCCGGTAAGCCTTTCAGATGATGTTGTGGCCGCCGTCCACGACCAGGTTCTGCCCGGTGACGTAGCTCGCGCGCGGCGAGGCCAGGAACAGCACCGCTTCGGCGATCTCGGCGGGCTGCGCGACCCGTCCCAGCAAGGTGGCCTTGCCGACCTGCTCGGCCACGCCGGGGTTCATCGCGAGCACGGTGTCGGTGATCACCGGTCCGGGCGAGACCGTGTTGACCCGGACGCCCTTGAACTCCACCGCCCACGTGCGGGTCAACGACTCGACGGCGGCCTTGGTCGCGCCGTAGACGGCGGCGCCGGGGATGCCGACCGCGGTGACCATGGTGGAAATGTTGACGATGCTGCCCGACCCCTTGGCCACCATGCCCGGCGCGAGGGCGGCGGTGAGGAAGAACAGGGCGCGCACGTTGACGTCGAACATGAGGTCGTAGTCCTCGACCGTCTGCTCGACGGTGGGCGCGAACGGGTAGACGCCCGCGTTGTTGACCAGGATGTCGACCTCCCCGACCTCGGTGGCCAGCCGGCGCACGGCGTCGAGGTCCCCCATGTCCGCCTCGACGAACCGGGCGACCCCACCCTCCTCTTCGATCTCCCGCACGGTCTCGGCACCACGCCCGGCGTCCCGCCCGGTCACGACGACCTCGGCCCCGGCCCGAGCCAGCACCCGCGCGGTCTCCCGCCCGATGCCCGCCGTGCTGCCGGTGACCAGCGCGACCTGCCCCTTGAGTTCCACGGACCACCCCAGTTTGTTCGATGTTCGGTGACTATCGAACATCAACCTAGTGCCCATCGTTCGATGTTCGCAAATCATCGAACAGCTACCATCGGGTTCGTGCGCCACAAGGAGACCGACCCGACCGTCGAGCAGCTGCGCCTGCCCGACGTGATGGCGGCGCTGAGCGACCCGCTGCGCCTGGGCCTGGTCCGCCTGCTGGCCGACGGGGAGGAGCGCAACTTCGGCGAGTTCTGCGCACCGGTGGCGAAGTCGACCCTGAGCCACCACATCCGCACCCTGCGAGCAGCCGGCGTGGTCCACAGCCGCAACGAGGGCACCCGCTGCTACCTGACCCTGCGCCGAGCAGACCTGGACACCCGCTTCCCCAACCTGCTGGACGCAGTACTGGCCGCAGCCACCCAGGACGAGGTAGGCGACCACGTAGGCCTACAAGACACCTAGGCACGCCAACGCAGCCAACGGCAAGCCTCTCCGCCGCGCTCCGCGCGGCCGGGCTCCCAGCCACAAGGGGCCTCCGTGTTCCCCACCGTATGACCTGCCCGAAGGGCTACCACAGATTGCCGGGGTCGGGCCAAAAAGTTTTGCGAGGAACGAGCAAAAGTTTTTCGACCGACCCCGGCAATCTGTGGTCGGCTCCGCCAGGTCATGCGGTGGGGAACACGCAGGCCCTTCCCCCCACTGGAGGCCTCCCCAGCCGCTTTTAGCTTTTGATCTTGAGAGCGCGTCAGCGCGTCAGCTTGAGAGCGAAGCGACCGCTTGAAGCGCTCAAACAGGCATCCACGACCGAGCGGCAGCAACAAGAGAGGCGACGCCGACATCCAAAGTCGGCGAGATCACCGGCGCGAACAACGGCGAATGATTCGCCGGGATGGTCGCCGCCACATGCCGAAGCTCGTCAAACGTCGCAGCCCCGGCGAACGCCGCCGGATCAGCCCCACCCAACAGCCAGTACACCAACGGCACCCCGGCCGCCGTAGCGAAAACCCCCACGTCCTCGCTCCCGGTCACCGGCCCCGGATCCACCACCCGGTCCGCCCCCACCACGGCAGCCAACGCCTCCCCGACCCGGCCGGCAGCCGCCGCATCGTTGACCGCCGCCGGAAAACTGGTCAGCACGGTCACCTCGGGCTCCCGGGGCGCGCCGGACGCCGCCGCCTCCGCCCGCACGATGCGCTCGATCGCGTCCAACGCCCGCGACCGCACCACCGGGTCGAAACTGCGCACGCTGAGCAGCAGTTCGGCGTCGTCGGGGATGATGTTGGCCACCGTGCCCGCCCGCATCGCACCGACCGTCACCACGCACGTGTCCCCGCCCGCGATCTCCCGCGACACCACGGTCTGGAGCCGCAGCACCGTCGCCGCCGCCATGACCACCGGGTCGACCGCCGCCTCCGGCCGGGACCCGTGCCCGCCGCGCCCGTGCAGGACCACCCGCACGGTGTCCGCCGCCGCGAACGCCGGACCCGGCCGCACGCCCAGCACCCCCGCGGGGATCGGGGCCACGTGCTGCCCCAGCACGACGTCGGGCTTGCCGAACCGGTCGAACAAGCCGTCCTCGACCATCGCCTCCGCTCCCCCGCCCACCTCCTCGGCGGGCTGGAAGACGGCGAGCACCGTGCCGCGCCACCCGTCGCGCCCGGCGGCCAACTGCCGCGCCGCACCGATCAGGCACGTCACGTGCACGTCGTGGCCGCACGCGTGCGCCACCGGCACCTGCTCGCCGTCGCGGTCGGCCACGGCGGTGCTCGCGTAGGGCAGGCCGGTCTTCTCCCGCACCGGCAACGCGTCCATGTCCGCGCGCAGCAGGACCGTCGGGCCGTCGCCGTTGCGCAGGACGCCCACCACGCCCGTCCCGCCCACGCCCTCCGTGGTGTCGAAGCCGGCGGCGCGCAGTTCGCGGGCGGCGGTCGCGGCCGTTCGGGTTTCGGCGAAGGCCAGTTCGGGGTGCTGGTGGAGGTCCCGGTACAGGTCGGCGAGGTTCACGCCGATCACTATCGACGGCCGCGCCACACCCGGCAAGCCGACCCGATGCAGTCCGGCAAGCCGACCCAATACAGTACGGATGTAGACACACGCACCGGCGAGGAGCGGCATGCCCAAGGTCATCGACCACGACGAGCGGCGGGAACACATCGTCGACGTGACCTGGGAACTCATCGTCCGCGGCGGGTTCGAGGCGGCGACGATGCGTGAGATCGCCGCCGCCGCCGGGTTCGCCAACGGCGCGCTGAAGCGGTACTTCGCCAGCAAGGACGCCCTGGTCGAGGCCACGTTCGACCGCGCGCTCTCGCAGGTGCACGCGCAGATCGCCGCCGCGACCGCCGACCGCTCGGGCCTGGAGGCGCTGCGCGTGCTGTGCTACGGCGCGATGCCGCTGGACGCGAAGCGGATCACGGCCGGCCGCGTGCTGCTCGCGTTCTGGGACATGTCCCTGGGCAACCGCCGCCTGCACGACCGCTACGCCGAGCACCTGCGGTCGTGGCGCGCGGCGCTGCGCGAGCACATCCGCCAGGGCCGCGCCGACGGCGACATCCGCACCGCGACGCCGGACGAGCAGCTGGTGGACGAGATCGTGCTGATGAACGCGGGGGCCAACGTGATGAGCCTGGTCGGCCCCCGGTTCTCGACGCGCAAGCTCCAGAAGGCGCACCTCGACTCCTTCTTCGACCGCCTGACGCGCCCGTAGGAGTTCACCAGGAGCCGTCGGCACGCACCTCGCGGTCGGCCCACAACGGGTCCAGCGCGGCGCGGAGCTCGGCGCCGTGATCGGTCGCCAGGCGCAGCGCGCCGAGGTTCTCCCGCAACTGCGCGAGCCGGCTCACGCCGATCAGCACGTTGGCCACCGCCGGGTTGGTCAGGCAGAACGCGATGGCCGCCTGCGCGGGCGTCGCGTCGAATCGGGCCGCGACCAGGGCCACCTCGTCGGCCGCCGCGCGGATCGCGTCCCGGATGCCGCCGGGGTCCGCGCCGATCTTGCGCTCGGGGAACTTGCGCCCCGCCAGGATGCCGCCCTCCAGCACGTCCGAGGCCTGCAGCACCAGCCGCCCGGACTCGAACCACGGCCCGTAGTGCTCGCCCTCGGCCATCGACCGGCGCGCCACGCTGTACTTGAGCTGCGCGAACGTCGGCGGCACCAGCCCTTCGGCGGCGGCGAAGTCCAGGGCCGCCGCCAGGTCGCTCGCGACCCAGTTGTTCACACCCCACACCGCGAACCGCCCGGCGCGGATCTGCTCGTTGACGTCGGTGACGATGGCCCGCACGTCCGGCGGTGACAGGTAGTCCCCCACCACCACGCTGTCGAACCGCTCGACCCCGATGCGCTCCAGCGAGGTCGTCAGCTGGCCCTCGAACCCGGTCGCCGGGTACTCCCACAGCCACAGCTTCCCGCACAGGTGGTACTCGTCGCGCCCGATCCCGGCGGCGCGCACGGCCTCGCCGAAGATGATGTCGGTGCGCGCCTGCTCGGCGTGCGGCCCCATGTTGTAGTGCGCGACGTCGAACAGGGTCGCGCCGGCGTCCACCGCGTGCCGCAGCAGCGTGACCGCGTCGGTGAACTCCATGCGGTCCCAGGTGTTCCACGAGCCGAGCCCGAAGACCGGCCACCGCTGTTCGCCCATGAGCACTCCCTCTCGCCGCGCAAGGTTCGGGTTAGTCTACACACATAGACTAAAACCTTGATCCCTTGCGCCGCAGCAAGCATCATGAGGTCGCTTCATCTACATCCGTTGACGGAGGACGCCGTGCCGACACCCCCACCCGCCGACCTGGTGCTCACCGGCGGCACGGTGCTGACCTTCGACGCCCGCGACCGCGAGGCCGACGCGCTGGCCGTCGCCGGCGGGCGCGTGGTCGCGGTCGGCGACGTCGCCGACCTGGTCGGCCCGGACACCCGCGTGGTGGACCTGCGCGGCCGGACGGTCATGCCCGGCGTCAACGACTCCCACCTGCACGGCGCGTGGCTGGGCGCGCTGTGGCCGCGCACCCTGTTCGGCTCGGAGGGCGCGGTCGAGCACGCCGAACCCCTGATCACCGACGCCGAGGGCCGGCGCAAGGCGATCCTGCACACCGGCGACCTGCTGTCCCGGCTCGGCGTCACCAGCTACACCGAACCGGGCCTGGGCCCCGGCGAGGACGCCGGCCCGACCGGCTGCTTCGGCAGCGCGGTGCTCGACGAGTACGCCGCCCTGGCCGCCGAGGGCGAACTGCGCGCCCGCGTCACCGTCCTGCGCCTGTTCGGCGAACTGGACGGCCCCAGCTCACTCCGGGCCTTCGAATCCGGCCTGGCCACCGCGCCGCCGACCGCCGACCCGCGCTGGCTCAACGTCACCGGCGTGAAGATCTTCGCCGACGGCATCCCGCCCATGCGGTCGGCCTGGACCCACCACTGCTACGCCGACGGCACCTCCGGCCACCTGCTGGTCGAGGGCGAGCACGACCCCGACCGCGAGGCCAACCTGCGCGCCATGATCACCCTCGCCCACCGCGCCGGCCACCAGATCGGCGTGCACGCCACCGGCGACCGGACCACCGAGGTCGTGGTCGACGCCCTGGCCGCCGCGATCGCCGCGCACGGCCCGGCGGGCCGCCACTACCTGATCCACGGCGACCTCGTCCCGCCGCACGTGCTGGACCGCCTGCCCGCCCTCGGCATCGGCCTGAACACCCAACCCGGCATCGCGGTCACCACCGCGCCCTGGCTGGCCGCCGCCCTGGGCGAGGACGTGGTGCGCACCGCGTGGCCGCTGCGGGACGCGTTCGAGCGCGGCGTGCGGGTGTGCCTGAGCTCCGACGCGCCGGTGCTCGACCCGGACTGGCGGCGCGGGGTCGCCGCCGCCGCCCAGTGGCTGGACCTGCCCGCGAGCCGCGTCCTGATGCGCCGCCTGCTGCGCGCCTACACAGTGCTGCCCGCGCACCAGGACGGCGCGGAGTCGTGGAAGGGCACGCTGGAGGTCGGCAAGGCGGCCGACCTGTGCGTCCTGGAGACCAACCCGCTCGACGTGGACCCCGCCGACCTGCCGCACGTCGGCGTCGCCATGACCGTCGTGGACGGGCGGGTCGTGTTCGAGGCCTAGAACACCTCTCGCGACCCGCCGAACTCTTACCGCAGCCCCGGGAAAGCCTGGCGCAGCTCGGCGAACAACACCCCGTGCCGCCCGTACCCCATGGTGGCGGCGGCGGTGTGCACGACCTCCACCGCCGCGCGCAGCGGGTCTTCCCCGGTCACCGCGAACAGCACCGGCAGCGCCATCGCCTGCTGGAGGAAGTTGTCGATGCGGCCGTCCGGCGTGGTGATCAGGGTCTGCGGCACGGTCGGGTCGGAGAGCAACCGGTCCCACGGCTCCCGGTCGTCTTCGAACGGCGGCGGCAGCGGCTCACCGCGGTCCACCGCGTCCAAGGCGGGCGCGATCCACGCGACGCCGTCCAACCCCGCCTCCACGCACGCCCGCCGCGCCGCCCACCGGGCGATGCCGCGCTGCACCTGTTCGGGCGCGTCCGCCAACGCGTCGAGCAGCGGCCGGTCCATGCGGGCGAGATTCAGGGCCGGCCGCCGCATCGCCACCAGCCGGGGATCGGGCAGCACCCCGCCCCACTCGCGCACCAGCGCTTCGTGCCGCGCCCGCTCGTCCGCGCGCCGACGCTCCTCCTCGGCCGCGAGGCGGGCGCGTTCCCTCTCCTCGGGCGTCGGCGGCGGGGGTTGCCGGCGGGCGAAGGCGTGCCAGTACCCGGCCTGCGCGCTGGTCTGGCGGACCACGGCGTCGGGCGCGGGCGGCGCGGGCCAGAACTGGAGCAGGTACCGCTCTTGCTCCACGTCCTCCGGCTCGCCCGCGTTATCGCGGTCCATGCCGACGCCGCAGTAGCGCACCCGGTAGTCGGTCTCGGCCAGGCCCAACTCCTCGGACCACTCACCGGCCCACCCCACCAGCGACGCCTCGCCGATCGGCCGGAACGACGCCTCGACGACGTCTTCCCATTCCGCGCCAAGGGAAGGCTCGCTGTCGTGCAGCTCGACGGTGAAGCCGACCTCGCCGGTGTGCAACCCCGTCATGAGGAACAGCGTCCCCGGCACGGCCGCGCCGAGCAGACCGTTGCGCTGCCCGCCGAAGCACGCCCCCATGTCGCCGCCGATCTCGACGTCGCTCTCGACCGACAACTGCCCGTAGTGGACCCACACCGCGTCCTGTAAGAGAACCCGCACGGTTGCACTATCGCGTACGTCCACTCGGGCGGTGTGACGCGGTTCCCGGAACCGGTCGGCGCGGACGTTCGTATTCCCCGGTGTCGGAGGAAGATCGTTGGAAGGGTTGGTGGACCAGGTGACCGACGGCCGCGAGGAACTCGTCCCCCTGCGCACGGACTTCGACGCGGCGTGGCGCGGGTTCGACCGCCGCCAGGTCCGGCACTACGTGGCGGCGGTGGAGGCGGATCTCCGGCTGCTCGCGGTGGACCGCGACGCGGCGGTGGCGCGCGCCGACGACCTCGCGCGCGAACTCGAACGCGCCCGCGCGGAGATCCGGGAGTTGCGGGACACGCTGGACCGGGTGTGCCGCACGCCCGTCGAGCCGGAGGCGTTGTCGGAGCGGCTGCGCCGCATGCTCGAACTCGCGCACGCCGAGGCCGACGAGGTCACCGCGCGGGCGCGCGCGGCGGCGGACCAGGCGTGGGAGACCACCCGCCGCGCGACCGAACGCCTGCGGGAGCGGCACGAGCGCCTGGTCGCCGACCTCGACGCGCGCCGCCACGAGATGGAGACCGAGCACCGCGACCTGCTGCGCCGCACCCGCGACCAGGTGGACGCGACGACCCGCGAGGCCGAACAACGCCGCCGCGACCTGGACGACCAGGCCGCCCGCCTGCGCGCCCGCGTGCAGGCCGACTTCGAGGTCGCCATGGCGGCCCGCCGAGCCGAAGCGCTCCGCGAGGTCGCCGACCAACGCGCCGCGGCACGCGCCTACGCCGAACGGCTCGTCCGCGAGGCGGAGGACCGGGCCCACCGCCTGGTCGCCGAGGCCCGCGCGCGAGCCGACCGGCTCGACGAGCGCCGAGCCGGCATCGCGGAGTCGCTGGCCGAAGCCGAACGCCTGCTGACCGACCTCGACCCCCTGCTCGACCCGCTGCCGGAGGAAGCCGAACTACTCGCCGCCTGACCCGCCCGCCGCTCCTCCGCACACCCAGCGCGACGCACACCGGGCAGCACACGCCGGGCAGCACACAGCGGGCCGCATCCCTTGCCCCGCGATCCCATGTGCACGCCGCGGCCGTGGCCGGGCCCGGTGAGGTGGGGTTGAGACCGGGTGCGCTCGGCGCACCCGGTCCAGGCTCACGCCGACGGTTCCTGGAACACCATGACGGGCACGTCCCGCACGACCCGGGCAGCCGCCACCGGCTCCTGCACGGGCAGCGCGACCACGTCCTCGGCCACGTCCTCGTCGAGGTCGAGGTCGAGGTCGGCCACGACGTCGTGCTCCGCCACGGGCGCCGCGGGCGCGGTCTCGGCCACCAGGTGCTGCTGGGCCTGGTTGATCCACAACAGCCACATCACCTCGTCCCGGTGCCCCCGGAACTCGGCCTTGAGCGCCGACAACGCACCCCGCACCCGAGCGACCAGCACCTGGTCCTCGGCCACGGCCCCCCACACGGCCCGCGCCCCGGCGTCCCGCGCCTTGACCATCAGCCGCACCTGCTCCGCCAACTGGTCGGCCGCGAGCTCCGACCAGGCAGCGGCAACTTTCCGAGCTCGGTTCACAATGCACATCCTCGCTCAGCCGACCCCCTGCCGGTGGGACGACACGGAGTAATCCATCTCTCGTTTCCGCCGTCCGGAATGGACGCCGCCGCTCCAGATCCCGCCAATCGAGACACGTGGAAGACCGGCCTTCGCCAGATCCACAGTGGACCTCGGACGCGGGGTCAGGACAGGGCGAGCAGAGCCCGGACGGTCGTGCCGGCGGGGCCGGTGTGCAGGCGGACCAGGTCGGCCAGGTCGTTGACCATCAGCAACCCCCGCCCCGAGAGCTGCCCCGGCTCGGGGGGCCGCCGCCCGGCCAGCGGGTCGCCCAACGCCCCGCCGTCCCGGACGTCGCACACCAGGTGCCCGTCGGCCTGCCAGACCCCCACCCGGCAGGGCCCGCCGCTGTGGCGCAGGCTGTTGGTGGCCAGCTCGGTGACGATCAGCTCCACGTCGGCCACCCGGTCCGCGGCACCGCACCGCGCCGCCGCGAACCGGCGCGCGTCGGCCAGGTCCCCGGTCGTGGACACCTCGAACACGGCGTCCGCCGGCGGCTCGGGCAGCGGCTCGTTGTAGCGGTCCAGCAGGCCCGGCACGTCGTACTCGGCGCTCTCGTAGGACGACGTCCCCTCCCACACCACGGGATGGGTCACCATCGCGTCCGCGACGGCCCGCTCCGACAACGACGACACGTCGTAGGGGCACAGGATCGTCACGTCCCGGCCGTCGAACGCCAGGTTGATCAACGCCTCGTGCTGGGCGCACGCCGGGTACTCGGTGGCGCTGCGCCCCGCCCACACCGGCTCGCCCACGATCCGGACGTGCCGGTCGCGGTGCCGGTCGGCGAAGCGGCGCAGCACGCGGGCGATGATGCGGCCGGGGTTGCGGCCCTCGACGGCCATGTCCAGCAGCGTCACGTGCGAGGCCAGCGCGCCCAGGCCGGCGCGCACCAGGTCGAGGCGGTCACCCGGCACGGCCATCGCCACCGGGTGGCCGGCGTCGAGGCCCTCGGTCGCGAACGGCACCAGCGCCGCCAGGTACTCCTGGTCGGTGCGGTAGAACAACGCGGGGTGGACGAAGGTGTTCATGGGATCTGCTCCACCCGGACGTCGGGGATGTCGAGGACCTCGACCAGGCGCGCCGCACCGGTGGCGCGGGTGCGCAGGACCAGTTCCCCGCCCCGCCGTCTCGCGGAGTCGGCCAGCATCAGCAACCCGCGGTGGTCGATGAACGACAGTTCCGGCGCGTGCACGACCAGCCCGCCCGAGCCCGTTTCGATGCGTTCCAGCAACGCCCCGAGCAGCTCGTGCCCGGACGCGTCCACCTCCCCGCCCAGTTCGAGGACACCGCCGGCCGGGCCGCTGTCGCCGTGGGGGCGCACGGCCACCGCGTGCAAGCGGAACGGCGCGGGCCGGTTCGCGCACGGGTGCACGCCGGCCAGCTTGGTGACCGCGGGCCGGTCCAGCTGGGTCGTGTCGTAGCCGCACATGGCCGAGAACGGGTTCCCGGCCATGTACCGGTCCACCAGGTGCTCGTAGCGCAGGAAGGCGGCGAGCTGCGCGGGCGTGCGCACCAGCGGCGTCGCCTCCGCCGCGACCCGCAGCCCGGTGTGGCCGGCCGCCAGCGCCTCCTCGGTGGCCGCGGCGTAGGCGCGGACCTGGTCCTCGGGCACGACGACGGAACCACTCGCATAGGTGTCACCCAAAGAGGTGACCTGCGCTGCGCCGGACGCCAAGGCCTCCTCGAACCCGGACAGGACGCCGGCGTCGTCCCCGGCGGCCACGTAGCGGACCCGCTGCCCCAGCGCCAAGCCCTCGGCGAGGTACTCGCGCGCACGGTCCCGGAAATCCGCGATGTCGTCGTACGACCAGCACACGTGGTCGTGGCGACCCAAGTCGCGCGCGTGCTGCACACTCCCCGACCTGCGCATGAGCCAACCCCACCGTGAGAGTCCCGGATCGCCGGGCCGCGCGGGCTGGCTGCTGAACCCGGGGCTACGAATGCCGGTCGCACCCGGCACCCCCGCACTCTACACACCCCGGGTGCCCCCGGAAGAGGACCCGGGGACACCCGAGGCGACGCTCAGAACACCGACACGCCGTACTTGGCCAGCGCCTCGGTGACCGGCTGGTAGAACGTCGTCCCGCCGCGCCGGCAGTCGCCGCTGCCGCCCGAGGTCAGGCCCAGCGCGGTGCCCCGGTCGTACAGCGGCCCGCCGCTGTCGCCGGGTTCGGCGCACACGGTCGTCTGGATCATGCCGCGCACCGTGCCGCCGCCGGAGTAGTGCACGGTCACGTCCAGCGCGGTGACCGTGCCGCTGTGGGTGCCGGTGGTGCTGCCCCGGCGCGTGACGGACTGGCCCACGACCGGGTCGGCCGCCGCCGTGATGTCCGTGCCGCCGACGGTGCCGGAGATCGCGACGGAGGTGTTGGTGTAGCGGACGATGCCGTAGTCGTTGCCGGGGAAGCTCGACCCGGTGCGGTCGCCCAGCCTGGTCCGCTGCCCGGAGTCGGCGAACCAGGCGGTGGCCGAGTCCGTGCAGTGGCCGGCGGTCAGGAAGTAGTACGTGCCGCCGCTGCGCACGTTGAAGCCCAGCGAGCAGCGGTACCCGCCGCCGTAGATGGCGTCGCCGCCGGAGATCAGCGGTGCGAACGTGCCGGCGGCGCGGTCGACGCGGGCCGCTCCCCCGGTGTCCTCGGCCGCCGAGCGCAGGCGCGCCAGGCGGTCGGCGGGCACGGAGTCGTCGGCGGTGACGACGACCTGGTTGGCGGCCGGGTCGAGGGCCAGGGCCGTGCCCGGGGCGCCGGTGTCGAGCGCGGTGCGCACCCGGTCCAGGTGCCGGGTGCTGCGGGTGACCAGGCGGGCCTGGCCGCCCGCCGCGCGCACGGCCGCCGCGGCGGCGTGGTCGGTGACGTTGACGACGAGCCGCCCGGCGTCGAGGTGCGCGCCGGCCGTGCGGTCGGGGCCCAGCGACGACGTGACCGCGGCCAGGTCGGCCGGTGCGGCGGTGGCGGTGGTGGCGGGGACCAGCGCGGTCGCCGCGGCGACGGCGACGACGAGGGCATGACGAACCGTTCTCATAGCTCCGCCCTTTCGCAGGGGCGAGGGGTGCGGGTAGGCGCGGCCCCTCGGACGGGTGTTTGAGACCCGTCCCACCCAACGGGACGGCGGAAGCCCGCACAAGGCTGCGAAGGGCTGACGCTTGCTGCACTGCGGGGGTCCGCAACTCTTTCGGGTTCGCGAACGGCGGCACGGTTTACCCCCCGTTCAGCGGAGGTAACTCCCTGCTGAACGGGTGCGAGCAACGTGTCCGACTTGAGAACGCCCCCAGAGGAGAAGTCATGCGACGTCTTCCGGGCCAAGCCCTTTTCGCCGCCGTCCTCCTGGCCACCGCGGTCACCGCCGCACCCGCCGGCGCGGAGTCCGCCACCGGATACATCGTCCTGCTCGACGAGAACGCGCCGGTGACCTCCGTGGCCGCCGAACTCGGCGTGCAACCGGTGCACTTGTACGAGTCGAGCGTGCGCGGCTATTCGGCGAAGATGACCCCGTCGGACGCCGCCCGCATCGCGGCCGACCCGCGGGTGAAGCTGGTGCAGCCGGACGGCGTGGTCACCACGACCGCGCAGACCCTGCCCACCGGCGTCGACCGCGTGGAGGCCGACCTGAGCCCGACGGCCAAGATCGACGGCAAGGACGAGAAGGTGGACGTGGACGTCGCCGTGATCGACACCGGCATCGACCTGGACCACCCGGACCTCAACGTGCACACCGCCGGCGCGAAGAACTGCTCCACCGGCCAGAGCGCCGACGACGGCAACGGCCACGGCACGCACGTCGCCGGCACCATCGGCGCGCTGGACAACGAGGTCGGCGTCGTCGGCGTCGCGCCCGGCGCGCGGGTGTGGCCGGTGCGGGTGCTCAGCAACAGCGGCAGCGGCACGTGGTCCGACGTCATCTGCGGCATCGACTTCGTCACCGCCAACGCCAAGGACATCGAGGTCGCCAACATGAGCCTCGGCGGCACCGGCAGCGACAGCAAGTGCGGCGCGAACACCGACGTGATGCACGAGGCGATCTGCCGCTCGGTCAAGGCGGGCGTGACCTACGTGGTGGCGGCGGGCAACAGCGCCACCGCCACGACCTCGTTCGTGCCGGCGACCTACGAAGAGGTCATCACGGTCAGCGCGCTGGCCGACTTCAACGGCAAGCCCGAGGGCGGCGCGCCCTCGACGTGCCGCCGGGACGTGGACGACACGTTCGCGGACTTCTCCAACTACGG
The DNA here is from genome assembly GCF_039521145.1 of Saccharothrix mutabilis subsp. mutabilis. Taxonomy (NCBI): domain Bacteria; kingdom Bacillati; phylum Actinomycetota; class Actinomycetes; order Pseudonocardiales; family Pseudonocardiaceae; genus Saccharothrix; species Saccharothrix mutabilis. The sequence continues at coordinate 194,586 of NZ_BAAABU010000013.1, forward strand.
CGAGGACGTGGACATCATCGCGCCGGGCGTGTGCATCCTGTCCACGTGGCCGAAGGGCGAGCGGTACAACACGATCTCGGGCACGTCGATGGCCAGCCCGCACGTCGCGGGCGCGGCGGCGCTGCACAAGGCGAAGAACCCGACCGCCACGCCGGAGGCCGTGAAGGCAGCGCTGGTCAAGGCAGGCACCGACAAGTGGACCAGGTCCACCGACCCGGACCAGACGCACGAGCCGCTGCTGGACGTGGCGAAGGTCTGATCCACAGTGGACGCGTGTTCCCCCGCGTGCCACGATCGGGGGATGGTGGAGCGGCGGCGCATCGCGGATTCCTACAGCGACACCAACGTCCTGTTCCACCTGCTGCGCCACGTCGGGTGGGGTGACCTGGTCAACGTCGGGTACTACACCGTTCCGACCCTGCACCACGGCCTGGGTGGGCTCGGGTGGTTCCAGCGGGAGTTGCTGCGGCGGTCGTTGGACCTGGTGGGGGCCGAGCCGGGTGACCGGGTGCTGGACGCGTGCTGCGGGCGCGGGTTGTCCACGGCGGTGTTGGCCCAGCGGGGTTGCGACGCCCTGGGTGTGGACGTGCAGCCGGAGCAGGTCGAGGAGTCGCGGCGGCGGTTCGGTGGCCGGCCGGGTGCGTCCTTCGCGGTCGCCGACGTGACGGAGTTGCCGGATTTGGGCGTGTTCGACCGGGTGCACTGCCTGGAGGCGGCTTTCCACTTCGGCCCGGACGGGCGGCGGGCGTTCCTGGGTGAGGCGTTCCGGGTGCTGCGGCCGGGCGGTCGGCTGGTGCTGGTGGACTTCACGTGGCGTTCGGCGGACCCTTCGACCATCGAGACGGTCGACCGGGACGGTGCGGTGCGCTCGGCGTGGTGCTTCGAGGAGATCGAGCCGCTGGACCGGTACGTCGTGCGCGCGCGGGAGGCGGGTTTCGCGGTGACCGCCGTGCACGACTGGACCCGACCGGTGCTGGAACGGCCGATGAGCCTGGCCGGTCCCGTGCTCGCTCTGATGCGGTCACCGCTGGGCCGTCGGGTGCTCCGCTCGCGCTGGCCGGGCCTGCGGGAGCTGAGCCGGGAGGACTGGTCCGCCGCCGCGCGGAGCGTGGTGGCCCACCGCGCTTGGGCCCGTGCCTGCCGCTACACCGCTTTCGTGCTGGACAAGCCCCGGGCCGCCGGCGGGTAGCGATCGGCGCTTCCGGGTAACCCGCGGCCGTACGCTCGACCCACGAGGAGGAGCGATGACCGTTCCCCACCCCGAGCCGCCGTCGCCGCGGCCCACGCCCGGCGAGCCCGACCCGGTTCCCCCGACCCCCATCCCGGACCCGGTGCCGCCGGGGCCCGAACCGCTGCCCCACGACCCCGGTCTGCCACGACCGGAGCCGCTCCCCCGGCCCGACCCCCTGCCGCCCGGCCCCGGCGAGCCGTCCGGTCCGCGATCTCGGGCCACCTGACCTCGGAAGACGCCGAGCCGCACCACCGGGAGGCGATCGACCGCCCGACCCGGACCCTTCGGCTCCTCCAGGTTCAACTCACCACGGACCTGGCCCCCGCCACGACCAGCGGCTGGGCCCCACCAGGTCCGCCCGGTCCTGCGCTGATGCGCCATCCGAGTAGTTATACCGAGGTCACCCGGCGGCACTCGCATATAGCGTGCAGCGAGGAGGTGCCGGAGTGGGGACACGGTTGGCCGGTGTGGCGGTGCATCTGCCCGAACGGCAGGTGGGCACGGACGAGGTCGAACGGCGGGTGGGGCCGTTCACCCCGCCCGCCGGGTTGATCCGGCGGTTGACGGGGATCGGGTCGCGGCACGTGATGCGCGACGACGAGCAGGCGTCGGACCTCGCGGTCGCGGCGGCGCGGAAGTTGTTGGCCGACACCGGCACCGAGCCGGGGGACGTGGACCTGCTGCTGTTCGCGTCGGCCAGCCAGGACATGGTCGAGCCCGCCACCGCGCACATCGTGGCGGCGAAGCTGGAGCTGCGCTGCCCGGTGATGGACGTCAAGAACGCCTGCAACAGCGTGCTGAACGCGATCGAGGTCGCCGACGCGCTGATCGGCGCCGGCCGTTACCGCACGGTGTTGATCGCGAGCGGTGAGTCACCGTCGCGGGCCGTGCGGTGGGAGGTCGGCGGGCTGCGGGAGTTCCTGCGGGCGTTCCCGGGCTACACGCTGTCCGACGCGGGCGCGGCGGTCCTGCTCACCGAGGGCGAGACCGGGATCGTCGGGTGCGGCTTCACCGCCGACTCGACCCAGTGGGACGTCGGCACGCTGCCCGGCGGCGGGTCGCGGCACCCGCGCGACCCCGAGCACACCTACTTCGACCTCGACGGGGCGCGGCTGAAGAGCGCGTTCCTCGGGCTGGGCGGCGGCATCCTGGACAGCACCCTGGACCGGCTGGGCCTGACCTGGGACGACTTCGCCGTGGTCGGCGTGCACCAGGTGTCGTTGCCCTACCTGGACGTGTTCGCCGACCGGGTCGGCGTGCCCAAGGACAAGCTCGTGATCACCCTGCCCGAGCACGGCAACGTGGCGTCGGCGAGCCTGCCGCTGCAACTGGTCACCGCCCAGCGGATGGGCCGCTGCGGACCCGGTGACCTGGTCGCGCTGGTCGGCCTGGCGGGCGGGGTCAGCCTCGGCCTGGTGGTGGTGCGGCTGTGAGCCTGTGGGTGGTCGTGCCCGCGTACAACGAGGAGCGCGGGATCACGGCGACGCTGGAAGCGCTGGCCGCGCAGCAGGACGCGGACTTCACGCTCGTGGTGGTGGACAACGGCTCGACCGACTCGACCGCGGAGGTCGTGCGGCGGTTCGCCGAGGAGCACCCCGAGCTGCGGCTGGAGATCGTCCACGAGCCGGAGAAGGGCACGGGGGCCGCCGCCGACACCGGTATGCGGTACGCCATCGGGCAGGGCGCGCGGTGGCTGGCCCGCACCGACGCCGACTGCCTGCCCGCCCCGGACTGGACCGCCCGGGTCAAGGCCGCGTTCGGCGACGGCCTGCGCCTGGTGTCGGGCCGACTCCTGCCGCGCCGGGACGAAGGGCTGCCGGCGGTGCAGCGGTGGGTGCTGGTCGCCGCCGTCGGGGTCGCGTCGCTGTTCGGCAAGATCCGGCCCGGCAACCGCGACCCGCGCTACCGCGGCCCGTACGTGATGACCGCGGGCTGCAACATGGCGATCACCGCCGAGCTGTACGCGCTGGCCGGCGGGTTCCCCCGGTCCAGGATCGAGGACCTGCACGAGGACCGCGCCCTGGTCAACGCCGTGCGCCTGCACACCCGCGCGTACGGGCCGCGCCGGGACGTCGTGGTGCGCGGCTCCTCGCGGCGGGCGCGGGCGTGGGGCCTGCGCAAGACCCTCGCCTGGTACGCCGACCACCGCTACCGCCCGGACGTCGTGGACATCCGGTGAACTGGGAACTCAAGCTCCAGCTCGCCGCGCACCCGCTGGCCTACCCGCTGGTGCGCGGCCTCGGCCGGATCGCGCCGGTGGTCCGCGTGCCCCGCGTCGGCGTGGTGGTCAGCGACGCCGGGATCGCCAAGCAGGTCCTCAACGACCCGGCGCACTTCACCAAGACCGGTCCCGGTTCGCCCGCCGACCTGTGGACGCCCGTGGTCGGCCCGACGGTGCTGCTGAACATGGAGGGCGCGGCCCACGCCGAACTGCGCCGCAAGCTGTCCGGCCTGTTCACGCCGCGCAGCGTCGCCGACCTGTGCGCCCGCGTGGCCGACGAGCCGGTGCAGCGCCTGCGCGACGACCTCGCCGCCGGGCCGGTGGACCTCGTCCGGGTCGTGCGGCGGCTGGTCGGCGCGGTGATCTGCGAACTGGTCGGGCTGGAGCCCGGCGAGGCGGTCGCGGCGCACGCGGCGGGCACCGCCATCACGTCGATGGTCCGGCTGGGCCGGCCCTCGCTGACCCCGGCGCAGGTGCGGCACGGCCGGCAGGCGCTGGGCACCCTCACCCGGCCCGCCGCGCGGGCCTACGCCGACGGCGACCCGGCCACCGTGCCCGGCCGGATGCGGCGGCTCGGGCTCACCGAGGAGGAGGCGCTGGGCGCGGTGGCCGCGTTCGTCCTCACCGGCACCGAAACCCTGGTGTCCTACGTCCCGCGCCTGGTCGCCCTGCTGCACGACTCCGGGTGGCTGGACCGGCTCGCGCGCGACCGCACGCGGGCCGACGACGTGATCGCCGAGGCGTTGCGGGTGACCGTGCCGTCGCCGGTCATGCTGCGCAGCGTCGCCGCCGACACCGAGGTGGGCGGGGTGCGGGTGCGGGCCGGGGACCGGGTCGTGATCGCGACCATCTCCGCTGCCCGCGCGCTCGGGTCGTTCGACCCGGACCGGCCGCACCCGCCGGACGTGCGGCAACTGTGGTTCGGCGCGGGACCGCACTTCTGCCTCGGGATGCCGTTGGCGTACGCCGAGATCCGGGCCGTGCTGGACGCCGTGCTGGACTGCGCGCCGCTGTCCGTGGTGGAGCGTCGGGCGGCGCGGCGGGTGCTGATCCCGTGCTACGAGAGGCTGGTGGTGCGGCGTGGCTGACCTGCTGGTGGAGGTGTTGCGCGCCGGTCGCGAACACGGCCCGCGGCCCGCGTTGACCGACGCCCGCGGCCGGACGCTGACCCACGCCGAGCTGTCGGCCCGGGTGTTGAGCACCGCGCAACGGTTGCGGGACATGGGTTTCACGCCCGGCACGCGGATGCTGTTCTCCGTCCGACCCGGCCCGGACGCCATCGTGCTGGCGCTGGGGACGGTCGCGGCCGGCGGCACGGTCGTGTTCGTCGACCCCGGCGTCGGGCCGGAGCTGTTCGCCCGACGCACCGAACTGGCCGCGGCGGGCTGGGCGGCGGCGGAGTCCGTGCTGTACGCGGCGAGCGCGCCGGGGCCGCTGCGGGCGCTGGCCCGCAGGCGTGGTTTGCTGCTGCCGAACTACTCCGCGCTGCCGGTGCGGCACATCAGGTCCGGGCCGTGGCTGCCCGGCGTGCCGGTCGGCGCGGTGTCCATGAGGGCCTTGGCGAAACCGGTCGCCGACGCGCCCTTCCCCGAGGCCGACCCGGACCAGGACGCGGTCGTCGTGTTCACCTCCGGCACCACGGCCGCGCCGAAGGCCGTCGTGCACACGCGCGGTTCGCTGGCCGCCGCGCTGGACGCCCTGGCCACGCGGTGCGCGCTGGGCCCGGACAGCCGCGTGCACACCGACCAGCTGATGCTCGGCCTGCCCGCGCTGGTCGCCGGCGCGCACTGGTCCCTGCCGCCGCACGGCTTCGCGCCCGCCGCCGACCCGACCGCCCTCGCCGCCGGCCTCGACGGCGCCACGCACACCTTCCTCGTCCCGACCGACCTCGCCGCCGTCCTGGACAGCGGGGTGGCGCTGCCGCGCTCGCTGCGCCAGGTGCTGCTCGGGTCCGCGCCCGTCCTGCCGCCGCTGCTCGAACGGGCCCGGCGCGCGCTGCCGGACGTGGAGTTGCTGGCCGTGTACGGGATGACGGAGATCCTGCCGGTCGCCATCGCCACCGGCGAGGAGAAGATCGCGCACGGCGGCGATCTGCTGGGCCGGCCGCTGCCCGGCGTGCGGGCGCGGATCGCCGACGACGGCGAACTGCTGGTGTCCGGCCCGAACCTGTGCCGCGGCTACCTGGGCGAACCGCCGCTGACCGAGCACGCCACCGGCGACCTCGCGCGCCTGGACGGCGACCGGCTCGTGCTCACCGGCCGGAAGAAGGACATGATCCTGCGCGGCGGCGCCAACGTGTACCCCGGCCTGCACGAACCGGTCATCGCCGGCCTGCCCGGGGTCGCGGCGGCGGTGCTGGTCGGCGTGCCGGACGAGATCGGCGACGAACGGATCGTGCTGGCCCTGGTGCCCGCGCCGGACGCCGGCCCCGACCTGGCCGACCGCGTGCGGGCCGCGTTGCCGCACCTCATCGACGCCGCCGCGCTGCCCGACGAGATCACCGTGCTGCCCGAACTGCCGGTCACCGGCCGGACCCGCAAGCTCGACCGGTCCGCGTTGCGCGCGAAGCTGGCCCGCTGATGCGGCTCGCGGTGACCGGCGCGACCGGGTTCGTCGGCGGGGCGGTCCGGCGGGCCGCCGAGGCGCGCGGCTGGCGGGTGCACGCCTACGGGTCGCGGGACTGGGACATCGCCGCCGGCCCCCTGCCCGACCCGCCGGAGGTCGACGCCGTGGTGCACTCGGCGGCGGCGGTCACCGACTGGGGTTCGGCCTCGCGCATCCGGCGGGTGAACGTGGCCGGCACGCGGCACGTGCTGGCGTCGTTCCCCGGCGCGCGGTTCGTGCACATGTCGTCGGCGAGCGTGTACGACCCGTTCACGCCGAACGTCAACGCCGTCGAGTCGGCCGCGCCGGTCACGCGGTACCTGACCCCTTACGGCGAGACCAAGGCGGAGGCCGAACGACTGGTTCTGGGCCGCCCGAACACGGTGGTCCTCCGACCGCACGCCGTGTACGGCCCGGGCGATCCGACGCTGTTGCCGCGCGTGCTGAGCGCCATCCGGGGGCGGACGTTGTTCCTGGTCGGGGACGGGCGGGCGCGGCAGTCGCTGACGTCGATCGACAACCTGGTGCAGGCGACCCTGTTGGCGTGCACGGGCGAACCGGGCGTCTACAACGTGGCCGACGCCGAGCCCGTCGTGCTGGAAGAGGCACTGCTGGCACTGCTGGCCGAACGCGGGCTGGACGTGCGCATCCGGCACCTCCCGCTGCGGGTGGCGTGGCCGTTGGCGGCGGTGGCGGAGCCGGTGTGGCGACTGGCCCGCGCCTCGACCCCGCCGCGCCTGACCAGGTACGCGATCAGCCACCTGGCCCACGAACGCACCCTGGACACGACCGCCGCCCGCACCCGCCTGGGGTACGCGCCCACCGCGACCTCCTTCAAGGGCGCGGCGGACTGGTGAGGCCGGTGGGATAGCGTTCGGGCCGTGTACGTGAAGTTGTGCGGCCTGCGGACGGCGTCCGACGTGGCCACCGCTGTGGAGGCCGGCGCGGACGCGGTCGGTTTCGTCCTCACCACCAGCCCCCGCCAGATCGACGCGGAAACCGCGGCGGCGCTGGTCCGCGAGGTGCCGCCCGGCGTGCTGTCGGTGGGAGTGTTCCGGGGCGTCGAGGCGGCGGAGGTCGCGCGGCTGGCGACGTTGACCGGAGTGGGGGCGGTACAGCTGCACGGCGCTTACCCGCGCTCGGCGTTCGACGAGGTCGCGGCGGTGGGCGTGCCGCTGATCCGGGCGGTGAGCCTTCACGCCGAAACGGACGTCCGGGTGGGCGCGTTCGGCGAGGACATGCTGCTGCTGGACTCCCCCGACGCCGGCTCAGGCCACCGTTGGGACCTGGCCGCCCTGGAGGGTGCCCGTCCGGACGGAAGGTGGCTGCTGGCGGGCGGCCTGGACGCGCGCAACGTCAGCGAGGCGGTCGCACAGGCCAAACCGTGGGGCGTGGACGTGTCCAGCGGCGTGGAATCCAGCAGGGGCGTCAAGGACCACGGCCTGATGCGAGACTTCGTAGCCGCCGCCCGCTCCTGACCGCAACGAACCCACACTCCGCAACGGCACTTACGCCGCGCAGCGGCACGCTTTTCGGCTGGGCTCCCAGCCACAAGGGGCCTCCGTGTTCCCCACCGTATGACCTGCCCGAAGGGCTACCACACTTTTCGGGGGTCGGGCCAAAAAGTTTGCGAGGAACGAGCAAAGTTTTTCGACC